>NZ_LMPN02000032.1:0-129361 GCF_001423865.2 Brevibacillus sp. Leaf182 | reverse complement strand
ACTAATCGGTCGAGGACTTATCCACACATTCTTAGCAATCATGCATATCTAGTTTTGAAGGTGCATATAATCACGGAGAGTTACCCAAGAGGCCGAAGGGGACGGTTTGCTAAACCGTTAGTATGCGCAAGCGTAGCGAGGGTTCGAATCCCTCACTCTCCGCCATTTTTATTTTGGCGGCGTAGCTCAGCTGGTTAGAGCGTTCGGTTCATACCCGAAAGGTCGGGGGTTCGATTCCCTCCACCGCTACCAAACTACATAAAAAATATGGCGGTCGTGGCGAAGGGGTTAACGCACCGGATTGTGGCTCCGGCACTCGTGGGTTCAAGTCCCATCGATCGCCCCATAACAACATGGGAGTATAGCCAAGTGGTAAGGCACGGGTCTGCAAAACCCTTATCCCCGGTTCAAATCCGGGTACTCCCTCCATTTTAGTCCCAGTAGCTCAGCAGGATAGAGCAACGGCCTTCTAAGCCGTCGGTCGGGAGTTCGAATCTCTCCTGGGACGCCACGCCTTTTCAAAAAGATAGCCTCCTTAGGACGTTGTGGCGCCTGCAGGAGGTTTTTTTCGTAGAAGTTAGCGTGTCTTTCAGGATGCAAACAGAGGCAAGTGATAAGTCAAATGGCCTATTTCAAAAAAATAGATAAAAATCTTTCATCCATAACTGGAAATATTTTGTCTAATTTGTCATAAATTATGTAAAAAATTCACAGAATATGGCTCCCATTCTATTCGGAAAATGTGACGAAACGATGATATTTTTGTAGAGATGGCGTTTGCATTCTTACAAAATTTTTGTGACATGTAACTTTCTTTTTCGACAAACGTATCTAATAGAAGATTGGACAAAAAAACGATAGTTTGACAGGAAAAATATGGGCTCCATCCAGTCGAAAACAATATTGACTTGCGAAAATTGATTGTGTATACTCAAAAACGTACTTCGTGTCAACAGAAAAACACGAGTAAAATCAGCGTTTATAGGCGGTCGTGGTGGAATTGGCAGACACACCATCTTGAGGGGGTGGCGGGGCGACCCGTGCGAGTTCGAGTCTCGCCGACCGCACCAATCCCGAAAACAATCAGGAAGAAATGGAAACGAGTGTTTGTATTTTTCTAAATAAACGGAGCCTTTTTCGACAAGGGCTTTTTTTTCTGCCAACTGCAAAGCACTGTCGAATAGAAAGAGAAAAAGGTGGGAAAGGTGATAGCAGTGCCTTATTTTTTCCCACTTTTGGGTCATTGCTTATGAATCGCATTTGATGTAAACTGCCAATTGAGAGAAAAACAATAGAGAAATGTTGGAAAAACAACACTACCTAAATTCAGATCAGACCCAATCTGGTTTAGGTCGAGGAGAAGAACCCATGAGTGTAATTAGAGAGATCATTGAGGGATTATTCATCGGATTTACTTCTGCGGTGGGTGTAATCGGCACATATCAAACACTAGTTTCATGTGCAGGCCTGTTCCGCAAAAAAGAGCAAGTAACAACTGAGCCGCAAAAGACGTTTGCTGTGCTCGTGGCAGCTCACAATGAGAGCGCCGTAATTGCTCCGCTAATTGAAAACCTGAAGAAACTCGACTATCCACGTGAAATGTACGACATCTTCGTCATTTGCGACAACTGTACAGATAACACGGCAGAAATTAGTCGGGCGCATGGTGCAATTGCATGTGAGCGTTTTGACACATCCAAGCGTGGGAAAGGCTACGGCATCGAATGGATGCTGGAGAACCTCTGGGCAAGACCTAAGCAGTACGACGCTGTCGTCATGTTTGATGCTGACAACTTGGTTGAGAAAAACTTCCTGAAAGTAATGAATGACCGTCTCTGCAAAGGGGCGCGTGTGATTCAAGGCTACCTCGACTCCAAGAACCCGTTTGATTCATGGATTACGCTGTCCTATGCGGTTACCTACTGGTTTACAAACCGTATGTGGCAACTGGCTCGTCACAATTTGGGACTGCCGAACACTTTGGGCGGAACTGGCTTGTGCATTGAGAGCAACCTGCTCAAAGAAATGGGCTGGGGAGCAACCAGTCTCACGGAAGACCTGGAATTTGCAACACGTTGTATTGAACGCGGTATTTACCCGACATGGGCACATGACACCAAGGTCTGGGATGAAAAACCGATTGATTTAAAATCGTCGATGCGCCAGCGTTTGCGTTGGATGCAAGGGCACTACGATGTGGCAGGTCGCTACATCCGCGCTGTCTTGTTTAATGGTTTGAAGTCGAGAAAGCTGGGAATGCTTGATGCAGCCTTCTACCTCTTCCAACCGATGTACGTGCTGATGGTGACGATGATGTCGGTATTGTTCTTGGCAAGATTTTTTGATATCGGTACGCTGACAACAGTATCCACGATCTTGCCTTCATGGCTGGTATACGGTTCTACTGCTGTGTTCTACCTGTTGCCGATCTTGGCCCTCTATTTGGATAAAGTTCCGTGGAAGGGGTATTTCGGGCTCCTCTTGCTACCATTCTTTTTCCTGACCTGGCTTCCGATTATGTTTTACGCGTTCTTTACGAAGAAAAACCAAGAGTGGAGTCATACCTCTCATACACGCGCGATTCGTATCGAGGAGATCCAGCAATAGTGACGTAAACAAGCAAAAACCACAGGTGAAGATTCCCCTGTGGTTTTCCTATTATCTTAAAGTAGCGAGACCGTTGCCGAATTTGGTATAATGACGTGATCAAGCAAGTAGCGTTCGCCAACGGGATTAAGGCACCAGCGCCAGACGTAGCGGTGCCCATAGGAGGAAAACAGCAATGAAGCTCGCGACAGACATTCACAACAACGACGTCCCATTGTTGTGGGGCGATAAACGATACCATACATGGAATTACCATTTAAGAGGGACTTTTCACGAAAAGATTTTCAAGGTTCCATTGGATGGCGGTTTTAGTTGTCCGAATCGGGATGGGAAAGTAGCGACAGGCGGTTGCACGTTTTGCAGTGCGAGAGGATCTGGAGATTTTGCTGGTGATCGCAGAATGGACCTGGAAAGACAGTTTCATGATGTGAAAAACCGGATGCACGAGAAATGGCCGCAAGCCAAGTATTTGGGCTTCTTCCAAGCGTACACGAATACGTATGCGCCTGTGGAGGAGCTGCGGGAGATGTACGAAATCATCCTCCAACAAGAAGGTGTAGTCGGACTCTCCATTGCAACGCGTCCTGACTGCCTGCCAGACGACGTTGTGGAGTATTTGGCTGAATTGAATGAGCGCACATATTTGTGGGTGGAGCTCGGTCTACAGACAGTCCATGAGCACACAGCCCAGTTAATTAATCGAGCGCACGATTATCAATGCTACGTGGATGCTGTTGAGAGATTGCGCAAGCACAACATCCGTGTATGCTCTCACATTATCTACGGATTGCCAGGAGAGAGCCACGAAGAAATGATGCAGACGGCAGAGGCTGTGGCACATCTGGATGTGCAGGGGATCAAGATACACCTATTGCACTTGCTGCGCAAAACGCCGATGGTGAAGCAATATGAAGCAGGACTCTTGGAATTCCTGTCACAGGAAGAGTACACGAAGCTCGTTGTGGATACATTGGAAATTTTACCTCCAGAGATGATCGTCCATCGAATCACAGGAGACGGACCACCTGATCTCTTGATTGGGCCGATGTGGAGTCGCAAAAAGTGGGAAGTTCTGAATGGCATTGATGCAGAACTAAAAGCCCGGAATAGCTGGCAAGGAAAATTTTTTGTACCACGTACGTAATGATGCAATGACAAAAAGGGAGCCTTTTTTTGGCTCCCTTTCTTTTTTTATAGATTGCGAATCAGATTTCTCGCACGCTTCGGGTAATTGGTGATCAGACCATCTACACCACAGTCAATGGCTCGCTGGATTTGCCGACCAGTATTTACCGTCCAGCTCAAAACTTCAAAATGATGCTCCTTTGCTTGTTTGACCAAGTCTTCCGTCAACTGATCAAATGGGACGTGTAATTGATCAGCTCGATAGTTGCGGGCTATTTCCCAAGGCTTGGCGAGTGGTCCAACGTATAAAAGTCCCGTCGTTTGTGTTGCATCCAATTGCTTGATTCGTAAAAGGCTGTCGAAGTTAAACGTTGAAATGATGGTTCGCCCTGTTAGCTGGTATCGCCTGATTTGTTCGATGACGAGCTCCTCTAAGTGGGGTTGATCCTGGAAAAAATTTTTCATCTCGATAATGAAGCGCAGAGGTGTGTCGACAAACGTCTGAAATACCTCCTGTAAGGTTGGAATATGGGCTTTTGGTACTCGCATAGAGGAGTCTTTATCCGCACGTAGCTGACGCAGTTCTCGCAGTGAGTAATGGCGCACCAAACCTGAACCATTGGTCGTGCGCTCCAGGCTATGGTCATGAATAACAACCAGCTTATTGTCACTGCTGAGCTGGACGTCCAATTCGATCCCATTGGCTTTTCGCCGGACGGCTCCTTGAAACGATTCCATCGTATTTTCCGGAAACAGGCCGGAAGCGCCACGATGGGCATAGATAAGTGGGGGCACGAGGGCTTCCTCCCTTCTCGAGCGTGTCATTACCTATTACCATGATATGTAAAGGGCCCCTCGATACGACCTGACATGAGAGGCATCTCCAAAAGTCTATCCGATTACGACGAGTACGATGACCAAAAGGACAAAGAGGACAAGGATCAGGGCAAAATTGTTATTGCAGCTCACAAAAAACACCCTCCTTCTCGCACATGAAGCATCTACTTTCATGGTATGAAAAACGAGTGAATATGACCCAACAGAATGCCCACCTTGTGTTTTTTTGTGCATGAGGAAAGCTTTTTTATACAGATTGGCAGATGACGGTCTTACTTGTTTTGCTACAATGAGAGGAGGAGTACTGTAGGGGAGGATGAAGACCGTGATAAATGTTGGAGGCGCACAGGACGCTGGCGACCTGATCATTGATCGACAAAATCGCCGGGTAAAGCTGCACGTGTATGAACCATCACAAATCGAGCAGTGGGATCGGGTCTTGAAGGAGCTAGCCGAAAAGTCAGAGGCAACAAAAGTCATTGTGTACGGGAAGAAACAAGATATTACGCAATGGCAATCCCTGGGTTACGAGCTAGAGGGAACCATCGATGGTTTTTTTCAAGGGGAAAACGCACAGATGCTCACCTGCTACCTGACGAAAGAGCGGGCTACCTCTGGTGCAGAAAAACTTGCCGAGGAAATTCTTACGTTGAGCCTGTCAAAAGCGGGGAGTACGATAGAGAAATCATTACCTGAGGGATACCACCTGCGTGAAGCAACGGATGCAGACACGAAGGAATTGGCGTGTTTGTATGGACTGATATTCGCGACGTATCCTACACCGATGAACGATCCGTCCTACATTCGCAAAACCATGCAAGAAGGTACCATCTACTATGTCGTTGAATTTGAAGGCAAGATTGCATGTGCTGCGTCAGCTGAAGTCTCCGAACGATTTGGTTCAGCCGAGATGACGGATTGTGCAACCCATCCAGATCATGCGGGGAAAGGTCTCCTCCAACCGCTGTTTATCGCGCTGGAACAAAGGATGGAGGAGGCGGGGATTTACTTTTTGTACACCTTGACTCGGGCACAATCGGCAGGAATGAATGTGACGGCTGCCAAAATGGGCTATGCATACCGCGGACGGCTGATTAACAATTGTACGATCTTTTCAGGCTATGAAGACATGAATATATGGGTTAAACCACTTCGCCCGACGAGGGAATAACGGGCTACCTGTTTGGAGGATACAACTGCTGTTGCAGACGACGGGCCATCAGGGCCAACTGAAGCTGCCAGCGTTGATGAGCATCCTCCAGGCGGTAGCCTGTTTTTTCTTCAATTTGGGTCAACCGGTACTTGAGCGTGTGTCGATGGATATACAAGGCTTGCGAGGTCTGTAGACCGTTTCCATTCTGGGCCAAATACACTTCAAGTGTTTCGAGAAGCTGTTGATTGTATTTCGTATCATAGCGAATTAATGGTTCCAGCAATGGGTTCCACAGGCGGAGCAAGCTTTCTTTTTCACGATGGTACGGAAACAAAAACTGATAGCCCTGCATATCCCGGTAACGCAAAATTTGCGGGGATTGGGCCAACAGTGGGTACGCTTGTAGAGCAAACATCGCTTCTTCGGAGGCACTGACGACGTTTGGCAATTGCTCACAGGGATTGCTCAAGGCGATTTGTAGGTCAAGTGAAGGATGAAGCCCTCTCCAGCGGGAAGTGAGCTGTTCTAATAAGCGCAGGCTCGTCTGATCATCCAGCAAAATAAACAAGAGGCAATGTGGCCGCTCACGCAGCAAATAAGAGCGCTGATGACGGTCGCTAAGCCTCCGCATCAACGTAATGACACTTTGATGCATGTCTCCGAGCATCGTTTGATCGGCTACCTCTACACGAACAGCGACACAGAGATGATGTCCAGCAAGCGGGTAGCCCAGCATGCGACAACGGCTCTCCAGCTCCGTATGGGTCATTTGCTGTCCGTTTAGGAGTTCCTCCACAAAATCCCCTTTTAACCGCCATTCCGTTGCGGCTACTGCCCTTTCCTTTACATATTCGAGAGCACATAAGGTAGAGGCATGCTGTAGAGCGACGTCATCGAGCTCTTTCCAGGCGTGCTCGGGCTTCGTTAATGTCAACGTGCCAAAATGCTCGCGATTGGCCCGAATCGGTACACGATGCGCGATTTCCTGGGACTGATCATGCGGCAGTGCTTCCGAGCTGCCATGCTGCGTGACTTCAAAGCCTAATGCATCGATGAGCGACACGGCGCCTCCGGTAAGTGCAGCGAGCTCGCCAGCGATGGCGGGAAGGCCTCCTTTGGATAGGGCAGCATCAATCATTCGGTTATGAATTGCTGAGGAATAAGCCAGGGTTTCAAATTGCCGATTCATGATCGGCTGCAAGATGGCTTTTGTTATGGTTGAAAAGTTTATCTCCGTGGGAATTTCAATCAATGGAAGTTGATAGTGATCTGCCAAAGTCAAAAACGTCTCGGGAATTTCCCGTAAATAAAAGCCCGTATGAATCGCAACACCACTCAGCTTTTGCTTCGCCAACGAAGGAATAAAAGAAGCGAGCTTTTCCGTGTGTTCAGCAAGCCCAAAGCCGGTTGTAATCAAAAATTCGCCTTCCTGCAAGCGACTCGTATCCTCCAGCACCTCGACAATTGTCACCCAACGAATCGGATTGTCCAGTCCGCCTGCTCCTGCGATTAGCCTGGTGTGAACCATGTCCGGCAGTTGCAGCGCTTCTCTTATCGTGATGGTCATCAGGTATCTCCTCCAAAAGCCTCGGTAAAGGTTCTCTTATACAAAATGTACAAAAGATTTTGTCTCTTTACCATGTTTTTTTGCCAGCACGTAGGATGGCTCTTGCGTGCAGGTCAGCTAGGATAGAGGTAGAGAATAAGCGAGGTGGCGACGAAAATGACGAAAAGCTATGTAATCAAGCCTGAATTGGGCAAAGAGTATCCGGTTATTTCTCACGGAAAAGGCATCTATCTTTACGATAAAGAGGGGAATCGTTACATCGACGGTTCCAGTGGAGCGGTGACGGCAAGCATTGGTCACGGTGTAGAAGAAGTGGCTGAGGCGATGTATGCGCAAGCCAAGGAGGTCTCCTTCGTATACCGCTCGCATTTTAGCAGTGATGCTGTGGAGAAGCTGGCTACAAAGCTGGCTGAGTGGGCACCGGGCTCACTGAACTGGACGTTTTTTGTCAGCAGCGGTTCGGAAGCAACGGAGACGGCACAAAAAATCGCGATTCAATACTGGCAGGAAAAAGGAAGGCCAACAAAAAACCGGATTATCTCCCGCTGGATGAGCTATCACGGGATTACGATGGGTGCTCTTTCGATGTCTGGACACGTCTTGCGCAGAAAGCGATTCACCCCATTATTGGCTGACTATCCGGCGATCACAGGACCATATCCGTATCGCAAACCAGAAGACATGTCCCTCGAATCATATGCGCTTGCGTGTGCAAACGAGCTGGAGACCGCGATTTTGCGCGTCGGACCTGAGCAGGTAGCGGCATTCATCGCTGAGCCTGTCATCGGGGCTTCTGGTGGAGCGGTCGTGCCGCCAGATGGTTACTTCCAACGCATTCGCGAGATTTGTGACAAATATGAGGTTCTATTTATCGCAGACGAAGTGATGACAGGGGTAGGTCGCACGGGGAAAGCGTTTGGGATCGACCATTGGGGCGTCGTACCTGACCTGATGACATTGGGCAAAGGTATGAGTGCCGGTTACACACCTATGGCTGCTACGATTGTCTCGGACGAAATCATAGAGACCATTACAAAAGGCAGCGGCTCGATTATGGCAGGACATACGTATAGCGCCAATCCACAATCTGCTGCTGTTTCTCTGGCTGTCCTTGACTATGTGGAGAAGCATCAGCTAGTCGACAAAGCAAGAGAACAAGGTGCCTATTTGCTTGCCCGCCTAAAAGAACTGGCTGACGAGCTCCCGTTGATCGGAGATGCACGCGGACTTGGCATGCTGTGCGCGCTGGAATTTGTGAAAAACAAGCAGACAAAAGAGCCGTTTGCGCTTTCCCAAGGAGTAGGCGTGAAGGTCATTGAAAAAGCATTTGAAAAAGGCTTGCTTATTTATCCGGCAATGGGCGGAATCGAAGGAGTGGCAGGAGACGCTGTCATCATCTCACCTCCACTGACCATTACTACAGAGCAAATCGATGAGCTGATATCTCTGCTGAAAGAAGCAGTGATAGCTGTTCAGCAAGAGCTCCAAGACAAGGCACTGATCGGATAGAGAAGGAGGAACGAGGATGACAAACCGATTTGAAAAGGTCGTCTCCCTGTCCGAAGCGCTCACCCATTTTCATGATGGGATGACGCTGTTGGCAGGGGGCTTCGGTGGGGTAGGCAACCCGCCTACTTTGATTCAGGGGATTTTGGATAAAGGCGTGCGTGATCTGACGCTGATCAGTAACGATACTGCTTTTCCGCATATCGGAATTGGCAAGCTGGTGACCGAAAAGCGCGTCAAAAAAGTGATAGCTTCCCACATTGGCTCAAATCCGAACGCAGGGGCCCAAATGACGGCTGGAGAGCTAGAAGTAGAGTTCTGCCCGCAGGGGATACTTGCAGAGCGTGTACGGGCAGGTGGAGTCGGTCTGGGAGGCATTCTATCAGATGTCGGCATCGGGACGATCGCGGAAAAAGGGAAACAGAAGGTCGTTCTGGATGGAAAAGAATATCTATTGGAGACACCGATCACTGCTGAAGTGGCTATCGTACATGCGAAAAAAGCGGATCGCTTCGGCAATTTGGTGTTTGATACAAGTGCACGCAATTTCAATCCGTTAGTGGCGATGGCAGGCGACATTACCATCGTGGAAGCGGATGAGATAGTAGAGGTAGGCATGATCGACCCGGAAGAAATCGTCACCCCGGGCGTTTTCGTGAACTTTATCGTCCAAAGTGAAGGGGTGAACTGGCAATGGGCATGGGAGAAGTAAAAGAAACAGAGAGCTATCGTGAACGTATTGCCCGCCGCGCAGCATTGGAAGTAGAAGACGGCATGATTATTAACCTGGGAATCGGCATTCCAACGTTGGTTGCGGATTTTATCCCATCTGAAAAACGCGTCATGTTTCACGCGGAGAACGGCATTCTCGGTACAGGGCCAAGCCCTGCGAAAGGCGAGGAGAATGCCATGCTTTGCAATGCGGGCGGTTTTCCAGTCACGCTCGCCACAGGGGCATCCTTTTTTGACAGTGCGACTGCTTTTGCCATCATCCGCCGTGGGCTATTGGACATGACGATTTTAGGAGTCCTGGAAGTCAGCCAAAATGGTGACATTGCCAACTGGATCGTTCCAGGCAAACGTGTCCCAGGCATGGGAGGAGCCATGGAGCTGGCACAAAAGGCCAAGAAGGTCATGGTTGTGACCACGCATCTAGATAAAAACGGACGTTCGAAAATCGTTCGAGAATGCTCCCTGCCGTTAACCGCGACAAAAGCTGCGGATTTGATCATCACAGACATGGCAGTAATGGAGGTCATGCCAGATGGTTTGTATCTGCGAGAAGTCATGTATCCATACAGTGTCGCTGACGTAATTGGAGCAACGGAAGCCGAACTCAAGATGGACGGAGAGGTTGGCGTTTTCCGCTAAGCAAAGACAAAAACCATGGAACGGGGGAAAAACATGGCAAACTGGCAGGTGCTTATACGGGAGCAATTGGAAAAAGATCGCGAGGCTGCTGTTCAACTGCTGCAGCAATGGGTAAAAAGCCCGAGTGTACAAGGAGAAGAGCAATCTATCCAGCAAAGTATTGCAGAGCTTTTGGGGCAGATGGGGTTGGACGTTGACTTATGGGTCATGGAAGGCGAAGAGCTGGTGTCACATCCATATTTTGTCTCCCCACGTACTACCTTTGAAGGCAGCCCGAATGTCGTCGGTGTGTGGAAGGGGCAAGGGGATGGGCGCTCCATCATTCTAAACGGACACGTGGATGTAGTGCCCGCGGGCGATCTGGCACAGTGGAGCGATGATCCGTTTAGCGGGAAGGTTGAGGACGGCAAGCTGTACGGACGCGGAGCAACCGACATGAAGGGTGGAAATTTATCTTCGCTGTTGGCGATTCAGGTTCTACAGAAGTTGGGTGTGCAACTGAAAGGCGACGTCATTTTTCAGAGCGTCGTAGAAGAAGAAAGCGGCGGTGCAGGCACATTGGCGACGATCATTCGCGGGTATAAAGCGGATGCTGCCCTGATTCCAGAGCCGACCAATATGAAAATTTTTCCGAAGCAGCAAGGCTCCATGTGGTTCAGATTGACCGTCAAAGGGCGTTCTGCTCACGGAGGTACTCGCTACGAGGGAGTCAGCGCCATCGAAAAGAGCATGCTCGTGGTTCAAGCAATTGGCCAATTAGAAAAAGAGCGTAACGATCGACTCGATGATCCGCTCTACGCCAAGCTGCCCATTCCGATCCCGATTAATCTAGGGGTAATTGAGGGTGGCAAGTGGCCTTCGTCTGTAGCTGACCTCGTCAAGCTGGAAGGAAGGATGGGAGTTGCCCCAGGAGAACAGATGGACGATGCCAAAGCCGAAATGGCAGCAGCACTCAAAAAGCTGGCAGAGGTCGACCCGTGGTTTGCAGAACAGCCTGTTGAGCTGGAGTGGTTCGGAGCTCGCTGGGTTCCGGGAGCAGTGGAGCTCGATCATCCGCTGATGGATATTTTGCAAGCGCAGTTTGAAGCTGTGACAGGAGAGCGTGCCACTGTGGAAGCATCGCCTTGGGGAACAGATGGCGGTTTGTTGACTGCTTTGGCCAATACGCCAGCGATTGTTGTTGGACCTGGAGTCACACAGGTTGCACACTACCCGAATGAATACATCGTTTTGGATGAGGTATTCCGTTGTGCTGAGATCTTTGCGCTTACGTTACTCGAATGGTGCGGTGTGGCTGAAAGTGTGAAAGAGTAAAAGAGATATCCAAATATTTCAAAATCGAGACAGGAAGGCACGCGTATGAGGGAGAATGATTGGAAGATGAACGCCAATCCATGAGAGTGGGGATATGCCGATGAAAAAAACGTGCTTTATCGGGGGAGAGTGGGTGCCAGCTACTGCTCATGCACCGCTATTCTCACCCTGTACGGGACATGAGATTGCACAAATTTCGCAAGCAGACTCATCATTGGTTGAAAAAGCAATTGCTGCGGCCCACGGAGCGACTGCCGTCATGCGTCGCCTTCCTGCCTATCAACGCGCCTTCCTGCTTGAAAAAATCTCGATCTTGATGAATGAACGATTGGAGGAAGCGGCGCGGATCATCGCAATAGAAGCGGGAAAACCAATTAAAACAGCCCGCGGTGAAGTGATTCGAACGATTCAGACGTATAAGTTCGCGGCAGAGGAAGCCAAACGCCTTCACGGAGAAACTGTACCACTCGATGCAGCTATCGGGGGAGAGGGACGCTTGGCTTATACCGTGCGTGAACCACTGGGAGTCATCGGAGCAATTACGCCCTATAATTTTCCGATGAATCTCGTTGCCCATAAGGTCGGACCTGCTCTCGCTGCTGGCAATACCGTTGTTCTCAAGCCTGCATCACAGACACCGCTTAGTGCATTATTTCTTGCAGAGCTCGCAGAGCAAGCTGGTGTGCCAGCAGGAGCGCTCAATGTGATCACAGGCAGTGGTGCGAGTGTTGGCGATAAAATCGTGTCTGACCCGAGAGTCAGGGCGGTGACGTTTACAGGGAGCCCAAGTGTTGGGCTGGATATACGCAATCGAGCGGGTATGAAAAGAGTCACGCTCGAGCTGGGATCGAATTCGGCAGTGATCGTTGATCGTGATGTGCAACTGAATGAAGTAATTCCCCGATGCGTTTTCGGTGCCTTCGCCTACTCTGGGCAGGTATGTATCTCTGTGCAAAGAATTTATGTGGTCAAAGAGATCTATCAAGATTTCGTCCAACGTTTTGTTGAACAAACACGAGCACTTCGCGGTGGTGATTCGCTCTCTGAGGACGCGGACTATTCCGCCATGATCCATCCACGCGAAACAGAACGTGCGATGGAGTGGATTCATGAGGCGCTCGAGCAGGGGGCACGTTTGGAGTGTGGGGGACAGATCGTGGATCGGATGCTCCAACCTACGGTGTTGACGGGTGTTCCGACAGATGCAAAAGTATCTTGTCAGGAAGTATTTGGTCCTGTCGTTCTGATTAATCCAGTGGAGTCCGTCCGGGAAGGCATTACGCTGGTCAATGACTCACGCTATGGACTACAGGCTGGTGTCTATACCAACAATCTGTCATTGGCTCTGGAAGCCGCAGAAGAGCTGCGTGTGGGTGGTGTGATGGTAAATGACATTCCGACTTTTCGCGCGGACCATATGCCCTACGGTGGCGTAAAGGAAAGCGGACTGGGTCGGGAAGGGGTCAAATACGCGATAGAAGAAATGACGGAATTGAAACTCGTTGCCATCAAACGATAAAGGAAACAAATCCGGGCTCTTGCAAAAAATAGTAGAGCTGTGATATAGTAAGTATTGTTGCAATACGGAGGGATACCGAAGTGGTCATAACGGGGCGGTCTTGAAAACCGTTAGAGTGCAAGCTCACGCGGGTTCGAATCCTGCTCCCTCCGCCATAAATACAAATGAACCGACTCCAGTTGAGAAGCTGGAGTCTTTTTTATGGTCGAGAAAAATATCAGAAAATAAAGAAAATTATTATATAATGGAGATGAGACTATAAGTGATGGGGGAATTTGCATGCTCGAAGCGCAAAGAGTTCGTAGAAATACACTTGGCGATATTTTGCGAAGAAGTCGTAGGCGAAATCCTGACAAGCCTGCCCTGTACTTTGAAGAAGAAGTATTGACCTACACGCAGCTTGATCAGCTTGCAAATAAGACGGCTCGTACGCTTCTTTCAAAAGGCTTGCAAAAAGGGGAGCGGGTAGCAGTGCTGTCACGCAACTCGATGGATTTTGCGATTCTGAACTTTGGGCTAGCGAAAGCAGGAGTCATCATGGTGCCAATCAACTTCATGTTGAATAAGGAAGATGTCGCCTATATTTTCGGTCATGCGGAAGTGAGTGCGTGCTTCGTAGCGCCCGAATTCCTGCAGCTCGCTCAAGACGGACTCCAATTAGCTGGAATTTCCCCCAAGCTGCTTTGCCTCGTGTCCAAACCAGCAGTACAAACAGGAGAATGGTTGCCTTTTCGCACGCTGATTGAAGCGGCAGACGACCATGAGCCTGAAATAGACATAGCGGATGAAGATGTTGTGCAAATTTTGTATACCAGTGGAACGGAATCAAAGCCAAAGGGCGTTATGCTCACTCATAAAAGCATCATCTCCGAATATGTCAGCACGATTATCGAAGGCGGGATGACGCAGGATGATGTGGCTGTTCACGCCCTTCCCTTGTTCCATAGTGCGCAGCTTCATTGCTTTTTGGGACCGTACGTGTACCTAGGTGGGAGCGGAATTATTTTGGACCAGGCAACCCCTGCGTTGATGTTGCAAACGGTAGAGGCGTACAAGGCTACTCAGTTGTTTTGCCCGCCAACCGTGTGGATTGCTTTGCTGCGTTCTCCCGATTTTGCCGCGCGTAATTTGAGTTCTTTGCAAAAGTGCTATTACGGTGCAGCAATCATGCCGGTAGAAGTGTTAAAAGAACTTGGTCAACGCCTCCCCAACGCCCAGTTTTACAATTTTTACGGGCAGACGGAAGTGGCGCCATTAGCAACTGTTTTGCCACCAAAGGATCAAATGAGAAAAGCAGGCTCTGCAGGCAAGCCAGCGTTAAATGTGGAAACGAAAATCGTCGATGATGAGGGAAAAGAAGTCTCTCGTGGGAGTGTTGGTGAGATTGTTCACAGGACCAGCCATGCGATGCTGGGTTATTTCCGTGATGAGGAAAAGACACAGGCTGCCTTCCAGGGAGGGTGGTTTCACAGCGGGGATTTGGGCATCATGGATGACGAAGGCTATATCACCGTTGTTGATCGGAAAAAGGATATGATTAAATCGGGGGGAGAGAACGTAGCAAGCAGAGAGGTTGAGGAGCTTATTTATCAACATCCGAAAGTATCTGAGGTCGCAGTGATCGGAGTTCCACATCCGTACTGGATCGAAGCAGTGACGGCTGTCGTTGTACCAAAAGCAGGTGAGTTACTGACTGCTGACGAGATGCTTGCTTTTTGCAAAGATCGTCTTTCCTCCTTCAAAGCACCCAAATATGTAGTGATTGCTGACAATCTTCCAAGAAACCCGAGCGGCAAAATTTTGAAAAGAGAGCTGCGCCTCCGATACGAAACGATGACGACTTAGCCAGTCATCACAAGGTCAAAGAACAGCAAAACCCGCTCTGTTATGGAGCGGGTTTATTTGCTGCTGAGATTATTTTACGTTGGAAACAGTCGGACGATCGGCTTGAATGACTTCAAAACGATAACCTTTTTGTTTCAAGTACGAAATGATTTCTGGGAGAGCTTCAGCTGTTGGCGACTTTGTGCTGGAATCATGCATCAAGACGACGATTTCTTTTTGTGACTTTACTTGCTGCTTTATATTTGCCAGTGCTTGAGCGGCTGTGTATTTGTTGCTTCTTGCATCGCCGTTTGTTACATTCCAGTCGATAAACGTATAGCCACGTTGTTGCGACTCTGCTTTGATCGCCTGCATGACTGTGTGCTGCTTGTTATACCGTTTGGGATCTTGATATTTCAAACTGACTGTATTCGTGCTGCCACCTGGATAGCGGAATACTGTTGGTTTTACGCCGGTTACTTTTTCAATCATTTGACTTCCTTTTTCTACGTCTGCAAAAAAGCTCTCCATGTTTTTGTAAACAAGCTGATAATTATGGGAATACGAATGTCCTCCCACCGCATGACCTTCGGCTACAATCCTTTTGAGAATGGCCTCATGACCGGCTACCTCACGGCCTACAATAAAGAAGGTGGCTTTGACCTGATGCGTTTTCAGCGTATCCAAAACGCGTGGAGTTACAGGAGAGGGTCCATCGTCAAAGGTTAAATAAGCGATCTTCTCAGAAGACTTCGGTGTCTGAGGGACCGGTTTTGTAGCTGGTTCAGGCTTCTTCGTCTGATTGGCTGTTCCATTATGCTTACCAGGCTGCGTTGGAGTCGGTGTTTCTGGCTTTCCTGGCTTGGATGGTTTCGGTTGTTCTGGTTGCTTTGGTTGTTTCTGTTGAATCGGCTGTATCGGGATTAACGGTTCATCGCCATAGATCAAATATTTTTGTCGGAGCTCTACAAATTTCTTAAGATCCGCTTCATAGGAAGAAACAATCTCCTGTGGGGATTTGCCTTGTTCGAGAAGCAGACCGATTTTGCTGGTACCCATCACCTTGTCGAACATGGAGATTTGCGTACTCGTACTTTTTGGTATAGGGAATGGCTTCAATTGCTTGGCATAAGCAAGCGCGTAAATACCTGTTTTTACCGGATTAAACTGATGTGGATCGTTGATTTGAAGGCGTACGCCCCCGGCCGTTCCTTTATTCTCAGGAATAAAGATGACGCCCGGTAGAAGACTTCCATTTAACAGATCGGCGTACTTGTGCGAATCTAAACCCTCTGCCCCGATCCAGGTAAAATGGTCGCCTTGGCGAATAGGAGTACCCTCACCCAAACCAGTTGCCATATACCCGAAAACCGAGGTCAAGTTAGGGATATGCGGAGAACTCGGAATCCAGGCCAAACCTGTCTGTTGATAAATCATGTTGCGTGTATACCCTTGCATGGGAATGACGGTAAGATCTACGCCAATGGTACGATTGAAAAACAATGCCAGCTCTCCGATGGTCATGCCATGTGCAAGCGGGAGGGTATCCACTCCGATAAAGGAGCGGTAAGGCAGTTCAACGACAGGACCCTCGACAATTGTTCCGCCGAGAGGATTCGGTCGATCCAGTACCATTACTTCTTTTCCTTGTTCCTTTGCAGCTATCATGGCGTATTGCAAGGTAGATATGTATGTGTAGGTTCTCGATCCGATATCCTGTAAATCGACGAGAAGTACATCAATGTCTTTCAGCATTTCTGGTGTCGGCTTGCGAGTTGATCCAGACAAGCCGTAGACCGGTATAGCGTAGACGGGATGAACAAAGCTCGTTACTTGTTTTCCTGCGACCGTTTTTCCGTCGAGGCCATGCTCAGGTGCATACAGAGTGGTTAAATGGACAGAACGATCACGTCGTAGTATGTCGATCGTGCTAACCATTTGACTGTTCAGACCTGTTTGATTCGTAATTAACCCGACTTTTTTGCCTTCAATGAGATGGTGGAACTGATTGAACAGTACATCACTTCCCAATTGAATGGCAGTCGTATTGGCGGAGCTTCCTACTGGAGGAATTAAAGTTAAGATAAGTGCCAGGATGAGGAAAGGGAGAAATTTGTTCATCATTCATTGCCTCTTTCAAGATAAAATACTGTCGCTTCTTGTCTATTGTAACGTTTTTGGAAAGCAAGATGGTTGCATTTTTGTAACAATTTGAAATTAGGTCAAAAGGAGGAGGAAAAAGTAACGTAAAAGAGGGAACTACTAGGAAAGAACGATCTTTTAAAAGGAAGACTACAGGAAATTCTTGAAACAGCCCTCATCCTATAGTAGATTAAGAATCGTGTGAACCTTTTTGGAAATGGAGTGAATGTTTTGCTTAAAAAAGTAACCTCATTACTGCTAGCGATTGCCCTGGTACCGATGGCAGCATTTTCTGCAGCGGCAGCACCTGCATCTGTAGCGCCTAAAGCCGTACAGAATGCTGTTAAAGTGGAGTACAATAAAAAACAAATCGCGTTTCCTGACCAAGCACCTATTATAAGCCAGGGGCGTACACTGGTTCCGATTCGTCCGATTGCAGAAAACCTTGGTTTTGAAGTGCAATGGAACGAAGCTACTCGTACCGTAACCATTAATAAAGGGAAAGATAACATCAGACTGGTCGTTACACAAAAAATTGCCAAGAAAAATGGACAAACGATCAACCTGGACGTGCCTGCACAGATTGTGAACAAGCGTACTGTAGTACCTGTTCGTTTTATTGCAGAAGCGCTGAGTTACAAAGTAGATTGGGATCCAAAAACGCAAACCGTTTTGATTGCGGATAATGTGAACCCTAATCAAGCCGGACAACAGGAAAAACCAAAAGATCCGACGAAACCAGCAACAGACGAGAAAAAGCCTGAGCAGGTTGCATTTATTGACAAGGAAAGTGTTGAAGGTAAGACTTTTTCTTTAGCCAATTTGGGAGTTTACCAAATCGTCGGTAAAGTAGAACCTGGAACAGAGGTTACCGTAACGTTGGAAGACAAAACATACGAAGTTGAAGTAACTGCTGAAGGTACTTTTGAGTTTTACCAATCCACGAATGATGGAATCAGAAGTTACACGCTCAATGCTGAAAAAGGCGGCAAAAAGGATACGTTTGAAGGGGACTTCAAAAAGACGAATTAAGGCAGCTACTTCCTGAGTAAGAACACCTCCTGCACATCACACTAAGTGCAAGGAGGTGTTTTTGTTGTGAGACGAATGAGTGGGAGTATCATTGCTGTGCTCCTGTTTGCCGGCTTGCTGACAGGGTGTTCGCCTAACAAAGAACAGGGCACCGAAGATCAGAACGGAAATAAGGCCAAATTTGAATCTCTCGGGATTAACATCCAGAACGATAACGTCGCTAGGGACAAAGGACCGGCAGCCATGATTAGCCAAAAGATGGTTCATCAGCGAGAGCCGCAACTCGTGACGCGCTTGGAAGGACATGCGGAAAAGCTGCCCGGTGTAACCGATATCAAGGTGTTGGCCTACAAGGATAACTTGATTGTAGGTGTGCTGCCAGTCGATACACCAAAACCAGACGAAGTCAATCCGCGGCCGTCGATCCCGTATACGCCTGGGAAAATTGTGCGAGTCGATAATGGACATCCAGATTCGCTGCATAAACGTGTTGTGGATCGGATGAGATCACGCTTACAGGCAGAAACACGCTTCAACATTTTGTACGTGTCTACCAATCGAGCAGTTTATGACCGAATCGCAAATTTGCATTCACGAATTACGAACGGAGAGCACATCAGTGACGAAGAATTCCAAGTCCTGTTAAATGATATTGGCTATTCAGTCATTGGATATAATTTAGTGGATTGAAAGAGCACCACCTGGACTCCCGGGTGGGCTTTTTGTCGATTAAGGGCTAAATGGCAGGAGAATAGTTAGAAATGGGGAAATAGTCAAAGAAGAGCAGGAGAACGGCAAGGAGTGCACATTTTATGATTCCAATCCACATCCCTATATCCAAAATAACTCCTCCAGGACAGAAGCCATATGTCTTACGGCGACCTGCATTGGCAAAAAAAATGCGCCTGTTGAAATATACGCAGCTTTGTCTCATTCATGCAGGGACAGGCTATGGCAAAACGACATCACTGGCTACATTTCTACATGATGAAGCACTGGCTGCGTCCTGGTATACCATCCAGGATGGAGACGATGCTCTTCTTGCGTTTGTCATCTGTCTTGTCGAAAGTGTTCGTCAGGTTCATTCTGATTTTGGTCAGGTATTACGAGAGCAGCTTATACGTATCACAGAGCAAAGTCCGGTGCCTTCCATAGACAGTAAGGTACTGGTCGACTGGTTCGTCGGGGAATGTGTACAGCTCCAGGTGGACCACATACTTGTTTTGGACCATTACCAACGAATTAATAGTGGGAGTGACGTCGATCGATTTGTTCAACGGTTAGCCGAGGCTCTTCCACAAAAGGTCAAGCTGGTCATCTTAACGCGCGCTCGACCGAAATGGTCCAATCTCGACTTGTTGTCCGCAAGAGGAGAGTGTCTCGAACTTACAACAAATGACCTTTCTTTTACGCTGGAGGAGAGTGAAGCCTTTTATTCTGATCAATACGACATCACGCTATCCGAAGACGATTGGGGCCGAGTGGAAGAAGTGGCACAAGGCTGGGTGATGGCGCTTCGCACTTTTGGGGAAATGGTAACGAGGGGGCAGACGGTTTCTGACAGTCTGCGTGAGTTATCGCGATTGTTGCATTTGCTGGAAGTGGAAGTCTGGACACAGCTAGATGCAGGTATGCAGCGCTTCTTGATGGAGGCAGCGGTTCTCGAACAATTCGATCTGGAGGATTGCAAGCAAATACTCGGGGAAGGATGCATTGAGTATCTGCTGGAAGCACAGCGTTGTAATCTTTTTCTTCATGTCCATGCAGGATCTCATTATTCCTTTCATCCGCTTTTCCAGCGCCTCCTATCTAGCAAGCTGGCTGCGAACCAAGCGACATACGTGCATGTCAATCACAAGGCCGCAGGATGGTACAGACGTAAAGGGGACGAGGCAAAAGCTTTTGGGCGGTTGCGTCTCGTCGAGCAGTGGGGGGTGCTGGGTGAATGGTTGTGCCAAGCATCGGAAAGATTGCTGCAAGCAGGGAAGCTGGACTTTTTATACGAGTGGATAACACTGTTACCAGATAGCATCAAGTGCGAACAGCATTGGCTGTTGTTTTATCAAGGTGAAGTAGAACGCTATCGCTGTCTATATGCGAAGGCCTTTTCTTCTTATGAGCAATTTATGAAACAATGTGAACACAAGCAAGATCAAATCGGATTGTGCCGCGGGCTGGAAGGGCAAGCACGCGTTCATCTCGACAGCGTACAAGGCGTTCGGGCAGAAGAACTACTGAAGAGGGCGATTCAACTGTTGCCCCCATTTGAGCAAGAGAATGAAATGGCACCGAGACTATACCGTTTGCTGGCAGAAATTTATACGAATCGCGGAGATGCCAAACAGGCGGCAGCATGGTATGAACGGAGTCAGGAATTAGAGCAGCAGACGGAGGTGGAGCTGGAATCGCGCCTGTTGTTCCGTACTGGCCGATTGCAGTCCTCCATTCAGCTCTTGGAGAGTAAGTGGCAGGTAGAACAGAGGAAGCATCCTCCGCTGACGAGATCGTATCGGGAAACCTCTTTGCTGCTATCTTTCGTCTATGCATTGAATGGCGAATGGGAGCGAGGGTGGGAATCCGCAGAAACGGCCATACAACTCGGACGTGCAGCACATTCCCCTTTTGTAGAGGCAAATGGCTATGTTCGAAAAGCCCATGCGGCCCTCATCAGTCAAACATTGCCTACGGATGAGATTCGCCAGCTTTATGAAAAAGGCTTGCAAATCATGGAGGAGCTCCAGTCGACACGCGGCAAGTCAGAAACGCTTCTGGGACTAACCTTGCTTCACGCAAGAGAAAAGGCACTCGACCAAGCTCTTTTGTATGGCAACAGGGGGATACAAGAGACTGAGGCGATGCGCGACGACTGGTTAGGCAGTCTGGTACGGATGGCGATTGGGATTGCATACGCCAAATACGGTAAAGAAGAAGAAGCGTGGGCTACCTTTATCGATTGTGCCGATCGACTTAGTCACTGCGGGGATAGCTACAGTGTCGTCATTTGCCAATTATGGCTGAGCTTCTTGGCTTATCGTAAAAAGCAATGGGATTTGTTCATACCTGCGGTGACGCAAGCTCTGTCCTTGATGCAGTCTGGTGAATATCAATTCCTTCTGCAAAGGCCTACTCTGCTTACCCCCCATGATGTGCAGCAGCTTATGCCAATTCTGATTGAGGCAGAGCGTCGAAAGGTATCGCCGGATTACGTCTCTCAACTGTTAAATGATTTGGGCTTGCAAAACGTGACATTCCACCCCGGCTATACCCTTCGCATTCAGACGTTGGGCGCGTTCCGTGTATGGCTGGGAGAGCGGGAATTGAGCGAAAAGGCATGGCAGCGAGGGACGGCAAAGCTGTTGTTTCAACTTTTATTGACAAAGAGACATCATTTGTTAGCCCGGGAAGAAATCATGAACCGACTTTGGCCAGACAGTATCGAGGAAGCGGCAATCCGCGATTTTAAAGTGTCGCTGAATGCGTTGAACAAAGCACTCGAGCCAGATCGTGCTGCAAGAACAGATACATTCTTCATTCAACGCCATGGCAGCTCTTACGGTTTTAACCTGGCATCGGGTTATCATATGGACGTCGAGGAGTTCGAGAAGCTCGTTACATTGGGCTTGGCCGAATCAGACCGACGTCAGGGCGCCATCCTTTTGGAAAAAGGACTTGCGTATTACTTGGGCGATTACATGCCGGAATGCCGTTATGAGGATTGGTGTGTAGAAGAGCGTGAGAGAGTGCAGGCACTGTTTTTACGCGGAGCAGAGAGGGTAGCCAAAATCATGCTTGAGGATGGGCAATTGGAAAAAACGATCCGCTGGTGTGAAGCGATTTTGCGGGTGGACGATTGCTGGGAGGAGTCGTACCGCTTACTTATGACTGCGTATTATCAGCAAAATAATCGGACACAGGCCATTCGCTGGTACGAGAAATGTGTAGCAAAACTGAGGGAGAACCTCGGGGTCGCACCAATGCCTGCAACCATGGAGACATACCTTAAAATTATAGAGAAGTAAAAGATCGCCTACAAAGCGATCTTTTTTTTGTACATAGAAGTAATGGCTGCTTGACAAAACTAGGAAGTATTCGTAATATAATCTTTGTACTGACCAGTCAGTTCAAAAAATCGAAAGGGGACAGGAGTGATGGCACCATCCAAAAAAGATCAAATTGCAAATGGAGCTTTAACCGCATTTGCCCAATTGGGATATAGCGAAACAACCATGGATGCAATCGCGGAAATGGCGCAGGTGGCAAAAGGAACACTCTATTATCACTTTTCCACAAAGGAAGAGCTGTTTTTGTACGTGATAGAAAAAGGCGTGAAGATGCTGATTTACCATGTAAATAATGTCATGCAAAATGAAGAGCTTTCCTTGGAGGATCGCATTCTGAATGTGCTGGATGAGCATCTTCGCTTCTTTTCCGAGAATCAAGATTTGTGTTTCCTGTTGCTGAGCGCCTTTTCAGGAGATGGACAGCGCGACAGGATGGTTGGCAATCTGTTAGGTGGCTATTTCAGCACAATGGAGTCACACATGCTGGAATTGCAGCAGCAAGGGTATATCCGGGCAGATATCGATATTCGTACACTCGCTTCCGCGTTGTTTGGCATGGTTGGCTTTACCGTGCTACGCAAGCAATTTCGCAAAGAGCCAGTGAATAGTGCCGCAGATAAACAGACGCTTCGTTATATGCTTTCAGGAATGTTTCAAACCAAATAACGTCTAGAGAAACGTAAAACAAGAGGAGAAGACAGATGAACAAACGTGCATGGATCGGTGTAGGTAGCTTTGTAGTCAGTATTGCAGTACTGGGAACCGTATTGTTTGGTTCAAATGTGAGTAGCATGGCCGGTCAGAATACAACGAAATTAGCAGGTGTAATCGAGGGAACAGAGGTAGACCTCTCTTTTAAGATGGGCGGTTCCATTGAACAGCTCTCACTAAAAGAAGGAGACGAAGTAAAAGCAGGGCAAGTAGTTGCCACGCTAAGCAGCGCGGAGATTCTCGCGAAAAAAGAGCAGGCTGAAGCTGCTTACAAGCTCTCTCTAGTCAGACTTGACCAGGCGAAAAAAGGAGTATCGGTGACGGATAACTCCAGCAATGCCCAAGTCGACCAAGCAAAAGCAGCAGTTAACTCAGCGCAAGCACAGCTTGACGCGAACAAAAATGGAGCGCGTTCAGAAGAAATTACGCAGCTCAAAGCGAAATTGCAAGCAGCACAAACTTCGAATCAAATTGCCGCGACGAATTTGGAGCGAATGAAAAAATTAATGGCGGAAGGTGCCGTTCCACAAGTAAAAGTGGAAGAGGCGCAGATGCAAGCAGATAAGGCGCAAGCGGAGTTTAAAGCAGCAGAAGAGCAGTTGAAAATGGCTCAAACTGGAGCGCGAAAAGAACAGGTCGATGCTGCACAAGCACAGTTGGATCAAGCAAAAGCTGCATACAACCAAGCTGTCGCAGGGAGAGGTCAAGTAGGCTTGAAGGAGCTGGATGTTAAATCCGCAGAAGCGAACGTAATGCAAGCAAAAGGTGCACTAGCAGAAATGGAAGCCTATGTGAACAACACCAAGCTGACAGCTCCAGTAGACGGTATTGTAAAATCAGTTGCCGTTCAAAAGGGAGAGCTGGTTTCCCAAGGCTTCACCGTTTTGACGATCCAAACGAAATCAGACAACTATGTTAAATTTTATGTAAATGAATACATGCTCGCGAATGTGAAAACAGGCGATCAAGTGAAATTGTTTGTCCCAGCCCTGAGTAGAGAAGTAGACGCCAAAGTGGTTACTGTAGCTCCTGCTGCTGACTTTGCCGTAAAAAAAGCGACACAAGAACTCGGTGATCGTGACATTCGTTCCTTCCAGGTGAAGCTGCTGGTGTCCGATCCGGAATTACGTCCAGGCCTGACGGTTGAGTGGAAACTTGAAGGAGCTGGTAATGGTGAATAGTTTCTCTCACCTGTTCTGGAGCGAATGGAAAAATCTTTTTGCAAACAAAACCATTCGTAATATTCTCTTCCTTGTTCCGCTGATTTATCTGACGATGTTCGGATTTCTGTACAGTGAGAAAAAAGTGATGGAGATCCCTACTGTGATGGTGGATGCCGATCAAACCGAATTGAGTCGTGAGCTCTATCGCGCCTTTGAGGTCGATCATACATTTCGAATCACGTCTGTTGTAGGAACAGAAGAAGAAGCAATGAAATTGGTTGACAAGGGCGAAGCAAATATCGCCCTGATCATTCCTGCTGGATTAGAAAAGGATGTGAAGGCTGGGAGAGAGGCAGAGGTATTGACTGTAATCGACGGCAGTAACATCATGATTTCGAATACGGCAGTTCGAGCAGCGAATACAGCGATTAAGTCTGTTTCAGCAGGAACCACGCTGAAGAAGATGGAAGCACTTGGCGGCTGGGGAGAAGAAGGGAAAAACATGTTTACCGGTATCGACTATCGATACAGAGTGCTGTATAACCCGACCTTCAGCTATCTGTCTTTCATGGTATTCGGACTTGCAGGTACAGTACTTCAGCAAGTGCTGTTCCTCGGAATCGTATTGTCTGTAGCCCAACAAAAAGAAGAGGGTACCTGGAAGGATACACTCTCTCGCTATAGCTTCTTCGCAATCACAGCGAGCAAATTGCTGCCGTACTTTCTGGCAGGAACCCTCAACATGTTCCTGGCGTTTACACTATTGTTAAAAGGTTTTGATATCCCTTATTACGGAAGCACGTTCGACCTGATGCTACTGGCTACCATGTTTAACTTGGCGGTGTTGGCTATTGGTTATGCCATCTCTTTTGTGTCTAGCAGCCAGCTCCAAGCTACTCAGATCGGGATGATGATTGCAGTACCTTCGTTCATGTTATCTGGCTATACCTGGCCACTCATGTCGATGCCGACCGGAATTGTCGCGATTGCAAAATCTTTGCCGCTGACGTATTTCTTGAATGGTGTTAGAGAAATATTGACGAAGGGACATGGTCTGTCAGCAGTGAGGAACGACTTTGTTGTTCTCGGCTTCATGACTCTCATCGGGTTGTTCGCAGCCTATGTTATTTATTTGTTGCAGATAAGGAAAATGAAGGGAAAAGTTAGTGAGCAA
This sequence comes from Brevibacillus sp. Leaf182, assembly GCF_001423865.2. Lineage (NCBI taxonomy): Bacteria > Bacillati > Bacillota > Bacilli > Caryophanales > Paenibacillaceae > Brevibacillus > Brevibacillus sp. Leaf182. The sequence goes on along the minus strand of NZ_LMPN02000032.1, from coordinate 104,255 downwards.
ACAGCAGCATAAATAGCATTTGCATAGGATAAGTGGGCTGCGCCAAAGCTTTGGCGTAGCCTTATTTGCGCTTATATGATGTTCCTTATCAAACTTCCAAAGCAGCCTGGCTGTATAAAAATAACCCTTGTGTAATAAATAATCTTTCCTTTATACTTATTATAAAAAAGGCAGATTCTTCAACATTAGGGGGACTTTATGTCAGCGACTCATCTAAAGCAATTGTGCGAAGAGACGTACACCAAGTTGAAAAAGGTCAGCATGGAAGTGGAACGTTTTTTGAATCAGATTACCTTAGCTGGTCTTGTATCCGCGTCAGGTGATCCTGAAGAATTTGAAACGTATTACCGTAACTATCTTTCCGACTTGCGCCACCTTTTGGTTTACTGCGAAAATGCATACGAAAGGCTGGGAGTATCGCTCCGACGCGCACGATTTCATGAGGAGTTTGCCGAGGAAGTATTGTATCAGGTATACCATACCTGTATAAATAACTTCTACTATCCCAAAGGTGAGGTTTACGAAGAAGATGGACGATTGGCCTATACGGGTCAGGACTGTATCATTTTTCGCAAGCAGGTCACCCCTGAGTTACAGCAGTTGACCTTGTCCCTATCGAGAGTGTTCGAACCGATGCGTAATGATCTTCAATATTACGAGACAGACTATATCGCGAAAAAAAGTATGCAAATAGAAAAAGCACAGGCCTAATAAGCCTGTGTTTTTCTATGGCTTCCCGGTCGGGGGATGAACCCTGATGGAAGTCCTATTATTTATAAAAGTGTAGCATAATGGATAATGGCTGTTTACATTATGCTTCGAAGGAATCACTTTTTTCCTCATCAAAAGAGAGAGAAGAGTTCACAAGAAAAAAACGAATTTCCTCAATGCTTAATCCCATTTTTCGTGCTGTAAAGATTAAATCGATCCATTCCTTATCCAGGAGATCTTTAGGAGACGGAGTGGTTTTCATGTTAGTTCCCCTTTTACCCTCCTTTTGTAAAAACAAATAAAATACCCAAAAAATGGTTGGAAAAGATAGGTAAAAAGCTTATATCAGAAATGATACTTAATTCAGTTTCATATGTAAATCTAGTATTTGTGACTTTTGTTTTAAATTCATGCAAAAAAAATAATAAGCCACCACTATATTAGTGCTGGCAAAAATGTTATTTATGTCGATTTAACCGCCATTTATTGTACTCCAAAAACTCCCGAAACTGTTCTTTACTTACCCCGGATTTCATAGCCTCTTCGATCAGCTTGTACCATTCTTCATCAACATTCTCGCTTGAAGGAATATCTTTTTCCTGAAGCAATGTGTCTACTGTCACATTTAATACTAGTGCGATTTTCTCAAGAAATTGAATAGAAGGATTTTGCTGAATGCCGCGCTCGATTGAGCTCAGATAAGACTTTGCGACACCAGCGCGTTCAGCTAAATCAGAAAGAGAAAGGCCTTTGTCTATTCTAAGCTGCTGTATACGCGAGCCGATCATGTAATAGCCACCCCTTTAAATCTCTTCGTTTATTATAACGTCAATATAGCTGAAACACAACTTTTTGTGGGACTAGTCCTGTGTCGTTTGGCTCATTTATTCGATTTGACTCTACTGACATTGCTAAAAAATTACCTTTCTACTAGATAAAATGAAGCGTCATTATGGCTATGTATCTATAATTGCGTTCGTTCTTTATAAGAAACGTAGTGTTCGTTATTAAGATTGAGAAAAAACGAGATATTCAGACGAAATTCTACAAAATAGTCGATTTTCGCTGTTTTTGGTCTATTTTTAGAGAAAATTGATATTTTACATTCCATTGCCCGTACAGGATACTAATTTCAAATCGTTCTTTATAAAGAACAAAACGAACGAATTGTTCTCTATAAAGAAACGTTCGACTTTGAATAGTGTTAACCGCTGTCGACTTGAAATGGATAGGAATGCACAGAAAAACTTACAAAAAACTGGAGAGGAGAGATCCAATCTGCATGCCAATTTGTCAGAAGCAGTAACGGTAATCTGCCTGCTAATTGTAATAATTATACTATTTTTTATGGGGATCTTGGTGATTAAATCAAGGAATTTGTTGATAGAAAGGAGAACGCGCATTTACCTGGGACAGTTTCAAGACTACTTCACGTATATCCAGTCTCATATGGACTCGCCTGAGAGGTTGAAACCGCCTTACTGGCAGTTAAATCGTTTGGAAATGAGCGTTCTGCAACAAAAACTCATTGATTGGATCGAATCTCTTACAGGCAGCCACCGAAAGAAAATGATCACACTATGTGAGGATACAGGGCTCGTCAAGCAAAACCTCCAAAGGCTGTATAGTCGCTCCCATTGGATAAGGATCGATGCGGCCTACCATGTAGGAGCAATGCGATCCGAGGAAGCCGTACCAAGACTTCTGCAATTGTTGCAGACAAAAAAACTCGATCCTACTCATTTTATCATCGCGAGATCTATCGCCAAGTGTGCGAGAAATCTGGACGATTTAAGGAACATGCTGATGCTCCTTGTAAAGCATCGAAAAAGCATTCATTACCTTGCTGTTGACATCATGAAAGAGACAGAGCTGGATTGTACACCATTATTGCTTGAATGCTTGCGAAGTACGGACAAGGATTTGATTAAAATCGCTTTGATTGGATGGTCTGCTCCATTAACCGCAGAGATTGCCGATTTGGTATATCGGCAGATCGATTCGGAAGACAAGGAAGTCCGCATCCAGTCAGTGAAGCTGCTGTTCGGATATGATGCTGTTTTGGCAACGACATTATTCGAGTCGTTGATGAAGACGAACGATACGGAAGTCTGTCAGAATACTGAAATGATTGAGATGTATGCCAGTTGCAAAAAGCAAATCAGTGAGGAGGAGCAAGAGGACAAGAAAAATCGATATGTTTATGCCGTGTAACTACACCTGAAAGGAGATTGACATGAGGGACTTTTTGCAAGCATACGGGATCTTTGCTGTTTATTACGTAATCGTAATTGAGACGCTCTATTTAACGATTCTAAGCCTGTCCATCAAAAATATTTTTTCCATCATAAAAAGCTCCATGTATTCTCGCTTTCAGTCACTCTCTGGGTCAGAGTACGTACCACAGATTTCGATTCTCGTTCCCGCTTACAATGAGGAATTGACCATCATTGAAAACGTTCGCTCGCTTCTCGCGCTCGATTATCCCAAGTATGAAGTTATTGTTATTAATGACGGTTCAAAAGATGACACGTTGCAAGTTTTGTTACAGGAGTTCCAGTTAACCCGCACAGAGTATGCAGGGGGCTCTAGAGTATTGGAAACCTCCAACGTACAAGGCGTTTATTACAATCCGCAATATCCCAATTTATATCTCATTGATAAGGAAAACGGAGGAAAAGCCGACTCGCTAAACGCCGGGATTAATCTTTCCCATTACCCATTGATTGCTTCCATCGATGCTGATTCGTTATTGGAAAAGGACGCGTTGATCCGCATTGCCAAGGTGTACATGGAAAACCCTGAAGAAACGGTCGCGATCGGCGGTATCGTCCGAATCGCAAACGGCTGTGAAATCGAGGATGGAATGATAAAGAAAGTCAATCTTCCAACCAAAATCTTGCCTATGTTCCAGTGTGTCGAATACTTAAAGGCATTCCTAGGGGGAAGGATTGGGTGGAGTTCAATCAACGGGCTGATTATTGTGTCTGGTGCCTTTGGGGTATTTCGAAAAGATTTCGTTGTCAAAGCCGGCGGTTATCGAGGGGGATATCCCGGCGAGGACATGAACATCATCATCAAACTTCATAAATATATGCTTGAAAATAAACTTCCGTATCGAGTGGCTTTTTGCCCCGATGCCGTTTGCTGGACCCAGGCTCCTGATACCCTGAAAATACTTGGCAGCCAGCGAAGAAGATGGGGACGCGGCAACCTCAAAAACATGCTGGAGTACGGCATTTATATAGTAGGCCGTCCCAAGTACAAAGTTATGGGGTTGATTACATTTCCCTATAACATCATTTTTGAAACACTGAATCCATATTTCAGATTTACCGGTTTTTTGGCTCTGCTGGGATATACATTGATGGACATGACTCAATGGAGAATACTAGCTATCTATGCGTTGCTGAATCTCTTGTTTGGCGTACTGCTCGGGATAGGCTCCCTGTTTATGGAAGAGTTGGCCTTCAAGCGTTACACAAGAGTTCGCGACAACCTCAAGATGTTGGCATTCCTCTTCTTCATGTTTCTTGGATATCAGCAGTTGGGAGTCATCTGGAGATTTTTGGGTCATATCGAGTTTCTTCGCAACAATAACACATGGGGAACCATGACGAGAACAAGCTGGAAAACATAGAGAACCAGGGCACAGGAGGGAGATACCATGAGTCAGATTGCAAAAGCGTATTCGTTTCCTTTATTTCAAGCCTTTGAACATGTGCTTACCTTCTATGAATCGAGTCAGTTGCCATGCGGGATTATTCTGGCTGTAACGAATGGAAGCAGTGAAGAAAAGATCCAAGATTTGAAAATTTCTTTGGCAAAAGCAGAGGGGTTTACGGATATCCATTGTTTTTACGACAAACAAAGCAGTATTCTCGGTATTCTCCTCGGCGACCAAATGCTAGGTAATACTCATTTCCATTCTCTCTTCATCAAGGAACAGCTACAGACCCAACGTATGCTGGCAGGGCCAGTATTCATCGCGAGCTTCCCTGAACAGGGGGAATCAGCAGCACAAGTTCTCAGTGGTATGGTACAGGAGATTACTGCTGGAATGGGAAGTGCTGGTGATATTCACATATACAGCGGTAAAAGATCATCGGAAATAAAGGGGAGTCTTTTGCTTGTTTCGCAAGATGAAACTGTGAATGAGTTTTTACGCATCTATTTACAAAGAAAAGGTTACTGCGTTTATTTGGCGGACAACGGGAGAGAGGCTTGGGAAAAATACAAGCGATTTTTACCGGACGCGGTAATCACCGATATCAATTTGGCCATTGAAGACGGTTACCAGCTCATCAGCAAGATCAATGGAGTGGAGCATGGTACCAAAATTGTGGTATTAACTCACAAACGGTTGGAAGACGACAAGAAAAGATCATTCGAGCTGGGAGTCTCAGATTATATAGCGAAGCCATTTTCACCCGTAGACCTGGAAGCACGAGTGAGAAGTCTATTGTCTTAAACACAGATAAAAGGGAGGAAGAAAAATGAGCTACTTCACAAAATTGAAGCAAAAAATGGAATCAAAGACCGTAAAAGTTGGGGTAATTGGACTTGGGTACGTTGGTCTGCCCCTTGCTATGGAAATGGCAAAAAGCGGTTTCTCTGTTTATGGGATCGATTTGGATCAGCGAAAGGTAGAAACCTTGCTCGCAGGCAGGTCATATATCCAGGACGTTCCTTGCGATGTGATCCAATCAAGTCTTTCTGCTCAGCGATTCTTCCCGACCACTGATTATCGGGTGCTCAAGGAGCTGGATGCGGTCAGCATATGTGTTCCAACGCCGCTCAGTGAAAATCAAGACCCGGATACGTCCTTTATTAAGGGAGTTGTCCGTGAAATTATCAAATACAAAAAGAAAAACCTTCTGATTACGCTTGAAAGCACAACTTACCCTGGTACGACAGAAGAATTGATCCAATGGGAGTTCGAAAAGCTGGGTCTGACCGTCGGAAAGGATTTCTTCCTTTGCTTCTCTCCTGAGCGTGTCGATCCAGGTAACTATTCTTTCAACACGCACAATACGCCAAAAGTAATCGGGGGAACCACGCCGAAGTGCTTGGAGTTGGGGGCTCTGCTGTATAGCAATCTGGTTACTAACGTAGTAACGGTTTCATCCCCGAAAGTTGCGGAAATGTCTAAATTATTGGAAAATACGTTCCGGAGTGTAAACATTGCCTTTATCAATGAAATGGCTATGATGTGCGATAAAATGGGCATTGATGTGTGGGAGGTTATCAAAGCTGCGTCAACGAAACCGTTCGGCTATATGCCGTTTTATCCAGGTCCTGGAATTGGGGGACATTGCATTCCGCTTGATCCGATGTACCTCTCTTGGAAGGCAAAGGGCTTCCGTTTTCATAGCAAATTTATCGAACTGGCACAATCGATTAACGACAATATGCCAGACTATGTGATTAATAAAACCGCACAGGTACTAAATCTTTATGCCAAATCAATCAAAAACTCGCGGATTCTCATTTTGGGGATGGCCTACAAGCCTGACATTGATGATCTGCGTGAATCCCCTGGCTTGCATATTTACGAGCTATTCCAAGAAAACGGGGCACGTGTCGATTATTACGATCCTTATGCACAAAGCTTTGTAGACAAACGCGGGAACACAGTTCGTTCCATTCCGCATGACTTGGAACAAATGAAAAATTACGATTGCATGGTACTCGTTACGAATCATAAGAGCTTTGACTACCAGAAGTTTGCTGAACTGGGTGTGGCTATCATTGATACACGAAATGCTTTTGACAGCATAACGTGTCAACACATTTACAAGCTGGGGAATCCAGCAAGGATGCACGTCGAGGAAGAACGAGTCGTACTCCTGGCTTAACTAGAAAACTGGCTGATGATTACGGAACAGGGAGGCAATCGTATGTGCGGTATCGTGGGATATATTGGTGAGGGACAAGCGCAACAAATCCTGACAAATGGTTTGCAGAAGTTGGAGTATCGCGGCTATGACTCGGCTGGTGTCGCAATTTTTAACGGTGAAAAAATAGAGATTTGCAAATCGAAAGGAAGGCTGGCCGTTTTGGAAGAACGGCTCGTCCAATCTCCTATTCGAGGTTGTTTAGGAATCGGACATACGCGTTGGGCCACTCACGGCCGTCCATCCGATGAGAACTCACATCCGCATACGGATGAATCAGGAAAGTTTTCTGTTGTCCACAATGGTATTATCGAAAACTATCTGGAAATCAAACAGGAGCTATTGGACCATGGGGTTACGTTTACATCCGAGACCGATACAGAAGTCATTGCTCATCTGATTGCTGTCCTATACGAAGGCGATCTCGTCGCCGCGGTTCGAAATGCAGTACTGCGTATGCGCGGCGCATATGCTCTCGGTGTTGTTTGCGAGTACGAGCCAGATAAAATGGTGGCAGTCCGATTGGCAAGTCCTTTAATTATCGGGGTAGGCAAAGGAGAAAATTTCATTGGTTCCGACATCTCTGCGGTTCTTGAGCACACACGAGACATTGTCATCTTAGAAGATGGGGAAATGGCGGTTCTCAAGAAAGACAGCGTTTCTCTTATGAAAGTGGAAACATGCGAACCGCTTCAGCGAGAGCTGTTCCGCGTAGATTGGAATGTGGAAGAGACGGAGAAGGACGGTTTTGAGCACTTCATGCTAAAAGAAATTTATGAGCAGCCAAATGCATTTCGTAACACATTACTCAACCGGATTGACGAGGACGGAAAGCAAATTGTTTTGAAGGATTTCCAATTACAACTAGAACAGATCAATCGATTTGAGAAAATATTCATCATAGCGTGCGGAACCGCATTTCATGCAGGTTTGATCGGCAAGAATGTAATCGAAGAATTGGCGAGGATACCTGTAGAAGTCGATGTCGCTTCAGAATTCAGATATAGACGCCCTATTATATCTGAAAAAACGCTGGTCATTGTCGTGAGTCAGTCGGGTGAAACAGCTGATACGCTGGCAGCGTTGCGGGAGAGCCAACGCCTGGGAGCCAAGGTCTTGGCCATTACAAATGTACAAGGCAGCTCGATTGCCCGTGAAGCCGATTATGTGCTTGCTACCTTTGCCGGACCGGAAATTGCTGTGGCTTCAACGAAGGCGTACACCTCTCAGGTAATCGTTTTTTATCTACTCGGATTGTATCTGGCTCAAGTGAAGGAGACACTTGCGGAAACAGAACGGGAATTCATGATTGCCAATTTGAGACAGCTGCCTGAGCAGGCTGAAAAGGCACTCCAACATGCGGATGATATTCGCGTCTATGCCGAGTCCATCAAAAATCATACCAGCCTGTTCTTTATCGGCAGAGGCATTGATTATGCTGTGGCGTTGGAAGGGTCCTTGAAGTTGAAGGAAATTTCGTACCTTCACTCAGAGGCATACGCTGCAGGGGAATTGAAGCATGGGACACTGGCTTTGATCGAAGAGGGTACGCCTGTCATTGCCTTGGTGACACAAAAAGAGCTGGAAGAAAAAATGGTTAGCAATATTACAGAAGTGAAGGCACGAGGTGGGAATGTGTTAGCGATCACATTGGATGGGAATGTTGAACTGCACAGAAATGTAGATGAAGTGTGCTTTGTGCCTGCGACATTACCTGTGTTTACCCCTATCCTGTCCGTTATTCCACTGCAATTGATCTCGTATTACACTTCTCTGGCATTGGGCAATGATGTAGACAAGCCACGGAATCTTGCCAAAAGTGTAACTGTTGAATAAAAAAATATGATTTGGAAGAATCCCGGAACAGCCAGCTTAGTTGGAGAGAACGGGATTCTTTCCCCATTTTGACTTGTCGGATTTACATTATTTCCGTAAGGGGCTGAATTGTCCATGATGGATTCCACTGACCAAACTCTTGATCAAAAAACATTGATAGAAATCATGCTTCAGGTTTACGAGAAGGGTCAACAGACAACGACAATGGGGACGAGAGATATTGTTGAGGATATTGTCAACAGAGTAAGGCCGTACTTCAAAGAAGCCAAATAAGTCGATCTGTTGGGAGGATCACATGAGTAGTCGTTATGCAATTGTATTGGCAGCGGGAAAAGGGACGCGGATGAGGTCTACGCGTTGCAAAGTGCTCCATGAGGTTTGTGGAAAACCAATGATTCAGCATATTGTCGACCGATTACATGGTCTTGGCATCCATGAGATTATTTTGATTGTAGGGCATGGGGCCGAGCAAGTGAAAAAGCAGTTCGGTGCTTCTGTCCGCTATGCTTACCAGTCCGAGCAATTGGGAACTGCCCATGCAGTGATGATGGCAACTGACCTCCTGCAAGACAAACAGGGGACAACGCTCGTGTTGAGTGGTGACACACCATTGGTGAGGGAGAAAACACTGAAGCAACTGCTCGAGCAGCATGAAACGCAACATGCAGCAGCAACTGTATTAACGGCACGAGTAGACGATCCTACAGGGTACGGACGATTAATCCGCGACGCAAACGGTCTTGTAGAACGGATCGTGGAGCACAAGGATGCGACAGCCGAAGAACGGCTCGTATGTGAAATCAATACAGGAATGTATGGTTTCGACAACCAAAAGCTGTTTCAAGCCATATCCCGAGTGAAAAATAATAATGCTCAGAAAGAGTATTATTTGCCTGATGTTTTGACTATTTTAAGCGAGCAAAACGAGCCCATTGCGGCTTTCATGACCGATGATGCGGAAGAGGGGGGCGGCGTGAATGACAGAATCCAGCTGGCTTGCGCCGAGAGATTGCTCCGTATGCGAATCAATGAGCAGCATATGCAAAACGGGGTCACAATCATTGATCCAACCTCCACCTATATTGATGCCGATGTGTGTATCGGATCTGATACGGTTATTCATCCGGGAACGTACCTCCGCGGGAAAACAACAATAGGACCCAGTTGTGTCATCGGACCGAACGTAGATGTAAGTGATTGCATCGTAGGGAGTAACGTAGAAATTCGCTACTCAAATGTATGTAATAGCACGATTCGAGACGGAGCAGCTGTTGGTCCTTATGCCTACATTCGTCCAGGTTCGGAGGTAGGTGAGGAGGCGAAGGTCGGAGATTTTGTCGAACTGAAAAATTCACGTCTCGGGAAAGGGGCAAAGGTTGCTCATCTCTCGTATATTGGTGATGCTGATATTGGTGAACAGGTAAACGTAGGCTGCGGTACAATCACTGTCAACTACGATGGCGTACACAAGCATAAAACGATCGTTGGTGATCACGCCTTTATTGGTTGCAATGCCAATTTGATAGCTCCAGTTACCATCGGAGAGGGCGCTTATGTAGCCGCAGGCTCTACGATCACAGAGGATGTTCCGAACGACGCTTTGGCCATCGCCAGAGAACGCCAAAGCATCAAAGAGCAGTATGCCAAAAGATTGATGGTAACCCGCACATAATTGCAGTCAGTAGGAGGATGTCTTATTTTTACAGCTAACACAGAACCAGAACAGAATCGATCAAGCAAAAAAAAGCTGCTGCTTGGCTTTTTGATCATCATCATACCAGTCATCGCAATCATCGCTTATTTGTATAGGACTCCGCCGATGATTGCGACCTGGATTTGGAATACGCAGCTCATTGTCACAGAAAGAGAAGAAATCATCGCATTTGCCAAGCAACATGACGTCAATCTCATTTATTTGCATATTGACCAAGAAAATGTTGCCACTCAAGATTATCGTTCCTTTATGAAGGAAGCAAATGCATCTGGTATTCGCGTGGATGCTCTTGCAGGAGATCCGGTCTGGTCTCTCGTTTCCAATCGAAAAAGTATTACCACCTTTTTAAACTGGGTTCAGACCTATAATCAATCAGCAGGAGAAGGTGAAAGATTTAGTGGCCTCCATCTTGATATTGAACCTCACGTACTACCCGAATGGAATGAGAACAAGGAAGTTATCAAAAACGAATGGGTAGCCAATATCGAGTACTTGTCCACGGAAATCAAAAAGGACCCGGCTTTGGAGTTAAGTGTCGATATCCCGTTTTGGATGTACGAGCTGTCGCTGGCAGACAAATCGGAAACGGTCAGCAAATGGCTGGTCAGCACGCTAGATCATGTAACGTTAATGGCCTATCGCGATAGGGTAGAGGGACCGAACGGGGTATTGGAAATTGTAAATCCGATCATGAACGAAGCGGACAATCAAAAAAACAAAGTGGTTGTAGGCCTTAACCTGCTGCAAAGTGCAGAGGGAGAAAACACAACCTTTTATGAGGAAGGGCATGGCGGATTGGAGGAGCAACTGACCGTTCTCGAAGATAACCTCGAAGAATTTGCAGGCTACGCCGGATACGCCATCCATGACTACGAGAAGTGGAGGGAACTGGTCAAAAAAAGTGAAGCCCAGATGGAAGCAAGCAAAGCGTCAAAACCGATGCCTGTATTCGAAGGTGAAGGCAAAAAGTTGGTTGCCAAAGTAGATGGTGGGGATATTACCCTCTACAACGGGCAAGGCTGGGAACCCGTGTTTTGGGCGGGAATCAATCTGGGTGCAACGACACCAGGACACTATCCTGGAGAGCTCTCCCCGACCCGGGAAGATTACTTGCGCTGGTTTTCGCAGATGAAGGAAATGAATAACAAAGTCGTCCGCATTTATACGATTCTACCTCCGATTTTTTATGAGGCCTTACACGAGTTCAACCAAAAGCAGGAAGAGCCTTTGCTCCTGCTGCAAGGAATCTGGTCGCCGGATGAAGCGCTCGCGGGTGAAGATCGGAAAGGACGGGATGCCTTTACTCCCGAAATCACCAAAGATTTTCGCCAAGAGATTAGAGACGCTGTGCAAGCAGTCCATGGAGACGTGACACTCCCAGAGCGGTACGGTCGTGCCAGCGGTGAATATCGGACAGATGTGTCACAGTACTTGGTAGGATGGATACTCGGTACTGAGTGGTATCCGTATACAGTACAGGTGACGAATGCATTACATCCGGACATGCCTCCTTATCAGGGAAAATACATCAAGGCATCGGAAAAAGCTTCTCCTTTTGAAAGCTGGTTGGCCTTCATGCTTGATTATTTGGCTGAGGAAGAGATGAAATATGGATGGCAGCATCCCGTATCGTTCACAAACTGGCTGACGACCGATCCGCTGTCGCATCCTAACGAGCCGCTACCACAAGAGGATATGGTCTCGATCGACCCGATGAATCTGAAGGCCTCCCCGGAATGGCCAGCCGGTTACTTTGCCGCTTATCATGTTTATCCGTATTACCCGGACTTTTTGCGATATGAGGAAAAGTACCAAGCGTACCGGGATTCGAGCGGCAAGATAGACCCGTACGCCGGATACCTGCGCGATTTGCGTGCCCACCATAAAGGAATCCCATTGTTGGTTGCCGAATATGGCGTACCTAGCTCAAGGGGAATGACTCATTATGGGCCTGCTGGACGGAACCAAGGAATGCATACGGAACAAGAGCAAGGCGAGATGAACGCCGATATGCTGCGCAATATTTATGAAGAAGGTTATGATGGCGCACTTTTGTTTGCATGGCAGGATGAATGGTTCAAATTTACCTGGAATACGATTGACCTAGAGTTGCCGTGGGAGCGGAGGGCGATGTGGAATAATCCGTTGACGAACGAGGAAAAATTCGGTGTCATTGCGGTGGAACCGGGTAATTACGCCTCTGACCAGATCATCCTTGATGGGAAAACAGCAGATTGGGAAAAAAGACTTCAGCGAGTCAAACGTGCTTATCCGGGATTTGATCTATCTGTTACACACGATGAAGCGTACTTGTTTCTCATGCTAAAGAAGAGCGAAGGCGTTTGGGATTTCTCAAAGGACACGCTGGATATTGGCTTCGATACGGTGACTGGTGGGAGTCGAACTGCTGATAAAGCACCAGGTATTACATTTTCCCAAGAGATCGAATTTTTGTTGCAAATGCAAGGGGACAGCAATTCTCGCATTTTTGTCAACAGCGCCTATGATCAGCATAGTTGGCTATATGGGTACATCAAGGGAATGCTGCCTTGGGACGAGCGTTATGATCAAGCCGATAACGGCATATTCTTGCCATGGAAGCTGGCATTGAACAAAGCATTGTATTTACCAGAATCAAAGAAAACAGTACCTTTCGAAGAGCTGGAAGTGGGCATTATGAAGCCAGGGATTTCCGATCCGCAAGATCCGGTGTACTACTCACTGGCAGATTGGTATGCAAAGGGAAATGTCTTGGAAATACGCATTCCTTGGATGCTTTTGGGGTATACTGACCCGAGCAGCAAGCAGGTTTGGAAATATCCGTATGAAGCGAATGGAATTGTACCAACCGAAAGTATAGGTATCGGCGTAGAAGTATTCGCACATTCCAATCAGAAGCCATTCTCGCGGGAAGCTTCCAAACCACTCTTGTACCAATGGGACAAATGGGATCTGCCAACGTACCATGAACGAAAAAAGCAGAGCTTTGAGATTCTACGCAAGGCTTATGAAGCCTATGGTATGCCAAAGTCTGAGTGATATCTCATTTAACACCGAAAAACAGAGAGGTGGGGGAGTGATCCCCACATAAAAAAGGCGTGCGAACCCGAAATCAGTTCGTACGCCTTTTTTTTCACTGAACTTATTACCCACCAAAGCGCAGTCGTTGAAAGAATTTATTAAGCAAGCCGCCGATTGTTTTTGGAGGCTGTTCTGTTTTCACTCGCTCGGCCGGCTGGGCTTGGCGAAGGGCCTGGTTCACATTGATCATACCGTACCCGTATAACTGATCGTGCCCAGGAGCACCGAGGTCAGTCGAAGATTGTCTAATGAGATTCATCACGTCTGGGGTACTCATATTGGGATGAATGGAACGGATGAGCGAAGCGAGTGCAGCGACATGAGGGCACGCCATCGAAGTACCTGATAGCGAGGCATAGTCACTATAAATGTACGTGCTCGGAATATCCACGCCAGGAGCAGATACATCCACATAATCACCAAAGTTGGAAAAATCGGCGCGTTCTTTACGGTGATCGACAGCGGCAACGGCAAGGACTTCATCATAGGCAGCAGGAAAGCTAGGCTGATCGCTCGCATCGTTCCCGGAAGCAGCGACTAACACGACATTTTTATCAAAGGCATAACGACAAGCTTCCCGTAGAGCAGCAGAAGAGGTGTAGTTACCTACACTCAAGTTAATGACATCTGCTCCGTTATCTGTCGCCCAATAAATACCTTGTGCGATGTCCACCGCTGATCCGGAACCGTCTGCGCCAATAGCTTTGACCGGCATGATCTTGCTATTCCAGGACATTCCAGCAATGCCATCTTTGTTGTTCGTTTTCGCCGCGATGACACCAGATACGTGGGTTCCATGGCCATTATCATCCTCAGGTTTGTTACTGCCATCTAAAACGTTGTAGCCTTTGACCAGCTTACCAGCAAATTCCGGATGCTTCATATCCACACCTGTATCGACGACTGCAACGATGACATCACTGCTGCCTTCGCTGACGTCCCAACTTTGCTCCATGCCGATCAGAGGAAGATTCCACTGGTATTCCTTGTAATACGTATCGTTTGGTTTCACGTTCGGAAGTAAGAGGTAATTTGGCTCGGCAAATACGGAGTCGGGATGTTCAGCCAGTTTTTTCATGAGCTGCTTGGTAGTCATACTCTTTGATTTGATAATGAGAAATTTGTCAAAATCACGTTTGATCTTGGCATCCAAAGAAGAAACGAGCTGATCAATTTTTTCTTGCTTGGGGCGTGGTGAAAACCGCACGACGACTTCATTTTCTACATAATGACTGCGGTCACGCTGGTTATGATGAAGCGTTTGAATATGGCTTTTTTTCTCCAGGTCACGACGAATGTCTTTCACCTGTTCAATGTAGTTAATGCGGGGAATTCTCGCTTGTACCGATGTCACGCGGGGATGAGGTTCGCGCATTTCCTGTTCTGCATTCTGATTCATCCGATACGGGACAACTACGAGACCGACCAAGGCAACAACGGCAACAAAAGGCCAGACGCGCAAAAAAACTCACTCCCTCCAGTGCTGTTGTCTATAGCGTGCACATGAAGGGAGTGATTATGAAGGAAATAGCTTACAATTAGCGTAACTAGATTAAACCAAGCCTTGCTAAGCCATGCTGGATGCCACTGTCGTTTACATGGCGCGTAATCATATTGGCGAACGGCTTCAATTCTTCATGAGCATTCCCCATCGCTACCCCCATACCAACATAGGAGAGCATCTCTTTGTCGTTCAATCCATCTCCAAAGGCAACAGCATCCGCAGGAGTGAGTCCAAAATGTTTTAAGACGGCCTCAATTCCTTTTGCTTTGGAGCCGTTTGGGGGCAAAATATCCATACAGTGCTCATGCCAACGAATGTAAGAGACGTCATGGAATTCACCCGTGTATCTTGATTCATCAGCGCCACAGTAGAGAAATGCTTGATAAATCGGCGTTTCCTCCCAGTAGCGATGGCGATAAGCTGGGTATTCCAGTCCCAACCAATCAAAAGACTCGATGATATGTGGGTGGTCTATTGCATTGGCATAGAAGTGATCTGCGCTCAAAAATACCATGGGATGGGAATGACCCTCAGCCATTTGTTCGAGCGTTGCCAATGTATCTGTAGCAATTGGCGTGTGATGGATGATCTTCCCTTCGCTCTTCACATACGACCCGTTAAAGCCCACGAAAGTCTCAATGCCCAATTGCTCTGCGATTGGCATCAAATGATAAGGAGCTCGGCCAGTTGCGATCGCGACATGGACACCATTTTGTTTTAATGTTTGTACGGCGTCCACCGTTGTTTGTGGAATGATGTGATCGGTGTTCAGTAAGGTTCCGTCAATGTCAAAAAAGACGATTTGATAAGCCACTTCTTATCCGCTCCTCTCCACGCTATCTCTAGTTGTTCTCTCTATAAAAAGCTTTTGCACAAAAAAATAGGAAAAGGAATGCCTGCTGGGACACTCCTTCTCATTTCGCTATTAGAATACAGCTACTTCTGTCTCGCTGTCAAATACATGACATTTGGCAAGATCCATCGCTAGTTTTACCTTCATCTTTGGTTTTAGCGCTTCACGAGAATCCACGCGTGCTACCATCTGGGTATCCCCGATATTGTGGAAATAGACGTACAATTCGGAGCCCATGTTTTCTACGACTTCAACTTCAGCTTCCAGTGAGCTCTCAAATGGATTGGCTTCCATAAAAGAGGCGTCGCTGTAAATGTCCTCCGGGCGAATACCAAAAATAACCTGCTTATTTACATAACCTTTTTCCCGTAACGTTTTGGCTTTATCTTCTGGGAAGCGTACATGAATATTTTGTGCATCAAAATAGAGTGCCCCGTCTTTCTCGGAAAGATTCCCTTTCACAAAGTTCATCGCAGGTGAGCCAATAAAGCTCGCAACAAACAGATTGACTGGGTAATTGTAGATTTCAGTCGGGGTTGCCACCTGTTGGATAAGGCCGTCCTTCATGACGACGATCCGGTCTCCCATAGTCATGGCTTCCGTCTGATCGTGCGTTACATAAATAATCGTCGTATTCAAACGTTGATGCAGTTTCAATATTTCCGTGCGCATTTGTACACGCAGCTTCGCATCGAGGTTGGACAACGGTTCATCCATCAAAAATACTTGCGGCTCACGAACGATCGCACGACCCAATGCGACACGTTGTCTTTGTCCCCCTGACAGCGCTTTTGGCTTGCGGTCTAACAAATGGGAAATATCAAGGATTCGAGCTGCATCTTGAATGCGCTTATCAATATCGGATTTTGAGAATTTGCGCAATTTCAGGCCGAAAGCCATATTTTCGTATACATTCATATGCGGATAGAGTGCATAGCTTTGAAAAACCATGGCGATGTCGCGATCTTTGGGAGCCACATCGTTGACACGGCGATCGCCTATGTATAAATCACCTTCCGAAATCTCTTCCAGACCTGCAATCATGCGCAGTGTGGTAGATTTTCCACAACCAGATGGTCCGACTAGAACGAGGAATTCGCGATCCTGAATTTCCAAGTGAAAATCGTCAACTGCCGTAACGTTGCTTCCATATCGTTTATAAATGTGGGAAAGACTTACCTTTGCCATGAAAAAGGCACCTCCTCGGGTTTGTGAAGAGAGCAAATTCTTGGATGTCTGTAAGGGTAGGGTACCAATTCACATGCAAGATGGATACGGACAGTATATACAAAATGTTTTGTTAATTTTGACGAAAGAGAAGATAGAGCTGAAGCATGACGGCATCAGGAAACAAGCGCGGGTCTAATCCCGTTTGTTCCGTCAGCTTGTCCAATCGATACAGCAGTGTATTCCGGTGAAGGAAAAGCTGCCGTGCTGTATCGCTTACATTCAATTGTCTGGCGAACAACGTATCTAATGTTTCCAGTTGTTCATCTGTCATTTGCGGAACGGTTATGACAGCGGCAAGCTCGTTGGCGATTGCGACTGCTATTTCTTTGGGGAGAGAAGCTGCCCATCGTTCTAACGGATAAGACCAATCCCCAGCAACCATCATTTGTGGTCGATAGGATTGAAGGGCGCGGGCGAGTGATACTTGTCGTAAAAGAGTGTCGCCCAATGCAAGTGGACTCGTGATTGGCGATCCAACAACAAGGCGAACGGGTTCCATCCATTCCATCGAAATCAGATCATGTAAGCCAGATGCCCACTCCAAAAGCTCTGATGCCGATTTTTGATGATCGAGCATGGAGACAGGGACGATGAGAAGGGCATGTGTTTGGGTCAACGAAATGAAATCGGGTGAACCTTCGAAAAAATCTTGCAACAAGGGCTGCAAGGAACCCCATTCTCCTTTGCGGTCTGGTCTGCATCGCTCTAATAAAAATGAGACGCGTGCTTCTTTCCACGGCCATTTCGCTTCCAACTGATCAGGGCTTGCAACAGGGGAGCCAGAGACAATGCCCGAAAGCCAATTGAATATCTGTTTTGAGAGGGGAAGGGTTGCTGAATCATCCACATGAGGAAAAATCAGATCCAACAACGCCCGGGCTGAAGTATCCCAAGATGCCGTTTCGACAAGGATCAATGTCATTTCACCGTTGCTCGAATGGAGGGCAACTTGCTCCCAGCCCTTTTGTACCCATTCCAGTTGGACTTGTGCTGCTTCTGTTTGTGAGACATGTACATATTCGATAGGTAAATTTGTCGCTTGTCGGATGTGCTCAACATCTCTCTTCCATTTTTCCACAAGGTGACCCCCATCTCGACATGAAAGTAAGGCTATTATACCTTAGTCGAGGGCAAGCGTGGCAGCTGTTTCTTGTAGCGCCAAAGCTGGAGCGGCCATCTCGTTGAATGGAGCATCACTGCCCAGTACATGCAAAGTTATCTCGGGACGGGAACGCAGACGGATATTTACCCCTGTTTGCCCCAGGCCCTCACTGATGTAAAAGAGACGACCATCCATCTCGTGAAGACCTTTCACGATATTCAGCTTAGGCAGCTTCCCCATCGTTGCAAGATGAAAGGGGCGAGGCCAATGGATCTGTCCGCCATGAAAATGCCCTGACAACAAATAATCGTAAGCATACTCTTTCATGTGCAAAACTATATTAGGATCATGAGTCAAGACGAGCCTTGCTCCTGTCTCGGGTACACCGAAGAAAGACTTGTCCAGGTTGCTATGGCGCGTGCTGAAATCATCCACACCGATAATGTGCAGGGGCTGGCCCTTGTGATAGATGGTTTCATTTTCGTTGATAAGAACACGACAGCCAATACGTTCTAACTCTGATTTCAACTGAGCGAGCTTGAAAGGGGTAAGAACGTAGTCGTGATTGCCAAAAACCACATAGGTTCCAAGTGCTGGCTGCAATTGCTGAAGACATTGCACAAAAGCAACTGCCTTCGGAATGTTTTTTTCGCGGTCAAGCAAATCGCCGGTAATCGCAATCAGGTCTACCTGACGCTCCGAGAAGTCATCGACAATGCACTGGGGCAATACAGATAAGTTTTCCATGTGCAAATCAGACAAATGCAAGATCGAAAGCGGCTCAAACTCATGCGGTTGTTGAAGGTGTCGGGATTTTTTCAAGGGTATGGCTATTTCCTTTATTTGAACATCAAATGTATTGCGATAGGCTCGAAAAAGCAACAAGGCGATAGCGCCAAGTAAAATAAGCCAGATCATCATGGTCAGCCATCTCCTTTGCGGTCATAATACCGTCATTATACAAGAAAAAGTTCGCAATCGAATAAGTAGGTTCTGGCAGGAGGAATTACGCAAAAAATGTAGAAATATTATGAATGTTGCGTAGTGAGAAAAACGATGTAGAGTGGGAGAGTGAAGACATGAACGTGGAGAAAATTCCAGCAATGGAAGGCCCTTATAATCTGGAAAATTATGACGAAGCATATGCGAATTTTGATTGGGCGGATGTGGAGAAGCAATTCTCTTGGTATGAGACCGGGAAAGTGAACATGGTGTACGAAGCCATTGATCGACATCTCGCTACTGATCGGAAAGACAAAATCGCATTGATGTACAGCAATGCGACGAGAGACGAGACGTACACTTTTGCGCAATTAAGTGAATTATCCAATAAATTCGGGAATGTTTTGCGGAATTTGGGCATTGTAAAAGGGGACCGCGTTTTCGTCTTTATGCCGCGTTCGCCTGAGCTTTATGTAAGCGTTTTAGGCACGATCAAGGTTGGTGCAATCGTAGGACCGCTGTTCGAAGCGTTCATGGAAGCAGCTGTTCGTGATCGCTTGGAAAATAGCGAAGCAGTTGCGATCGTTACGACACCTGCACTCCTGCCGCGCATTCCCGTAAACGACCTGCCTGCCTTAAAACACGTAATTGTTGTAGGTGCAGAAGAGGAGCTAAAAGAAGGTTACATCCGCTTTGAAAAAGCGATGGCAGAAGCCTCCACAGAGCTGGAAATCGAATGGGTTGATCGTGAGGATGGCATGATCCTGCATTACACATCAGGCTCAACGGGCAAGCCAAAGGGTGTTCTGCATGTTCACAATGCCATGATCCAGCATTACCAGACTGGGAAATGGATTCTCGACTTGCAAGAGGATGACGTTTATTGGTGCACAGCAGACCCAGGCTGGGTAACAGGTACTTCTTATGGCATCTTTTCACCTTGGTTGAATGGAGCGACTATCGTCGTACGTGGTGGACGTTTCACTCCCGAAGACTGGTATAAAGTCATTGAGAAAAACAAAGTATCGATCTGGTTCAGTGCTCCGACTACGTTCCGCATGTTCATGGGGGCAGGGGATGAACTCGTCAAGCAATTTGACTTATCCAGTCTGCGTCACGTCCTGAGCGTTGGTGAACCACTCAATCCTGAAGTCGTTCACTGGGGAATGCGCGTGTTCAATCAACGCATTCACGACAACTGGTGGATGACGGAAACAGGTGCTCAGTTGATCTCTAACTATCGCTGTATGGCGATCAAGCCTGGATCGATGGGTAAGCCGTTCCCAGGTATTTATGCAGCGATTATTGACGACCGTGGAAATGAGCTGCCGCCGAATCGAATGGGGAATCTGGCAATCCGTACTGGTTGGCCAGCCATGATGAGAAAAATCTGGAACAACCCAGCGAAGTACGAGGAATACTTCAGCATCCCGGGCTGGTATGTATCCGGGGATTCTGCATACAAGGATGAAGAAGGTTACTTCTGGTTCCAAGGCCGTATTGATGATGTGATCAATACTTCCGGTGAGCGAGTCGGTCCGTTTGAAGTAGAGAGCAAGCTCGTGGAGCATCCAGCAGTAGCCGAAGCGGGTGTCATCGGCAAACCAGATCCGGTTCGTGGTGAAATTATTAAAGCATTCATCGCGCTGCGAGCTGGCTATGAGCCAAGTGAAGCGTTGATGGAAGAAATTCGCAAGTTTGTGAAAGAAGGATTGGCTGCACATGCTGCTCCTCGTGAAATTGAATTCCGCGACAAGTTGCCAAAAACGCGTTCCGGAAAAATCATGCGCCGCGTCTTGAAAGCGTGGGAATTAGGTCTACCGACTGGTGACCTGTCTACCATGGAGGATTAATCACAAGAAAAACCATCTCTCGAAAATGTCGGGAGATGGTTTCTTTTATTTAGGAATGGCTATGTTGTTTATGATCATGCGGATGGTCGTGGTTGTGCTCATGGTTATGATCGTGATCATGAGCGTGGGAATCGGCTGTTGCCTGGCAATGTAAGTCACCGTGTGTAGTAGACGAGTTCTCAATCTGGATGGTCGCGTGTGTAATGCCAAATTCTTTTTCCAACAGGGCAAGCGCGTCATTTAAAACAGGGTAGCTGGGCAAATCATCCTCGACAACGAGATGGCAGGTAAGAGAATCAAAGCCGGAAGTAACAGTCCAAATATGAAGATCATGCACCTTGACTACTCCGGTTAACTGGCTGAGTCTTTGTTCTACTTTGGCTGTATCCAGCCGAGATGGAGCTCCTTCCAGCAAAATATTGATGGATTCTTTCGTGACGCGCCATGCGCTCAGCATGATCAGGATAGAAACAATGATACTGATGATCGGGTCGGCAATATACCAACCAAATGCCCACATGAGAATACCGCCTAGTATCGCGGCTACGGAACCGAGTAGATCGCCGAGTACATGAAGGTATGCGCTGCGTAAATTGACGTTGTTCTTGGTATCACCACGCATGAGTACCATGGCTGCAGCGATATTGGCGAGGAGCCCTACAGTAGCGATGATGATCATTGAGCCGCTGGCTACCTCAGGTGGATTCCACATACGTTCGAATCCTTCCCAGAAAATGAACAAGGAAATCACGACGAGAGTGACGCCATTGGTCAGCGCAGCCAAAATTTCAAAGCGCTTCATCCCGAACGTTCTCTTGGCAGAAGGGGGACGTGATGCGAAATGGACAGCAATCAAGCTCAACAAAAGCGCTAATGCATCGCTTAGCATATGACCAGCATCGGATAGCAATGCCAAACTGTTAGTGATGAAGCCCCCAATGGTTTCTACGACCAAAAATACAGCGATAATGAGGAAAGCAGTGAGAAGAGCACGTTTACTGGCTCCTTTTCCATGGTGATGGTGATCGTGTCCATCTCCATGATCGTGATGGTGAAAGCCCATGATAGAATCCTCCTTCTAGAAAATAATTTATAGATGTTCCACTAGATAAAGGGCGTCTTTTCCTACGCCGCCCATAAGCGCTGACGCCCTCGTATGCTGCCAGGGAAGTCCGAGAAAGGATAGGCCAGGCACTTTTGTGACACCCCGAAGATGAATGGGTCTGCCTTTCGAATCAAGCACATCTGGAATACTCAGCCAATCGTAGTTTGGTCGAAAGCCAGTGGCCCACAATACGTTATTGACTGTTGCCTCTGTTCCATCTGCAAAATAAACGGTATGCCCATTAACCTGTACGGTTCGAGAAACCAACCGCAATGCTCCTGAGCGAGAGAGCTCGCGTACCTGCTTTTTGTAGCCGAATATCGGATCGGGTGAGCTGCGCATTTTCTTGCCGATCCAGGTGGAGTGGGGAGCATCAAGTAATCCAAGTGTCTTCATGTAATCAAATATAGGTTTTCCAAATATGAAGTTTGGCAAGTAAGAGCGTGAATCTCCCTGTGAAAAAATAACGGGTCGATGAGCGGCGAGCTCTACCGCAATCTGTGCCCCGGAGTTGCCGCTGCCAACGACAAGGACCGGGCCGTCGATGAGCTGGCTCTCATTCTTGTACTGCGAAGTGTGCAGTTGATGAACAGTGTGGTCCAAGCTATTCGCAATACCTGGGATAAACGGCGTATGAAATGGCCCTGTTGCAATGACGACTTGCTTCGCATAGAGCAGACGGTCTTGTGTCCGTACTTGGAAGCGGAAACCAATTTTGCTGAGCTCCAAAACAGTCGTACCCAGCATGACAGGCAATTCGAAATGTTTGGCGTACAATTCGAGGTAGTCTGCCGCTTCATCCTTGTTCGGGAGCGAATTCCGTTCTCCGGGAAACGTAAGATCAGGTAGTTGATTATGTTTACGTGGTGTAAAAAGCACCAGTGAATCGTAGCGTTGCCGCCAACTGTCCCCGATCCGTTGGTTTTGCTCCACGATGACAAAACGGCGATTTTTGCGCTTGAGTGCATATCCGAGAGCAAGTCCTGCCTGCCCTCCGCCAATTACGATGACATCATAGTCGTTCATGATTAGTGCCTTCTTTCGGTAAGGATTAACTAAATCATACCATATTCATTATTATATTCAAGTAATTGTTTGAATGTTTTTTGAGCATACGCAAAAAAAGCCGCCACTTATAGTGACGGACCTGTATGTAGCCAGTGGTTTTACGGTTTTGATTGCTTTAATTCGGCAGCATGCTCAATACCACACATGATTAAATGACGGACATGATCATCATCGAGCGAGTAATAGACGAGCTTGCCGTTTTTGCGGTACCGGGCGAGGCCCATGTTTTTTAACAAGCGCAGATGGTGAGAGGTATTAGGGATCGAACTATTGATGGTTGCTGCTACATCACAAACGCATAGCTCTCCTTCAAGTGCCAGCGCGTAAATGATTTTTGCTCGCGTATCGTCTGCGAGAGCCTTGAAAAGAGGGGCGACACCTGCCGTCTCCACCATTCTGGGCCGAAGCCTGTTTACTTTTTCTTCATCGATCGTCTGTACCTCACAAACCTCTAGATCAGTGGGAATGCGCTGAATATCATCGCTCACTTCATTCACCCCGAACCGTACCATTTTTCACCATTATAAGACGGATAGAGGGGGAAGGGAAGGCTGTACAACCTGTTCATCTTGTAAAAAAAGGTTAAGGACAAGAAGGAAATTTAGATGTCTGTATATAAATAGGAATGATACCTATTTGCAAATGGAGAGGAGAGAATTCCCACTTGATTCTGAAGATTCGCCAATTCCTGGTTGAAATAATCGGGGCGCTCCTGCTTGGACTAAGTGTCGTTTGGTTAACCATGGGCAGAGACAGCAGCTTGTTTTCCGGTTGGAGTATAGAATGGTCCCCTTTGTGGCTAGATGTGAAAACCTTTTTCCTTAGTATTTGGCTGGAAGCAATCCCGTTTGTCCTCTTGGGTGTATTCTTTTCTGCGTTTATCCAGACGTTTGTGACTGAAGAGCAGGTGAGGCGTTGGACACCGAAGCATCCACTCGTAGCCCTGCCGTTTGCCGGGTTGCTGGGGTTTTTGTTCCCTGTATGTGAATGTGCCATTATCCCTGTGGTTCGTCGCCTGATCCAAAAAGGGATGCCGCTGTCAGTCGGGATTGTTTTCTTATTGGCGGGACCGATTGTGAATCCCGTTGTTTTGTCATCGACCTATGTCGCTTTTGCCCGTCAGCCGGAAATGGCTCTGTATCGAGGCATTGCGGGATTTGTTGTTGCCCTCATTGTAGGCATGCTCGTCTTCCTGTTTGTCAAAAAAAATCCGATACGGCTCGGCATGGAATCGCAAAACAGTCATGAAGCCGAACATGTAAAAGCGACGAGTGGAAAGCTGTCCTCGACGTTTGCCCACGCTGTAGATGAATTTTTTGACATGGGAAAATACTTGTTGTTTGGTGCGTTTATCAGCGCGCTACTACAGGTGTACATTAGTCGGGACACGCTCATGGACATCGGTCAAACACCGCTCACGTCCAATTTGGTCATGATGGGGATGGCGTATTTGTTTTCGCTTTGTTCAGAGGCAGATGCATTTATCGCTGCTTCCTTTGCCAATACATTTTCAAGCAGCTCGTTGCTTGCCTTTCTGGTTTTCGGTCCCATGCTCGATTTAAAAACGACGTTGATGCTATTTGGAACGTTTCGCTTTGGTTTTGTTGTCAAGCTAGTCGTAGCTATTACGCTTTTGGTCATTTGCGTCACTATGCTCATACCGATGTAAGGAGGAAAATATGGATCAGAACAAATTAAAGCGTCATCATGTCATGCGCAGTTTGATATTGGCGGGCATTACAGCGTTGTTGGCCTATTTGATCCTGTCGGAAACGCTCAGTCACTACCTCGCACCGCGATTACACATGTTCAGTTATGTCACGCTCGTCATCCTGTCCTTGTTGACAATTGTCAGCATCCGGCAAATTTTTGTTGGCAGTAGTGTTTACGATTGCGATTGTGAGGAGCAGCATAAAGTACCGCGTACTCCCATGGGCTCCCTTTTGGTTTATGGCTTGTTTGTACTCCCAATCGTGATGGGTTTTGTCATGCCGGATAAAATTCTTGGCAGTGATGTAGCAGAGAAGCGGGGAATCACCCTTCTCAGCAATGATGTACGAAAGCTGGCGGATGTTACGGCGAACGCGAACGCGAATGCAACAGAGAATGAGAAGCAGACAGCAGAGGTAAAAGAAGATGCCAAGCCAAGCGTAGAACCACAGCCAGAGGCTGCCAATCAAGTAGCAACACCCCCGGTGCAGGCTACAGATGACGAACAATTGCGGCAAAGATTCTCGAACGGGGGATTTGGTGACTTTTACACGGATATCGCCGTCTTTTTACATAAACAGCCAGTGATTGAACTGAATGACAAAGTGTTCCTGGACGGACTCACTACGATGGAGCTATATGCAAAAGAATTTGCTGGAAAAGAGCTTGAGACGATCGGGTTTGTCTATCGGCAGCCTGATTTTACGAAGCAACAGTTTGTCGTAGCGCGCTTTTCCGTCACCTGCTGTACAGCAGATTCCAGTGTTTATGGCGTTTTGGTGGAAAAGGAGGACGCCAACAAATGGGCAAAAGATAGCTGGGTAAAAGTTCGCGGAAAGCTCGAGCTACGTCAGGTGGACGGATATGACATGCTCGTTCTCAAAGCCTCTCAGGTTGAAGCCGTCTCCGCACCGAAAGATCCTTATGTGTACTATAGCTTTGAAGCAGCACCAGACAGTTAACATGCGGGGGAAACCGAAATGATCATGCGTCTAGATTTACAGGATGAACAAACAGTACAAAAACTTTGGGATATGCAGCAAAGAGCGTATCGTGTAGAGGCGGAGTTAATTGGAACGGAAGATATTCCTCCTCTGCGAGAATCAGTAGAACAACTGAGGACATGTGAAGAAACGTTTTATGGCTTCATAGAGGAAGGCAAGCTGGCAGGGGCGGTTTCTTTTGTGATCGAGGGGGAAACGTTGGATATTCATCGGATGATTGTCGATCCTGTTCATTTTCGCAAGGGGATCGCGAGTCAATTGCTTGCCTCTGTCCACGAGCATGGTTGCAGCAAGATCGTCGTTGCGACGGGGTCCTTGAATGAACCGGCTGTTCGCTTGTATGAAAGACATGGTTTTACCTTGAAGGATCAAAAAGAAGTGAGGCCCGGTCTGCGGCTGTCTTTTTTCGAGAAAACGATTCAACGATAAGGCGAAAGGTTGGGAGGGCTGGAGTTGAAATCGATTACGAAGGAAATCAAATGGCAGCAGCGTTTGCTCAAGGTGACGGTAATGGCTTCCGCGTTGACTTTGGTGCTCGGTGGATCTGGAAGTGGCTGGTGGATGCCAGAACGGGTAGAGGCGGAGTCTCCTTCGGTGGGGAAGATAGACGACTTCACAGCCAAGCCCGTAGCAGATGGCAGTAAAGGCACGTACGACCTGAAGTTCGAGATGTCGCCAGAAGGAATGTTTACCGCTGAGGCCAAGATCACTGTTGAAAATCGTTCTAAGGACGAATGGGATCAGTTGGTCTTTTATTTCCTGCCCAATGCATTTACAAAAGAGAACAAACCCCCATTCTTCGAGGACGCAGCCGAAGTGAAAATTCGTGATGTCAAGCTAGATGATGTGAAAGCAAAGTATCAGCTAACCGGTGATACGCTTGCCATCCCACTTGCCGAAAAGCTTGCGCCACATGAGACTCGAGATGTAACCGTAACATATGAGTTTACTGTTCCTAGAAAAGGTTTGCGCTTTGACCGTACGGAAAATGGCTTCCATTTGGCGCAAGCATATCCGATGCTCGCCTCCTACCAGGGGAAGGACGGATGGAATAAAAAGCCGTACTCGCTTCGAGGCGAATCGTATCATACGAGCCATGCGGATTTTTCTATTTCGTACCGCTTGCCGCAAGGGTATACCGTCATCAGCTCGTCTGATCAGGACAAGGCGTCGAATAGTCAGAGCGGTAAAATAAAAGTGAAAAATACGAAAGAAGTATTCATCGCAGTTGTAAAAGGAATGCAGAGTAAAAGCAAAAAGGTCAAAGGTGTCGAGCTTCGAGTATGGGGAAAGGACGCAGACAAGGAAGCGATGACAGCCGCTCTGCAAGCTGCCGAAAAATCGTTTGAACAATTCACGGATAAATTGGGTCCCTACCCGCATAAACAACTCGATATCCTGTTGGATGAAACTGCAAGTATGGAATATCCCGGCGTGGTGACTGTCGGACACACGGGGAGTGTGGACCCTGATTTGAGTCATACCGTGGTGCATGAGATTGCCCATCAATGGTTTTATGGAGTGGTCTCGAATGATCCGTTCCATCACGCCTGGCTGGATGAAGGAATAACAGAATTGGCCACAACGGTCTATTTTTACGATGTGGAGAAAAAAGGGGACGCCAGCTTTTATTTTGCCGAGCAAGCGGATGCGACCAAGTCGGTTTCCAACCTGCCGTTGGATGCGTTTGACAAGGGACCGATCACGGGTCCGGTGTACGGACAGCCAGTGAAAGAGTTATGGAAGCTGATTACAACTTACGGCGATGAGGCGAATGGCTGGGAGTTTTTGCATGACTATTATCAGACGTACGCCTACAAACAGGTGGATACGCCTGAGTTTATTCGTTTTGCCACGGCATATTTTCCAGTGAACGAACAGTACTTCGCCAAGTGGTTGCGTTTATAATTGACCCTCTACACAGAACAACCCGGATAACGGGCACTTATTCCAAGTGTCTGTTTCCGGGTTTTCTTACTTCCTTAAGACCTTTGCTTATTTGGTATCATCTGTTTCTTTCTGTTGGTCCTCATAGAACCAGAGAGGATCATCGCAATCCTCATCACCATTGTAGTTGATTAAGATTTCTTCACCCGCTTGAATGTCCGTATAAGCATAAAAATCAAACGTGTGGTTATCGAAGTTAATCTCATACGTGGCATTTGGCGTGTAGGAATGATTAAATAGCATACCATAGCCTAACAAGAAGGCTGTGTGATTGGCACCGTACTCAAATGCATAATCCGCGAGTAAGGTTTTCTCGATATGCTCATGCTCTTCGTTCAAATAGGGCAGCACGGGCGCTTCATGAATCAGGTCGCCTTTTCGGATATCTTGCGTTGCAAATACACCTCTATTTAATTCTCCATTGCTTAGTTTGGAGGTCTTGACTTCGATCATGCGGATCACCTGCATTTCTTATGTCTGTGGAAAACGTATCTTACTAAGGATGACAGTTGATCGAGCAGAAAGCAATGTTTTTTATTTGATGACCAAATGATGGCGAACTGCATAAGCAGCGAGCTGGACACGATTAGCCAATTGCAGCTTCTCGAGAATGTTTTTCAGGTGGTTTTTCACAGTGTTTTCTGCGATGATCAGTGCCTCACTTATTTCCCGATTCGTTTTTCCTGCTCCTACATACATGACAATCTCTCGCTCTCGCGGGGTCAGAACATCTGGTACCATTTCATCTGTCGCCTCTTCTTGACGGAAGCGGTACATGAGGCGGGTTGCCATTTCACGAGTCAACTCACTGTCCTCGCCGAGCAAGGCATGCAAGTAGTTAATCCAGTCATCAGGCTCTAAATTTTTCAGCAAGTAACCTTGGGCGCCGAACTGAATAGCCGTGATCAGGTCAGCAACGTCATCGGAGACACTGAGAATGACGACCTTGATGTGCGGGTATGCTTTTTTAACCTCGCGGGTTGCTTCGAGTCCGCTCCATTTCGGCATGTTGATGTCCATGAGCACAAGGTCCGGTTGTATTTGTCCGCATAAGAGAAAAGCTTCCTCCCCATTTTGCGCTTCTCCGATGACTTCAAAAGAGGGATCAGGATCAAGTAGACTGCGAATGGCCATACGAGCCATCGGGTGGTCGTCGGCGATCAATACACGGTAAGCGTTCATTGTATTTTTCCTCCTGAATGAGAAGATAAGCGGATGATCGTACCGCCTGCCGGTCGTAACTGAACGTCAATGGTGGCGTTTAACTGGCGTGCTCGCTCGCGCATCATGGACAAACCGTATTTTTTCGTATCGGGAGAAGGGTTGGAAATCCCAATGCCGTCATCCTCAACAGCGAGAACCCAGCCAGTTGTTTCATCTGTCGTGAGGTGAATCCACGAATGCTTGGCCTGAGAATGCTTGCGAATGTTGGCAAAAGCTTCTTGGATGATCCCGAACAGTTGTACTTCTGCGGTGGGAGTGAAAAAGCCATCTTTGACATGCAATTCGCTAGCAACGTCGATTCCAGATAAAGCGCTCCATTGCGCCAACCATTTCTCAAGGCGTTGATCCAGACTGCCTTCTTCTGGCAATGAGCGCAAATTAAAAATGGCTTGGCGTACATGATTGTCGATGGCAGAAACAGCGACCCGCGCATCGTCCAATTGTCCCTGCTTCAGCTTTACATTGAGGAAGAACAGAGACTGTGCAATCCCGTCGTGTAATTCGCGGGCAAGGCGTTCCCGTTCTTCATAAACAGCGCGACGAGCTTGCTCCTCGACAATTCGTGCATTCATTTGTTTAAGCGTGTGAAACATCCAGGTAGCGAATAAAAAAGAAAGAAAGAGCGTCAAGAGGGTAATGTACACATTCCCGGCTTCCATAGACATATAGGGCAGCAGAAAGTCGTGACGGATGAATTCAAACCCCCCGATGATGATGGTTGGTATCAAAAAGGTCAACCAATAAAAGATCCGATAGGACATGCAGATGCCTCCTTGCATGACTGTTGGCAAACATTCCTTTAGTATACCGAATAGGACGAGCGGATGGTATACTCAGGTGAGAAAAGGTGGAAAGCAGGAGGGAATGTCATGAGCACGATTGCGAAAGCATTGACGATAGCGGGTTCAGATAGCGGTGGGGGAGCTGGGATTCAGGCAGATCTGAAAACCTTTCATCAACTCGGTGTGTACGGAATGAGTGCGATCACAGCAATCACTGCACAAAATACATTGGGCGTAGCAGGCGTTTATCCGTTGCCGACAGCGGCGGTTGCCCAGCAAATGCATGAGGTGCTGCGTGATCTTGGCGCGGACGCGGCGAAAACGGGAATGCTGTTTAACGCTGATATCATTCGTGCTGTTGCAGAAGAGGTCAAAGCATTTGGCCTGAAAAAGCTGGTAGTAGACCCGGTGATGATTGC
Source organism: Brevibacillus sp. Leaf182 (assembly GCF_001423865.2). Classification (NCBI taxonomy): domain Bacteria; kingdom Bacillati; phylum Bacillota; class Bacilli; order Caryophanales; family Paenibacillaceae; genus Brevibacillus; species Brevibacillus sp. Leaf182. The sequence continues at coordinate 74,273 of NZ_LMPN02000032.1, read as the reverse complement.
CAAGGGAGGGTCAAAACTACTGTTGGATGAGGCGATCGTTGCATTGAAAAAAGAGTTGTTGCCTCTCGCAGAAGTCGTCACACCCAACTTGCCGGAAGCAGAATGCTTGACTGGCATGAGAATCGAGACGACTGATGAGATGCGCGAAGGGGCAAAAGCGATACATGCGTTAGGAGCCCGCAATGTCCTGATGAAGGGTGGACATATGCAGGGGGACATTGTCGTGGACATTTTGTTCGATGGCACGGCATTCCATGAATTGTCCCATGAGCGTATCCATACACGTCATACGCACGGCACAGGCTGTACGTTTTCAGCGGCTCTTACAGCAGAGTTAGCCAAAAATACACCGCTCATCACTGCGGTTGAAAAAGCAAATCGCTTTATCTTCGAAGCAATTAAGACAGCTCCGCAATTGGGTGGCGGGCATGGGCCGACCAACCACTGGGCGGTTGTAGACTAAGGTTATCACATGAAGAATGCCCCACAGCGATGCCGTACAAGCAATCGCTGATGGGGCATTTATTATTTGACTTCAATAGAAAAAGTGCCTTGAAGTCGTTCAGGATAGCTGGACAGTAGAAAGGAATAGGAAGTAGGTGTACCTTTGTTTGTTTTTCGTTTGAATAGCATGGAATAGTTTTGAATGGATTCATCTTTCGTTGCAGATGAAGAGCTTCCTTGCACGTATTCATATTCATTTCCTAGGTCATCCGTCATGTTATACCCAAGAGAGATATGAGAGTGATTATCTTGAGGCGGCACCTTCAAAGAGAAGTCCATGCCTACCACATCATCGACTTGACGCAGCGCCGTTAGTTTCAGGCGATCATTCGGGACTTTTGTGAGTGTACCTGTCTTCGCATCAATCACGATTTGTAATTGATCTTTGTCCAAAGCACGGATGCCATCTGTTTTTAGGTAGAGTTTTTCGGGTTCCACAAAATAGATGCTTTCCAGATGGTATATCTTTCCGTTTTCTCCGTTGTCACGAACAGGAACGCCATTCCCCCAAAAAGCAAACGTTTGCCCTTTTTCATCCTCAAGTCTTAGCTTATCGAAGTCAAAGACATGTTTTTTATTGGCTGGGTCAAATCGGATACTTACTTCTGTTTGTGTAGGAAAGACAGCAATTTGTTCAATCGTAAACCGCTGTCCGTCAACCGTGACTTCCTTCGTCACCGGATACACTTTTTTCTCAAAAGTCTTGTACTTGCTTTTGTCGACCACAAAGTCAATTGATAGGGGATTATCTTGTTTGATATGATCGATTTCCAACGAGACTTTCGCTGCCATGAAATCAGGTATTTCGGTAGCTTCGTTGATGATAATATCAATGCGGTTTCGGATCACAGGGTCTTCGCTGCCCATGCCGGACCAGGAAACACCGTGCTCCCACTCCTTTCCTGATTGATCAAACAACTCGATTTTATGAAGTGCTACTTCTTTATCGGGAAGATCATTCTTCAGTGTATAGAAGAGGAGCATCCGTTTTTCATCTGCCAATACCTGATCGATCGTAAAAGTGACACCGTCAAGTGAACCACTGGCGCCAATATTTTGGACAAGATTGTGTTCGGCTGCCTTTTGCAAGCCTTTGTCATCCCGAAGGAAATCCACGATCTTTTCCATTCCAGGAATCGAGCTGACATAAGCGGCAACAGCGGGTGAAAGGCGAACGGAAAAAATAAACACAAAAATGAACAAGCAAGCAACGAGACTAGAACCAACGCGTATCCACCGATTGCGGCTCCGATTTTGACGCAGCTCTTTTGCTTGTTCCATCCCTCTTCGAATGTATTGATCAATCTCAGCGGGAACTATGAATGGACTCGCATTCTTTTTTTCATTATCACGCATAAAGCTCACCAGCCTTTCCCGAGATCTTTGCGGAGTGCACCTAAAGCCTTGTGTAGCCATGTTTTGATAGTGCCTTCCGGATGACCGAGTACTTCTGCAATATCGCGTATCGTTCGATCTTCAAAATATTTCAAAATAATAATGTGACGATAGTTCGGACTGAGACGAGCAAGAGCCTCTTCGATTTGAATACGCTCGACATTTTGGTCGTCCATAGGAATACTTGCCCGACTTTCGACGTCATCTACCATGGGGTCCAAGATGATCCGTTTTCGGCGCTTTTGTTCATCCAGACAAATATGAATAAGGATGCGCGTCAGCCAAGTACGAAAATACGCAGGCTGTTTTAATCGTGCCAGCTTGAGATAGGAACGGCACGTCGCTTCCTGAATGGCTTCCAATGCATCTGTCTCATTACGAAGAAAGGCGTAGGCGATTTTATACAGTTGTTCTTTATGAAGGCTGACGAGTTGAAAAAAGGCATCATCATCCCCATTTTTTGCGCGTGAAACGAGCTGTTCCAGATTCACTTTTTCCCCCTCCTATACCATTAGACGGCTCAGAGGCAAAAACGGTTTTCCTAAAATGCCAGTAACTCTCTTTTGTTTTGAACCAATCACCCGTCCACTGCTTACTGTAAAAGAAAGAAGTGTGTAAGGATGGGGTGCAGGTGCATGTGGATCAAATGGGTTACGATTCATGAATCGTATGGCCTCCCGCGGATTGCTCAGGAATGTCGGCGTTATTTAGAAATGAAAGGAATTCGGGTCAGACTTTTGTCCAGACAGACCAAAAAAGCAGGACATGTCTATACACTGCAAGTACCGCTAGCTCAACAGGAGCAAGCAAAGGCACTGCTACGCGACTTTAAGAACACCCTGAAATGACGGGCACAGCCATACTTCCCCTTACGTCCAGTCGAAAGGCACGGGCATACTAGGTGAAGGGGGGATGATGGCTATGGGAACGACCCTTTTGGAAAGATCGGAAAAGACGGAGCAGAAAGGTAGCAAGCTGTTTGTTCCGGATTATATTTTCGTCGAGCCACATGCATTGAATTATCCACTTGGTCAAGAGCTGTATCGTCGTTTTCAAAAGGAAGGAATTCCGATGCAGATGACGACCAGCCATAATCAGGTCCGTGGCATCCCTGGGGATACAGAAGTGGAGAAGTATCGCAATGCGAAGCGGACGTTGGTCATTGGTGTACGCAAAACATTGAAGTTCGAGACTTCCAAGCCTTCCGCAGAATATGCCATTCCATTGGCTACGGGATGTGCTGCCCACTGTCACTATTGCTATTTGAACACAAACATCGGGACTAAGCCGTACGTGCGGGTATACGTCAATACAGATGAGATTCTTGCGCAAGCCGAGAAGTATATCCAAGAACGCCCGGGTGAGATTACGCGTTTTGAGGCAGCTTGTACATCCGATCCGGTTAGCATTGAGCATCTTACGGGCAATCTGAAACGAGCGATTGAGTTTATGGGCCAGCAGGAGTTTGGGCGGTTGCGCTTCGTGACCAAGTTTCACCACGTGGATTCCTTGCTGGATGCCAAGCACAACAAGCATACCCGATTTCGCTTCAGCATGAATGCCGACTATGTCATCAAAAATTTCGAGCCAGGCACATCCAGCTTTCATCAGCGACTGGAGGCAGCAGGGAAGGTAGCCAAGGCTGGTTATCCGCTCGGCTTTATTTTAGCGCCTTTGTATTGGTTTGACGGATGGGAAGCGGGGTATACCGATTTGCTGGAAAGGCTGCGTTCGCAGTTGGTTCCAGAAGCGATGGAGGACTTGACGTTCGAACTGATCCAGCACCGTTTTACCAAGATTGCGAAAAGCTTGATCCTCCAGCGCTACCCGAAAACGAAGCTGGAGATGAAGGAAGAAGAGCGCAAGTACAAATGGGGCAAATACGGGAAAGGGAAGTATGTCTATCCCGATATCCAAGCAAAGGCTTTGCAGGCACATTTGGAAAGCGAAATTGCCCGACTGTTTCCACAGGCTCGTGTTGAATATTTTACGTAAGAACTAGACTGCTCTTTCTGAAGAGCAGTTTTTCTTAATAAAAAACAAGTACCAAACGATACCAAACGACACGATGCGAATGTTTTCGACAAACGCTTACATACGTGCTAGAATATGGGGTGCTCTCATTTTCTTGAAAGGAATCGAAGCATACATGAAGTCCATATTGATTACCGTTGAGGGACCTATTGGTATTGGGAAAACCTCTTTATCGCGGGAACTAAGCCGTGCATGCAACTTGCAACTACTGGAAGAGATCGTCTACGAAAACCCGTTCCTGGGTAAATTTTATGAAAATATTGCCGAATGGAGCTTTCAACTCGAGATGTTTTTCCTCTGCAATCGTTACAAGCAGTTGCAGGATATTCATTCAAAGTTCCTGAATCAAGGTATTTCCGTTGTTTCTGATTACAATATTTTCAAAAATACGATTTTTGCCAAACGGACGTTACAAGGAGATAACCTGCCAAAGTACCTCAAAATTTATGATATCCTTACAGAGGATTTGCCTCAGGCCCATTTGGTGATCTACATGACAGCTTCGATTGAGACCGTGATGAAGCGGATTGCGATGCGCGATCGCGAAATGGAGCGCAGCATGGATGTCACCTATATGGAGAACCTGATTGCTGATTACAACGAGTTTATGGAAGCATTTGAAAAGCATCATCAGGATACGCCTGTCATCAAATTCGATTGTGACGATTTGGATTTCGTACATAGACCAGAAGATTTGAAGGTTGTACTGGATCGAATTGCACCACGGATTCAAGAGTTGATGGGACAAAAAGGTTAGGGAACAAAGGAAAAGTAAGCATGGGGATAAGGAGTTGCGAACATGTCTAGGTTTCAAAACAGCACGCTTCGTGAAAAATACGGGATACCGAACAACGCAGTGATTACGATCGGAGGGACAGTAGGGGTAGGAAAATCCACCTTTACACATGCCTTGGCAGATCAGCTCGGATTTCGTGTGTCGGTAGAAAAGGTTGACAATAACCCGTATTTGGGCCGTTACTATAACGATTTATCGCGCTGGGGCTTCCATTTGCAAATTTTCTTTTTGGCAGAACGCTTTAAGGAACAAAAACGGATGTTTGATTATGGTGGCGGTTTTGTCCAAGATCGCTCCATCTATGAGGATACCGGGATTTTTGCCCGTATGCTGTACGAGCAAGGCAACATGACAGAAGAAGATTACCGCACTTATACAGAACTTTTTGAAGCGATGGTCATGACGCCTTACTTCCCGCATCCGGATATTTTGATCTATTTAGAGGGAAGCTTTGATGATATTATTGGCCGCGTAAAAGAGCGCGGGCGTCCGATGGAGCAACAAACGCCGGTGGATTACTGGCAGGATTTGTTTGGCCGCTATGATAGCTGGATTGCCTCCTTTACTTCCTGTCCGATTTTGCGGGTCAATATCAACGAATACGATGTTGTGGATGACCCATCTTCGGTAGAGAGCATTATTGCTCGGGCTGCTGAAAAAATTCGGCTTGGACGAGCTACCCGCTTTTCATCATAAAAACCCTTTACAATAACAGAGCACCCCTGCATTTTGCCGGTAAGAGGCTAAAGTAGGGGTGCTTTGCTTTTATTTGGTGCGATATCCTTCCAAGAGAAGGGTCATTGCTGCTGAAATGTCCTCAAGGGATTTCTCATGATCAGGCGTCTCCGAAATCCAGAGCACCGCTTCATTCATCGCACCAGACAGCAAATGCGTCAGAGCATCGATCGAAACGGGACGTAGGTACCCTTGCTCCTGCATCGCTTGAAGCTGCTCCCTGAGATGGCGCATGGAGTTTTCCTCGTCCATTCGACGCCACGTTTCCCACCCAATGACAGAAGGGCCATCGATAAGCAAAATCCGCTTGTTTCGATGTTCAACAGCCGAGGAGACAAAGGCCAAGCAACCCAAGATCAATTGTTGCCAAGGATCCTCACTTTTCGCAGCTTCTGCTTCTACGCGCGCTCCGATTTCTTGTTGGACAGAAGCCAGTACTGCCTCAAATAATCCTTCTTTGCTCCCAAAGTTATGGTACAGTGCGCCACGGGTCACCCCGGCTTGTTTCACGATGTCTTCCATGGCGGCATCCGCATAGCCTTGCCAGGAGAACATCTCTCTTGCCACTTCGATCAGTTTTTGCATCGTCTGCTGTTTTTGCTCTGCTTTGGACAACTTCATACTGTACGATCTCCTTACTTATTTCACGCCAGATTATACAGGGTCAACATAACTTTCAGCAAATGCTTCAGAAGGCGGGATTACTTTTATGATATCAAGTAAAATGCCGTTTGGATCGGATGTAATAAAATGCCGCTGACCGAATTCCTCGTCTCTAATGTCGAGATGGAGGGGAAGACCTGCTTTTACAATAAGTCTCTCGTATTCAGCGTCAACATCATCGACTTCGAAATTAAGGATAAGACCACCATCAACTGGCTTTCGGAATCCCTGTGGAATCGTGCTGTGTGAAGGATCTAAGATGGCTAGCTCAAATGACGGAGTGCTGCTCTGATTTTGCAGGCTCACATACCAATCTGCTTCAAAAACAATTTCAAATCCAAAGTGTTCTCGATAAAACTTCGCGCTAGCCTCTATTTGTTCTGTCAAGATGACAGGATAAAAGCTGTTCACTTTCATTATGGATCTCTCCCTCACGATTGGATGAGGTTAATTTAACATACATACAGTATGTATGTAAAGTGCTTTCTATATTTTTCAACAAAGCTTTCGTACACTTTGCCGCATGCAAATCGGCAACGGATAAACCCCGCTGTGGTATAATAAGAACATCTTGGAATTAAAGGGGCTCAGACATGGCAGAAGAATGGTTTGAACGCAGCTTTCGCGAAGATTATGTGCTTGTGTATCGTCATAGGGACGATTCGGCAGCAGATGGAGAGATCGCTAATCTGTTGGAAAGATTGCCGGTAAAGGACACAGGACGCGTACTAGATCTTTGCTGCGGGAGCGGGCGTCATTCGCGTGCGCTGGCTCGCCGGGGCTATGAAGTAGTTGGTGTGGATTTGTCGCCTGTTCTCTTACAGTTGGCTGAGGAACAAAACACCTATCCACAGCTAAGTTTTGCCCGCTGTGACATGCGCGACATTCCGTTTCACGATGAATTTGATATCGTGGTGAATTTGTTTACCAGCTTTGGTTATTTCTCCTCCGATGAAGAAAATGCTAACGTTATTCGTAACATGGCACAAGCACTCAAAACAAAAGGTGAAGTAGTCATCGATTTCTTAAATGCAGCGTACGTCATCGATAATCTCGTGCCGCACTCTACGAAGGAAGTCAGTGGGATGCTGATTAAAGAAGAACGCTGGATTCAGGATGGTTTTGTGAAAAAGCGGATACTGATTTCCGATGAATCGTCGAACGAACCGCGTGAGTATATGGAACAGGTTCGCTTGTTTTCTGCCGAGCAAATGATCTCGATGCTTACAGAGGCGGGATTCGAAAAAATTCAAGTATTTGGAAATTACCAATTTGAAGAATATGTGGCACATGAATCACCACGTATGATTTTTTATGCCGTGAAGCAATAGGGTGCGGATAACCTGTACGTCTCGTGAATATGATGGTGTAACAACCATTCATCGGGTAAAAGGGGGCATTGCTAAAATGAGCAAGCTGTCTTTGGAACAGGTCAAATTGTATCTGAGCAAGGTACCTGGCTGGAAGCTGGTAGAAGACCGAATGGCACTATCACGCACGTACCACTGTCGTGACTTTTCCACTGCGGTCAGTTTCGTCAACCGTGTGGCAGAGATGCTTGAGCATGACAATCAGCACGTGGAAATTCATTTGGCAGGTGGAACGGTCACGTTTACGTTAGCCACCCGCGAGGCAAAAGGTTTAACTGGCAAAGATTTTGCGTTAGCCCAGACCATTAGCAAGGTAAGCTAACTGGCAGAAGAGAAATAACCGCTTCCCACAGCGAAGCGGTATTTCTTTTTGGCTTTTTAAGAGCTACTTTGTTATGATGGGCAGTATGAACCATTTCGGAGGGATTACAAGATGGACATTCAACAACACGAGCAATTGATTCAACTGTTAGCAGAGTATAAAAATCAAAAGGTTACCGTGACTTTTACCCAATGGGATACCGATAGTGAAGAAGAGGAAGAGGTAACACAATTTCAGGCTCAGCTCCTCGAAACCAAGCTGACTGACAATGAATTTGAAGAAAAAGATCTCCTCCTCGTGTTTACGACAGCAGAGGGTGAAGAAATGGAAATTCTGATGGAGATTCCGGGTGATGAAGTAGATTTGGCTAGCTATGAGGAAGGCCATTTGCGCATTTTTGGAACAGAAGCGGAGATTGTTTTGCAAAAATGAAAACGAAGCGAGCTTTTCGTTATGTAGGCACGCCCGATCCCATGTCTGATAAAGAGGCGTACCACTGCGAAAAATATATAAAGAAAAACAAACATTCCTTGGTGAGAGCGGGACAATATTTGGTTGATGTTACAGCCCTCCAGGCCTTGTTTCACTTGGACTGTTGGAATTGCAGGACAGTTCATCGCGAGACCTGCTGTGAGGGTGGACAACCTTACGCGGTAGAAGAGTGGCAGATTCCAATCATGGAGGGGGAAATCCCCTCTATCTCTGCTGGACTCCAGGATGAATCTGAACGCAATCATTGGCTTGCGCATGGGGTTTGGGATCGCAATGAGCCTCCAGGAACCATTCGCATGCGACATGGCAATTGTCTTTTTTATCAAGAAAACAATGGGCGTTACGGCTGTGCGATTCATGCTTATGCCGAGCAGGCTGGTCGTGAAGTAGAGCCTCTCAAGCCATTTAGCTGTCAACTGTATCCAATCGATTTGATTGAGACAGGGGAAGGGATTCTGCTAACGGCGGTTACCATCGAAACGTCTTCCTTTTCCAGATGGGGTACAGATTATTTGGAGCAGTTTTACTGTGCCAGTCCGGCCCGCCGAAAGCTTGCCACGCATATAGATGACAAGCTGTTTGCTTTAGACGGCTATCGCCCAGCCTATGAGTGGAATCTCCCTTTGTTACGTTACATTTTGCAAGAACATGCAGAGAGAATAGAAGGCATGCTTGCGAGCAGCTATCAATTGGAACGTTGAATGCCTTGTGATATGATGATGTATACATCAAGTAGATTGATAAAGGAGCAACAGCAATGAACGTCAAGACAACTCAAGAATCTCGTACAATTCAGGCATCACTGGTTCAGCCATCTGATACAAATTACCATGGGACTATTTTTGGTGGTACGATGATGGCTTATATAGATGAGGTAGCTGCAATCGCTGCGATGCGACATTCGCGTCGCCCTGTTGTGACAGCATCGATTGACTCGATTGACTTTCTTGCTCCCGTCAAAATGGGACATTCTATCTGCCTGGAAGCATTTGTTTCCTCAACAGGCAGAACGTCTATGGAGGTTTTCGTAAAAGTCATCTCGGAAAATCTCCAGACTGGCAAGCGTATTTTGACCGCGACATCTTTTCTCACCTTTGTTGCCTTAGATGAGGAAGGGAATCCGACTGATGTACCAGCTATTTCCCCTGAAACAGAGGAAGAAGAGCGATTGATGGCCACTGCGGATGAGCGTAAGAAAATGCGCAAGGAACGAAAAGGGAATCTGCAAGATTTTGTGAGCCAATTGAACATCGAGAAAAGCATATAATTTTTTTAGTCTACACCCTGAGCGAACATTCGTTCAGGGGATTCTCGTTTATCCATGATGAGGAGGAATCGGGCAATGAAGTACCGTAGATTAGGAAAAACAGACCTGAACGTATCCGTAATCGGTGTAGGTACCTGGCAATTCGGCGGGGAGTGGGGAATGGATTTCTCGCAAGAAGCTGTTGACCAAATTCTCGACAAAGCAAAGAATCTCGGCATCAACCTGATTGATACAGCGGAATGCTACGGAGATCATCTGTCCGAACAGCTTATCGGAGGATATTTGAAAAAAAGCCACCGGGAAGACTGGATTGTGGCGACGAAATTCGGACATCATTTTCATGACAAATTTTCTCGAACCAATCATTACGGAGCAACTGAAGTTCAGCAGCAATTGGAAAAATCGCTGCAAGCCTTGCAGACCGACTATATTGACTTGTACCAATTCCACTCGGGACCTGACGAGGCTTTTGACAATGATGACTTGTGGACCTACCTCGACAAGCAGGTGCAGGCAGGAACGATCCGTCATATCGGCCTCTCGATTGCGAAAAACGACAACATGCATCAAACATCCGCCGCTACTTCGGTAAATGCAAAAGCAATTCAAGTAGTGTACAATCGCTTGGATCAAAAGCCGGAAGAAGGTGTTTTTGCTTCTTGCCAGCAGCAGGACCTGGGTGTGCTGGCTCGCGTTCCGTTGGCGAGTGGTTATTTGAGCGGAAAGTATAAGCCGGGTTCTGTATTCGGTGGAAACGATGTGCGACACCGACACGATCAGGAGCATGTCAACAAGCTGTTGCTCCAAGTAGAAGAAATCAAGAAAAATGAAGTTCCAGAGGGTATGGATATGGCACAGTGGGCATTGGCGTGGTGCCTTAAGCATCCGGCTGTCACGACCGTGATCCCAGGCAGCAAGAGCCCGGCGCAGGTAGAGGCAAATGCCAAAGCGGCTGACTATGTGAGCGATGAGCATCCACAAGCGACGTCAAAATAAAAAGGATACGTGCCATGACAACTTCCAAAAAAACGGTAAGAACTTGCGCGAATGGTCATTCTTACGTGAAAAGTAGTGATTGTCCGACTTGTCCAATCTGTGAGCAAGAACGCAAACCGGACATAGGATTTCTTTCTCAGCTCTCTGCACCAGCAAGAAGGGCATTGGAACACAATGGAATCACAACTTTAGAACAGCTCGCTAGTTACAGCGAAAAAGAAATCCTGAAATATCATGGGATGGGGCCAGCATCTATGCCGAAGCTTCGGACAGCATTGAAGGAAAAGGGATTGTCATTCAAGAGTGAATGATTGGGCACATAGAATAAAAAAGGAGGAGCCGCGATAGGACAGCGACTTCTCCTTTTGCTTTTAATCCAAAAAGCGGGATCTGATCTGGGGGGTGGGAAGCATGCATTGTTCTGCTTTGCCCATCCACCGATAGCGATTTCTCGCGATCCAATCATAAATCGGATTGCGGACAGGTCTAGGGATGAGCCGAGCTACATTTGACAACAGAGGCCATCCACCTTGAAGCTTGCGGCCGACATGCAAGATCGCATCCGATTTTGTATATAGCTGTCCGTTGGCGATAAAGACCACGGATGACATGTCTTTTTCCTGATAGTTGTAATGAGACAAAATTTCCTGTGCTCTTTGTGACTGCAAGGAAGCAAAGTGAATGTGTCCATGCGAATCACGCTTCAAAATAAACTGCACGGCACCGTGGCACAGATGACAAACCCCATCAAACAGTAACAGGTACTCAGGATGGTCCAGTTCTCTGCCTGCTTTCATGAGACAGCCCTCCATACTTCAAGTGGTTTGGTCTAATTGCTTATCCTTAGCTCCATCATAACAAAGAAAGACAATCGTTCCTATACACAAACGATTATTCCGTCACAAACGCGAGTGTCCCTTGCTGGATCAGCTCTTCTGCCTTTACGAGATCAGGATGCATTTCGCGGTCTTCATGCAGGCGGGGAATCACCCGGCGCAACTGCTCATAGGCTCTCGCTGTACCTGTCCCGAGATCCCCCGAGCCAAAATCGATAGCTTGTGCTGCTGCCAGATATTCAATAGCAAGCACCTTGCTGACATTCGATACGATCGTGCGAAGCTTGCGAGCAGAAGTCGTACCCATGCTGACATGGTCCTCCTGATTGGCAGATGAGGGAATCGAATCGACCGATGCGGGATGGCAGAGCACTTTGTTTTCAGAAACAATGGAAGCGGCTACATATTGCGTAATCATAAATCCAGAATGGAGTCCGCCATTTTCGGTTAAGAATCCGGGAAGACCACTTAGCTGTGGATTGACGAGACGTTCGGTGCGTCTTTCGGAAATATTTGCAAGCTCAGCGATGGCTATGGCAAGAAAATCAGCTGCGAATGCCATTGGTTGACCATGGAAGTTACCGCCGGAGATGACGTCGCCTGTTTCCGTGAAAAGAATAGGGTTATCGGTGACGCTATTGCATTCGCGTGTAACCGTGGTCCATACATACTCCAGCGTATCACGAGTTGCCCCATGTACTTGCGGGAGGCAACGAAGGCTGTAAGGATCTTGGACACGTAGCTCACCCTGCGCTGTGGTACGTTTGCTGCCGGATAAGTGCTGGAGCAAGCGCTTTGCTGATTCCTGCTGTCCTGGATGCGGGCGGACGAGATGGAGCTGGGGATCAAACGCTTTTGGAATGCCACGAAGCGCTTCAATCGTCATCGCCGCAATCAATTCAGCGCTTTCAAGCAGTACTCGCGAATCATACAAGGCGAGGCAAAGCTGTGCAGTCATTGCCTGTGTACCGTTAATAAGAGCGAGACCTTCTTTTGCCTCCAGTCGAATTGGGGAAAGACCCACTTCACTCAGGGCTTCTTTTCCAGATAGCCGCTTACCATTGACGAGCGCTTCACCTTTGCCGAGCATGACCAAAACCATATGGGCGAGAGGGGCTAGATCGCCGCTGGCACCAAGGGAGCCTTGTTGAGGAATAATTGGATGAACTCCTCGATTGCATAGTTCTACTAGCTGCAGTAATGTTTCTTCCCGAATTCCCGAATAGCCCTTTGCCAACGCATTGATGCGCAAAGCCATCATCGCACGAACAACTTCAACGGCATAAGGGTCGCCCATTCCGCAAGCATGACTCATAATCAAATTTTCTTGCAGCTTGCTTACGTCCTCATCGTGGATCATGACATCGGAGAATTTTCCGAAGCCAGTAGTGATTCCGTATACGACTTGCTGCTGGGATACCATTCTCTCCACCATGGCACGTGAAGCACGAACACGATGCAATGCTTCGTCGGTCAATTGAATGTGGGTGGCCTTTCTTGCAATGGAAACAACATCTTCGATACGCAATTGATCCCCATCTACTTTTACAACGTTTGCTTGCTGATTCATCTGTAATTTCCTCCTTTAGCAGAGCAGAGAACGAAAAGAGCGAGGGGTTAGGATATCATCTCCTAACCCCTCGCTCGAGAGCATGTATGTGATTGGATAAAAACGTGTAAGCCTGCATTCGTCGCGGCATACGTTCTTCCTCACTTTCGTTCATGTGCAACTGTCTGATTATTTTAGCTATTGCTATCATTGTATCAAATGCCTACGTGCAGTCAAGATGATCTTGTCACGGCGGCTTCCCTAGAGAGCAAAAAACGGGCTTACTCCATTTTTTCAAACTGGGCGAGAGTCGTCTCTCGAGTTGGATAAATGTCATACCATGTACTGTGTTAGTTTATCCGAAAGGACGTGTAGAATTCCGTGGAAAAGCGACGTAAGATGCCGCCTATGCCTACCGCACTCCCCAGGCGTCCTAAAGAAATGCCGAAACCGCCTTCTTCAGCGATGCCATTGCCGTCACCTATGAAGCCTTCTCCTGAAAAGCCCAAGTCGGAAAGTCCAATCAATCCGAATCATTCTATTCCGGCGCGCCCAATGCCACAAAAACCGATCATGCCTGCTCCCAATCTGGCTAACCCGAATGTGCCGAACGTGATGCCGCCAAATCGGATGCCAGCGAATCCAATGCCACCAAATCCGATGCCACCAAACCTCAAACCGTCGAATCCAATGCCCATGCCCATGCCACCGAATCGAATGCCGGCAAACCCTATGCCTAACGCTTCACCGAATGTAAGGCCAAATGAGAGCCCAAACATGAAGCCAAATGTAAGGCCCAATGTGAGACCAAACGTGCGACCAAATGAGAGTCCAAACATGAGACCAAATGTCAGACCGAATGTAAGGCCAAACGAAAGTCCAAACATGAGGCCGAATGTTGGACCAAATGTAAGGCCAAATGTCAGACCCAATGTGCGGCCGAATGAAAGTCCAAACATGATGCCAAATGTAAGACCGAATATCAGACCAAATATCAGACCAAATGTGCGGCCGAATGAAAGTCCAAACATGATGCCAAATCTTAGACCAAATATTAGACCGAATGTCAGGCCGAATGCGCGACCGAATGAGAACATAGGAAGAGATCTGGAGCTGTTCCTGTTCAAATTCCAATTCCATATGGACCGGATGCAGTATTTCCGCCACAAATGCGATGAACATCGTGAAAATCGCCGCAAATACATGGAATACCGCAAACATTACAAGCATCATGAACGGAGAATGCACCATTATCATGACCGTTGCCAATTATGGAATGACGGTAGCAGTTCCTTTGGTCGAGGCTCATCATCTTCATCTTCGGGTGGCAGTAGCTCTTCCTCCGGATGCCATTGCGGACATAGACGGGGTCATAGACGAGGGTGTGGCTGCGGATGTTCATTTTGAAGTACATGAGGAAGGACGCCAGCTAATTAAGCGGCGTCCTTTTTCATACTCAATTCGTAAATGCTTCAACCGCAACTCCTTTTTTCTTTAACTCGCGCCTCAATGTAAGAAGGGCATCATCTTTGTTTTTGCATTCCAATATGATGTCCACATTGTAATCCGCAAGCGCAGTGACAAATGTAAGGAACGCCTCTGGATCAATATCGTCTGCATGGGCACGAAAATCATTCGCTGACTTAGGCGAGGACATATGCATCTTCGGTGTGCGCTCTCCCCAGGTTTGAATAATCCGGGGAAGGTATTCGGTCCAATCTTCGCCATCAGAATGGCAGTTGTGATGGTGAATATCTAGCACCATCGGCACACCGATCCGTTCGCACAGCTCCAATACCTCACGCATGGTAAAAGACATGTCATCGTTTTCCACGACTAAACGACGTTTGACGTTTTCAGGAAGCTGCTCGAAGTTGGATGCAAAACGCTCGAGAGAAGAGGCCTTATCTTCGTATACTCCTCCCACATGCGTCACCAAGACGGAATTATCGTCGAGCCCCAGTAAATCAAACACTTTTGCATGGTAGGAAAAATCGGCAATCGTCGATTCCAGCACAGAAGGCTTGTCGCTGTTCAATATGCTGTAATGCCCGGGATGAGCTGTCAAACGAATGCCATGATTGCGGATATAATTCCCTGCCTTTTGGAAGTCCCATGCGAATTCTTTTGCCCAATCCCATTGCGCTGCTACTGGATGAGTAGCCAGTGGCACAAATTCAGAAGGAAGTCGATACACAAAGATATGATTTTCTACATTATAAGCAAGCAAATCCATTAAATTGAAAAAGTTTGCCTGCATAACTTGCCGCAGCTTTTTTAACCGAGCTTGGGGATCTAATTTATTTACCTGGGCAACCGTCGTTTTTTTGTTTGGATTGTTTTTCGTCTTTACACTGATGCAGGCATAGCCCATACGGATCAAGGAAATCTCCCTCCTTCGCAGCAGCATTCCTTTGTAGTATCTCCAAAACGGGAACGTCGTCGGCTTCTTGCCAGAGAATTATAAAACGGATAAGATGGGAGAATGTCACAGGGACGTCGATAAACATTCCTTAGAAGCGCGGACGTTCTTCGTGAGTAGACTTCGGTAGAGGGTTTTGAAGGAGAATGCAATGAATAGTCTTGACCAATCCTATAGTATGACTCTGGTTTTTCTCTCCTATTTTATTTCAGCAATGTCGTCATACACAGCATTAGATCTAGGCGCACGTCTCCATTATGCAAAAGGCAGGGGACGTGTGTTTTGGTTATGTGCTGGAGCCGTTTCCATGGGGCTTGGTATTTGGGCTATGCATTTTGTTGCCATACTTGCTTTGCATCTACCGATTGCCGTCCAGTATGATAACCTGATTGTATTTTTCTCGATTGTTTTGGCCGTTTTATCATCAGCGCTTACGTTATGGATCGTGAGCGAGCAGTCCATGTCCAAAACGAGGGTAATAACAGGATCGGTTGTCATTGGGTCTGGTATCGCCGGAATGCATTATACAGGGATGGCAGCGATGATGATGAACGCCATTATTCTGTATGATTGGCTATGGTTTACCGTATCCATTTTCGTTGCCATTCTGGTTTCGATGGTTGCGTTGATTCTTACGTTTCAATTGCGTTCGGTAGACCCTGTAAAAGGTCTCTGGCGTAAAATTTTCGCAGGGCTGTTGATGGGGGCAGCCATTACCGGTATGCATTACACGGGTATGTACGCCACCACGTTCGTCGCTCACGAGCACATGACAACCACAGTGATCGCGCATGATGATTCGGGGCTAATCGCTACCATGATTGGCATTGTCATCGTGTTGATTCTGGTCGTGACCTTGGCTTCTGTGTACGTGGACAAGCAATTCGCAGGGAAAACCATGCGCGTACTAGAAAGTGATCAGCGCTATAAATCGCTATTTGAGCACAATTACGACGGGGTGATCTTTTACTCGATCGATGGTAGCCAAAGCGTCATGAACCCTGCGGCGATGCGTTTGACAAAGGAGCAGAGCCTGCCTCTCGAAAAATTAATGACGATGTGTGCTTCTACAGATGCCGAGCTCATATCGACACATTTTACAAATGCAGTGCATGGTGAAGCGCACAACTACGAGATCACCTTGACCACAAGCGAGGGTCGTCAGCTTCATCTGAATATGACCCATACCCCCGTATTTGTCGATCAGCAGATTACGGGAGTCTTTATGATTGTGAGAGACATTACCAATAAGAAAGAGTACGAGGCAAAAATCAATTATCTCGCTTTTCACGATTCGCTGACTGGTTTGCCGAATCGACGTTTTGTCGAACAGCAACTGGATCAGGTGATTATGGAGGCGCAAAAAACGGATCAGCAAGTATACGTGTTGTTTCTGGATCTCGACCATTTTAAGCTGGTAAACGATTCCTTGGGGCATGATTTTGGTGACCTGTTACTTCAGGAAGCCTCCTTGCGCTTGCAGGATTGTGTGGGTAAAAAAGGAGCGGTGAGCAGGCTTGGCGGAGACGAATTCATGGTGATTCTTACGGATGTCACGGAAAAAGAAGTGTCTTCCATGGCGAATGAAATCAACCAAATGATTGAACAGGCATTTTTTATCCATGGGCACGAGTTGTACATAACGACGAGTATCGGGATTTCTCGATATCCAGAGGATGGGCAAGACAGAAGTGTCTTGATGCGTAACGCAGATGCGGCAATGTATGCAGCCAAAGACAAAGGGAAGAACAGCTTCCACCTGTACGTACCGAATCTGGAGCAACCCGTGAATGACAAAATGAATATTCAAAATGAATTGAATCGCGCTTTAGCCAGACAAGAATTTTTATTGCACTACCAGCCACAGGTAAGTGCCAAATCTGGTGCAATCGTTGGCGTAGAAGCGTTGATTCGTTGGGATCATCCTGAACGAGGCTTGCTTTTGCCAGACCAGTTCATCTCTGTTGCAGAAGAAACCGGGTTGATCGTACCGATTGGAGAATGGGTGCTGCGGACGGCCTGCAAACAGAACAAGCAATGGCAAGAACAGGGGCTCATGCCGCTTCGGGTAGCCGTTAATCTATCTGCACGTCAATTCCTCAAACAGGACTTTACCCAGATGATAGCTGAGATTCTGGACCAAACAGGGTTGGCACCGGAATACCTGGAGCTGGAACTCACTGAAAGCAGCATGATCGATGTCCAACGCGCCACACAGGCACTGAAGGAACTGAAGCAATTAGGTGTGCACGTTGCGATTGACGACTTTGGAACGGGCTACAGTTCTCTCTATTATCTAAAAGAATTTCCATTGAATCGTTTGAAAATAGATCGCTCGTTTGTGCGCGACATGATCAAACAGCCTTCCAATCAAGCTATCGTGTCCACGATTATTTCCATGGCCCATCATTTGCAACTGCATGTGATTGCGGAAGGGGTAGAGACAAAGGAGGAGCTTGCGTTTTTGCAGGAGCATCTGTGTGAAGAAGTGCAAGGCTATCTATTCAGCAGACCATTACCGAGTGAAGACGTAGCGTTTTATTTGCAAGCTCAAAAAGGTGCTAGTTAAACAAGCGGAGCAGCTCTCATGAGTTGCTCTTTTGTTTTGCATCGGCCAGCCAAATGAGGTGGTATAGCTGTCAAATTGGCACGTAAAATTTACTATTCCTGCGAACTTGTCAAGGAATTGCATCTAGGACGAAAGGAGGGAGAGAATGCTGGCTCTGGGTGTCATCTTATTGTTGTTTACCATTGGAGTTGCAATTGCCATTGGGTATCGGGCGAACGAAAGCGTCCGGCAATTTGACGAAAGCGCACATGAGAGTTTTATCGGTTCCCAAGCAGAGAGGGAGGGATAACGAAATGCAGCAGGAAAAAGAACAGCAATTACTCGAGGACAAGAAAGACCTGAACAAGTTTGGTTATGCGCAAGAATTACTGAGGGATATGGGTGGCTTTTCGAACTTTGCGATCTCATTTTCGATTATCTCTATTTTGACAGGGGCAGTATCTTTGTACGGGCACGGTTTACTGTATGGCGGTTCTGGGATGATGGGCTTCGGATGGACGCTGGTAGCGTTATTCGTCATCCTGATTGCAGCATCGATGTCTGAACTCGCATCGGCGATCCCTACAGCCGGAGCGTTGTATCACTGGGCAGCAATTTTAGGTAGCAAACGATGGGGCTGGTACACAGCCTGGATCAATCTCATCGGCCAAATCGGGATTGTCGCAGGCATCGACTATTCGTTCTCTTTGTTTGCAGACCCGCTGCTCGCGAGTGCGTTTGGTTATACCTCAACAGAAACGACCACGTTAATCCTGTTCGGGATCACACTCCTTTTGCACGGTACGTTTAACCACATTGGAATTCGACTCGTTGCCCGGTTAAATGACTTTTCCGCATGGTACCATATTGGCGTCGTCGTCATACTCGTCGGAAGCCTCGTCTTTTTCTCCCGCCATGATTTGCAACCGCTTGATTACCTCTTTCAAGTCGGTCAAACCTTTTCAGACAAACCGTACGCGATTGCTTTTTTAATTGGATTGTTACAAGCGCAGTGGACGTTTACAGGTTATGATGCATCGGCACATACAATTGAAGAAACGATTAACCCGCGGGTTCGTGCTGCTTGGGGGATTTATACGTCTGTGGCCTTTTCCTTTATTTTTGGATTTATCATGCTTGCTTTTGTCACCTTATCCATCAAAAATGCAGCCGCTGCGAGTGAAGCGGAAAATGCATTTATTTATGTGATTAGCGAAGCACTAGGCGGTACATTTGGTTCAGTTGTGCTGTGGCTCGTCACCTTTGCAATGTGGTTCTGTGGCTTGGCGTCGATTACTTCCTTTTCGCGAATGTTGTATGCGTTTTCACGTGACAAAGGAATGCCGTGGAGCCACCAGTGGGCAGAAATATCGACCAAGTACAGAACGCCAGCAAAAGCAATTTGGCTGGTTATCATTCTTTCCTTTGCGCTTGCCCTGTTCGATTACATCGTGAAAAGCATCAATCCGAACACGTCATATACGACCTTGGCATTTCTAACGGCGGTAAGTGTCGTTGGGCTTTATGTCGCCTACGGGATTCCGTTGTACCTCAAGCTCCGGGCGGAATCGCGAGGACTTTTTCAGCGGAAGCATTACGGTCCCTGGCATCTGGGGAATTGGAGTAAACCCATTAATGTGTTGAGCTTGATTTGGATCATTTTCATCTCGATTATGATGGTGATTCCACCCAATCAGACAGCGGGGTATGCCTTGATAGGCATGTTTTTGGTGCTGCTGATCATGGATTTGGCTTATTACCGGAAGCATTTCAAGGGCCCGCAAGCTGCGCTAGGCAATTCGCAGGAAGACATTAAACGTCAGGAAGCGAAATTTCGCGACTCTTAATGGGAAAGAAGTCCCATTTGATGAAATATGCAGAGCCTCCCTTATGTCAGTATTGGCATAGGGGCTTTTTTACGTAGAAGGTGGTTTTGTATAACGAATGGCAGAGGACGAAAAGCTATCAGTAGGAAGGAAATAGAAAGACATTTGGGAGGAACACGATGAAAAGAATGAGATGGGTGTTGCTTGCGATGGGAATCGCGCTGATGGCGCAAGCAACGATGAGTTTGGTTCCACAGGTGAGTGGGTATGACGGCTATGCGCGTGAAGGAAATTCCTCGAATCGGTATGAAATCGCGGGTATTACAAATGCAGGCGCATTCGAAGCGTTTTTTGGAAAACTTCAAGAAGCGGTCAAAGGAAATGACAAGACAGAAGTAGCCAAGCATATAAGGTATCCACTACGTGTGAACAAAGACGGGAAAAGTCATTTTATCCCAGATGAACAGCGGTTTTTGGAAGAGTATGATCGAATCATCACGGAGAAGGTAAAGGAAGCGTTTTTACAGCAAAAAGTAACTGATACGTTCGTCAATGATCAAGGCGTGATGGTAGGGAATGGAGAAATGTGGCTGGGGCAATTTTTGAATCGATTTTTCGTTTTTGCAGTAAATGTAGAATAGGACAAGGGCTTTTCAGTAGAAAAGCCCCAATCTAGCAGTGTAGATGTTTTTATTGTTCCAAATAGTATATTTTACATGGACATTATCGATAGAAAATTCTAAAATAACAAATAAATAGACAGCTACAGATGTAGATTCGACAGCTTTGTCCTTGTGGAATGGACATTTGTTATTTTCATCGTTCCGTGATAGAATTCACAAAACGATATTTTTTTTAGCTAAACTTAACTGATTCGGAAAACGTTGAGGGGAAAAGCAAAAAAAGGAGTGATTGTGTGAGTTTGGAAACGAAGAAATGGGCGGATGAAGTAGCTGAACAGGTAGTCTCATGGCGACGATACCTCCATCAGCATCCAGAATTGTCGTTTGAAGAAGAGAAGACGTCTCAATTTATTTACGAAACGTTGGAATCTTTCGGGAATTTAGAGCTTTCGCGTCCAACCAAAACGAGTGTAGTCGCTCGACTGATCGGATCACAGCCAGGAAAAGTTCTTGGCATTCGCGCTGACATTGATGCTCTCCCTATCCATGAAGAAAATGATGTGCCATATGCATCAGGAAAAGCTGGCGTGATGCACGCGTGCGGACATGATGGTCATACAGCGATGCTGTTGGGAGCCGCAAAAATTTTGTCCCAGTACAAGGATCAAATCAAAGGTGAGGTTCGATTCTTTTTCCAGCACGCCGAGGAGCTGCCGCCGGGTGGCGCTGCTGAAATCGTAAGAGCTGGTGCAGCGGACGGACTGGATTCGATTATCGGCATTCATTTGGCATCGTACATGCCTGTCGGGAAATTCGGTGTACTGTACGGGGCACTTACTTCATCGACAGATCGATTCGATATCAAGATTCAAGGAAAAGGCGGGCACTCCTCGCAACCGGAAGCATCCGTTGACCCGATCGTCATTGGGGCACAGGTTATTACTGGCCTACAACAAATTGTATCCCGTAATGTGAGTGCGTTAGACAAAGTCGTTATTTCGGTGACCATGCTGAATGCTGGGACAGCTTATAACATCATTCCGGATTCGATGACACTGACGGGCTCCACACGCTGCTTCGATGCGGAGATTCGCAAAAATATTCCGATGTGGATTGAACGAATTGTCAAAGGAATTACGGAAGCGCATGGCGCAAGTTATGAATTCACGTTCTCACATGGCTACACATCGGTTGTCAACGACAAGCAGGTGACCAAGCTGATGGAGGATACGATCATCGAGCGTTGGGGAGAAGAAGAGATTATTTACATTGATCCTTTGATGCCAGGTGAAGATTTCTCTGAGTATTTGAAAAAAGCTCCAGGCTGTTTTATTCAATTGGGTGCTGGCAATCCGGACAAAGGCTTTACGTATCCACATCATCATCCACGCTTTGATTTTGATGAGGATGCAATGGTACGCGGCGTGGAATTGTTTGTGCGGGCAGCTCAAAAAGTCGTCATGGAGTAGAGCGAGATAGAATGAGGGGGATGTTGTATGGCAGAGGCACGCGTCAATGAGTACAAGCTGCATTTTCTCGTACTTGTTCTCGTTGCATTGACAGAATTTATCGGGACAAAGAAAATCAGTATTGGCATCGGGGTTATCGCTCTGTTTCCGATGCTCTACGCGCTCGTTTTAGGCGGGGCAATCAGTTGGCCTAAGTTTAAATTTTTGAGCGAAAAAGAAATGAACGTCGCAGCCAATATTTTGGGTGTCTCGTTTTTGATCTTTATTGCGAAGCTGGGAGCCAATATCGGTCCTGAGCTGCCTAAGCTTCTCGGTTCTGGTGTATCGTTGATCGTCCAAGAGATGGGACACATTGTAGGGACAATCGCATTTGGTCTGCCAATCGCATTGTGGCTAGGTCTGAAGCGTGAAGCAATTGGGGCGACTTATTCTCTCGACCGTGAGCCAAACTTGGCGATCATCGTAGATAAGTTTGGTGCAAACTCTGCCGAAGCGCGTGGCGCGCTGGGTGTATATATTTGCGGAACCTTGTTTGGTGCCATTTATATGTCGATTCTTGCAAGTATTTTAGGAAGCAGCGGGTTGTTCCACCCGATTTCTCTGGCGATGGGAGCCGCAGTTGGTTCCGGTAGTATGATGGCAGCAGCAACTGGCTCATTGGCTGTCATTTTTCCGGAAGCGCAAAAAGACATTGCCTTTTATTCCGGAGCGGCAAACTTGATGATGAGTATCGTCGGAACGTACGTATGTATCTTCTTCTCCTTGCCGGTCACACAAAAGCTGTACGCATGGCTTGAGCCTATCATTGGACGCAAAGGCGCTTCTTCTGCAGCAGAAGGGGGGAGAAAAAGCGCATGAATCAAATCTTGACGATTTTTATCATTGGCTTCATTGCTCTTATCGGTAACTGGATCGGTTATAAAGTACCATTCATGGAATCATTGCCAGGTATTTTGCTTCTGGCGGTCATTACATTGATCGGAATGGGCTTCACTCGCATTCTTCCGTTCAAATCTCCCGTCATTGTATGGATCTCTTTGTTTGCGATGCTTGCGACATCCCCGTTTTTTCCAGGGAACGAATATACGGCTGCTGCGATTGCCAAGATCAATCTGCTCGCATTGGCCACGCCGATTCTCGCGTATGCAGGTCTGTCACTCGGAAAAGACGTTCATCTATTCAAACAACTTAGCTGGCGTATCGTAGTCGTGTCTCTCGTCGTCTTTACCGGCACGTTTCTATTCGCTACGTTGTTTGCAGAGATTGTATTCAAGATTCAAGGCAAATTTTAACGAAACTGTTTTTGTGTTAGGGCCTCCGTGTGCTTCCATATGCCATGGAGGTTCTTTTCACATACAACTGTGAGAGTCAGGAGTGGAGAGAAGCATGATCATTGATGTAAGAAAGGTTACCTGGCAAAGAGATGAAACAACGATTCTGCGAGACATTGCCTGGCAAGTGCAAGACAAGGAGCATTGGTGTTTAGTCGGTTTAAATGGCTCCGGTAAAACCAGTCTGTTGAATATCATTTGTGGCTATGTGTGGCCGACAAAGGGGGAGGTCAGTGTATTAGGCAATCTTTACGGAACTGTCGACTTACGTGAGGTGCGTAAATCAATCGGTTGGGTAAGCACGGCGCTAATGGCACAGCTTCACGAGCATGAAACCGCACTCCGTGTCGTCTTGAGTGGAAGAGAGGCAACCATCGGCTTGTATTCCGTTCCAGAGGAGGCGGACATAGAGAGGGCGTCGGATCTACTCGATACATTTGGATGCCGTGCATTGAAAAATAGACGTTTTGCCGCTTTATCGCAAGGGGAGAGACAAAAAATACTGATTGCTCGTGCATTGATGGCTTCCCCTCGATTACTCATCCTAGACGAGCCTTGTACAGGATTGGACTTGCTTTCAAGAGAACAACTGTTGGCTATGATTGAACAAATCGCCAAGCAGCCAAACGGGCCTACTCTTATTTATGTCACCCATCACATTGAAGAAATTTTGCCTTGTTTCACGCATACTTTACTGCTAAAAGCGGGGGAAGTAGACCAGGCTGGAAAAACAGATGAAGTCCTAACGGCAGAACGTCTGACAAGCTTTTTCGGTGTACCTGTTCACATTCAACGCTCGCAAGGAAGATCTTGGGTAAGCTTAGGGGAAGAGGCAACTGTTTGATCGTGTAGGATAAGTTTTAGGCACGAGTCAGCACGGTTGTGAATGATTGTGTATAATAACTATAAGAAATGGTATCTGGGAGGAGAGGAGAGATGGAGGCATGAACAATGTGATTGCACCAATCACAGACTCCACCTGGGCGATCATCACCTATGAGGAAGCGTGGAATAGCTACGTGAACAGCTATGTGATCAAACAAGGGAATGCCTTTGTATTGATTGATTCTCACCAGCGCAAGCAACGTTCATTTTTTCAACAGGCGTTGGAAGAGATCGGGGTCAAGCCGGAGCGAACGGAATATGTCTACTTCACTCATCGACATGCTGATCATATTGGAAATGCCGATATGTTCCCTTCTCGAAACAATTGGATTCACCTCGACGATTATTACGAACTGGACGATTTTTCACAGACGCTATTCGGCCATACGTTTACAGGTAGTGGGGGAGATCTGCCTTCCCTGCGTTTCCGACAGCTTTCTTTTCATACAGAAGGCTCCGTTGCCTTCTTTGATCCCCAGTCGAAAATATGCTTTGTTGGCGATCATTTGTGCTTTGAAAACACAGAACTTGGCCAAATCGTTGGCGGAGAAGTGGATTGTCGGAAAGCTTATCAAGAACACTTGCAGCAATGGGTAGCCCGTGAACCAGAGCGAGCGGTGGAGTTTACGGAAGGCTTGGAGATTTTGCAGGATTGGCCCATTGAGTATTTAGCCACTGGTCATGGTCCCATTCTTCAAGGCGATATCAAGGTGTTCTTGCAAGAGTTGATTGCAATTGCTCGTCCGTAACAAAAAAGACTTGTGCGCCACAACAGGCTGACACAAGTCTTTTTTGTACGATTTATTTTGAAGCAGGAAGTTCTGCTTTGTTCGCTTCTTTCTCTTGATCATCTACTTTTTCAAATGCTTTGTCCAAAATTTGAACATTATGCTTTTGCTTAATCTCCTTGATCCACTTACTCATGTTGGAACGTTTGTTTTTATCTTTTACTTTCTCCGTTACTTTTGGACGTACTTGTTCCAGTGTGCCGTCAAGCTTTTCTTTGTTTTTCTCATAGTATTCCTTGATTTGCTCTTCCGTGATCGGGTAAGCCTTCTCGAACATCTTGTCTCTTAACATGATTAAACGTGATCTCTCACGCAATTCATCCTCGGTAATTTCTTCTTCAGTCAAATACTCCTGGAATTTCTCTGGCCCCATTTTTTCTTTGATTGGGTTAATTTTTGCGTCCAGTTCCTGTTCACTTACTGTGATCCCCTGTGCAATCGCTTCTTGTTTATACACTTCCTTCGTGATGAGATCAGACATCACGCGTTTCCCAGCTTCTTTTTTCATAGCCTCGTATACTTGATCTTTGGAAATAGAGACAGTTCCCACTTTAGCCAGTTCTTCTGTAGAGGAAGAAGCAGTTTCTTTTCCAGGTGTACAGCCCGCTATAGCGAGACTGAGTACAAGTGCTGAGGCAGCAAGTATAGATACATTGAATTTTTTCATGAAAAATACCTCACTTTCTTGATAGTAATACGACTGTGCATAGAGCAGCGTTACGGGGACCGGAAAATAAAAACCGCACACATAAAGCAATGTGCGGTCGTCAATCGATTAGCTGGCTTGTGTAGAGGCTTTTTTCCACTCTTCCAAGCGTTTTTCCAGTACGGTGTGATTCAGATGCAAAAGACTGGCTGATTTGTCCATTAATTGCTTGAGATGGGAAAGGGCCCGCTCGTAATTTCCTTTGGCAGCTTCAATCTCTGCCAAGCAGAAGAGCTTCCAGTCTTTTGCCGATCGTTTGCTTGCAATCAACTGGTAAGCTTCTATTGCACTCTCGACTTCACCCAGGCGGGCGTGTGAGCAGGCAATAAGAGCTAAGGAATCAGTCATTCCCTGATCGCGCTGGTAAATACGAAACGCCACTTCCAATGATTCGTTGTATCGTTCGGATGAATAGTAAACGATCGCCAAGTTGTAAAACAAGTAGTGAATCATCGCTTGATTGAATAACGTGGGTCGTTCTTTGCAGACGTTGATTCCTTGAACGATATATTTTTCGGCCATTTCATAATTGCCAAGCATGATCTCATGGGTTGATTTATCCAGCATAGCGACAGCACGGGAACGGTTCTTCCGATAGGAAGCCTCCAGCCAGCGCAATCGAATATTCAAACGGCGTTTGAAAAGATTGGCCATGTACTGAAAGCGGAAGGGCCAGTGCAGGCGAATAAACATAACCAACAGCACAGCCGCAATCCCTGCCAGCGTTGATGTCAAATTAAAACTCAAATACTCCACGTAGTGACACCCTCTCTATTTACGCTGCATCTATTACCCCATCTTAGCACAGAACCTGTCCCCATGACAGAGCATTACCGCTATTTCGTCAATGGCAAGATATTCTCTTTTTTGGGGGCAGAGAGCTGCTGCGTTTTGACGTAATCGTCGGATACGGTATAGAGCGTGTCGCCAATCGTGAGTATCCGTTTAATGTTGCTGGTGCTGTCGTACCAGCCTTCGCCTGCTTTGGCGACATCTTCCTTCGACAGATGGGTGATCTGATCTGTCAGTTGAAACCCTTTTTGCAAATCGAGCTGATAAACATAGGCCCCCTGGAAAGTAAAGTGGCCGTACTCGCGCATATCGTTTTTGGCTTTTTGTTCAGCCGTTCGTTCATGGACGGATACAGGGAAGGCTAGCAGATTTTTTTCTTTGGAGAACAGCAGAGCCTTGTGATTGCGCAACAGCTCGGAGTCTGTTCCTCTGTCCCCGATAACAGTCTTGAACTTTTCCTTCGGTTTCGTTACATCACTGACGTCAAATAGAGCAATTTTCATCCCTTGGTAGTACGCCCAGTCTTTATCTGATTCTGCTTCTTTACCAAAACCGATAATATGGTTTTCATCATACGGGTGTAAATAGTCGCTGTAACCTGGAATTTTGAGGGCACCCAGTACGCTTGGCGCAGAAGGCTTCTTCAGATCGAGAACGAACAGCGGGTCGACTTTTTTGAAGGTGACCATGTAGGCGCGATCACCCATGAAACGGACAGAGTAAATGCGTTCTCCTGGAGCGATGCCTTCCAGCTTGCCAAATACCTCTAGTTTGTTGTCTAGGACATACAAGTTGTTTTTCGATGTATGCTCATCGTCTCGCCACATGTTTCCGCTCGTGGTGGCAATGCGGAAATAACCGTCGTTTTCATCCATGGAAAACTGGTTCAGAATGAGTCCAGGCACCGACCCTTTTCCCGTGTAGCGAATGTCTCCCTTGTTCATAGCAAAACGATAAATGGTTGTATCTAACTCAACGGGAGGGGCAATCAGAGGAGTTGTCACTCCTTTTTGCTTAACGGCTACTGGTTGGGCATTGTTCTGGGTAACGGCTACATACAGATTTTTGGTGGATGCATAGATGTTCTCGCCAGCACCAAGATACGTATGCAGTGACATCTTTTGTTTCGAATCTTCCAGATTCACACCAGCGACGATCAAATACTCCGGACGAAAGTGATCCGGGAAGTAACGAATCTCGTTGTAGGGAATGGTTTGGTATTGGTTATGATGGGCGCTGTCTTTATACGTTGGGCCTGGCACTTCTGCTTTCTCTTGCATAATTCGATACGTGTCCATGTAATGGTTGGCTGTCACGTACAAGCTCCGACCGATTTTGCGGGACGACATGTACTGGCCTTCCAGCTCCAGTTGACGAATGAGCCGAGGCTGTTTTTTGTCCGTAATGTCGTAGATCATGGTTTTCACGGACTGCATGCCTTGGTAACGGGGAATGCCTCTTTTGGAAGCAGGACCAGGAGGATAGGAGATGGTCTCATCCGCTTGGCCGATTACGATGAGTCTATGATCGTCTACGTACATTTCTTGCGGTACGAATTTTCCATTGTCATAGCTGATACGGCTTGCGACCTTCATCTCGGTGGCAGGATACGCTTTGATGATGCGCACTTCATTTTGCGTGGATTGATAAAGATAAGTTCCGTCTGATTTGACGATATCTGCTTCATCAACGCCCTGCACTTGGGTATTCGTTGTGGAAAAATCACCGCGCACAGCGCCGCCGGAAGTGTCCGCTGCTTTGTTGGCCGTGCTAGGTGCGGCTGCTGGTAAAGCGTTACTGGTTTCCATAGTGCCGTAATGGTAGCTGTCCACGTTTGATGATTGGATGAGCTTTTTCAGCTCCGCATAGGAACCGACTACTGGCAACTCTTCTGTAGATGCTGCGGCTTGAACGGTTGGCGCGACTACTGTACCCGTCGTGAACAGGAAGGGTATAGCGGTCACCACCAGCACGGAGGCGAGAAGCCCGGCAAAAGTTCGTTTCATTTTAATCCCCCTCGTATCTGCTTCTTACCAAAATTTTCTGTCGGTAATAAGACGATGCGTGTTTACGGAATGTTTCACACACTCTTTAGGCATCAATCTACGGACAGGTGGGGGAGCGTGTGCTATAATTATAGGCGGTTTATGCTACCATTTACACCACTACGTCAAAAGGGGCGTCATAGATGGAAAACTTGAAGCAAAGCATTCTGGAACTCATCACGGATACTTCTACGAATCTACCACCAGACGTGCGTCGTGCCGTCAATGCAGCTAAAGTGAAAGAGGATCTTGGCACACGTGCAGCGCTGTCGTTGTCTACGATTGCGCAAAACGTTGTCATGGCAGAAGAAAATGTTTCTCCGATCTGTCAAGATACGGGGATGCCTACATTCGAAGTGAAAACTCCGGTTGGAGTCAACCAGCTAATCATTAAACAAGCAATCAAAGAAATGATTGCAGAAGCAACCAAAACAGGTAAGCTGCGTTCCAACTCCGTAGACTCCTTGACGGGTGCAAACACAGGGGACAACCTCGGACCAGGTACTCCTGTCATTCACTTCGAGCAATGGGAAGAGGATGAAATCGAGATCAAGCTAATTCTCAAAGGCGGAGGCTGTGAGAACAAGAACATCCAATACTCCCTGCCCTGTGAGCTAGAAGGCCTGGGCAAGGTGGGCCGCAACCTGGATGGTATTCGCAAATGCATTTTGCACGCCGTCTACCAAGCACAAGGACAAGGCTGTAGTGCCGGCTTCATCGGTGTAGGAATCGGTGGCGATCGTACCTCCGGTTATGCACTGGCGAAGCATCAATTGTTCCGCAAAGTAGACGATGTGAATCCAATTGCTGATTTGGCTGCATTGGAAGACTACATCATGGAAACAGCAAACCAACTCGGAATCGGAACCATGGGCTTTGGTGGTAACTCGACTCTCTTGGGCTGTAAAATCGGCGTGGAAAACCGCCTGCCAGCAAGCTTTTTCGTATCCGTTGCGTACAACTGCTGGGCATTCCGCCGTCAAGGTGTTCGCCTGAATCCGGAGACTGGCGAAATCCTCTGTTACCTCTATAAAGACGAAGAAGTAGCGATGGACTTGTCCCCGGTAGCAGCTACGGACGATGCGGGCGAAAAGCGCAGAGAGGTTGTTCTCGAAGCACCAATCTCTGAAGAACAAATCCGCAGCCTGCGAGTGGGCGATGTGGTCATTATCAACGGTGAAATGCACACAGGACGCGACGCCCTGCATAGCTACCTGATGGATCATGACTGTCCAGTGGACCTGAACGGTGGCATCATCTACCATTGCGGTCCAGTCATGCTGAAGGACGAAGCCGGCGACTGGCATGTAAAAGCGGCTGGTCCGACTACCTCCATTCGCGAGGAGCCGTACCAAGGCGAAATCATCAAGAAATTTGGAATCCGTGCCGTTATCGGAAAAGGCGGAATGGGTGCGAAAACCCTGAAAGCATTGAACGAGCATGGCGCTGTGTACTTAAATGCAATTGGTGGAGCGGCCCAGTATTATGCAGAATGCTTGGAAAAAGTAGAAGGTGTCGACTTCATGGAATTCGGTATTCCAGAAGCAATGTGGCATCTGCGCGTAAAAGGCTTCGCAGCAATCGTCACCATGGATGCTCATGGCAACAGCTTGCATGCGGATGTGGAAAAGTCATCTGCAGAGAAATTGGCTCAGTTTGCAGCACCTGTATTTAAATAAGGAATGTAATACGAAAGCCTCTGGCGCACTTCACGTGCTGCCGGAGGCTTTTTTTTTCAAACTAGGCGGGTGAGGAGAAGGAAATAGTTGGATAGATGATGAACTTTCGAGGAACTAACCACGATTGCGGACAGATGGATTTTCATTTTTGACAGGGGGGGACAGGAATGAAATGGTTGATTGCTGATCGCGTCATTATCGGAGATGGAGAGCATGTAATCGAACAAGGCGCTGTCGGGATTGATGAGCGAGGAAAGATTGTAGCAGTAGGGAAAGAATCGGAGCTCACAGATTCCATTTCGGAAGGGGAGGTAAAGCGGTACAGCGGATGCTCCATTTTGCCAGGTTTGATCGATTTACATGTTCACATCGGGTATTGGTGGAGCAAACCAGACTCGGCTGAGTATCGCAACAACGATGGACTCGTGGCACTACTTGCGACAGCGAACTTGAAAGAGGCACTTTCTTTGGGGGTCACGACGATCCGCGATGTTGCAGCACCGGATGGATTGTGCAGTACACTGAAGCTGGCAGCCAAGAACAAGTTCATTGTTTCCCCTCGTCTTTTTCAGGTAAACCAAGGGATTATTATGACCGGGGGGCACGGCTGGCAATTAGAGGGTGCCCTGCGAGAAGCAAACGGTCCGTGGGAAGTACGCACAGCCGTGCGTGAACAAGTGAGAGCAGGGGCAGATTGGATCAAGCTCATGACGAGCCATCGGACACCAACGCCGGAGTTTACACAAGAGGAGCTGGATGCGGCGGTTGATGAATCGCATCGCTTGGGACGGAAATGCTGTGTGCATGCCTCGCTCCAACCGGCGATCCAGATGGCGATTGATGCGGGATTTGATACAATCGAGCACGCGACGTTTATGACCGTTGAACAGGCAGAGCAGATGAAAGAAAAAGGATTGGTATGGGTACCGACCATGGTCACCTTCTTCCAGATTGCTGATTATTACAAGCATATTTGGAATGAGCAGCAACAGGCGAATCAAGGCATATTGAGCGAAGGGCTTATCGAGCAGGGAGCCTTTTTCATCGAATCGGAAAAGGCGTACCGGGAGAACTTCGCACGATTGATAAATACAGGTGTAAAGATCGCTACGGGTACGGATATCGTATTGGAAGGCTATCCGATTACGCCTGTGGCAGAGGAGATCAAGCTGATGGTGGAGCTGGGGATGGAGCCAATTCGGGCAATTCAGGCTGCTACCCAAAACGCCGCTGAGGTGCTGGACCAAGGGAGTAAGATCGGTACGCTAGCGCCGGGTTATTTTGCAGATCTGCTTGTGGTAAAAGGGGACCCTTTACAAGAGATAGAGGCATTGAAGCAAGTAGAGGAAGTGTTTCTTGAGGGTGTGACTGTCTATTCAAAGTGCTGATGGGGCTGAGCCTTGTTCTTTCAGGTTTGTAACGGCGTTTGTACTGGGTGTTTGACTATTCTTTGCCAAAATGGGTATTGGTTTATTGCGCGTGTACCAGGGCGGGCATAGGTTAATAACGAATGATCACAGAAAAAAGGAGTGAGATTCGTGAACTATGTAGTCCGTTCGGGAGATACGCTAAACAGCATCGCGGCTCGTTTTGGTGTATCCGTTCAGGAATTGATCCGCGTGAATAATATTGCCTATCCCTATTACATTTACGTTGGTCAAAATTTGTACATCCCGATTACTCCGACACCAGCTCCTGGTGGAGATGTCGAGCGTCGCTTGAATCGACTGGAGAATCGAGTAGATGCGCTTCGCGAAGACTATCGCAGGCTGGATAATCGGGTAGATCGGTTGGAGAACCGTGTCACTCGTCTGGAGCGGGCCATTACGCCGACACAACCTCCACGCCCACGGCCGACTGGCACGCCCCGTCCACGCTAAGCTGCTGGATAGAGGGCCGAATAATTTTCCACGCTTCGCCATTTCCTCTTCGCCTGATCCTGCATAAAGTGATACGAGAGGATTAAGAGGAGGTGCGCCATGCTAGGGTTAAATGGAAAAAACGTCCGACACCATTTCATGGGCGTCTATGGAAAAGTGGTACAGATTCGGGAACTGGTGGATGTCATCGACCAAGTTTTTGACTCTGTAAACAAAGTGGGCGACATAGGAAAGGCGATGCTTGGACCTCGTAAGGCAAGTGCCAAAAAGCTCGATAAGTTGAGATGAATGGCAAAACAAAAAAACCGCGTCCGTAATGGAGGCGGTTTTTATTTATAGTTTATTCGTGATTCTTAGGGGCAGACTCTATCATCAGAATAACTCATCAGAAAGAAAAAGTCTACTCTTTTTCCGGAAATTCCCTTATATTTTTGGAGCTGTTATCAACTGACTTCAAAAAGGGGAGTGCGATGGAGATGGAAAAGGAAAAGCGCCGCGTGGGGTTACTTACGGGTGGAGTGCTGATGGGGTTAGTCTTGTCAGCGTTGGATCAGACGATTGTCTCAACAGCCATGCCGACAATCACGAAAGAACTGGGAGGTCTATCACTTTATAGCTGGGTGTTCGCTATTTATATGCTCACATCGACCACGAGCATGCCCATTTATGGGAAAATGGCGGACTTGTTTGGACCGAGAAAAATGTATTTGATCGGGTTGTTTCTGTTTCTCTTAGGATCTCTCCTGTGCGGCATGGCGAATTCCATGATGAGTCTGATTGCAGCGAGAGGAGTTCAAGGTTTGGGCGCTGGGGCATTAATGCCGGTTGCATTCATCATTGTAGGTGAACTGTATCCACCCGAAAAGAGAGGCAAATTTCAAGGCCTTTTCGGAGCTGTCTTTGCCATGACGAGTATACTCGGTCCCTCGTTGGGAGGAATTCTTGTGGAGCTTTTGCCATGGGGTTGGATCTTCTTTATCAACCTTCCCATTGGTATCGCTGCCTTTTTGATCATTGCTCTAGCCTTTCGAGATCTGCGGCACTACGAAAAGAAGCCAGTGATTGATTGGTATGGGGCGATTAGTTTGAGTGCAGCCATCATTCTCATCCTGCTGTCCCTTGTCATGGAGGAGACGGAATATAAGATTGGGTTAGGGGGAGCGGGTATTCTACTTATCGGCTTGTTCATCTGGATTGAAACCAAAGCAAAGGAGCCCCTGCTTCCGCTGTCCCTATTTCGCATTCCGGCCATTGGATATGGCAATCTCGTGGGATTCTTTGTGAGTGCTGCTTTGTTCGGTGCAATCGCATATATCCCTCTTTTCGTCCAAGGGGTATATGGTGCGAGCCCCTCAGAAGCTGGATTCCTTTTAGTGCCACTCATGCTGTCCGCAGCGATTTCTTCGACGGTTGGGGGAAGATGGATGGCAAAAGCTTCATTTCGAGCGATTCTGATCCCCAGCTTACTCATCATGGCGACAGGCTTTTTCCTTCTAAGCACGATTGATGTAGAGACAACCAACACACAGCTCGCAAGCTACATGATTGTCACAGGTCTAGGCATGGGGGCAATCTATCCAGCACTCGGTACAGCAGCACACTGCGCCGTAAAACCGCAAGATCGGGGCGTTGCCATGTCGACATCGCAATTATTTCGTTCCATTGGGGGGACGATTGGAATTAGTGTGTTTGGGACCATCGTAGAATGGCAGATGCGGGCAGGAATGGTGTTTAGTGAAGCTTTGCACGACGTCTTTATCACTGGATTGATTCTAATTGGAATCAGCCTGATAGCCAGTGTCCTACTCGGCAATATTCGATTGCTCGACAAAGACCCCCGCCATTCGCATCCATCGAATAGCGGGAGTCCAAAACAATAGGTTTACGGTTTTTTATTCATGCCTTCCATGGCCATCCGTACCATCTCTCTGACCATACTGCCGCCCAAGCGTCCTCCGATTCGACCAGCATCGTGAGAGGTTAACTGTCCATTGTAGCCGTGCTGCAACGGAACATGAATTTCTTCTGCGACCTCGAATTTGGCCTGCGCGGGATCAGCAACGTGTGCAACCTGTGCTTTTAGCGCGTCCAGTCCTTTTCTCGCCTCGGGGACGAGAGGGCGTTTGCGTCTGCTCATGGTAGATCACCTCACGCCCTAGTGTGCCCCAATTAGACGAGTGCTTTGCGCCGAGTAAAATCTGTTTCCTGATAGTAAGTATTAGCAACGAGCAGATTAGGTCCTGCACATCCAGCGGCAGGGCAGAAGCAATTGATCTTCTGATTCAGCGTGTGTTCTTGCCATTTTTCAAACATCGCCTGGAGCTGATCAGTTTGAATATTGCCCAATGGCTCTACATCTCCGAAATCGGTCACGATGACATCGCCGGTGAAAATATTGATGTTAAGACGATTGCGACCATCTGGATCATTGCGAGTCGTCACATATTTCGCAGATCGCAGTCTGCTGATCAATTCCCTGTCTGCTGCTTCAGGACTGCAAGCGAAAAACGGAAGCGTCCCGAAAAGCATCCACAAATCTTCATTGCGTACATCGAGCATCCGATGAATGGCTTGACGGAGCTCATCGAGTGAAAGGACATCCAGATCACGGGCAAAATCACTCGCATACATCGGGTGTACCTCATGGCGCTTGCTGCCCATCTCCTGAATCTGACGGTGGAGCGTATCGAGCTTTGTCCATGTGCGATGATTCAGCATTGTTTCGGCTGAGACAAATACACCTGCTTCCGAGAGCTTTCGAGCATTTTCCATCATCTCTTGAAATTGTGCTTCCGCTCTTTTGATTGAAACCGGCTGCCGTGCTTTTGCGTAAACAATATCATGGAATTCTTCAGGAGTAGACCAGTTCCACGAAATATGCATGACGTCGATGTAAGGCAGGATCAACTCATACCGAGAAAACGGCATGGACATGTTGGAGTTGATTTGCGTCCGCAGCCCACGATCTGCTGCATATTGTAGAATAGGCGCGATCACAGTTTTCACGGTGCGCTCGCTGTACATCGGTTCTCCGCCTGTTATACTGATAGTAAGTAGATCTTTTGCTTCATCGAGACGACGGAGTATGAGATCGACAGGGAGAGCGGGATCGTCTTTGTATCGCAATGTATCACCAACCGCGCAATGCTCGCAGCGGAGATTGCACAGATTCGTTACAGTAAACTCGACGCTGGTAAGTTTATAGGCGGGGGGTGTCGCATTGAACAACGGCTCCCATGGATCGTGTAAAGGTGTTAATGGTGTAGTTGGAACCATGCGGATCAATTGTGGAAACCTCCTTCATTCTGCGTACAACAACCTATTATAACGACATTAGGGCGGAAGGAGAATAGCTAACGAGATGATTATGGGGATGTCATTTGGACGCGGTGTGCTTTTTCATGATCGAAATGTGCTGGCATGCGCGGAAGTAAAAGACGGCGTGATTCATATGTGGGCGGAAAAAATCACATTGAAAACGATAGGGAAGCTCTGGTATCGAATATTTTTCTCCTTTCCGTGGTACTATCAATTGTTTCATCTCCTACTCGCTGGTTATGTACTGGCAGCGATCGTGAAGCCTGACTGGGCCATCATCGATCCACTGTGGGTAGCTGTATACATCGCGGGCTTTCACTTCGTTTTTCCGAAAATGATGAAGAAATTTCACGGCGCGGAACATAAAGTGTTTAGCTATGGGGGTAAAAAGTCGCTAGCAGCATTGAAAGAGATTCAACGGGCAAATATCGTGAATGACGGTTGCTCGACGAATCTGGTCGTCTGGTTTTTTACGGGGTTCATTTTGTCTGTATTCTTTTTACCTTTGGAATGGAGCGTCGCATGCGGGGTAGCTGGACTGCTTGTTGGCATGCTCGGGGATCGTTACGTGCGTAAATATTTCGGCTTTCTATACAAGCTCTCGGCTTTCTTTCAAAAATACAGCACGACCAAAGAACCGGATCGGCTTCATTTAGAGACAGCGATCCGCTCGTATATGCTGTTTGAACACATTCGCGAGGTAGATCGATTGCAGAATGCTTCGTAAGGTAAAGCGGTGTTTCCATTATGGATACGCCGCTTTTTTTGTTCCATGCACAGGTTAGTTGCGTCATTGAATCCTGAAAAGTATTTTGGTAATATTTGCTCAACTCTTTCCTTTTTCTTTGAAAAGGGATCGAGGAATATGAGGTGAGGAGAGCTGAGACGAGATGAGAAAAGAACAGGATGCAGGGGTGTACGAGCAAGTGGGAGTGGCCATGACATGCCGTTCCTATCGAGAGTATGTGGATATGTTTTCGCTCACGGACGAAATCTTGACGAAGGGACCGATCTTGGATGTCGGGGCAGGAGCGTCCTCCTTTACAGCGGAGGCATGTCAACAAGGACGAGAGGCAATCGCAGTCGATCCGCTTTACGAAATGAAGCCTGAAGAGATTGATACGAAGGGGAAGCGAGAGATCGAGGAATCGACACAAAAGCTGGCTGGAATTGCACATACACTTCATTGGGAATATTACGGCTCGCTTGACGAGCATCAGCAAAACAGAGAAAGGTCACTGAAGCAATTCATTGCAGCGTATCGTGCCGATGAAGGCATCGGTAAAAGATACATCGCAGGCGTGCTGCCGGAATTGCCTTTTGGAAACGATCAATTTTCACTGGTGCTTGGCAGTCATTTTTTGTTTTTGTACCACCAACAGTTCGATGAGCAATTTCACCTGGACGCGATCAAGGAATTACTTCGTGTTTGTCAGCCTGGTGGTCGAATCAGACTCTATCCGTTAATCGGATTGGATCGTAAACCATATAGCAAGCTGCCACAGCTCATGGAAGAAATACAACGGTTCGGCCACACCTCCAGTCTGCAACCGACGAGCTTCCGGTTTTTAGTGGGCGCAACGCATTACTTGGAAATTTGCAAATCATAAAAAACAGGGAGGATAGAAGGTGCATAGGCGCCCTCGACCTCCCTGTTCTTTTTCCTACTCCCGTTCTAGCGGGGTTTCTTCCAGTTGGCGATACATCTTTCCTTTATCCACATATGATTGCCGAATGCGTACAAATTCTTTCAAGTCTGCCTCATTGAGTTCGCGTTTTACTTTGGCTGGATTGCCGACAACAAGTGAGCGAGGTGGTACCTTCATGCCTGGAGGAACAAGTGCACCCGCCGCAACCATCGCTTCTTCCCCGATTTCCGCACGATCCAACACAATCGCGCCCATTCCGATCAATGCACCGCGTCGTACCACGCAGCTATGTAAAACGGCATTATGTCCAACGGTCACCTCGTCTTCGAGGATCAACGGGTTGTTGGGGCTTTGATGCAGGGTGCTGTTGTCTTGCACGCTGACACGTTTGCCAATGATGGTCGGAGCGATGTCCCCGCGGATCACGGTGTTGTACCAAATAGAAGAATCCTCGCCGATTTCGACATCGCCAGAAACGACGGAGCCTTTTGCCAGGAAAACAGTAGGGTGAATCTTTGGTTTGATGTTTTCAAATGATAAGAGCAGCATAGTAACCTCCTAATCAATGTGTAAGCGAGCAATCTGTTTGCATCGGGCGCGGATGGAAAATAGAGAAGCGGCCAGTTGCAGGATCGCAGTCGATGACGGTTCCGGAAAGCTTGTCTATCTCATGCGTTTGATAAAAGAAATGAATCCCACTTATATTTTGGGCAATATCGTGTTTGTCCGCTTCTGTAATGGCGATGCTATATGAATAGCTGCCACAACCCGTCGTAGTCGGGACGAGTCTGATTCCGAGCTGTTGCGCATCCGATTCTTCCGCGATCATTTGTGCAAGACGTACTGCCGCAGTTGGAGTAATGGTTATCATCGTTATACCTCCTCGTAGCCATTTCTATTGTACTACAAATGGACCTTCCAAATCCTGCTTGTTGACCATGCAGGAGGCATGTGATAGAGTAAATGTTACTGATTCTGATGTGCAGGAAATGTGGGTAGTCGCTGCCGCAATCGTTTTAACGATTGGTGGTAGAGGAAAGTCCAGGCTCGCCCAGGCTGAGATGCCTGGAGTGTTCGTACCTGGTGCAAGCCAGGGCAGTGAGGTGCTAAGCCTTGCTGACGGCGTGGAAAGGGCTCTCTCTGAGGCCCGAGTACGCTGAAAGTGCCACAGAAACGTAGCTTTTCTGGCGACAGAAAAGATGGAACGCGGTAAACCCTGCGAGCGAGAAACCCAAATTAGGTAGGGGAACCGTCCTGAAGGAATCAAACGGAAAGGACGGATGGTATCTTCGGATGCCATAGATAGATGGCTACCGCTCTTGGTGCGAGGGATTGCCCCGCTTGAAGCACGGGAGAGACAGAACCTGGCTTATAGCATTTCCTGCTGGAATGAAACGTAAAACCACCTGAGGTTTCAGGTGGTTTTTTTACGTTCATGCTTGATTCCCGAACGTTTTCATGAGTGGAATGTCGGTGCTATAACGCAAAAGCACCGGGTCGACTCCGGTGTTTTTGCGGAACTTAATACAAAGTTTTCACTGCTTCGGCCGTAAAGGGGAGCAACTCGTCGAGCCGGCCGTCGCGAATCTTGCTTGCCCACTCGGGATCGGCCAATAATGCCCTGCCTATGGCCACTAGATCGAATTCTCCACGCTCCAGTCTTTCGATCAGCCCGTCAATATTGGTGATATTTGAGCCCTTACCATCTGTAAAGAAACTCATAAATTCAGTTTCCAGGCCGACCGATCCGACCGTAATCGTCGGTTTGCCCGTCAATTTTTTGACCCATCCGGCCAGATTCAAATCGGAGCCTTCGAACTCGTGCTCCCAGAAACGGCGGGTGGAGCAGTGGAACACATCGACGCCCGCCTCGGTTAACGGCTTCAAGAACTGCTCCAGTTCAGCTGGTGTTGCCGCCAATTTCGCCGTATAGTCGCCCGACTTCCATTGTGAGATACGAAGGACGATCGGGAAGTCTGGACCGACAGCGCGGCGGCAAGCTTCGATGACTTCTACTGCAAAGCGGGTGCGCTTCACGATGTCGCCACCATAACGATCGGTGCGCTGGTTCGTTTTCTCCCAGAAAAATTGGTCGATTAAATATCCGTGTGCTCCGTGAAGCTCGATGCCGTCGAAGCCGAGTCGCTTGGCATTAGCTGCCGCCTGAGCGAATGCCTGAACGATGGCGGCGATTTCCGTTTCCGTATAATTGTCGACTTGGCCACGGGCCCCCATATGCCAAATCTGCGGGATGATCCGTCCGCCCGCCACGTGAACCTCAGACAACACGTTCGCCCAACCGTTTAATGCGGCTTCGCCGTAGAAATGCGGTATATTTGGTTGATTGGACGAATCCGGATGATCGATGATCGTGCCTTCTGTTACGATGAGGCCGATGCCGTTCTCCGCCCTGCGGCGGTAATAGGCCGCCACATCAGGGCCGGGCACGCCTTCCGGAGAGAATTGGCGAGTCATCGGCGCCATTAAGATGCGATTGGATAGCTGAAGATTTCCGATTGAGAACGATTGGAATAAGGATTGAACGGATTGCGAATATGTCATAAGAACCTCCTTTAGTTTTTCTTGACTACCGAGTCAAGAATATAACAAAAAAATGAGCCTTCATGGCGTAAAAAAGCTACATCTTTGATTTTCCCCAGTTGCTCCTTTATAATTCCTAAGCCCCACCTCCTTTATCGCATTGTTGACTATGTAGTCAATAACATCGCAAAAAAAAGCATCCCACTCTGAATCAAACGTCTCGCCCGGCTGGACGGGAAATGTTCGAGCAATCTCGGCTCAGTGGATCATAACCGAAATCGACCGAGACATGCTCCCGCCTCCCACTCCACTTTTAACGAGCATTCTAAGGGACACAAAATGCATTTCTAACGAAAAAAGGGCAACTGTGTCCATTAGAAGTGAGAAGAGGCGAAATTGCCGCCGAAAACGGATACGGTATCCGTTTTCGGCGCTCCAGTAATGCAATCGCTTTTTTGCCCGCACCCTGCAGCTTTCGGCTCGGATAGCCTGACTCTAGCGAGCGTTTTCCGAAACCATCAGCGCAAATGACGTACGCAACACCGTTGCGATCTGCTCCCGGGAAGCGCCCGACTTCTCCATGACCTTCGCCCCGCTAAGCACGTTGTTCAGGTAAACCGCCAGCTCCTTGCTGGACTGTCGTGCAGAAATGAGCCCTTGCTTCTGGCCGTCGCGAATGATCTTTTCGAGAATACGTTCGACCTGATCGAACATCAGCATTACTTCGCGGTTGACTTCCGGGTCGTCATCTCCGAATTCTAATGCGGAATTGACCATGAGACATCCCCGGCGCAACGTTTCATCGTTCTGATACAGCGCAGAGTCGCAGATAGCCTCCAGCTTCTTCAATGGCGACACCTCCTGAGAGGCTAGCTCTTCCAGCATCGCTATGCTCCGTTCGCGATACAGTGCCAACGCCTTTAGGAACAAATCCCGCTTGTCCTTGAACACACAATACAAGCTTTGCTTTTTCACTTGCGTCGTGCGAGTCAAATCGTCATAGGAAGTCGACTTGAAGCCTTTCGCCCAGAACACTTCCATAGACTGTTGAAGCGCACGATCAACATCAAATTCTCTTGGTCTACTCATAAGCGCATCTTATCAATTGTTGACCGTGAAGTCAACAATTGACTCGGTTACGATGTTTGCCGTTTGCCGTAACGCCAACGTGCCCTCATGTCTGCTGCTGCAAACGGGAATGAGATTGGGCGTTTCGGACACGGAACGGATTGTTTGGGTTGTTGTGAGCAAGATTTTATTGCAGTTGACGGTCGATCCTCCCAGTTGCGCGGGTATTGACTTAATGTTGTTCAACCAAGATTCGCGTGGTTTGAGTAACAGTGGAATGATTTACCGCGAACAAGCTTTGAAACTTTTTCGGAAGTCTTGTCGTCTAAAAAGAGCATTCGGCGGAAGAAAACAGTTCTACTGTGGACCATTCCATCATTTCTTCAAATGGGAGAGTTTGCTGGAGAGAATGAACTGATAACACTGTTACATTGATGGAGGGGTTTATTTTGCAAAAAGCAAAGAATCGAGCAAGCAAGGATTTCAAAAAATTAGTAGCGACAGCGGTTCTGGCAGGATCGCTTGCATTGCCGGGTACCGGATGGGCCGCTACGGCACTGCCATTCTCCGACATTGGAGGAAACGTAAATAAAGACGCGATTCTGAAATTGAATTATGCCGGTGTGTTAAAAGGATATACCGATGGCACTTTCAAACCGTATAAAGAAGTGACGAGAGCGGAGTTCGCCAAAGTAGCTGTGCTGGCACTCGGGTACACAGATGCACAAGCAAAGCTCCTGCAAGGAAAGACCGTATTTAAAGATCTGCCAACAGATCACTGGGCAACAGGATACATTAATCTTGCGGTATCCCAGGGCATCATCAAGGGATATCCAGATGGAACCTTCAAGCCGAACAACAATGTAAAAATTGCGGAAGCGTTGACTGTTTACGTTCAGGGCTTGAAGATTGACGTACGTCCATCAGCCTCAAGCGAGTGGTACATACCGTACTTGCTGGAAGCCGACAGAGCAGGTATTTACGATGCAAAAGAAACACCGACAGCAGCAGCTCCGCGTGATATCGTCGCGAAGTATACGGATCGCTTTATGGAAACACCTGTATACGCAAACGGCGCATACTACGACAAAAATGGCAATGCAAAAGGAACCAATCAGAAGCTGCCAGTAGTGAAGGGCACAGTTGCTTCGTATGACAAGTCTGGCAAAAAGCTGAAACTAGTCGGACAAAACAAAGAAATCGAACTGGCTGATTCCGCGCAAGTATACGGTAATCTGGTCGTAGGTGCGCAAGTAGAATACATGACGAAAAACGACCGTGTGTCTTTCCTCACCGTTGTTACTTCTGACTCCGAAATTGTCGAAGGAATCGTGAAGACTGGTCTTAATTTTACAACGGCTGTAGGCGACGAAAAGAAATTCAAGGCAATCGTCAATGGAAGAGAAGTCGTTTTGGAAGTAGAAGACGGCGTAAATGTAAGCCGTTCTCACATCGGCCAAAAGTTTGTGGCAGTCGTTGGGGATAATGGCAAGATCAAGTCCATCACGATTAGCGACAACACGACAAAAGGAATTGTGGAAAAAGTATCTTCCGTGAGCGGTTCCAACTCGAAGAAAGAGCTGAGAGTAGACGGCACGACCTATACTCTGGATTCCAAAGCAACGGTCAAAGGCAAGGCGCATCCAGAGGCCAAAGCAACAAGTGCTTCGTTCTCTGACATCGAAAAAGATGACTTGGTCGAGCTGACACTCAACGTGGACGGCAAAGTATCTGAGCTTGTTTACACGAAGCTGAGCTTCACAGATACGATCACCGTGGATACAGACAAAAACTTGATTCGCGTTGGCGGCGTCAATTACGAGGTGCATGAAGATACAGAGTTGTTCGTAGACGAAGACGAAGTAGATGAGCTGGATGAGTTGGCGAGCGGCCAAATTGCTGTTCTTACGTTTGACAAAAATGGAAATCTGATCAAAGTTGAGCAGGGTGTAGGTGCAGCTACGAACAAGCTGGTCTCAGACACAACCGCGTATGCAGCAGGAAAACTGGCAACGGTGAAAATCGACGGGAAAACCTACGATATCTTGACCAACGCGAAGCTGAGTGTCGATGGCAGCTCCGTATCACCAACGACGGTTAAAACCGATCAGTTTAATGACCACCGTATCCTTACGTGGAAATACAACGTCGGCACGAATGACATTGTGGAGCTGACTTTGGAAAAGCAAACCGTAAAAGGCTACGTGACGAAAAAATCCGGTTCCAAAATTACCGTGAACGGGAAAGTGT
Source organism: Brevibacillus sp. Leaf182 (assembly GCF_001423865.2). Classification (NCBI taxonomy): domain Bacteria; kingdom Bacillati; phylum Bacillota; class Bacilli; order Caryophanales; family Paenibacillaceae; genus Brevibacillus; species Brevibacillus sp. Leaf182. The sequence continues at coordinate 31,494 of NZ_LMPN02000032.1, read as the reverse complement.
ATGAGCTCTTGTCCGGCGTCACGATTGACAGCGATGCAGCATCCAACGACAAAGAGTACACGCTGACACTCAACAACGCTGGTAAAGTAAAGGCCGTTACAGGTGCGCCTAAGAAAGTAAGCGGTGTGGTTGACGCTGTTGAGGTTCGTAACGATGACGGCAAGGTGACTTCCGCGAAAGTAGAGGTTAACGGCAAGACGTACGATGTAACGGATGAGGATGCGATTGAAGACGTCGATCAATTTGAGTACGTGACATTGACCCTTGATCGTGATGGTGATGTCATTGCTGCTTCCATCAGTGGAAAGCTGACGAAGGAAAACGTGAGTTTCGTCGGAATTGAATCCCGCGTGAACAAAGATAAATACGTATTCTTCAATGACGTATCGACGAGCTTGAAGATGACAGAAGACGCGAAGATCAAATACTACAACGGTAATGACTTGAAAGAAAGCGATCTTTCTTCTAAAGACAAAGTGGATTTGTGGACAAATGATCAAGGTCATGTTTATGTCATTGTCGTAGCCAAACGATAAGAAAATAGAAAAAGGCGATCTCTTGCTCGATTCGAGAAGGGGTCGCTTTTTCATTTGTTGGCATAGCCTTTAAAAAGTATTTCATTGAAAATCGTTTTCAATGAAAGGAAGAAATGATATATTGATATTGTTTCGCACAAAACAAAAAGAGGGAGTGGTTTCGATGCAGGCTGATTATGAAGTGATTATTGTTGGTGGTGGACCAGTTGGCATGATGGTGGCTGGAGAGCTGGCGTTGGCTAAAGTGAAGGTGTGCCTGCTTGAGCGCTTAAAGGAAACAACCCCGTTTTCACGGGCGCTCACTGTACATCCGCGGACACTGGAAATCCTGGATTTGCGCGGGTTAAAAGCCAAATTACTTGATAGAGGTAAGCCGATTACGACAGGACATTTTGCTGCGCTTGATACACGCTTGGATTTTTCTGTCTTAGATTCTTCGTCCAACTACACACTGATTATTCCCCAACATGAAACAGAGAAGATACTAGAGGAGTGGGCAAAAAGTCTGGGGGTGGAAATACGCAGGGAAGTGGAAGTAATGGCCGTACACCAAGATCAGCACGGGGTTGAGGTTGAGGCTGTCGGGCCGAATGGAAAGGCTGTGCTGACGGCATGCTATGTGGTCGGTGCAGATGGCGCTGCCAGTATTGTCCGCAAGCAGGCAGGCATTCCGTTTGTCGGTAAGAATGCGACTTTTACGGCTATGCAAGGGGATGTTGTTTTAAAAAATCCACCTGAATCGGGAGCTCCTTCCTACTTTAATGAACGAGGTTTGGTCATGATTGTACCCTTGCCAAAAGGGATGCATCGGGTGGTGCTGATCGATCCGGAGCGAATGGCCATACCAAAAGAAGAACCAGTTTCACTGGAGGAACTGCGGGCTAGTTTGCTGCGCATTCTTGGAGACGATTTTGGAATTTCCAATCCGTTTTGGATGACTCGTTTTGGCAATGCGACCTTGCAAGCTCAGCGTTATCGGGAAGGACGGATTTTCCTGGCGGGAGATGCGGCGCATATTCATTTTCCAGCCGGAGGACAGGGGATGAATGTTGGCTTACAAGAGGCAATCAACCTGGGTTGGAAGCTGGCGGCCCATTTAAAAGGCTGGGCACCGGATTGGCTGTTGGACAGCTATCATACGGAGCGTTTCCCCATCACTACCGCATTGCTAACGAATACACAGGTGCAATCGCTTCTGTTCGGTAGTTCGGAATTCTCCCCATCCGTCATAGCTTTGAGGAATATGGTGTCCGACCTGCTGCAAATACCCGAGGCAAATTATCTGCTGGCTACCCAAATCTCTGCGTTCAATGTCGAGTATGAACCGGATGGGGAGACGCAGCCGCATGTATTGAACGGTCGACGTTTTACAGAGTTGAATCTTCGTCTGGAGAACGGTGAGTGTCAGAATGCATACGAGCTTTTTCATTCTGGTTCATTCCTCTTGCTACATTTCGACTCGGATGAACGATTGGACGATGCTCTCGAATGGTCGAAATACAAGCATGTCCATGTAGTTCGCGCTTCGCTTGCTAAGGGAGCTGTTGATTGGCATGACGTGCATACAGCGTTGATTCGACCGGATGGATATGTCGCATGGGCGGTTTCCCAGGCGGAGTCTAATCCGATGGAAGCGATTCGGAAAGGAATCTACCACTGGTGCGGACACATTAATTGAAACAAGATTGTTTTGTGCAAAACAAAATGGATTGTTTTCCTCGAAACAATCAGTATATAATGGAGAGGAGATGGTTATCTAGGAGACATGATATGCAAAGCACAGAACTTTCCAAGCAGAGAATCATACAGCTTTACATACAGCTAGTCACGCAGCAAGAGCTGCGAGAAAGCAAATTGACTGCGCGAATGGCAGAAGAGATGCAGAAGCTGGAATCCGAGATGGGGATGAAGCTAAACCTTACCCTATCCGAAATTCATTTCATTGCCTGTATCGGGGATCATGGTCCGATCAATGTCACCACGATTTCGGAAAAAGTCAACTTAACGAAAGGGTCCATTACGCGGATCAGCAAAAAGTTATGGAAGCTTGATTTAATTAAAAGGCAACAGCTGATTGATAATAAGAAAGAAGTGTACTATCGGCTAACTGCAAAGGGACAAAAGCTGCATAAGATTCATCACCAGATGCATCAGGACATTGAACAGCGATTTAAGAGCTTTCTGGATAAATACACACCGGAGCAATTAGCATTTTCACGCGAACTACTGGAGGACTTACTGGATTGGGATTTCTAAAATCGTAGACAAAGGGGGCGCCATCACAGTGATGGGGCCCTTTTCATTGTCTCGGAATGTTCTTGACAAATGAAATCATACTATATACAATTTGACTGACTGATCAAATTTTTGATTAATTGATCAAAAATGACCCGCAGGAGTGTAGTAGCAATGACTGATTCTTTTATTGCCGAGGCTAGACGAGAGCAGATTGTACTTGCTTGTATTGATACATTGGAAGAGGTTGGCTATCACAACTTGAGCTTAACGAAGGTAGCAAAGAGAGCCAGGATTAGCACAGGGCTTATCTCTTATCACTTTCATGACAAGCTTGATCTCATGAATCATACCTTACTGTTTCTGGTAGCGAAGCAACTTGACTTTATTCGTGGGAACGTTGGGTTATCGCAGTCCGCAACGAAAAAACTGGAAGCTTTTATAGAGGCACATCTGGCTTATCAAGAAACCCATTATAAACATACGATTGCCTTGATTGAGATTGTCTTTACGGCTCGGAATGAAAATGGGGTGCCTTATTACAGAATGGAAGACGAACAGGAAGAGGACGGACTTAGAACGATGTTAGTGGATATTCTCGAGGAAGGCCAACAGAATGGGGAATTTACTTCATCTTTTCAAACGGATATAGTCGCATCCATTATTATCGGGGCGATCGAAGAAAGAATGCTTAAAGCGAATTCATCTATACCCATGGAGCAATACGCCGTTGAGCTCGTAAAAATGGTGAAGAAGCTCATTGTTTAACGATACCGTTGAACTTTTGTCAACAAACACAGGAGAGGATCGTATGTCTGTTTTACCTCATATGAAAACGGCGGAGACAAAAAAACGTGCCGTTTCATTAGATCTTGCCAGGGGCGCTATGTTACTACTTATTGCTCTCGCGCATGCCCCGCTGTATCTGTACGCTTTGGAACCCGGGATCGTTCACAGAATGGAAAGTCAGAATTTCTTTGATCAGGTTGTGAATCTTTTTGGCATGTTCATCATTGATAACAGAGCGAGAGCGATGTTTGCTGTTTTATTCGGTTATGGTTTGGTACTGGCTTTTGATAGTCAAATGGCGAAAGGAAAAAGAGAAAAAGAAGCCTTACAGGTGGTCCGGAGGCGTTCCTGGTATTTGATAGTATTTGGAGCCGTTTTAGTGGTGATCATAGGCGGTCAAGATATTTTAATGGCCTACGGGGTAGCTGGACTTCTCGTCAGTTGGCTGTTAACACATGAAATCAAGACGCTGATCCGAACCTTTATTGGTATCACGTTATTGTATATCATCACAAATCCGATAATGTGGGGCTTCACGATGGAATCCATCGGAGATTATGGGTTTCCTCCAGAGGTGTTAGCTACGGACACCTATCTTAGCACGCTGATACTTAGTTTGACTTATTTTCCGTTTATCCCTATTTTTATTCATGGTATGTTCCCGATTCTTCCTTCTGTTTTGCTGGGTATGTGGATTGCCAACTATCAATTATTAACCAAGCCAGAGCAACAGTTACGAACACTTACTTTCCTAACAACGATGGGCTTAGCTGTTTCTATACTAGGAGCATTGCCTTTAAGCTTTATTGGGAACATATGGAGCCCGAGCTTTTTTCTCGCTGGTTTCGTTTATGGATTCCACATTTTAACCGGAATTGCTGGAGGATTAGCTTATGCGGCTTTCTTTGGAATCATTGGGGCAAAGGTAAAAAAAGCGGGGCCTGTACTCCAGTCGATTATGGCTTTAGGAAAACGTTCTTTAACCTTCTTTGTATGGAATGAGGCGATGCTGGTGTTATTCTTGTCACCAGTAGCACTTGATTTAGGGGGACGCGTTAGTAACGGAATGGCTGCTTTGATTGCGGTGGGTATATGGAGTCTTTCTCTGCTATTGGCTACGATTTTAGAAAAATATAAGCTGAACGGACCATTAGAATTCGTAATGAGACGAATGGTACATAAAAATAAAAATCAGTAACTTCTCGTTGCAGCAGGGGTAGTGCCTTCTTTTTTCAATCGATTATAATAGCGTATAAAAGCTAGTTACTGTTATGAGAAAGAGGGAACCTCCATGACTTATACAACCGAGGAAAACGGTGTTTTTCCAGCAGTCTGTTCACTTGATTGCCCGGACCAATGTGGATTGCTCCTTCATAAACAAGCGTGGAAAATCGTCAAAATTGAAGGGGACCCGAACCATCCGGTGACGAAGGGAAATATTTGCAACAAAGTCCGTAACATGACAGAGCGCATTTACGATCCCAAGCGACTCACGCATCCGTTGAAGCGTATTGGCAAAAAAGGGAGCGGGGAGTTCGTTCAAATCAATTGGGAGGAAGCCATCACTACCATAACCGAACGCTGGCGTGCCTTGATCGACTCAGACGGTCCCGAGAGCATTTTGCCTTACAGCTTTTACGGAAACATGGGGCGGATTAGTGTGGAAGGAATGGATCGCCGTTTTTTCTATCGTATGGGGGCCAGTCAGCTTGACCGAACGATATGCAACAGCGCAGGGGCTGTAGGGTACAGCTACACGATGGGCGGAGCCTTTGGAACAGATCCGGAAGACACCGTTCATTCCAAGCTGTTCATCATGTGGGGGATCAATACAGTTAGCACGAACATGCATCAAGTGGTGTTTGCGGAACAGGCTCGAAAAAATGGGGCGAAGATCGTCGTGATTGATGTCCATAAAAATCAGACGGGTCGATGGGCTGATTGGTTTATTCCGATTTTACCTGGAACAGACACGGCTTTGGCATTGGGCATCATGCATGTGCTTTTTGCTGAAAACTTGGTAGATTCAGCCTTTATGGAAAAATATACGGTAGGACATGAAGAGCTCAGAGAGCATGTACGGACGTACGATCCTGCAACTGTATCTGCCATAACGGGTGTCCCTGTCGATGATATTTACAAATTGGCGAGAATGTATGGCAACACATCTCCTTCCTTTATTCGCATTGGAAATGGCATTCAGCATCACGACAATGGCGGAATGTGTGTAAGGACGATTGCTTGTCTTCCAGCCCTGACAGGGCAGTGGCTTGTCAAAGGCGGTGGGGCCAATAAAGGGAATAAAGGCTTCTTGGAGCACAACAAGCTTGCTGTGCAGCGACCAGATTTGCTGGCCAATAAGCAGACGAGAGTCATCAACATGAATGAACTTGGGAAAGCGTTGCTCGATACAGAGCCGCCGATCAAATCGCTCTTTGTCTATACGAGCAATCCAGCCATTGTCGCACCGGAAGGAAACAAAGTTCGGGAAGGCTTGGCGAGAGAGGACTTGTTCACGGTCGTACACGACTTATTTTTGACGGAGACGGCTCTCTATGCTGATATCGTATTGCCAGCGACGTCTTCTTATGAAAATACGGATTTTTACACGTCCTATTGGCATCATTACATTCAACTTCAGCAACCAGTGATCGCCCCATTTGGAGAGAGCAAGTCCAATACGGATGTTTTCCGTTTGCTGGCTGCTGCCATGGGATATAACGAATCTGTTTTTCAAGACAGTGATGCAGAGATGGTCAGACAGGCGTTGGAGGGGCACGGCAATCCTCATCTGGAAGGAATCACGTATGAAACTTTGGTCGAAAAACAATATGCCAAAGCCAATCTGGAACCTTTCTTTTTGGAACACCTTCCCACCCCAAGTGGTAAAATTGAGCTTTACTCGCAAGCAATGGCAAAACGAGGGCTGCCCCCATTACCAACGTACACGCCATTGGTGAATGATGGGGATTTCCCGTATTTATTTGTCCCGGGGCCCAATCACAATTATTTGAACTCCACGTTCTCGAATAATGAAAAACATCAGAAGATGGAAAAAATACCTCGTTTACACATGAATGTGGTGGATGCTGTTAGTCTAGACATTAGTGATGGAGATACGGTCCGCATTTGGAATGAGCGGGGAGAGTGCGAGTTGGTGGCCGCTGTCGGTGAAAATGTTCTTTCGGGTGTCGTTGTGAGCCAAGGCTTATGGGCAGACAACGAAGGTCCGAAGCATTATGTAAATGCCCTCACACCAGATCGAATCGCGGATATGGGTGGAGGCGCGACGTTTTTCTCTGGACGTGTTGATGTGGAAAAGATCATTCGCTGATAATAAAACTTTCCTATCCTACCATAAAAAAGTGTCCCTACTGCATGGCAGAGGGACACTTTCTCTTGTCACTTACAGGACGAAGCTGACGACGACACCAGACAAAAGACTAACCAGTGTGGCACCGAACAATAGCTTCAACCCAAAGCGAGCGACTACATTGGATTGTTTCTCATTCAGCCCTTTCACCGCACCAGCGATAATGCCGATGGAGGAGAAGTTCGCGAACGAAACGAGGAAGACAGAGAGAATTCCTACTGTACGTGGGCTCAGTTCAGATACGACTTTGCCCAGCTCGATCATGGCCACAAACTCGTTCGTTACGAGCTTCGTCGCCATGATACTACCAGCCGTCATCGCTTCCGCAAAAGGAATGCCCATCAGGATGGCAAAAGGAGCGAAGACGAAGCCAAGCATTTCTTGGAACGTCCAGCCGAAAATCATGCCGAACAAGCTATTCACAGCCGCGATCAAGGCAACAAAACCGAGCAGCATAGCGCCCACGACTACTGCTACCTTGAAGCCGTCCATGATGTACTCGACGAGCATTTCAAAAAAGGACTGCTTTTCATTGCTTTGAATCTCCAGTAAATCTTCTTCTTCGTTCACTGTATAAGGGTTGATGATCGAAGCGATAATAAAGCCGCCAAACAGATTCAGGAACAGGGCCGTGACAACGTATTTCGGCTCAATCATCGTCATGTACGCACCGACAATCGACATCGAAACAGTGGACATAGCTGACGCGCACAGCGTATACAGACGGTGCTCCGGCAAGGAACCGAGCTGTTTTTTTACAGCGATGAACACTTCATTTTGACCGACAATAGCAGAAGCGACAGCGTTGTAAGACTCCAGCTTACCCATGCCGTTAATTCTGCTCAGAACAAAGCCAATTGCCTTCATGATAATCGGTAAAATCTTGAAGTGCCGCAAAATACCGATGAGGACTGAAATGAAGACGATTGGGAGCAATACACCAAGGAAAAAGGACATTTGTCCGTCGTTTGCCAGATTGCCAAATACGAAATTGATCCCTTCCGCAGCAAAAGCAAGAAGCTTTTCAAACGATTTGGAAATGGCTGAAACGAATATAAACCCAAACTTGGTATGCAGAAGAAGAAAGGCAAGCAAAAATTGCAGAGCAATCATGACGATGATTGGTTTGTATTTGACCTGTTTACGTCCATTGCTCCCTAACAATGCTAACCCGATCACGATGAGTAAGCCAGCGATGGGAATGATGAAATTCATTACAACCTCCGAGAAATTAAATAGTACTAAACTTAAAGGGCAAAAAAACGCACTTCCCGACAGGAGAAGTGAAAGCGGTTTATATTCTATCATCTCGATAATATGATTGCAATTTATATGTATGTTCAGAATTATTGTCCATTACGTTTGGAACGCTGAAATCGGGCGTACTAGCATAAGCCCACCACCATACGGTTTATGGAGGAGGTGAAATCCTTGGATGAGTTGCAGAGGCTCAAGCAGTTTATCACTTCAGCAGAGCATGTCTGGACTCAGATCGCGAATTCGCCGAGAGGAAAGCCTGTGTATACCGTAAACGGTGTGGATTACACGCCATTGCCAGAAAAATACAACACCAAACGAAAAATCTCCCGTATTTTCCGCCGGTATTGGGGGAAGCAATTGACGGAAGTGATGATTCGGAATCTCCATTTGCGGATGCTGAAAGGAAAGCTCTGTGTTCCTTATCGTGACATTCCACCTTTTCCTGCAACCGTGTTGTCGTTGCAGATAAAAGTGAATCAGCCGGATCATCGGACCGTGGCTGCGATACTGAGCGGGGGAGGGAAAAAAACAAGAGTCGACTACCGTTTGATCCGAGTCGGCGCAACCAAAACGTTCACGATCATGAAACGCTCAGGCGAGCAGTTTGATCTGAGATATCAATCTATTGCTACCATACCCCTCAACCCGAAGGCACAACCCGTACGCAGAACCAAGCAACGGGGAAGAACCAAAAAGTAACGAAAAGCTCCTCAATTCCCCCGAATCATAAGGGGCGAGGAGCTTTTGTCATGTCGTTAGGCACGAATGGAAACACGGTATTCCCGTAGCCAATAATCCAGTTGGCCGAGATAGGCGAACAATTGGGGTGTACTCATGAGCTGACCGAAAAACGGGATGCTCGAAGCCTGTGCATCTGATTCGGCAATTTTTCGAATCGTTGGAACATCTACCAGTTGAAGCAGTGGAGAGGAAGAGTCGTTTAAAATGTCCAGCAGCCAAGAGCGAACGGCTTCTGTATAGGCGGGATTATGTGTTTTCGGGTACGGGCTTTTCTTGCGATACAAAACCTCATCAGGCAAGATTCCTTCCATGGCTTTTCGCAAAATTCCTTTTTCCCGATTCCCATGCGTCTTCATATCCCATGGGATGTTCCAGACGTATTCCACGATGCGGTGGTCACAGAACGGGACGCGCGCTTCCAGACTGGCCGCCATACTCATTCGGTCTTTGCGATCCAACAGCGTGTTCATGAACCACGTTATATTCAAATAAAACATTTCCCGTCGGCGAGCTTCCATTGGATCTTCGCCTGGAAGATGTGGGACTTCATCGAGAGATTCCTCATACCGCATGGCAACGTATTCCTCAGGTTTGACCCAATCGCGAAGATCAGGGGATAGCCAGGAGGCACGTTGTTTTGTCGCTCTCGACCATGGGAACGTCCCGGCATTTAGAAGTTCCTCGCGATGAAACCACGGATACCCACCAAATACTTCATCGGCGCATTCTCCAGAGAGGACGACGGTCGTCTCTTTTTTAATTTCTCGGCAAAACAGGTAAAGGGACGCATCCACATCAGCCATCCCCGGCAAGTCGCGGGCGAGTGTCGCTGTTTTCAGGGACTCAATTAAATCGTCTGTGTCGAACTCAATGGTATGGTGCTGGGTTCCGAGAAACTTTGTAACGAGCTGCACATATGGTTCATCCTCATTGGGTTGAAAAGTACTTGCCTTGAAATGTTTTCGGTTGTCTACGTAATCGATGGAGTAGCTGTGCAGGGTTCCACGGCCTGTTTTTTGAAAATGATCTGCCGCAATCGCTGTTATAATGCTCGAGTCTAACCCGCCTGATAAGAGGGTTGAAACAGGAACATCCGCAACCAATTGACGTTCAATCGAATCCGTGACTAACTCCCTGACACGCTCAGCAGTTGTCTTTAGGTCATCTGTATGTGGGTGGCTTTCGAGCTGCCAGTAGCGTTTTTGCTTGACGCCATCCCGTGTCACCAACAGATAAGCGCCGGGCCGAACCTCATGTACGTTGTGAAAAACACCATGGCCAGGCGTGCGGGCGGGACTGATTCCGAAAACCTCCGCCAAGCCTTCACGAGAGAGCTCTGGTTTGACATCGGGGTGAGCGAGCAAGGCTTTGAGCTCGGAGGCAAGCAGAAAGGAACTGCCTCTTTGCGCATAAAACAGCGGCTTCACCCCCATACGGTCACGGCCGACAAACAATCTTTGTTCGCGTTCGTCCCAGATCGCAAAAGCAAAGATGCCGTTTAGCTTTGACAGACAATCTGGCCCCCACTCCAAATACGTGTGCAAAAGTACCTCCGTATCCGAGTGAGATTGAAAGGTATGTCCACACGCAAGCAGTTCTGCTCGCAAATCCTCGGTATTATACAATTCACCATTGTAAATCATGGTGCAGGCGTGTTCGTTTTTGAGAGCTGACATAGGCTGCTGTCCGCCAGCAGGGTCTACGACCACAAGGCGACGATGACCGAGGGCCGCACGAGGAGTCAGCCAAAAGCCTTCTGCATCAGGGCCTCGATCCTTGAGGCATTGGGTCATTTTTTGCAGCACATCACGTTCACCAGATAAGTCCTTTTCCCAATCAATCCATCCTACAATTCCACACATGGTATGATCACCCTTCTCCTGAAGCATTGCACACACAGCGTATGCAATCAGCCTAGCGAGGTTGTCTGTCCAGCAGGGAATTGCGGGTAATATGCGGAATTTATAGAAGATTTAAACTAAGGGAGGCTGCGGTGGACAATCTCACGTTATTGCTCATTGAAAGAATGGGCATTCTTTTGACGCTAGCATTTATTTTGACAAGGACACCGTTGTTTCGCCAGCTATTAGACCGTGAATTGCACGTAGGGACGTCAATCGCATTTTCGGTCATGTTCGGGTTGTTTGGGATTGCGGGTACATATGCAGGAGTGGTCGTGCAAGGGGAGAGCTATCTTCCTGCATTTTGGATATTTCGTTTGTCGCATGACGAAATTATCGCCAACTCTACTTTGGTAGGGGTCGTTATTGGCGGTTTGCTTGGCGGGCCTCTTGTTGGCCTGGGGGCAGGTGTCATTGCTGGGCTTCATGTCTTTCAATTGGGAGGATTCGCCGCAGCATCGATGGGCTTGTCGATCCCGATCACGGGGTTGCTGGCAGGATATGTAGCACGTTTTTTCTCGCAGGAGCGGGTTATTTCTCCGTCCAAAGCCATGTTCATCGGCATGTTCGCACCTATTATTCAGATGTCGCTTTTATTGATCATGGCGGATGTGCCCGAGTTGGCGCGAACGATGGTCAACGTGATTGGGATTCCGATGGTGCTGACGAACAGTGTTTCGATTGCGATTTTTACAACAATGATCCGGGTGGCCTTGCAAGAGGCAGAACGTTCGGCTGCCATTGAGGCGGAGCGTTCCTTTACGATAGCGGAAAGAATTTTGCCACATCTGAAAAGGGGGCTCACACCGCAAACGGCTCAGTCAGCAGCCCTCGTCTTACAAAAAGAAACGAAAGCAGCAGCCGTTGCGGTGACGGATCGAGAACGGCTTCTAGCACACGTTGGAGTGGGGGCAGATCATCATCACCCGGGAGAAGCGCTCCATAGTGAGCTCGATAAGCGGGCTCTGTATAGCGGTGGAATCGACAAGGGATTGACGCGGGAGAGCGTTGGGTGCAATCGCAAAAATTGCAACCTGCATGCAGCGATTCTCGTGCCGATTAAAGAGGGGGACAGCGTCGTTGGTCTGATCAAACTCTATTATCGGAGGCCGCAACAAATCGGAAAAGTCCAGGAAGCACTAGCAAAAGGGCTGGGCAACCTAATCTCCAATCAATTGACCCTATCACTCACGGAGCAAATGAAAGGATTAATGAAGGATGCAGAGTTGCGAATGCTTCAGGCACAGATTCATCCTCACTTTTTGTTCAACACATTGAATTCCATTGTGACCTTGATACGAATTGATCCGCAGCTAGCTCGGCATATGACCATTCAGCTTGGCGTGTTCATGCGATTCAACCTGAAGCTTACAGCGAGTCCGCTTGTCACCGTGAGACAGGAGTTGGATCACCTGCATGCTTATTTGGAAATTATCAAAATCAGATTTTCCGAGCAATTCGCCGTTCGCACCATCATTGATGCGGGGGTAGAGGAAGCCCTTATTCCTCCTGGCACGTTGCAGCCATTATTTGAAAATTGCATTCAGCATGGGGTTCGCGACATCACGAACGGCGGTGAGATCATCCTTCATGTGAAACGGCAGGATGTGCACGTTGTTTTTCAAATCGAAGATAATGGCGAAGGCTTTCCCGACAACTTGCTGCCAGTTCTGGGAAAGGTGCCAATGGAGAGTAAGGAGGGCAACGGAATTGGCATCCATAATGTCAACCAGCGTCTGATCAGCTTGTGCGGACAAGATGCCCAACTTCATTTTGCCAATAAACAAGAAGGTGGCAGTACGATTACCTTTACCATTCCGATTACAAAAGAGGTGAGTGCCTGATGCCAATACGCGTCATGATTGCAGAAGACGAGCGACTAGCACGTGAAGAATTGAGCTATTTATTGCTACAAGAAGGAGACGTAGAACTGTTGCCCTACGCCACCAACGGACGAGAGCTGTTGGAAATGGTTGATGTGCACGAACCGGATGTCGTCTTCCTTGATATGAAAATGCCTGAGCTGGAAGGGGCACAGGCAGCAAGAATGCTCGCATCACGCAAGCAGCATCCCCTGATCGTTTTTTGTACCGCGTACGAGGAATTTGCTATCGATGCGTTTAAGCTGTATGCCGTCGATTATTTGTTGAAGCCTATGGAGCCAAAGCGGTTGGTAGAAACAATGCAACGGATACGAGAGCGTCTGGTCAAGCCGAAAGTAGAGCCTGTCCAGACAAAACGAACCAAGCTGTTGGTAGAAGACAACAGCAGATTAGTCGTCATTGATCCAGCGACGATTGTCTATGCAGTACGGGAGGAGCGATATGTGCAAATCGTCACCCAAACAGCAACCTACGCGACGCGGATGACTCTGACACAACTGGCGGATAAGCTTTTCGCATACGACTTTTTTCGTACCCACAAAAGCTATCTGGTCAATCTTCAATTCGTGAGCGAGCTCGAACCGTGGTTCAACGGAGCCTACAATCTGATTTTGAAGGGAGAAGGAAGACCGCGTATTCCCGTATCCCGGACCTCCGCCAAGGATTTGCTCAAACGTCTCGAGGAGTAAGCCTGTTACTCAAGATTTGCAGATCGTGGTTAAAAATCTGCCACTGACACACTCTCCCCGACATCTTACGCAGAAAAATACACGGGTAGAAAAGGATTCTCTACAATGTAGGAAGCGCTTACATTTTTGTAGATGAGGGGGAGGTTCCCATGGGCAAATCCGCTTCGGCAAAAAAAGCCGAGGATAAGAAGAAGGATGCGGTTGATTATGCCGCAGTGATTCAGTCAGCCACTTTCAAAGAGCTCTTGAGAAGAAAAAAAGCGTTTATTTTGCCATCTTCTATTTTTTTCTTCGTGTTTTACTTTACCCTTCCGATTTTAACCTCCTACTTTACCGTATTGAATCAACCAGCGTTTGGAGCTATTTCGTGGGCGTGGGTATTTGCCTTTGCTCAGTTCGTCATGACATGGGGTCTCTGCATCCTGTACACCAGGCGGGCAGAGCAGTTTGATCAACTCGTTGAGAAAATCAAACAAGAGGCAGGTGGAAGGGGCTAATGAACGTTACTGCATTTTTACTCTTTCTCGTCATTGTTCTTTTGACACTTGTCATCACCTTTTACGCTTCGAAAAAGACGAACACGACTAGTGAGTTTTATACTGCTGGAGGAGGTTTGACGGGTTGGCAAAACGGTCTTGCGATTGCGGGAGATTACATGTCCGCTGCTTCCTTCCTTGGGATCGCAGGGATGATTGCGTTGAGCGGGTTTGATGGCTTCTTCTACAGTATCGGTTTTCTTGTCGCGTATCTCGTTGTGCTCTACTTGGTAGCAGAGCCTTTGCGTAATTTAGGAAAATACACGATGGCTGATATGATAGCCGCCCGTTTTGACAATAAAAAGGTTCGTGGTGTCGCCGCTCTCAATTCGATTGCTATCTCGATTTTTTACATGATCGCGCAATTGGTCGGAGCAGGGGCCTTGATCAAGCTGCTCTTGGGGCTGGATTACACGACCTCCGTATTAATCGTAGGGGCATTGATGACGATCTACGTCGTGTTCGGTGGGATGACGGCAACCTCGTGGGTGCAAATCGTCAAAGCGGTTTTGTTGATGGTCGGGACATTCATCATCTCCATGATGGTTTTCGCCAAATTCGATTTTAATCTCTTGAAAATGTTCGAGCAAATGAAGACGGCGACACCATTGGGAGACCAATTCCTCAATCCTGGCAACAAGTTTAAAGTGGGGCTCGATACTATTTCACTGAATCTCGCGCTTGTGCTAGGAACAGCGGGATTGCCGCATATTTTGATTCGTTTCTTCACCGTAAAAGATGCCACAACTGCTCGCAAGTCGGTCGTGTACGCGACATGGATCATTGGCGCCTTCTATGTCATGACGATCTTCCTCGGCTTCGGTGCAGCAGCGTTTGTCGGTGCGGGGAATATGGACCCTGCGGGCAACATGGGAGCACCACTTTTAGCGCAAGCATTAGGCGGTAACTTCTTATTTGCCTTCGTATCTGCGGTTGCCTTCGCTACCATTCTCGCGGTAGTGGCTGGGCTGGTGCTCACTGCGGCTTCTGCCTTCGCACACGACTTTTACGGACATGTATTACGCCAAGGAAAAGCAACAGAAAAGGAGCAAATGAAGATGGCCAAATGGGCATCTGTCGGAGTCTCAATTGTCTCTATCTTGCTCGCCTTGTTTGCGCAAAATCTGAACGTGGCTTTCCTTGTTGCCCTGGCTTTCGCAGTAGCGGCGAGTGCAAATCTACCAGTGATTTTGTTTACGATCTTCTGGAAAAGGTTCAATACGGCAGGAGCAATCAGCGGGATGCTTGTCGGTCTGTTCAGCTCTCTCATTCTGGTTGCGCTGAGTCCGAACGTTTGGAATCCTGTAGCTGGAAAAGCCATTTTGGTCGGTGAAGCACTGTTCCCGTTGCCGAATCCGGGCATTGTCTCGATCCCGTTAGGGTTTTTGGCAGCATGGATCGGGACCTTGTTGTCCAGCTCCCGTGATGATAAGAAGTACGATGAAATTTTGGTGAAAGCGAATACAGGAATGAAAGATTCAGCGTAGAAACAGTAAACGTAGGAAGCTCATGCCACGAAGAGAAGGCTGGGGTTAACCCCTGGTCTTTTTTTCATTTTTGCAAGAAGGGAGAGGTATTGTCCGTGACGACGAT
Organism: Brevibacillus sp. Leaf182; assembly: GCF_001423865.2. Classification (NCBI taxonomy): domain Bacteria; kingdom Bacillati; phylum Bacillota; class Bacilli; order Caryophanales; family Paenibacillaceae; genus Brevibacillus; species Brevibacillus sp. Leaf182. The sequence continues at coordinate 15,958 of NZ_LMPN02000032.1, read as the reverse complement.
CATCTTTTTCCTTGCCGTCATTATCGGAACGATGGCCATCACTTATTCGGCTGCCAAACAGACGGGGACGACGAAAGACTTCTATGCAGCAGGAAACCGTTTGAATGGATTACAAAATGGCATTGCCATTGCAGGCGATTACATGAGCGCCGCCTCGTTTTTGGGGATTGCGGGAACGATTGCGATGTACGGCTTTGATGGGTTCGTGTATGCGATTGGCTTTTTTGTCTCTTATCTGATTATTTTGTTTTTAGTTGCGGAGCCGTTGCATAATTTGGGACGCTATACGTTGGCAGACGCGATTGCCGTCAGGTTTGACAGTCTTTGGCTGCGTGGCGTTGTTGCCTGTACGACTCTATTAATTACGATTTTTTACATGCTGGCGCAATTAGTTGGGGCAGGTGCCCTCATTCATTATTTATTGGGAGTGCGTTACGATACGGCTGTCCTGATTGTCGGGAGCCTAATGACATTTTACGTTGTGTTCGGCGGGATGGTAGCGACCTCCTGGGTTCAGATTATTAAAGCAATTTTGCTCCTGACAGGGACATTGATCTTAAGTCTGATTGTGTTTGCCCGTTTTGATTGGAGCTTCTCCGAAATGTTTTCACATGTGAGTACGATTACCCCTCTTCAGGAACAGTTCTTACAGCCGGGTAATCAACTTCATGATCCGCTGGAAACGATCTCTTTGCATTTGGCTTTGATTCTCGGTACCGCTGGGCTCCCTCATATTATTTCCCGGTTGTTCACTGTCAAGGATGCAAAGACGACGCGTAATTCGATTTACACCGCAACTTGGGTCATCGGCGCTTTTTATTTGATGACGATCTTTCTCGGATTCGGGGCGAGCACGTTTGTAGGCTACGAGGCATTGAAAAATGTGGGCTTCGGGGGGAATCTGACGGTCACGCTCTTGGCGGATGCTCTCGGTGGAGAGTTTTTAATGGCGTATATTGCTGCCGTTGCCTTCGCGACGATATTGGCAGTCGTGACAGGACTCGTGCTCTCCGCCTCTTCTGCGTTCGCGCATGACGTCTACAGTCACCTGATCAGAAGAGGGGTAGCTTCGGAAAAAGAACAGGTCACCATGGCAAAGCTATCGTCAGTTGCAGTGGGTGTGATCTCCATTTGGCTGGCTATCGGTGCAGAAAAAATGAACGTGGCGATTCTCGTTGCGCTTACGTTTGCGGTAGCAGCATCATCCAATTTGCCACTGCTGTTGTTTACGCTGTATTGGAAGCGATTTACCGTGCGGGGAGCGATTTGTGGTGTCCTGACAGGGTTAACGGCATCGGTAATCCTTGTCATTTTAGGACCGACTGTTATGCATCCCTTAACTGGACTTATTCGTGTGGAGCCTCTATTTCCACTGACGAATCCTGGATTGGTCTCCATACCACTCGGCTTTTTAGGGGCGGTGGTCGGAACACTACTGGATCGGCCTGATCCGGATGCCGAGATGAAGTACCAACGCGTACTGTTTCAGGCGTTGACGGGAATCCGAGTTCCCCCTGCGAAGAAAACGGAACAAGAATCTGCATAAAGCCTCTTCACGAGCCCCACTCTAGGAGTAGAAGGAGGAGGGGTAAGTGGGTACGACCAAAGAGTCAGACACTTTATCACATGACCAGCCAGATGTCTATGAACGCGCAAGGCTGGCACTGGATGATCTGATTGAAGAGCTATGTGAAGCACTGGAAGCGGAGGATACCAATTCCTATAAGCGAAAAGGCTATGAGATGATCGGGAGTTACTTTCGAGAGCCTGTCAATACCGGGGAATTAACCTTGATCTATGCGGCGGTGCTTGCCGATATCCTCTATAAGCTGGAGTTGACACAGCAAGGGGAAAACGTAGCAATGGTCCGTGATCAGTACAGCATGATGAAAAAAGACGATTGAGTAACGACCCCGTTTGAGGGTCGTTTTTTGATTGGCACGATTCCGCCCTGCATGTTTCGGTGGGCAACCATTCATACTACGGGTAAATGACATCAAATGGGTGATTGGTATGGAAAAGGTCGGACTCGTTTTGCAGGGAGGGGGAAGCCGTGGGATTTATACCGCTGGCGTTCTGGATTACTTCATGGAGCAGGAGCTTTACATCCCGTATGTGATTGCCGTGTCAGCAGGTGCGTGCAATGGAGCGGCATACTTGGCGAGGCAGCGCGGATTGGGCAAGATTTATCATACGAAATACATTCACGATCCCCGTTACTTTCACTATAAAAACTTGATCACGAAGCGCTCGCTGTTTGGTATGGATTTTATTTTCAATGAGATGCCATACAAGCTGGAGCCGTTCGCCTTTGATCGGTTTCGCGAAGCAAAGGAACAGTTTGTCGTCGTCACAACGGATTGCGCGACAGGGGAAGCCGTTTACTTTACGAAAGACGACTGTGAGGATATTTTCCATGTGATTCGGGCTTCGTGCAGTCTTCCGTTTCTATCACCAAAGGTTACGGTCAATGGACGTAAGCTATGGGATGGGGGCATCGTGCATCCGGTACCTTTCATGAAGTCCATGCTTGATGGCAATCAAAAGCATATTATTGTGCTGACTTCTTCTTGTCCGCCAGGTGAATGGATGCGCAAGCTTTCGCGTGTTGAGCGTCTTTTTTCCAGAAGTACGAGCTTGTGCCAGGCGTTCATTCGCCATTTTCGCATCTATTGCGAGGCTATAGAGCAGGTCAAAGAGATGGAGAAGGAAGGCAGAGCGTTTGTCATCGCACCACCAGCGGGTACCTTTTTACGAGGTTTTGAACGTCAAGAGGAGAAGCTCGAACATTATTACAGGCAAGGCTACCAGGATGCACGTACCCAATTTTCTGGGCTTTGTACATGGCTTGATCTTGGCAGGAACAACTGAAAAATGAGGAGGCATTGTCCCGTGGATGTTTTTTCGGCAAAATCATGCGAAAAAGGTTTTTCCAAAGCGAAGATAGGGAAGAAGCATCAGGGGAGGATGGAATCAGGAGGAAAGACCCCATGAAATATGTGAATGTAGACCTAGTAGAGCCAGGAGACGTTTTGGCTCGAAGCATTTATACAAGCGAGGGCTTGACGCTTTTGCATGCAGGTGTCCAACTGACTGTCGGAATGATTAATAAATTGCGTCGGTTTGGCGTCACGATGCTAAGCATCAAAGACCCGCTGCTCGATGAAGTGAAAGAGCAGGAGGTCGTCACGGAGACCACGCGGAAGGACGCCATCCGCAATCTGTCGCAAGCGATTTCGTGTGTACAGACCGGAAAAAATTTTGATGTCCGTGGTATTCAAAAATCAGTGGGAAGTATCATCGACGAAACCTTGAGAAATCGCCGCGTTCTCTTGAATCTGGGAGAAATTCGCACGACTGATAACGCTATGTACATTCATTCCTTGAATGTGTGCATGATGGCGACCGTAATGGGCGTAGGTTTAGGCTATAATTCGGCTCAATTAAAAGAGCTCGCCATCGGAGCCCTCTTGCATGACATTGGAAAGCTGTCAGTCGACAAGGAAGCCCCAGCCTACAAAAAGAACAGCAAAACCAATCATCATACGTGGCTGGGCTTTGATCTGTTGCGAAAAAAACATGAGATGAGCATTGTCTCCGCACACGTTCCTTTGCAGCATCATGAATGGGTGGATGGCAGTGGGCAGCCACGAGGATTGACTGGCGATGAGATTCATGATTTCGCCAAGATTGTTGCGATCTGTAACTACTATGATAATCTCATCTCGCCTTTCTCAGAGGAAAAGGAGACGTTGCCTGCGTATGAGGCTTGCGAAAAAGTCATGGGGCTCGCGGAGAAACGCTTTGATCATAAAATGGTCATTCACTTTTTGCGCTCGATTGCCATGTACCCGACAGGAACCTCGCTGAAGCTGTCGACAGGAGAGATCGGTGTGATCATTGACCAAAATAGAGGCTTGCCTTCGCGCCCAGTCGTTCGGGTCATTCGAAGAGACCAGCAGGCGAATCGGCGGATGGTGGATGATCATGAGATTACGGATATTGATTTGAGTGAAAAGCCTACTATTTTTATCACCGCTATCATGGACTAGAACAAGGAAAGAATAGGACTCCCTATCAGGGAATATCCCTACCAAGATCAGGGAATACCCCTACATACACGTAGGGCTCACAGGGCTACAATGAACTCAAGGCAGATGGATACATAGAGCTACACCACATTTGCCAGATGAAAAAGAGGAAGGACGTGTCAGTATGTCCCGTATTCTAGTCCCTGTCGATTTCTCAGCGCAGTCCATTCAGGCGGTCCGCTTCGCGCTGGCCTACGCCAAAAATAAGCATGATATCACATTGCTTCATGCCATCCCGCCGTTCCCTTCACGCAATGTTGTCAGAAGGTTGGGACGAGAGGTCGTTGAAGATTATCAATTGGATGAAGCAAGAGATGATCTGAAAAAATTCCTGTCGATCGTAGAAGAAGCCGGTATCACCTATGAACTGGAGATTGAGTTCGGAGAGCCGCATGAAGTCATTGCGAAGCACGCAGCGAATGACTATGCTGCCATCGTAATGGGTACACATGGCTACGGTCGCATTACAGGCTTCCTGTTGCAAAGCGTCAGCTATCCGACACTCCATGATGTCAAAGTTCCGGTCTTCCTCATTGCGGAGGAGACAGATGAGAGTCGTTTCCCTTGGAATCAAGTACTCATTGCAGTAGATGGCTCCGATCATTCGATGGAAGCTGCGAAAAAAGCCATCGAGATGGGGCAGCATCTCCCGGATGTATCGTATACGCTCCTGTCCGTTGTCATCCCACCAGTCACATACGCAGGTGTGTATGGCGTAGGCTGGGATAACATGAATACACTCGAAGGTTGGGGACGTGAAACGCTAAAACCTTGCGAGGAAATGCTTGAAGCTGCATCGCTTCCTTTTGAAAGCAAGGTTGTGGTTGGAGATCCAGCTACTGTGATCCGCCAGACGGCAGAAGAAATCAACGCTGGACTGGTTGTGCTCGGTCATCATGGCCAAGGTGCAGTTGCAGGTACGCTGCTTGGTAGTGTTACATTTAAAACGATTCATCGTACGAAAACACCACTCCTCATTGTGAAAACATAGTATTTATTAGAAAGAGCTGTCCGTATGGTGGACAGCTTTTTTGCTTGGGCGCATTCTCTTACGATAGAGTTTGCGCTTGTTTGTGTTCGAGCATATGGTTAGCCCCATCTGGTGTAACCTCTGGCGAATCCCACTTGATTCGTGCACATCCCCATGCAGCGAGTAAAATGATTACAGATGCTATCAGAAAAACCGTGATCAACGAAGTTATCTGCATGAGTGGGCCTGCCAAAAAAGAACCGACCATCATGAGTCCGATCATGAGCGGTGAAATCGTTCCATTCACCCGTCCAATAAACGCTTCATCAACGAGCTTGATCATGAACGTACTGATCACGATCTGTAAAAATGCCATTCCAATTCCGGTGAAAAAGCGCATCGCTGCGGTTACGTATACCCATATAGAGAGAACTTCTACGGCGACAGAGAGCGCGAAGAAGATTAATCCACCTGTAATAATCCAGCGACCATTCAGGCGATCGAGGTAAATGGAAGCAATAATGCCACCCAACAGCATCCCCAATCCGTCTAAAGCAGTAAACCATTGAATGGCTTCTTTGGAGAGTAAAAGACGATCCGTGACGACGAATACCTCTAGCGAATTAATAAACCCCGAGGATAACCCCAGACATGCAAAGGTAATCGCGATCCCGCGCAAGGCTGGTCGCTTTTTTACATAGGCAAAACCTGCTTTAATCTCAGAAAGGAGAGTCCCGCCTTCTTCTGTTGCAGTGGCAGTTGAGGTAGGGAGCGTCAAGAGAATCAGTGCCGAGACGAAGAAGAGGCCGGCCATCGTTAACAGGGAAGGGTAGATGCCCCACTGTTCAAAGAAGAACGTACCGACAATCGGGCCAAGCAGTAGAAAAATAGAACCCGTACTTTGTGAAATGGACACAGCTGCTGCAACTTGCTCATCAGGAATATGACGCTTCATCATCTTGGCAGAAGAAGGCTGGGAGAACTGCGACGCCACAGCAGAGATAAATGTCGCAAAGAATACAGCAATCCACATTCCTTGCCAGAGCAAATACACGATGACCAAAACAGAGAGGGCGCTTAACAGGTTCCCGGCTATCATCGTTCGCTTCGGATTCCAGCGATCAGCCAATGCCCCGCCAATAATCGAAAAAAACAGGATCGGTGCAAGTTCGATAGCGGTCAAGAGCGATACGGCGGTCGGATTGTTGCCACTCGTCTCCATCACATAGTAGAGCAAGGCCATGTTACGAATCCATATACCGATATTTTCTAATGTATCCGTGATAAAAACGGTAAGAAAAACTTTGTTTCCCCAAAGACCTTTCATAGGTCATATCACTCCCGAAAAGTTATACCGAACGTCCGGTCTAATTAAAGGTGAAAAAAATGCTACTTGGCAATAATGCCATGCAGCAAAACGTCAATGCTCCTCTTCAACAGTGCATGAAGACGCTCGTCATCCATTTGATAACCTACGTTAATGATTCCGTTCATGAGCCCCTCCAGTATCATCGCCATTTCTTCGGGATCGCATGGAGCGAACTCGCCTCGGTCGATTCCTTCTTGGAAGAGGGAAGTATAGAGGGTATACGTGGAGCCGAGCATTTCCAGCACTTGTTCCAAAATGACTGGATCGGCGAGCTGGCTACCGGAGAACTCTTCGCCTGCTTTTTTTAGAGGGTGGGACAAAAAATCCTCCAGGAAAAAAGCAGCTAAGCCGTACAGTTTATCGATGGATGTCTCGAATTCTTTTTCTTTTTCCTGCCACAGATCTACCCATTCGTTGTATTGCTTTTCAAGCAGATGAAGGAACAACTGCTCCTTGTTTTTGAAGTGGTAATAGAGGCTGCCCTTACTCGCTCCAGTTGCTTGGCAAATGTCTTCAATGGAAGTGGCTGAATAGCCTTTCTGAGAAAATAACTCGGTGGCTTTCTCTACGATATGTTGTTTGGTTTTCTCCCCATCGAGACGACGCTTTGACATTTTAGAAAAGCTCCTTATTCTAGACTGAACGTTCGGTTTAGTTTTAGTTTATTCGATCTGACAGGGATGCGCAAGTGCTCGATTGAGAAAAAGGGACAGAGGGAAAAATGATAAGAAGCTAGCGAGAGAGGAGGATTGCCTTGCAAATCGGTTGTCATGTCAGTATTCGTCATGGGTACGAGGAGGCGGCAAGAACTGCATACAAAGAAGGAGCGTTAGCATTTCAATTTTTCCCGAAAAACCCGAGAAGCTTAGGTGTCAAGCAATTCGATGCCCGGGACGTAGAGCGGTGTCGCTCGTTTTGTCAGCAAAACGGTATGCTATCGATCGCTCATACGCCATACCCGGTGAATCTTTGCGTCGAGGAGCAGGAGCTATTCGCCGTCACAGTGGGCTCTGTACGAAATGACCTTGAAATTGCCGAAGCTTGTGGAGCGTTGGGCGTGGTTGTTCATTTTGGCCAATATAAAGGCGTTGATGTACTAGCCGGTTATAAAATCATGATCCAGATGGTCAATCAAATACTGGATGGCTGGAATGGAAAAGCCCAACTGTTAATCGAAAACAATGCCGGGCAAGGCAACCGGATGGGCACGACACTCGAAGAGCTTACACAGGTTCGACAATTGTTTGCTGAGCCACAGAAGGTAGGCTTTTGCTTAGATACGTGTCATGCATTTGCCAGCGGATTGTGGAAAGGGAATGATTGGGGGGAGGTAGCCGATCGCATGCGAGAGCTCGATTATTTCACGAGCTTGCGTGCCGTTCATCTGAACGATTCCGTTTATCCGAGTGGTTCCTTTCGAGACCGGCATGCCTCCATCGGAAAAGGGATGATCGGTGATGCAGCCATCGCCACCTTTTTGCAAACACCCGAATTGCAAGGACTTCCCATCGTCCTGGAAACAGCGAGAGGCTCAGAAGGGGGACATCGCGAAGAAATCAAGCATGTTCGTCTGCTTAGAGACAATTGGCAGGGCTGACCATGTTGTGGTAGAGTGTGAAATGATGTGTTCAACACGGGAGGGGTACTTATGAAAAAGCGTATTAAGGTGACGATTGCGGATTTTACTCATCTTACAGAAAACTTGAATAACCCGGAGGAGCTCGCACTGTACGAAGCGGCGAACGGAAATACATACGATGCTGAAATCGAGCATGATGGCTATGCGATTGTGGATGTGACAGACGAGGATTACATCGAGCTGGCTCCGGGAGAGTATCAGCTAATGATCGAAGAGTGGACAAGCGCCGGACAAATCGGTGAGTGGACACTGCAAACCATGTCAGACCCAGCAGATGACAAAGCTTTGCTGTACCGCACAGTGGACAAGGCCGGAACGGAAATACAAGCACCACAGTCATTGCCGAAGCAAGTAGTCGAGCTGGTTGCGAATACGTGGTTTGGCAAAAAAGCAAAGAAGATTGAGGAGTAATCCAAGAAAGCAAAGGAGCGCTGCGAGATAGCGCTCCTTTTTGTGTCAATAAGATCCAACAAAGCTGGTGAGAAGAAAAAGCGCAGGACTCGCAGACCTTGACAACGCCTACCCAGTCGGAACTTCAAAAAGGGGACCCGGTTGTCGAACACTTCTTCCCTGAGAAACGTCCGCCCGTAGGGTGGCTTTGGCTCGACGGTCCCCTTTTTGAAGTGGAGACGGACAGTCAATCCCCCTTGCGAGCGTGTCAGAGTCGAAGAGAACTGCGCTTTTTCTTCTCCTCCACCATGTTGACTCAGCTTTTTTTCAATCACTCGTCCTCAGAATCCAGATGAATCCCATACTTTCTAATCCGCCGCATAAGTAGCGACTGGGTTATACCGAGGGCCGCTGCTGTTTTGCGAGTCGTTTTGTGTGTACGCAATGCTTGCAGAATAAATTCCATCTCAATTTTCTCCATCCGCTCTGTAAGAGAAAGAGAACCGAGCGAAAGAATTCCGTCCTCCAACTCCCGAATACTCCGCAGTTCTTCTGGCAAATCACTGACTTGGATTTCATCCAGCTTGGACGTGATGACGATCCGTTCTACCAAATTTTCCAACTCCCGCACATTCCCAGGCCATTCGTACTGATGCAATACATCCAGCGCTTCCGGGGAAAAACGCCGTTTCTGGTTATGCTTGCTATTGAAACGCTGTAAATTGTGGTGGAGTAACGGGAAAATATCGTCCTTTCTCTCCCGTAATGGCGGAACATTGATTGGCAAAATATTAAGGCGATAGTACAGGTCGTGTCTGAATTTGCCCAGGCGCACGAGCTCCTGAAGGTTGGCATTGGTTGCCGTTATGATGCGGATGTCAGCTGTGTATGTTTTCGTGCCGCCGATCGGCATAAACGTTTTGTTTTGCAGGAGCAGCAATAATTTCGATTGCAAGTGGTAGGGTAGCTCGCTGATTTCGTCCAAGAAAAGCGTCCCTTTGTCCGCCATTTTCACTAATCCGATTTTCCCTGAGTGACTTGCCCCGGTAAAAGCTCCTTTGTGGTAGCCGAACAGCTCTGACTCGATCAAGGTTTCAGGAATGGCGCTACAGTTGACGTGGACGAATGGCCCGCTGCTTCGTTCGCTCAACAGGTGGATTTGCTCGGCAAGATAGCTTTTTCCTACACCTGTTTCACCTGTAATAAACACGGTCGTGTCGACAGGGGCTGCTTTTTTCATTAATTCCAGCAGGGCGAGATAGGAACGGCTGTTGCCAATCAAGGTTTGGGAGGAGCTCTGGCTCGCTTCCCACTTCATGAGCTGAATCTCTTCGCTGTACCGCTTGAGTAAGGCGACCGTCTCTTCCAACTGTGAACTGGCACGGGCTGCCTCCGTGATATCGCGTGAGTGGGAAACGATCAGCTCCGGTCTCCCCTCCTCATCCGGGATGATATGTCCAGTCACCAGAAATTTCCCCTTATTATTAACGAGCTGAATGGTTGTGGTCGGTTTTCCCGTTTCCAAAACCAAGCGGGTGACAGAAGGGCTGAAAATCCCCATTTCTTCAAGGTCGGATACGTTTTGCCCGATGAGTTCGGCTTTTGGTAGACCACACAGGTTTTCACTAGCATTGTTTAGCCATAAAGTAGTTCCCTGCGCATCAGCAATGAATATGCCATCTGCCAGTGTGTTCAGGATGTCAATAAAACGATCAACAGAAGACAGTGCTAGTATCTCCGCAGCTTTTTCCATGTTGAGTAGCTCCCCGGTTTTTCAACTGATTGTACAAGATGAAATTGATCGTTGTATAGTGAGTCGAAATTAAAATTAGTTGAGTCGAAATCGATTCGAGCGAAAAGTTAGACTTTTCCTGCCTTTTCGATTCAAAAGTGAGTCTATTTCGACTCAGCAATAGGAATTGCTTTTAGCTTGATTGCGCTTTCTTGCCGTTTTGAGGCTTGGCACAAGAGTTGCTATTACATAGGGAGACGTAAGCGATCTACCCAAGAATAAGAGATAAGGAAATGCATGCGATGTTATCAAAACTGGTGACGCACGAACAAGCAGTGGAGCATGTTCTGGATGGCACGCGGCTGATGTATGGCGGATTCGGCACGATTGGCTCCCCAGCACACTTGATTGATGCGATCTTGCACAAAGGCGTGCAAAGTTTGACACTCATCGGAATTGATGCGGGGTATCCGGAAATCGGAATCGGAAAGCTGATCAGTCATGGACGGGTGAGGCGGCTGATAACTACACATATTGGCTCCAATCCCGAGGCAGGTCAACAAATGATGGACGGAATGCTGGAAGTGACATTTTGTCCACAAGGAATTTTCGCAGAAAAGATTCGGGCAGGAGGTGTTGGCATTCCGGGAATCGTTGTAGATGCACATGTGAGAGGAGAGCGAATGGAAGGAGCAGAGCCGTTTGCTTTTGCCGGAAGAACTTGTCAGATTGAGGCCGCCCTTACAGCGGAGGTAGGAATCGTCTATGCGAAACAGGCGGACACCTACGGAAATCTCATTTATGACAAGGCGGCAAGAAATTTGAATCCGCTAGTAGCGATGGCAGCAGATATCACGATCGCTGAGGTGGAGGAGATCGTTCCAGCAGGAGAGCTGGACCCGGATAAAATCGTGACGCCCGGCATTTTTGTGGATTATATCGTGGTTCGTGGCGGAGGGAACAGCTAATGGGGTTGGAAATGGATCAGCGAAATATGGTTGCGTGGCGTGCAGCCAAAGAGGTCGCTCCAGGAATGGCAGTGAACTTGGGGATCGGGATACCTGAGCTCGTCGCTGATTTTATCCCGCATGAATGGCAAGTCATGTTTCACTCAGTGAATGGAATCTTGGGTGTCGGACCTACGCCATTAAAGGGAGAAGAGGACCAGCATGTCTCCAACGCAGGTGGAGCACCTGTTACCGTTGTTCCGGGGGCATCGTATTTCGACAGCACCATCGCGTATGGCATGATCCGAAGAAGAAAGCTGGATGCAGCGTTTATCGGAGCTTTGCAGGTGAATCGCCGAGGAGATCTGGCAAACTGGATTGTTCCTGGCTCACGCGTTCATGGAATTGGTGGAGGAGCGGAGCTGGCTTATTACGCCAAGAAAGTGATCGTGCTCATGAGCCATGTCAATCAAGCAGGTGAGCCCAAAATACGCAGGGAGTGCACATTGCCGCTGACGGCGAAGGGCTGCGTCGATCTCATTATCACCGAGAGGGCCGTTATCGAGGTCACGCAAAGAGGCTTGCTTTTGACAGAGGTAATGTACCCGTACACTTTGGAGAATGTCATCACGAATACCGGAGCACCTCTAATGATTTCAGAAAATTTACAAATGGTAGAGTAATGAAAAATGTAAGCGAGAACAAAAAAGAATTGGGGGATGGAACAGATGAAAAAAACATGGAAAACAATCGCAGGAGTTGTATTCTCGTTGTCACTACTTGTAAGCGGATGTAGCCAAGGCGCTTCCACTAACAGTGCGGGTGGGGCTCCTGCTGGAAATGCATCGTCCATGACAAAAGAGGCAGGCGTATTTGTTTACGCGGCTTCCGGTGAATATCAACCATTCAGCTACTTCAAGGATGGTCAATTGACCGGATTTGATGTCGAGATCGGCAATGAGATCGCCAAGCGCTTGGGCCTTGAGCCAAAGCCAGTCACGTCTCCTTTTTCCGGCATTATCGCAGGGGTAAAGGAAGGACGCTACGATGCAGCGATTGCCAGCCATGCGATTACAGAAGAGCGGAAGCAGCAGGTTGACTTCGCAGACCCGTACTACTTGTCCGGTGGTCAACTGTTCGTTCGCCCGGATGGGACGATTAGCACGCTGGAAGGATTAAAAGGCAAAGAAGTGGCTGTCGCACTCGGCACTACACATGAAAAGATGGCACGGGAGTATACGGATAACATCAAAACGTATGACAGCGATGTAACGGCTCTGCGTGCCTTGGAGCAGGGAAAACACGATGTCGTGATTACAGATAGCGTCGTAGGGGAGATTGCCATTACGCAAGGCTTGAAGCTCAAGAAAAGCGGGTCGCCACTCTCGGAAGTCAAGCATGGAATCGCAGTGCGCAAAGGAAATACGGAATTGCTGAACAAGATCAACGAAGTGCTCAAGCAAATGAAGGAAGATGGTACCTACGTCAAATTGAGTGAAAAGTACTTTAATCGCGACATCAGCAAAGCTGAATAATGAGTTGGTAGGACAGGTAAATTCCATTACGAATGAGGGGTGGCATCAAGTGCCCAGTTTTGCCCATCTGACAGAAGAGTTTTTCCGCACATTGCCGTTTTTTTGGAAGCCGTTGCTGCTGACATTTCAGTTGACGATCGCTTCTGTTATCGTAGGCTCGATTATCGGATTGTTTGTGGCTTTGTTAAAGGTATCCAAGCTTCCAGTAGCACGTTTCATAGCCAATGCGTACATCATGATCATTCGTGGTACGCCGCTGGTCGTGCAAATTTTCGTTTTGTATTTCGGCTTTTACAAAATCATTGACCTCGGTCAATTTTGGTCGGCAGCGCTCGCTCTGGCTATTCACAGCGGAGCCTATATCGCAGAGATTTTCCGGGGCTCTATTCAGTCGATTGATAAAGGACAAATGGAGGCAGGGCTGTCTTTGGGCATGTCCGCTCGTCAGACCATGCGTCGGATCATTTTGCCGCAAGCGATGAAACGATCGATCCCGCCGCTTGGCAACCAGTTTATTTTGTCTTTGAAGGAATCATCTCTGGCCGCTTTTATTGCCATGGATGAGTTGTTCTCGCTGGCTCGTCGCTTGTCTGCGGAAACCTTTGATGAAATGACGTACTTTTTGATTGTGGCGCTCTATTACTTGGTTATTGTCATGGCGTTTACGTATGTGGTCCACATCATGGAGAAGCGTTTGGCAAAAGGAGAGGCGTAAAGCGGAGGGGAAAGACGATGGAAAAGCAAAGAGAAATGATACGCGTGCAAAATTTGAAGAAAAGCTTCGGAAAAGTGGAAGTTCTCAAGGATGTTACCCTGCAAGTTGGAAAGGGCGAGGTCGTCGTCTTGATCGGTGCCAGTGGGTCGGGGAAAAGCACATTGATTCGATGCATTAATTTTCTGGAGATCAAGGACGGCGGAGAGATTTATATCGAAGGAAAAAGCATCGATCCGAAGAAGGATGACTTGACCAAAGTACGGCAAAAGGTAGGCATGGTGTTTCAGCATTTCAACCTGTTTCCGCATAAAACCGTTCTGGAAAACATCATGGAGGCACCGCTGATTGCGAAGAAAGCGGACAAGGAAGAAACGAAGCAGGAAGCGCTCCGGCTGCTGCAAAAGGTAGGTCTTTCGGAAAAAGCAGACGCCTACCCGTCCAGCCTCTCCGGTGGACAAAAGCAACGCGTGGCCATTGCTCGTTCGCTGGCGATGAAGCCTGCGATCATGCTCTTCGACGAGCCAACCTCAGCGCTTGACCCTGAGCTGGTAGGGGAAGTGCTGGAGACAATGAAGCAGCTCGCACAAGAAGGAATGACGATGATTATTGTGACGCACGAAATGGGGTTCGCCAAGGAAGTGGCGGATTGGGTGGCGTTTATGAATCAAGGCAAAATCATCGAGATGGCTAGACCTCAAGAAATTTTCAACAACCCGAAAGAAGAGCGCACGAGAGAATTTTTGAACCGTGTACTGTAATGGCGTAAAAATGAAGGGGAGCTGTGGCATGAGAGACGTGGTCATTGTCGCGGGTGTGCGCAGTGCTGTGGGTGCATTCGGAAAAAGCCTGCGTGACGTACCTGCAACAGAGCTGGGGCGGCAAGTGTTGGAAGGTTTGATGAATAAAGTTGATTTGCCGAAGGAACAAGTCAATGAAGTGATTTTTGGCAATGGGTACGTACATGGGGGAGGACTCAATGCTGCACGTATCAGCTCGCAGTTGGCGGGATTTCCACGCAATGTCTATGGTCACATCGTCATCAAAGCGTGTGGTTCAGGATTGAAGGCGATTGGCAACGGTGCGCTAGCCGTAGCAGCAGGTCAAGAGGACGTGGTGATCGCGGGGGGAGTGGAGTCCATGAGCGGTGTTCCCTACCTCGTGAAGAACCGCTGGGGCAGCAAATTCGGCAATTTGTCCATGGAGGATGCTCTCTTATCCGATGGTTTGATCTGCTCGCTGACCGGTGAGCATATGGGGATGACGGCAGAAAGGCTGGCTGTACAGTACGGTATTTCCCGTGAGGAGCAGGATCGTTATGCCTATGAGAGTCACGTAAAAGCAGCGGCAGCAATCGAAGCGGGCACGTTCGCGAATGAGATCATACCGATTGAAATCAAGGATCGCAAAGGTACACGTGTTTTTTCGCAGGATGAATCCGTGCGCCATGATATCAAGCTAGAAGAGCTGGCCAAGCTGAAAAGTGTTTTTCAAAAAGAAGGAACCATCACTGCCGGAAATGCGTGTCCGATGAATGACGGTGCAGCCGCTGTATTGATGATGTCTCGTGAAAAGGCGGAGGAAGCGGGTTTGACTCCGCTCGTGAAAATAAAGGCTTTTGCCAGCGCAGGAGTCGAACCTGACGTGATGGGGATCGGACCAGTCCCTGCTACGCAAAAGGTACTGGAGAAAGCGGGATTGACGCTGGGTGACATTGGACTCATCGAATTGAATGAGGCATTTGCCGCTCAGGCTTTGTCTGTCATCAAATGCTTGGAGTTAGACACGAGCAAGGTGAATGTCAATGGAGGCGCGATTGCCCTGGGTCACCCCGTGGGAGCTACTGGCGCCAAATTGACTGTGACGTTGATGAACGAAATGATCCGCAGACGGGAGAAGTATGGCATGGTGACGTTGTGCATGGCAGGTGGCATGGGGATGTCAGTGATCTATGAAAATTTGACGATGTAAACTTCTCATATGCATATGAAAAAGCCCCGAACGTGGATATGTCGGGGCTTTTGGCATGAAGGCGTGATCGCTCACGAGGGGAACTTTTGTTCGTGTAAATGTTTTCGCAATGTGGCCGCTACTTCTGTTGGGTTTTCCAACTGTACAATGACATGCTGATATTTGCTATGCCCCTCTACTTCCAAGATCAATAACGAATCCGTCTGGGCAAAAGAAAGGAAGTACCATTCATTTTGATGCTGAAAGCTTCCTTCATAAATGTTCAAAGGTCCAATCGACGTCCCCGGCAAGCGCAACATCCATTTTGGCGGAATAAAAGAACCGACCTCGACATGCTTGATCGATTGATAAGGTAGCGTGATCGTGTTCTTCAAGGCTAAGAGCGTATGCAAGCCAGTGAGACGCAAGGTAAAATCCGTTTTGCCAAAATGTACACTTCTTCCCATCGTTGCTCACCTCTTTCATCTGCCATCGTTCCATTATCGCACAGATGAAAGATGATGACACGGGACAATCAAAAAAGCCGGTGCTTCCCCAAAAGAGGAAGGCAACCGGCTTTGATATGATCCCCTCATAGTGGACAGAAAAAAGTAAGCACCTTA
>NZ_LMPN02000018.1:0-291849 GCF_001423865.2 Brevibacillus sp. Leaf182 | reverse complement strand
GACTTATCCACACACTTAGCAACTGATCATGCAGATCCAGTTTTGAATGAATAATGAATGAAAAAGCCATTCCTTAAAGGAATGGCTTTTTTTATGAATGTTGACAACAACGAAACTGACATAATAATATAACCTTACGTAAAAATTCGATTTTACGGAGGGCTGATTGATGGAAATTTCAAAGGGAGTAGAAATGCTTCATCTGGATTTTCAAGGGAATATCATTCATCCCATTTTGTTGTGGGATCAAGACATGGCTGTTTTAATAGACACCGGATTCCCAGGACAAATGGAAGATTTACGCGTGGCCATGGAAAAGGCAGGGGTACCGTTCAACAAACTAAAAGCTGTGATTTTGACGCATCAGGATGTGGATCATATCGGTAGTCTTCCAGAGATTTTGCAGGAGTACGGGGATCAGGTTCACGTATATGCACACGAACTGGATAAGCCGTATATTCAGGGGGAATTACCACTTTTAAAAAACGGGGACCTTGAGAATCCTCCGAAAGGCAGAGTGGACCATACCGTGAGTGACGGTCAGGAACTGCCGTTTTGCGGCGGGATTCGCGTCATCCATACTCCTGGGCATACTCCCGGTCATATCAGCCTGTATGTAAAGCAAAGCAAGATCCTCATTGCCGGGGATTCGATGTACAGTGTAAACGGGGTTCTCGAAGGCATTCATGTCCCGACCACACCAGATATGAATGCAGCTAGACTCTCGTTGAAAAAGTATATAGACCTCGACATTGCATCTGTGGTTTGTTACCACGGGGGATTTAGCAATGGAAATGTGAAGGATAGGATTGTAGAACTTAGTCAAGGGTTACGTTAACAAGGCAGTTATTCAGATTGGAGTGACAATTATCAAGCTTCGGCATGAAAGTGCCGGGGCTTTTTAGCATGCAGTTAGGGGACAAATATACTGATTTCACTAGTCGTGCTAAAGTAAAGAACATTGTTGACAGGACACCAAAAGGTGTCGTATTATCAAAGTGACACTATTTGGTGTCCAATTAAGAATTAGTCATTTGGAAAGTTTGGAACTTGAAATAAGTTTCACTTGAAACCATTATGGAGGGGGAAACAAATGGGCAAAATTAACGGTGCGGAAACAACCGCGAAAGCAGAAACCAATCCCCGAGGAAAAATGATTGCATATTGGTCAGTCACATTACTACTCGCAGTAGCTGTTATGTTAAGTGGTATTGGGCAGCTGATGCAATTGGGGGGAAACATTGAGTTAGTGACGAATCTTGGTTACCCGCTATACATCTTGACCATTCTCGGGATATGGAAAGTGCTTGGAGCTATTGCTCTCGTTATCCCAGGGTTTCCCCGGCTTAAAGAATGGGTTCACGCTGGTATCTTCTTTTTAATGACTGGTGCGGCTTTATCTCATGCGCTTGCGAACGATTATGGAGAGTACGGGTTTTACATGATCCTTCCGCTTTCATATGCTGGGCTAAATATCGCCTCGTGGGCGCTACGTCCGATGAGCCGCAAACTTTAGGGAGGTTGCAGAAATTAACGGCTGTCCCCACCATACTACAGACAACCAGATTTTGGAGGGAGAGGTGTGAGCGAGAACAACCCGTTACGGGATGTGTTTGATGCGATTGCTGATCCAACCAGGCGTCGACTGATTCGCCTGCTAGCAGAGGCAGAGGAGATACCGCTTCATGAATTAACGGCACAGTTTCAAATGGGGCGCACAGCGGTATCCAAACATTTGACAATCCTGAAAGAGGCCGGACTGGTACTTGACCGAAAAGTCGGCAGAGAAACGCGATTTAGGCTAAACGCTGCTCCACTTAGAGAAATTCAAGATTGGTTGGCTTTCTACACGAAGTTCTGGAGTACGAATATGCTGCGCTTAAACCAATTTTTAGAGGAGGAAGAAGAATGAGTTTAACATTATCCTTGGATTTTCAGTACAACACAACGATGGAGAAGCTATGGTCCGCTTTAACCGATGCAAACAAGCTTACCAAATGGATGGTCAACGTCCACACCGGACAGGCGATGGAAAATGATTTTAAGCCCGTCATCGGACACCACTTTCAGTTTCGTACTCAGCCGACCGAATATTGGGATGGAATTGTTGACGGCGAAGTGCTTATCGTAGAAGAACCGCACCGGCTGTCCTATACGTGGTGCAGTGGAGGAGAGAAGCACACAGTCACCTGGACGTTGCAGGATTTAGGGAACGGAAAGATTAACCTTCATCTCGAACAAACCGGAATCTCAAATGCTCAAGCACTGGGTGGAGCCAAGTATGGCTGGAGCAATTGGTGCGGCGAGCTTGAAAAGGTATTGGAGCAATAATCGCATACCCTCAAAAAACGGCAGCCTGTTTAATCGGCTGCCGTTTTTTTATAAACAGGCAAATGTCCCTACCCGTTAATCCGTTATCATAACCGAAGGAGTAGCCGTTCGCACGAAGATGATCGCATCAAAAGCTTTTGCTGGAACCATCTGCAACGTATACAGCTTCTCCATTTTTCCATACCATCCACTAAAAGCATCACCGATTGCACTGATTGACTGCGCTTTATTCAGATAGGTGTAAAAATCCGCATGATGCTTTGCCTTGGCAAAATCAAGGAATCCATCCGCCATGCCTGTCTGAGCAAACAGAACAGCCAGCCGATTATTGCCACTATTTTTTACCGTAAACGCTTTGCGCTCATTGGTAGTGGCGTCCTTTGCAAGGAAGGTGCTCTCGTAGAATTCACTTCCGATTGCGTAATAGTGGTCCCCCAATGCTTTTGCGAGATGTGCCCCCATGCAGGTTGTCATTCCTGCGGTAGTAGAGGTCTTTTCGATGTGTCCATTATGTCCGGCGATGAACATGTTGTTGCGACCGTAATGCTTCTTTTCAAAGGATAAAATCCACATCACTTTGTCCGCCATATAGCGATCACGGGTGTTGCCATAGTTCGTGTTTGTTCCGCGGAGTGTAGCGTTTTGCTTGATGGATTCAGCGAAGGCAGTAGCCAGCTCATATTCTTTCTCAGAGCTTTTCGCGATGTAAACGGATTGGTTTTGTTTCATTTGCTCCATCAAGCTTTTTATGTGGGTGAGCGCTTCCTGTACGAGGGGAATCTTTTGATCATACACCGTCTTGTCATTTAGATTCGTAAGCAGCTTCTCATACTTGGATGCGAGTGTCGGATCAACTTTTTTCAAATAGGAGAATAGCCCGTTTTTGTTATGGTCGTAGCGTTGCATGTCAAAGCCGTAGAAATGAATTTGGTCCTTGGCATCCCGCTGCTCATTAAAGTCGCGCATCCAAGAGAGAAGGGCGGCCATTTCTTCTGTTTGGTAAATCGTAAATCCGATGGCTTTTGCGGCATCCTGTGCAGTTCCGTTGCCGCCTAAAATGTATTCATTGACCTTTTGTCCACCGCCAAAATCACCTTCAATGGCAAATACGCGATAACCTTGTTTTTCTACCAAATGCTTAAAAATATCTAGCTTCAGCGTAGTGAATTGCTTGTTGCCATGCGTAGCTTCTCCAAACCCGATGATGGTTTTTGCAGGAAGCTCCATTTTTGAAACAGGGACAAGGGTAGATTGCAATGACTGTTGTAAGGTGTTGGCTGATGCAGATTGGAAAACCGTCAATACACTCAGCACGATGAACAAGCTTAGGGTGATCAGGAGTTTTCTTTTCATATCAATCTCTCTTTCTTGAAGGGATTACTGGGAAACGGGTGGATTTTCTTACCATTTAAATAATTATACTCCTTCCTGGTCAAATTTACCTACAGTGAATCCTTTTCTGTGGAGTCCAAGCCGAATTGTAAAAACGCACCTGGGGTGGATTATCCGTATCCCCGGTGCGTTTTCCACTTGCTATTTCAAATATTTCGCTCGATACTCATCTGCCAGCATGGACATGAGAATAGAGTCGTGATAGGCGTGGTTGTAATAAAGCGCTTGTCGCTGTACGCCTTCACGCTGGAAGCCGAGCTTTTCATACGTGTGGATGGCGCGTTCGTTAAAGGAAAATACATTTAGTTCGATGCGATGCAGATTGAGGATACCAAAACCATAATCGAGCATCAGCAGGAGGGCTTCGCTTCCGTAGCCTTTGCCTTGATGGGCATTTTGGTCAATCGAAATTCGGATAAAGGCGTTGCGATTATTCCGATCGATATCCCCGATCTGGACGTCGCCAATCACTTGATCATTTTCACACAGGCAGATCAATAAGAGGACACTGGAAGAGTCCTGGCCCTTGCTCTCGATGTACTGGTGAATTTGCTCACGCGTGTAATGCTTTTGTGTACCAGTAAGTTTACGTGTTTCCTTGTTGAACAAGGAACGGTAAAGTAAATCAGTATCTTCTGTGCCGATCGGTCGCAAAAAGACGCGTTCCCCTTCCAAAAAGCGAACCGCTGCACTTGTATTCTCCTGTGTCGTAGACATAGTCGTCGTCCTCCTGTTCGTACAAAACTCTTTCTCTTAGGATAACGGGCAAGTGTATACTTGAAAATGTGCAGTTTTGTAAAAATGAAAAGGACAGATGGAGGGGGAAATCGAGATGCTCTTGACCCCAAACTGGCAGGAAAACGACAACGAGCCACAATACGTACAGCTTTATGCTTATCTGAAAAAGGAAATCGTCGCAGGACGCCTGGCGGTGAGTAGCAAGCTGCCGTCCGTTCGCAAGCTGGCTGACTTGCTGGGCGTAAGTACAACACCCGTGGAGATGGCATACCAGCAACTGCTGGCGGAAGGTTTTATCCAAAGCAAACCGCGCAGTGGGTATTACGTAGAGAAATTACCCGATCCTGAAATGAAACCGGGTGCTGGTACGAGCACCCAAACGATCCAGCGGCCCATGGTGCGTGACGAGCGGGAGTATGTCTATGACTTTCATCTCTCCCGCAATGATTTTTCGTTATTTCCAACCATGATTTGGCGTCGTTTGTACAATGAGATGCTTCACATAGAGCAGCAGGAGAATCTTTTTTATGGAGATCCACAAGGGGAGGCTGGACTCAGGAAGCAAATCGCTGAGTACTTGCACAGGTACCGGGGTGTCGCTTGTTCGCCAAATCAAGTGGTGATTGGGGCGGACCAGTTTGGCTTGCTGTCCCTGATCTGTTTGATGGTAAAGCCGCAGTTCCAACGCATCGGCGTAGAGAATCCGGGATATTTACTGTTTGCCAATACGTTTCGCCAGCACGGATACGACGTGGTGCCGATCTCACTGACAGAGGACGGAATTAGCGTCAGTGAGCTATATGAGTCAGGGGTTGGGCTGGCTGCCGTTTCTTCTGCTCATCAATACCCGCGTGGGATGATCATGCCCATATCCAAGCGATTGCAATTGCTTGAATGGGCCAAAAGTGTGGGAGGATACATCATCGAAGACGATTACGACGGAGAGTTTCGTTACCATGGCAGACCGATTCCGTCCATGCAGGGCTTGCTCCCGCATACGAATGTTATCTATATGGGGAGCTTTGCGCAGGTATTGGCGCCTGCCCTAGGCATTTGGTACATGGTCCTGCCAGAGTCTCTAATGGATACCTACTACAACTTACTGCGCGAGACATTGCTGGAGCCATCCTCATCCCGACTGCATCAGCGGACGATGGAAGCCTTTATGGAAAAAGGATATTTCGAAAAGCATGTCCGCAAAATGCGCAAGCTGTACCGTAAAAAGCATGATGCGCTGCTGCTGGCTGTGCACAAGCATTTTGGCGAAAAAAGAGCGACAGTCATCGGAACCGATGCCGGTTTTCACGTTCTGTTGCGGGTAAACAGCGCGCGAAGTGAAGAGGAGTTGAAAAAGCTGGCGATTCAAGCAGGCGTGAGAGCCTCGTCCGCATCGTTTACATGGCTGGTGCCACCTAATCCCTTGCCAAAAGAGTTTTTCCTCGGGTTCGCGGGCATTCCATTGGAAAATATCGATCCCGGTATCGAGGCACTGAGCCAAGCGTGGTTTGGCGACTGTTGACAATGCATGGGTACGCCGTTATGCTAAGAGTACCTTTTGGAAAATATGAAAAACAAAATATTTTCCTTGTTTTCGAGAGGGGGAAAGAACATGCAGGAGCGTATCCTACAATGCGCCTACCATGAAATTGAGACCAAGGGCGTTCGTTTTACCATGTCCGATTTAGCTCGGCGCGCAGGCGTTAGCACCAAGACGTTGTATGCGAGCTTTCCATCGAAAGAAGCCTTGATCACCAAAGTCATTGAAGAAAACATCGAGGATTTGCGTAAAGCGGAAGATCAGATTTTACATGATCCTGACTTCGATTTGGTAGAGAAGATGCGGCAGCTCCTGGCACTGGTCCCGAACAATTTCTCACGAACAGATCTGCGCGTATGGTACGAGCTGAAGCGCTACTATCCCGAGCAATGGAAGCTGATCGACGAGTTCAATCAACAGGAGTGGGAGCATGTTCGGATCATTCTGGAGCAAGGGGTAGAGGAGGGCGTGTTTCGTCGAATCCAGCTTCCGATCCTGATTCAGATGTATACCGGGACGCTCAACCAACTGATTGATCAACAGTTGGCCAACCAGCATCATGTGACGATTGGCGATGCACTGGATGCGGTCATCGATATTTTACTAGGAGGCATCGTAGATTCATCGTCTTCAAACGAGTAAGTAGGAGGAACAAAATGAGTTGGGTTTATCTATTAATGGCCATTTTACTAGAGGTAGCTGGAACAACATCGATGAAGCTGTCTGACGGGCTGAGCAAGCCTGTCCCCAGTGTGATGATGTTTATCTTTTATATTTTGTGCTTCTCGTCGCTGAGCCTGGCGCTCAAGGAAATGGAGGTAGGGACTGCCTATGCCATCTGGTCGGGTCTTGGCACAGCGATCATCGCGGTCATTGGTGTGGTGATCTTCAAGGATGCCTTCACTGTCAAAAAAGTAATTGCTGTCGGACTGATCATCGTGGGTTGTGTGCTGTTGAATCTGGGAGACTCCTCTCACGCACAATCTTCGAAAGATACAGGGGTAGCTGAGGCGAAATGAGTGAGAGAAATGTAAGGGCAATGCTATTGTTCTTCTGGGTCACCGATGTGGCTTTTGTCGTATACTGGCTCATTACCTTTTTGGAGCTGCTCCCTGTGGAATACCTGTATCAGGATTACTACGACCCCAACTTGCTCGCATGGAACCTGTCCTTTTTTCCATTGGATATTTTTATTTCCATCACGGGCTTTGCCAGTTTGTACGCCTATCGCAGAGGACGGAACATCTGGAAGCCGCTCGCCATGCTGTCGCTCGTTTTGACGTCCTGCTCGGGTTTACAGGCGATCGCTTTTTGGGCGTTCAAGGCAGATTACGACTGGTCATGGTGGATTCCGAACCTGTACCTGCTGATTTACCCGTTATTCTTTTTGCCGGGCTTGATGCGAGAACTGGCAAAAGCGAAGGAAAGGAATTCTTGACAAATTTTGAGCAGTGGCTATATAGTAGGTCTTAAGTTAATAGTGCTGTGGAGATTGGGAGATCAGCTAATATTTGCAAATCGAGGGCATCGGCTCTTGTTTTGCGAGTATTAGCTTTTTTATTTTCTCTCCAAACAAACCACAAAGGAGTTAGCGTATTGTAAGCGCTTTACCGGAATAGGTTTACGTTTTTTCCAAAAAGGGGGAGGATGGGGCCATGTCTATTTATGTAGGGGAATTGATCGGGACGATGATCTTGATCATTTTGGGGGCAGGTGTTTGCGCTGGACAGAACTTGAAAAAGGCGTATTCCCAAAACGGCGGTTGGATTGTGATTACGCTGGGCTGGGGGCTGGCAGTTGCGTGCGGAGCGTATGCAGTAGGAAGCATTAGCGGAGCGCATTTGAATCCGGCACTTACGATTGCACTGGCAAGCATCGGTCAATTTCCGTGGGAGCATGTGCCGGGTTACGTAGCGGCTCAACTGATTGGGGCGTTTATGGGAGCGACGTTCGTCTGGATCTTTTATTACCCACATTGGCGTGAGACGAGTGATGCAGGAGCCAAATTAGGCGTATTTGCAACAGGTCCCGCGATTCCTCATACAGTCGCGAATCTGTTTAGCGAAATTTTAGGTACGTTTTTCTTGGTGCTCGGTCTACTGGCGATTGGAGCGAATAAATTTGCAGAAGGACTGAATCCGTTTATCGTCGGCTTCCTGATTGTCGCAATCGGTTTGTCTCTTGGTGGTACTACTGGTTATGCGATCAATCCGGCCCGTGACCTGGGACCTCGTCTCGCTCATGCCCTCTTGCCCATCCACGGCAAAGGAACGTCAAACTGGCGCTATGCATGGATTCCTGTTGTTGGACCTATCATTGGAGCAGTAAGTGGAGCGTTTTTTTACAAATGGACGTTTACAGATCATTCGCTGACAGGTGTAATAGCATTAGCGGCTTTCATGGTGATTGCCATCGTGGTCGGAATGACAACCAAAAAATCAATCGGCAGCAAGGAGCGACTCGCATCCGAAAGTGCGCGTTCCTAGACATAAAGGTAAGAATGAATGCGATTCCATATGGGTGAAGGAGGAACAGTTGTCATGGACAATAAATATATGCTTTCCCTCGATCAGGGAACGACGAGCTCTCGCGCTATCTTATTCGATAAATCAGGTGCCATTATCGGTGTTGCCCAGAAGGAATTCACGCAAATCTATCCGAAGCCGGGTTGGGTGGAGCACAATGCCGAGGAAATCTGGGAATCACAGCTAGAGGTATTGAAAGCGGTTTTACTGGAGAATCATGTGAAACCGGAAGAAATCGCAGGGATCGGGATTACCAACCAGCGGGAAACAACGGTAGTATGGGATAAGCACACGGGCAAGCCGATTCACAATGCGATTGTATGGCAAAGCAGACAGTCCATCGATATTTGCAACCAGTTGAAAGAGCAAGGCTATGAGCAAACCGTTCGTGAAAAGACAGGATTGTTGATTGACGCCTACTTTTCCGGGACAAAGGTAAAATGGCTGCTCGATCATGTGGAGGGAGCACGGGAGAGAGCCGAGAAAGGCGACCTCTTGTTTGGAACCATTGATACGTGGCTGATTTGGAAGCTGACCAATGGCCTTGTGCACGTAACCGACTATTCCAACGCTTCGCGCACATTGATGTTCAATATTCATTCCCTGGAGTGGGACGACGAGCTGTTGAACATGCTGCAAATTCCAAAAGCCATGCTACCAGTTGTCCGTCCTTCCAGCGAATTGTACGGCTACACAGATGAGAAGCTCTTCGAATTCCAGATTCCGATTGCCGGGATTGCCGGAGACCAGCAGGCCGCTTTGTTTGGGCAGGCGTGCTTTGCGGAAGGGCAGGCCAAAAACACTTACGGAACAGGTTGCTTCATGCTGATGAATACCGGAGAAAAGGCAGTTGCATCCAAAAACGGGTTGTTGACGACCATAGCCTGGGGTGTGGATGGCAAGGTAGAGTACGCCCTGGAAGGCAGTATTTTTGTGGCTGGTGCGGCGATTCAATGGCTACGTGATGGACTCAAGCTGATCGAAAAATCATCGGATTCGGAGAAGCACGCACTCGCTGTTGACACGACAGATGGTGTTTATATGGTTCCAGCCTTTGTCGGACTGGGAGCACCGTATTGGGATATGGAAGCAAGAGGTGCGATCTTTGGCTTGACCCGCGGAACGACGGAGGATCATTTGATTCGGGCAGCGTTGGAGTCTCTGGCTTATCAGACACGGGATGTGCTTGAAGCGATGGAGGCTGATTCCGGCATCCGGCTGCAAAAGCTGGCGGTAGACGGTGGAGCCGTGGCGAATAACTTTTTGATGCAGTTCCAGTCCGATATCCTGAATACAGAGGTTGAGCGTCCGCGTGTCAATGAAACGACTGCGCTGGGAGCAGCTTACCTGGCAGGGCTTGCCGTCGGGTATTGGGGTAGCAAGGAAGATATTGTGAATAATAAAGTGGTGGAGCGCTCCTTCTCACCAGATATGGCGGAGGAAGTGCGCCAGGGACTGTACGCAGGTTGGAAGCAAGCTGTTACGGCAACGATGGGTTACAAGATTAGGCATTGATTTTTGTGTAAAAGAGGTCTAAAGTTAAAGATAAGTTAATCATGCTGTGGAGACTACGGAGACAGCCAGTATCAGAAGAGCAATGACATTGCATTGCTTCTTTTGGATATTGGCTGTCTTTTTCTTTTAGAGAGGATGAGAAGAACGATGAACGATCAACATGCACTATCATCAAGTCAACGCCAGGCTTGTCTGGATAAAATGGCAAACAAACAACTCGATCTTTTGGTGATTGGCGGTGGGGTGACGGGAGCGGGGATTGCTCTCGACGCAGCCGCAAGAGGTCTTAGCGTTGGACTAGTGGAAAAACAGGACTTCGCTGCGGGAACCAGCAGTCGCTCTACCAAGCTCGTTCATGGAGGATTGCGCTATTTGAAGCAGGGCGATGTGCAACTGGTGCGGGAAGTAGGCCGAGAGCGAGCTATTTTGTATCGCAATGCGCCACATATCGTCATCCCGGAAAAAATGATTTTGCCTATCGTGAAAAATGGAACCTATGGCAAGCTGGCAACCTCTATTGGGTTGTATGTGTACGATGTGCTGGCTGGAGTCGAAAGAAAAGAACGCCGCATCATGCTGAACAAACAGAAAACCGTGGAGGCAGAACCACTGTTGCGCCGCGATATTCTCAAGGGCGGCGGACTCTATTTCGAATATCGGACAGATGATGCTAGGCTTACGGTTGAGGTCATGAAAACAGCAAGCTCGCACGGAGCGCTCTGCGTGAACTATACGGAAGCCATTGGCTTTATTTATGAAAACGGCAAAGTCATCGGGATTCGCGCGAAGGATTTGCTTACGGGTACGGAGTATTCCCTCCATGCCAAAAAAATCGTCAACGCAGCAGGTCCTTGGGTAGATCAGCTTCGAGAAAAAGACCACTCCTTGTACGGCAAGCGCCTCCACCTGACAAAAGGTGTCCATCTGGTCGTGCCATATAACAGACTACCGTTGAAGCAGGCCGTTTATTTCGATGTATCCGATGGGCGCATGCTGTTTGCCATTCCGCGCAATAACAGTACGTATATCGGTACCACTGACACGAATTACAAAGGTGTGCTGGAGAGGCCAACGGTGACGAGAGAAGACATGCAGTATGTACTGAATGCCGCGAACGAGATGTTCCCTTCTGTGAAGCTGACGGAACAAGATGTCAGCTCTAGCTGGGCAGGACTCAGACCGCTAATTCATGAAGATGGCAAGTCCCCATCCGAATTGTCACGCAAGGACGAGATTTTTTACTCCAAAAGCGGGTTGATTACGATCGCAGGTGGAAAATTGACGGGCTTCCGCAAGATGGCCGAGCGCATTGTGGATGTGGTGGTCAAGCAGTTGACCGAAGAAGAAGGCCGAGCATTTGAAGCTTGTCGGACAGACAAAATCGTCCTCGCTGGCGGAAAATTTGACTCCGCAGCCAAGATTCCTGTATTTGTGAAAGCACAGGCAGAGCGACTTCGCCAATGGGGAATCACCGAGGAACAAATCCGCGTTCTGGTCGGGAAATATGGCAGCAACAGTGAGCAAATCGTAACGATGTGCCAGGAGCTTTTGACACAAAATGCTCAAAATGTGTCTCCGATCGAAGCACTGCTGAAAGCAGAACTGCGCTACGCTGTAAAGGAAGAAATGGTCATGACCATGAGCGATTTTCTGATTCGTCGCAGTGGCAGACTATTCTTCGAGAGGGATACACTGGAGCCTGTGTATCGATTGGTGGGAGAAGAGCTCGCTCATGAGCTGCAATGGTCGGATGAGAGGAAAGAACATGAAATAAAAGCGTTTGAAGAGGAATATCATCTTGCGAAAACATTTCAATAGGGGTGATTCGTGATTGGCAAACCAGATCAATCAAGTCATACTTCCAGCAGCCCGGACATTAAAAGAATTTGATGAACTCATGGAAAGCTGCTACGAGCGCATTATTTTGCTAAATGCTCATGTAGCGCAAGTGAAGCCACTGGGAAAACGGGCCAGAGCGTTCGGGAAAAAACTCCTGATCCATGCTGATCTCATTGACGGCTTGAAGTCTGATGAATATGCGATGGAGTTTCTTGCGCAAGAAGTACAGCCCGAAGGAATCATCACCACACGGAACAGTGCCATTCTTGCCGCCAAGAAAAAAGGACTCATTTCTATCCAACGACTGTTTCTCATTGATACGATGGCATTAGATAGCAGCCTTACCCAGCTGGAGAGAACCAAGCCGGATTACGTCGAGGTTTTGCCTGGAATCATTCCCCACCTGATCGAAGAAATCACTGTACGAACCAAAATTCCGGTTATCGCTGGAGGATTTATTCGTACAAAGGAAGATGTGGATCGCGCTATCCGTGCCGGTGCTACATCTGTAACCACTTCTCGCAAAGAGCTGTGGACGAAATCATAAGGGCATAGCAGGGTAGTCAAAAGCCGGTCATTCCTGTTCATAGGAATGCCGGTTTTTTTGGTGTTTGTCCGGGAAGAAAATAGGTAGATGACGGTGATAGAGGAGGTAGGTAGATACCCTTTTATTTGTATAAAGGTCAGTAGTCTATGCGGATGAACGCCACCGTGCATATACACATATAGTCAGCTAAAAATAAGAGGAAAGAAGGCGGTTGCGTGAATTATCAAAGCTCTCAATGGCAATCATCGTATTCTTCGCGGGAAGGACATTCGTCTTATTACCCTTGGCAAAGAGATCGGGAACGGCCACCAGGATGGGATCGTGGAAGAGAGTGGCAGCGACCTTTCCGGAGTTGGGAGTTTGACCACAGACGGAGATGCCCGGATCACTGTCGTTGGTGCCCTCCTGGCTGCTGCGGACGCTTTCGCTAACAGATAAATAGGAGAACGAGAGCCAAATCTTGAGATAGATTCGAGAGATTTGGCTCTTCTTTTGGACAACGCTCATAAAACAGCCTTGATCCTCATGACCCCTGCAAAGGTATGGTAAACCAAAAGGAATGCTGCTTCCCTTGTGACTGCAATCCAACATTTCCGTTCTGTTGCTCGATGATTTCCTTTACGAGAGATAAGCCTAATCCCGATCCACCTGTATCCCTGCTTCGGGACGAATCTAACCGATAGAATCTCTCGAAAATGAGAGATTCTTTTTCTTTCGGAATCGGCTGGCCGACATTCGTGACGGTAACCTGGTAGGCAGACTCCGTGTGCTTTCCTGTAATAGTCACCCAGCCACCCTCGTCATATTGCAGCGCATTCGTCAGGAGATTATGCAACACTTGTTTTAGCCCATCTTCATCTCCGATTACTTGCGCTGTCTCTATATCAGAGGATAGCGCTATTTCTTTGTTTCTGAACTCCAAAGAAAAATGCTCGAGACAAGATTCCATAATCTTATCGATAGCGAGTACACTTTTCTTATTGTCGTTCGATATTTTCTTTCCTTGCCAGACATTTAATTGGTGCAACTGCTCTACCAACCGGGTAATGCGTATGGATTCTTCGTGAAGGGACCGGAACAGCTCGACCGAGCCTTGGATAATTCCAGAGCTTAGCGCTTCCAAATACCCATTAATATTGGTTAATGGGGTACGCAGTTCATGGGCAATATCAGCCAGCATTTTTTTCCGTAGCTCTTCGACTTGCTTCAATTTCAGGCTTAACTGATTAAAATCATCCGTCAACTGACCGATTTCATCACGAACACGAATGGTGAGAGGATCAGGCATGTCTCCTTGAGCCATTTGTCGTGTAGCACTCCCTAATTTTTTGAGTGGTTGAAGCAGCTTCTTGACGAAAAAGTAGTGAAAAATCCCGGCAATCACTGCGGTTGCCAAGCTGGCTTTGATCAAAAAAGTCTGCATCGTCTGCGTAAATGCAGCACTCTCTGTTGGACTTACAGAGGGGGAGGTTGCAAATAGCAGGCAGGCATAGTCTTTCACAGTAACGCCAGCGAGCCAGATCGCAATACCAATTACAGCTGCGTTGATCAAAATAAGCTTCCATAAAATATTGATTCGAACAGGATTATTTTTGATAAGCAACAAAGCGATACCCCATTCCCCGGATGGTTTCAATGAGTTCGCTGTCACCATCCCATTTCAATTTTTCTCTCAGCTTGCCGATGTGCACATCAATTGTTCTTTCCGTCACGACCTTTTCATTGTGGGGATACAGTTCATCAATGATCTGTTCCCTGGTCAGTATTTGATTGGGGTGCATCATCAAAAAATACAACAGGCGAAATTCGTGCTGTGTTAGCGAGATGCTCTCTCCTAGGTAGTGAACTTCCCCGCGTAATGCTTTTATTGTTAGGCCCCGATACGTAATTTTGCTGCATCGTTGGTTCGTTCTGCGCAAAATGGATTCTACTCGTGCAACGAGCTCACCTGGGCTAAATGGCTTCGTCACATAATCATCTGCGCCTGATTTTAAGCCTTCAATCCGGCTTTGTTCCTCGACCTTTGCTGTTAACATGATGATAGGGATTTCTTCCTTCCAATCTGCCCGGATGCTTTTGCAAACTTCTTCTCCACTTACTTTTGGGAGCATTAAGTCCAGAATAACAAGGCAAGGGTCGTATTTTCGAAAGGCAAGGAGGGCTTCCTCTCCGTCGCTGGCTTCATATACCTCGTATCCTTCTTTTTCGAGGTACAGGACAATGAGTTTACGAATCTTCACGTCATCCTCTACTACTAATATTCCGGTCCCCTTGACTGCCATTTTACTTACCTCCCGACTCACTAACGTATCTGTGCAACCATATTTTCCATCATTTCATAATTCATCGGACCCATTACTTTCTGCTGAATGACGCCATTCGAATCAATGATATAGCTGGAGGGAAGTGCTACGACTTGATAGATGTCCGCTACCTCGTTTTGTTCATCCAGTACGACCGGGAAGGTAATCCCGAATTCATCTAAAAATGCGGGGATGCTGTCTACATTTTTCTCAGATGTGGTCATATTTACAGCAAGAATCGTGACATTTTCATCTTTGTACTTCTCGTAAAACTTTTGCATGTCCGGCATTTCTGCTCGACACGGTGGACACCAGGTTGCCCACATGTTCACGATGACCTTTTTTCCTCGCAAATCGGAAAGCTTGATACTCTCTCCATTCAGTGTTTTCAGCTCGAAGTCAGGTGCTAGGTTGCCCTGATTAATCCCAACAGTCAGGGAAGAGTCAGTCGTTGTTTGCTCACTGTTCGTTAGTCTTGCTTCGCGGACAGCATTTTTCTGTATGGTATCGTAAGCTCCCCATCCAACCAGTCCAAGCAGGAGTGCAATCACGATCATATTTTTCTTCATGGAAAATCATCCTTTCATTATAGCACTGGAGCGAATTGCGCCAGCCAGGCACTTAATTTTTGTAATTGCCCCGTAAACAGCAGCAAGCCCATTGCAATCAAAATCCAGCCATTAATTAGAGACAGCCGTGGCAGCCATTTGTTTACTTTTTTCATCACACCTAACGATCTTGTAATCAGTAAAGAAATCAAGAGAAAAGGCACTCCTAAGCCGAGCGAATAAAACAGTAGCAAAAAGATCCCACTGTACATCGTTTCAGCAGATCCAGCCAAGAGCAGAATCGAAGATAAAGCGAGGCCCACACAAGGTGTCCAGCCTGTCCCAAAAGCGAGACCGACTACAAATGAATGCCACCCGTTTTTTGGCCCCTTGGCTTCCCACTGCTTTTGAAACATGAGAAAACGTAGGTGTAATAGCCCAGCAGTCTGTAGACCGAATAGGATAATCAGCAAGCCTGCGACCTTTTCTAAAACCCCACGATTGGCAGCGAAAAATTGTCCGATCATACTGGCAGAAGCACCCATCATCATGAAAACTACAGTAAAGCCGAGGATGAAAAGAAGGGAACGAACCATCAGCACTTTCTTGGAAACACTCATTTTGTCGCCGCTCACATAGGAACCCGTAAGATTGGCCACATAAGCGGGCAAGAGCGGAAAAATACAAGGGGAGAAAAACGATAGCATGCCCGCCGCTATAGCAAATAAGATTGAAAGTTGATCCATAGAAAAATCCTCCATACTTATGATTCTTGCAAGCTTCTTTCTTTGCTGAGATTTTGAAAAAACAAACTGCACAGGGTAATGGCTAAAAAGAACAACTGCTCACCGGATAAACCCAGAAACACCGCGACAGAATGACCTTTCAGAAAGCCGTTAAAAATTTGACCCATGCTATACCAAAGGATGAGCTGATTGATGTCACGGGGGTTCCCAACGCTCTCTTTTTTGCGATACATCCAGATCAACAGTACGATTGCCAGAACAAGTTGGCTGAGCTCATGCAGGCGTGATAGCAGCGGAAGATTGAACAAGAGCGGGAACAAAGAATAGACGAATTGATAGGTGAACAAGCCCACCGCCATGACTGCGGCATACGACCAAAAGGAGATGGTGCGCCTTTTGGATTGAATGTACAGGAAACAAAGGACGACGATTGCAGCCAGCCAAACTCCCCGCTGGCCACCAGTAAAATAAAGAAGGTAGTACGGATTGTTCAGCACACTGACGGGAGTGAAGAGAATGACACTAAACTTCCAAATCAGGAAAGCCCAGAAATACACATTGGATATATCCTCCATAATCGGCTTGCTCACATCGCTCTGGTTCTTCATCCAATACTTCATGGCTAGATAAGCTGTCAGTGCAGAAAGGGCAATTGCGATCCATTCGTACTTGATGATCAACGGGCCCCAGACGATAGCGTCTTGCATGATGTTCCGCCTCCTTTCTCCCATACTGTAGATCCTGATTGTTAAGATTCATTAAAGAAGCGAAAAAAGCCAAGCTCTCGGAAAGAAAGAGAGAGCTTAGTACTTCCTCTTCATTACCCAAAGTCGCAGTTGATCGCTGAAGCCAAAATAGAGTTGAGTCACCGTCTCATAGGGAACCGTAATCGTGCTTTTGGCTTGGACAGTCATCCCCAGGCTTTGCGGAAAGAGCCATTCCGTAAGATAACCCTCCGCTGCGAGCTGTTGCCAATCTGTCTTCGTACAGTCTTATAAAATCCTCTCGCACTTGGTGACCAATCGACTTCATTTTGAAAAAAATTGTAGCTATTTGTCTGGAAATAACGTCAATAACTGTATGAGATGAAAAGATAGGAAGAAAAAAGAATGGTCCGTGGAGGTTTTGAACGAATGAAAACAGCGCAGTGCAAGCGATGGCTCCTGGCCTTCTGTGCGTTCCTCCTAATGGTAGCAGGTGTTCCTTTAGGATTAACGGGGACAGCCTTGGCAGAGGGAAACATTCAGTTGGGAGTAACAGTCGGAATTGAAGGAAAGTACAGGCAAACGGGAATGGTTCCCGTTGTCGTCACGGTGAAAAATGGAGGGACGGATATCGAAGGGGAACTGTTTGTCGCCACTGACGAACGGGGAGATAGACGCTTCGCAGTTGCCAATTATCAGCCGGTTTCGATTGCAAGTGGAGTGACCAAGCAGGTAACGGTTCTCGTTCCTGGATCAGAGCTGCGTGGCAGTTCTTTTGTGGCCTTGATGCAAAATAACAAGATGATCGCGCAAACGCCGGTAACAGGCAATTCATACAGCGAAGATACGCTGATGATCGGTGTGTTGGCAGAAAACCCAGACACAGCTAACTTCCTTGGTGTACTGCCGAAAGGCTCTATTCATAACCCTGTCCAGCTCTTGACGATGAAGGCAGACAATATGCCAGTGACAGGTACACAACTCCAGATGATTAATATGCTCGTCATCAACAATTTTGCTCTGGATTCATTGAATGAACAGCAGATCAAAGCGATTCGGGATTGGACGAAATCTGGCGGGATGCTGATTTTAGCCGGGGGAGCACAGTACAAGAAATCCGGAGGCGTTTTGGGTGACTTGTCACCAGTAGAAGTGACAGGAGTGACGAGCGTACAGACACTCTCCAGTTTAAAAGTGGATAAGACCAATTCGATCGCACTGACATCCCCCTTTACTGTAAGCAATGGGACATTGAAGGCAGGGAAAGTTCTGTATAGCGAAGGAAATATTCCGCTGATGGCTGTACATAACGTGGGAGCGGGAAAAG
Organism: Brevibacillus sp. Leaf182; assembly: GCF_001423865.2. Taxonomy (NCBI): domain Bacteria; kingdom Bacillati; phylum Bacillota; class Bacilli; order Caryophanales; family Paenibacillaceae; genus Brevibacillus; species Brevibacillus sp. Leaf182. Next base: position 273,797 of record NZ_LMPN02000018.1, on the reverse strand, counting down.
TATTGTACGTCGCCTATGATTTGGCGGCGGAACCAGTAGCGAGCTGGGCAGGAAACAGCCGCTTTTGGGCAGATACATTAGTAAAGGCTTTTGGCTCTTCCATCAACGCTTCAAATAGGAGCATGATCGAAGACGTATGGCCGCTTCGGGATGCTGCTGATCGCGTCCCATCCTTGAAAATTCCGGAGGTTGGCTGGTTCGCAGTATTTTTCGGAATTTATGCCCTGGTTGTCGGGCCAGTTCTTTTCTATATTTTGCGGAGAGGCCGCAAGCAAAGCTACATGTGGGTGATCGTCCCTGCCCTTTCGGTGGTGGCGGGAATCGGAATCTTCTCGATTGGTGCCATCCAGCGGGGTGTGGGTGTAAAGCTGCACCAGGTAGGTTATGTGGAGCTGCAAAACAACGGACAGGCGAATTCGGTGAGTGTTACCGCATTATTCGTACCGAGTAATGACGACTATCGTTTGACTTTAAAGGGAGAGGGCATGACCCAGCCTGTCATTGAAAGAAATTATACCGATCAAGTTCCGAAAACGTGGATTTCCATACAGCCAGATCAGACCCATATTGATTTCCGAGATGTAGAATTCTGGTCGATGCGCAAGGTTGCGACAGAGCAAACCTTATCAGACGTAGGAAAAATAGAATCGAATCTGTCGTATGAGAACGGCGCACTAAAAGGAACTGTGACGAACCATACGAAGTACTCGCTGCGAGATGTGACGATCTCGACAGGTATAACGGTACAAGAGTTTCCGCAGTTGGCGGCTGGCAGCAGTATCGAAGTGAACTTGCCGTTTGCCTCTCAACATCAAGCAAGGCGGAACAAACATCGGATGAATATGGGGAATGCGCTGCCGCAGCACCTGCAATCGAATGGCTATGAAACAGAAACGCGTGAACAACTCATCGTGGAAATGCTGGACATGATGGACAGACGTAGTGGTCCGTCTGAAGTGGTAAAACTCGTGGGCTGGACCGATGAGCAAGTTGTTGAGGCTGTCGTACCAAACGAAAATACGGAGAACAGCAGCATTGCGATGGTCACTTCGACGCTGCATGTAAATCCATCCAAGGACGGACACATCTATTATCCGACGGGATCGTTTGATGTGACGATGTCAGGCAGCTCTGTTCCGGTAGATGACTTCGGCGATGGCTTTAGACTTCCTGCGGGGGATATTACCTTTGACATCAATCTGAATCAGGAAGGACAGGAGCTTGCCATCAGCAATTTGTATCTGTACACCTGGTCAGAGGACAATACGACATTTGAAAAAGAGGTTTACAACTGGAAGACAAAAGCTTTCGAACCATTTGAAAAAGCATTCATGAACAACGTGATGACAAGCGACAAGACCACTACTTATGTTTCGGGCGACGGCATTGTCCGCATCAAATTTGCCCACCAGTTTGAGGATGAACGCCACATTGGGGTTCCAAGTGTCAGTGTGGAAGGGAAGGTGAGCAAGAAATGATCCAGATCCAAAATTTGCGCAAGCGCTACGGCAAAATGGAAGCGTTAAAAGGACTTTCGCTCGAAATTGACAAGGGTACCGTTTTTGGTTTCGTCGGTCCGAACGGGGCAGGAAAATCGACGACGATGTCCATTTTGGCGACTTTATTGGAGCCGACCAGTGGGAAAGCATACGTAGGCGGCTATGAAGTGACCAAGCATCCAAAGGAAGTACGCAAGCTGATCGGCTACATGCCAGACTTTTTTGGTGTGTACGACAATTTGACAGCAGAAGAGTACCTCGATTTTTACGGCGCGAACTACGATATTCCGGCAGCAGAGCGAAAACAAATCATTCCGCAGTTATTAGAGCTGGTCAATCTCACGCACAAGCGGGATGCCTACGTCGACTCGTTGTCGCGGGGGATGAAGCAGCGCCTCGGATTGGCTCGCTCGCTGGTTCACAATCCGGAAGTGCTCATTTTGGACGAACCGGCTTCTGGTTTGGACCCGCGGGCACGTATCGAGCTGCGGGAGATTTTGAAGGAACTGCGGGACATGGGCAAGACGATTATCATTAGCTCGCACATATTGCCTGAGCTAGCGGAGATGTGCGATGTCATCGGGATTGTGGAGGAAGGCAATCTGGTTGCCTTTGGACGAGTCGATGAGATTTACTCGAAAATGCAAGAACAGCGGGTATTGCGCATTCGCCTGTTAGATCGGGTTGATGAAGCAATGACGCGCTTGCGTGAGATGCCCGTTATTACCAGGGTGACACGCGAAGGGAACTGGGTCGTTGCGGGCTTTTCAGGCAATGACGAAGAACAGGTTGAGCTGCTGCGGGAGCTTGCGGTGTCAGGCTATCCTGTGGCCGCGTTTAATGAGGCAGTTGGTGATTTGGAAGAAATCTTCCTGGAAATTACGAAAGGGGTGGGCTCATGAGCGACTTGAGACGATTTCGCAACCCTGTCTTGTTCAACGAATGGAAAATGAGGATGCGGACCAATCGGTCACCGTGGATCATCCTGTTATATTTGCTTGTTTTGGGCGCAATGACGCTTACGCTGATTTTCTTTATGACAAACGGCGGCAGCTATTACAACCCGAATGATACGCGCGAGTTGTTCATGATGCTGTCTGTGTTTCAGCTCGGGATGATCTGCTTCGTCGTGCCGGGACTGACGGCAGGTGTGATTTCCGGTGAGCGCGAACGCCAGACGTTAAGTGTGCTGTTGACCACGAATGTCAGCGCAACACGATTGATTTTAGGCAAATGGCTGGCGTCGCTCAGCTTCATGACCTTCCTGGTTATAGCGACCATCCCGCTCTATGCCATCGTCTTTTTGTATGGAGGAATTTCACCTGCACAAGTGATCAAGGTGTTTGGCTTTTACGTCATTACGATGTTTGGAATTGGCAGCATCGGTGTGCTCATGTCCACGCTGATCAAGCGGACAGGTATCGCTACGGTTGTCACTTATGCCGTGGTGTTCGGATATGCGATTGGATCGAGCATACTGGCGGAAATTATCAAAGAGTTCATTCGGTACCAGCGCAGGTCGGGTGGCATATCATCCGCGACTATGCCAGACTGGCCAGATCTCCTGCATAATTTCAATCCATTGTTTGCGATGTTAAATATTTTTGAAGAAGGGCCGCAGATCAGGATTGCGAATGTGGACCCGTACGCGGTTTACAGCCTGTTTTTCGGGATCATTACACTGTTCTGCCTTTTACTTTCCATCTATCTCATTCAGCCAGTGAAACCGAGATTTCGCAAAGTAAAAGAGGAGCAATAAGCCATGTTTACCGCTAAATCGAACGACGAGCTGAAGTCACTGCTTGCCCCCATTCGAAAGCAACTGGGCTTGCGCGTATGGATACAGCAGCTAACGGTCTATGGTTTGTGGGGAATGGGGGCGAGTCTGGCGCTCCTCCTCCTTGCCCGCATCTGGCCGATTCCGTTTTACCAATGGATCGCGGTTGTGCTGCCAGTGCTTGTTGTCATCACAGGTCTGGTGCGTGCGCTTTGGATGCGCCCTACCTGGCTCCAATGTGCACAAGTGGCAGATGGCAATGGTTTGGCTCAGCGAGTCGTCACGGCATGGGAGAATCAAGAGAATCAGTCGATGGTAGCGGGTATGCAGAGGGAAGACGCCCTGCATCATCTGCGAAAAAATTTGCCGCAAATCGTTGAGAGCGTCCGCATCTGGTCGTTGGTCCAAAGAAAGGTATATGTCACAAGCAGCTTGCTATTGGTGTGCCTGGTGCTGTTTCTTTGGCCGAATCCTCAAGACGTGCGACTGGCTCAGATGGCAGAGGAAAAGAAAGCAATCGAGCAGGTCGAGGAAGAAGTAGAGGCAATCAAGCAAGACGTGAAAAAGAATACAGGATTAACCGACGCGCAGAAAAAGCAGTTGGAGGAAATGCTGGAGCAGGCAAAAAAGGCTCTGGCGAAAGCAGACGACCCGGCAGAACGTCAAAATGCATTGCGCGCTGCGGAAAAACAATTGGAGAAGGTCAGAGATGCAGAGCAGCACAAAGAAAAAGCGCTGCAAGCACTCCAGCGCAGCTTGGGTAATCAAGAAGGGACAAAGGCCGTGGCTGGCGCGATGGAAGCGAAAGATCGACAAGCGATGACCGAGGCCCTGGCACAAATGGCAAAAGCCATGGAAAGCATGCCGCAAAAAGAGCGGGAAGAGATCGCCCGCGAACTCGCAAGTGCAGCAGAGCAATTGAAAAAAGAGGCAGAGTCTGCCGACTCGAAGGAGCTGGAGGATATCGCCAAACAACTGGCGGAGGCAGCCCAGCAAACAGCCCAAGGACAAGTGCCTCAAGCGATGACTGCGCTCGAGAACAGCTTGATGCAAGCGATGACGGGCATCCAACAATCTCAGCAAGCCATGCTCGCAGCTATACATGCCGCTGCTTCGCTCAATCAGTCGCAAATGACGCTTGCCAGTGCAGGCGCACAAGCAGGAAATGCTGGAGCGAGTGGAGCTGTGACAGGAACAGCAGCAACAGGACAGGCGACTCCAGCATCGGGGTCACCGGGAAATCAGCCAACTGCGGCAACACCGGGAACAGGTACCACCCCAAATCAAGGGGCAAACCAGCCTGGAAATGGAAATAATGGCTCGGGGCAAGGCAATGGAAACGGCAATGGCAATGGCAACGGTAACGGTAATGGAAATGGAAATGGAAATGGTTCTGGCGGCCAAGGAAGTGGTCAAGGTGGCGGGGCCGGGTTGGGAAAAGGCAAACACGAGCTCGTTACCGTCCCGGCAAATCGGATAGGTGGAGAAAACGGACCTGTTGATACAGTCGGAGGCCCACTCGGATCAGGACCTTCCCAGTCGCAGCAAAGTGGAAACACACAAGTCTCCTCAGGTGGCACGCTACCGTACGAGGAAGTGTACGGCCAGTATGAGCAATTTGCCCGTGAGAGTATGGAAAAAGGCAGTATTCCCGGCGATTATCAAGAGATCGTGAAGGATTATTTCAGCAAAATAGAGCCTTAGATCATTCAACAACAGGAAGGAGACACGGCGATGGCGCAGCAAACGCTAGAGGATTGCTTGCAGCGAGTAGAGCTTGTCAGGCAGGAAATCGGAAAGGTATTGGTAGGACAAAAAGAGGTGGTCGAGCAACTTCTGTGGGCCGTATTTGCAGGTGGACATGCGCTTTTGGAAGGTGTACCCGGATTGGGAAAAACGCTGCTTGTTCGGACACTGTCCCAAGCCTTCGAGCTGTCGTTTCAGCGGATTCAGTTCACACCGGACCTGATGCCAACAGACATTACCGGAACGAACATCCTGTTGGTTGACGAGAAGGGGCAGCAGTCCTTCCAATTCCAACATGGGCCAATCTTCGCTCATGTCGTGCTGGCTGACGAAATCAACCGGGCTACACCAAAGACGCAAAGCGCCCTGTTGGAGGCCATGCAGGAGCGAACCGTTTCAGCCGGGGGAGTGACTCGTCCGCTGCCAGAGCCGTTCTTCGTTCTCGCGACACAGAACCCGCTGGAGCAGGAAGGGACATACCCGTTACCAGAAGCGCAAATGGACCGCTTTTTATTGAAGATCGACGTGCCGTATCCGACGGAAGAAGAACTGAAAATGATCGTGCGGCAAACGACCACAAGTCAGGTGATCACCGTGGAAAAAGTGGCTTCTGCCGAGCAAATTGCTGAGATTCAGCAGGCAGCGCGTGAAGTGCTGGTAGCTGATGCTGTACTGGATTACGCGGTGAAGCTGCTTTTAGCGACGCATCCCGGGGAACAATCAATTGCTTCGGTGAACAAATATGTGCGCAACGGCGCAGGTCCGCGTGGCGTGCAGGCGATTGTCTCCTTGGCAAAGGTACGTGCGTTATTGGCTGGCCGATACAATCTGGCGTACGAGGACGTGACAGCAGTTGCTCTGCCAGCGTTGCGCCACCGCATGTTCCTCAATTTTGAAGGAGAGGCGAACGGCATCCGATCAGACCGCGTCATCATGGATATTTTGGACGAACTGGGGACGCAGAAGGTATGAATCAACACCTGCTTGATCCGTCATGGCTCGCCAGACTGGAGCGAATGCAGATGGCTAGTCGCAAAGCGGTCAGCGGCAGCCAGGCAGGAAAGCGAAGGGCGAGACAGTTGGGTAGCTCCATGGAGTTCGCAGACTTTCGGGCGTATGTTCCCGGCGATGATTTGCGGCAGCTCGATTGGAATGCGTATGCCCGCTCAGGCAAGCTGTTTTTGAAAAAGTACTTGGATGAAACAGAGCTGCATGTGAACTTGTATATCGATTGCAGTCGTTCGATGAGCTACGGGCAACCGAACAAAATGGCCCGTGCTGTCGAGATTGCCGCGGCTCTTGGCTATTTGTCCCTGTGCCACCTCGATCATGTGTCGGTCTATGCATTTGACAGCCGCATGACGGCAGCACTTACCGGGCTGCAAGGAAAGAGCCAGGCGCATCGCTTGCTCAGCTTCTTATCTTCCCTGCAAGAAGGGGGAACAGGTGATATTCAGACGGCAATGCGCCAGCCAGGAGCGGTCAGCGGCAAAGCAGGCACATCTATCGTGCTGTCGGACTTTTTGTTCGAGTCAGGCTATACGGAAGGCATCGCGTATTTGCAGGCGGCCAGACAAGAGGTCACGCTGGTTCAGGTGCTTTCCAAAGAAGAGCTTGCACCCGAGTATGCGGGAGAACTGCGGTTGATCGATTCAGAGACCGGGCAAGCAAAAGAAGTATCCCTGACCAGCCCTTTGATGGAAGAGTACCACAAGAGCTTGCGAGATTATCAACAAGAACTGTCCGCGTTTGCTTATGGAAGAGGGATCGCCTTCGTGTCTGTAGAGGCGGAACAATCGCTGGAATCGATTGTCTTCCATGTTTTTCGTCAGGCCGGCATGATTCGCTAGAGAGGAGAGAGACAACATGCAGTGGATGGGTTTGGGCAACTTGTGGTTTGCGCTGATTATCCCGGCCATCATCGTCCTCTACCTGCTCAAGCGAAAAGTAGAGGATCGCATCATACCAAGTACACTTCTGTGGCAGCGTACGATGCAAAACTGGGAAGCGGTGAAACCGTGGGAAAGGCTGCGGCGCAACCTGTTGTTGCTGCTGCAACTGCTTGTTGCCTGCTTGCTCGTGCTGGCTTTGATACGACCGGCCGTGCCCACTGAGGGAATCATATCCGACCATACGATTCTGGTCGTGGATACATCAGGGAGCATGATGGCGAAGGAAGGGAACGAGACACGGCTGGAACGAGCCATTTCACAGGCAAAAGCACTCGTAGAGAAGCTGGGAAGCAGCCAGACGATGACCCTCATCGAGGCAGGGCGTGAACCGAATGTTTTGGTTTCCAAGAGTGCAGACAAAGAGCCGCTCATGCAAGCCATTGAAAAGCTCACGCCTTTTTCCGGGACATCCGATCAAATCGCAGCTTTGTCATTGGCAGGAGCCATTGCAGAGAATGAACCAGGCAGTGGAGTGGTTTGGATGGGGGACGGAAGCGGGGAACGCAAGTTGGACGGAGGCCCAGTTCCTACCTTTTCCGGGAGCTTTCAGTTCATGCAGATGGGAAGCACTCGCGAGAATACCGCAATCGGTGTTTTTGTGACCCAGCCTACAGAAAAAGGGGTAGAGGGTCTGCTGCGAGTGGACAATCACGGCACTATGCCCGCGAAAGGAAAAGTCACTGTTTTTGATGAGCAAGACAAGCTGCTGGATACGGATTCTTTTGCGATTGGCGCAGGCAGCTCCCAGACATTTTCGTTTCAGAAGCTGGGGGTGTCTAGCGTCTATCGTGCAGTCATCGAACCGGAGCAGGACGGACTTTCCCAGGATAATGTCATGTGGAGCGTGCCATTCGCTGCGGGGAAAGGAAAAGCAGCGTTGTACTCACCGGAAGGGAACCGCTTCCTCCATCAAGTATTGCAGACAGTCGGAAGTCTTGAGGTGGAAACGATTCAGCAGGCACCGGATGCTGCGGCGGCTGCGCGTGACTTGTGGGTTTTTGACGGAGTCGTGCCAGACAAGCTGCCAAAAGGAAACATTTTGTTGATTGCTCCGAACAAGAAAACAGAGTGGTTGCCGCTTGCTGGAGAAAAAGAACTGGATCAACAGCCAAGACCAGTTTCCCCGGATGACCCGCTGCTCAAGCACGTAGATTGGCGGGATGTGCACGTCGCCAAAGGATACGTATTGGACGAGATGCCTGGCATGAAGCCATTGGTACGCGCAGGCGATGTCGATCTGGTCAGAGCGGGGATCATAGACGGTCGACGAATGGTCATCATCGGATTTGATTTGCATGCATCGGACTTTCCGCTGCGTCCTGCCTTTCCGATTTTCATGCAAAATGTCGTCAACTGGCTGTCACCTGGTCAAACAGCTCCAATCCCCACGGCACATCCGGGAGAGGTCTTGACGATCCCACTCTCACCGGGAGCGACAACACGTACCTTGACGTATCCGAATGGCCATCAGCAGTCTCTTACGGAGGATGCCACGTCGAAAACGATGCAGCTACCAGAGCTGACCGGATTGTATCGTCTTGACGAAGGGATAGATACAGGGACCAAAAGTACGTATTTTACAGTCCAAATGAATGAGGAAGAATCGAATATTGCACCAAAGTCTGTGAGCGTTGCTCGGAAGAATGCCAAAGAACAAAAGGAGAGTGAGGAAGCAACAGCGACTGACACAACAGGAGCACTGGGAACGAAGGAGTTGACCTATTGGTTGGCGGCGTTTGCTCTCTTGGTGTTATTGGTGGAATGGAGGGTGTATCAGCGTGGGTATTAACTTTATACAGCCGCTATTCCTGTTGCTATTGCTTCCCGTTGCGTACGTCATCATCAGTTGGTGGCGACATCAACAGCAAATGCCAATCGGCAGAAAGGCGACAATTGCAACCATTCGCTCGCTCTTGTTCCTCCTTCTGGTTTTGGCATTGGCAGGGACACAACTGCTGACCCCTGTTCAGGCGAAAACGATTGTGTTTGTTGTAGATCGATCCGCTTCCATGAAGGACGATCCGCGGGTTCTCTCCTTTTTGCGCGAGGCGATCGGGCAAAAGCAAGCAGCGGATAAGTATGCTGTCATTGCAGTAGGTGCAGAGGCAGCGGTCGATCAACCGTTGACGATCCGCCAAGAGGTACAGCCCTTGGGCGTGGATGTCAACCGGAATGCAACCAATTTGGCAGAAGGAATCCGATTGGCGTCTGCCATGATCCCTACCAATGCCAGAGGAAAAGTCGTCTTGCTGACAGATGGTCTGGAAACAAACGGAGATGCGGCACGGCAGACGAGACTGGTGAGGGAGCGAGGAATCGCTGTAGAGGCTGTTTCCTTGCAGCAGCCACGCGGAGACGAGGTCGTTCTTACATCTGTACAGGTACCGCAAAGACTGTATGCGGGAGAGGAATACGGCATCACCGTAGATGTGGAGAGTACGATAGCAACCGAGGCAACCCTACGCCTGTATGAAGGCAATCGCGAGGCGGGCCAGCAAACCGTACAGATTGGCAAGGGCAACAACCGCTTCGTTTTTTCGCAAAAAGCGATGCAGCAGGGCTTCCATCGCTATCGTGTGGAAATCGAGCCGCGACAAGATACCGTAGCGGCAAACAATCAGGCGACTGCCTATACACAGGTAGCCGGGGCACCAGTCGTACTCGTAGCCGAAGGGCATCCAGGTGCCGCGAGCAACCTCATTCAGGCGCTGGAAGCGGGCAATATCAAGGTGGAGCTGCGCGATCTCGCACTGCTGCCAAAGGAGCTAGAGGGCTACAAGCAATTTGCCTCCATTGTACTGGCAGATGTGCCCGCCACCAGCATGACTGATGTGGATATGGAACGTATGCGGACCGCTGTACGTGATATGGGCATTGGCTTGATCATGACAGGCGGTAAAGATAGCTTCGGTATGGGTGGCTGGTTCCAGACACCAATCGAAGAGGCATTACCTGTTCACATGGATTTAAAAGGGAAGGAACAGCTCCCTACGCTCGGACTTCAACTGGTCATCGACAAGTCGGGTAGTATGAGCTCCGATGCCAGAGGGGCGGATAAGATGGCACTGGCTAGGGAAGCTGCGATTCGAGCGACAACCATGATGAATGCACAAGACTACATCGGGGTGATCGCATTTGACGATACACCATGGGATGTCGTAGCTCCACAATCTGTCACGAAGCTGGATGAAATCCAACAGCAGATCAGCAGAATCCAAGCGGATGGCGGGACCGATATTTTCCCTGCCTTACAACTGGGCTACGAACGTGTAAAGGCGATGAACACGCAGCGCAAGCATGTTATTTTGCTCACAGATGGGCAGTCTGCACTCGACGACGATTACGAGGGTCTGCTACAACAAATGACGGCTGAAAATATTACCGTTTCAACAGTGGCGCTGGGTGATGATTCGGATAGATCGCTGCTGGAGATGATTGCCGAGTTAGGAAAAGGCAGATATTACTTTGCCAACGATGCCGAATCTATCCCGAAAATCTTCAGTAAAGAAACAGCGTTAGCCAGTCGCACGTTTATTGTGGAGAAGCCCCAAGTACCAGGCTATACAGGGGTGGGAGCATGGCCTACGCTGAAGCAGACATTGCCTCCGGTGCGTGCGTATATCGCAACAACACCGAAGCAAACAGCCGAATCATCCTTGATGAGTGCTGACGATGATCCGATTCTCACCCGTTGGCAGTACGGTCTGGGGCGTTCTGTCGCCTGGACGAGTGATCTGGAAGGGAAGTGGTCACCGGACTGGGTGGCTTGGGGAGGAAACAGCCGTCTGTGGAACGAAATCGTGGCATGGACTTTCCCGCAAATTACAGAAGGCACTTGGAAGACGACCACGAGCGTGAACGGCGCAAAAGGCAATGTGAGGGTGACGATGCCGGCTAGTGGAAGCATGCCTCAAGAGATGGAGGCAGTCGTTCTCAATCAAGAGATGAAGCGAGAGGTCATCAAGCTTAAGCCGGTTGCGCCAGGCGTCATGGAGGGTGCATTCGAGACGGCTGATCCGGGCACTTACATGATTCAGATCTCACAAAAAAATCAAGGCCGAGTCATGGCGAGCCAAACGACAGGATTGACCGTTTCTTATTCGCCGGAATACGGAATACATGCCGATGGAGAGAAAGAACTTCAAGAGTGGCTAAGTGCCGGTGGAGGGAATCAGATCACTAAACCGGACGAGGCTTTTGGCGGCACGCTTCCTGATAAATGGGACACACAGTCAATCAGTGAGTGGTTGCTGATGTTGGCCGCTTTGCTGCTGCCAATCGATATCGCCGTTCGCCGCTTGCAGTTGCCGGATCAATGGTGGGCAAGGCTATCTAGTCTGTGGAGATGGCGCAAATCCACGTCTGCCGATTCTGAACAACAAGCAGTATTGTCTCGCCTCGGCGAGAAGCGCTCTGCAACAAGACGGACACGCGAAGAGCGGATAGATGACCAGAAAGTAGTGGCTGCTCCCCTTATTCATTCGGCAGGGGCGGCTGGAAATCGGGTGAAGCCAGCAGCAGACAAGAACGAGCAGGCAAAAAAGAAACAGGAGAAGCAAACACAGACGCAGCCTGACGAAACGTTAAACAGACTATTGGCGGCCAAGAACCGGAAAAAGTCTCAGTAACAGATAAAAGAAAACAGCAGCCTGGCGAAAATCGCTACGGACTGCTGTTTTCTTTTTGAAGATGCTCTTCATACATGAGTGGGATTGCTATACCAAAAGCAGTTTCACCTTTCGTTAGGCTCTCTTCCATTGATGCACCAGGATTATTCGCACGGAAAGCAACTTCATAGGTTTCACCTGGCGCTACCTGGAGAGTGTCCGTCCACCATGGACTTCCTGTAACCTTTTTGCCGTCCCGACTCAGGATGAGCATGTGATGACCGTGCAGATACATCGATTGATCCTGGAAGCTGCGGTTGACGAAGGTCAGCTTTATGAGATCACCCTCTTCCATCATCATCCGTGTCTCAGGAAGCAAGTCGCCATTTACGGTCGATAAACGCTCGAATTGACCGTCATAAAATCCGTACTGACCATCAATGAGCAGTTGATATTCCCGATCAAATTGGGAAGAGAGATCAAAAGGAAGCGCAATCGGACTGCCGTAACGTGCAGGGTCAAAGACAGAAAGCTCTGCATCTAAGAAGGGCACAGCATCTTCGGACCCGTCTGGACTTAAGAGCAGCCCTTTGTCATGCTGGTTTGCAGCGGGAGCAAATAGTACGGGACGATTCGGCATCGTAAACTGAATGTCGTATCGACCGCCTGCCCCCGGCTGCAAGGCTTGATTGGCAATCAAATTCGGTTCGTTTACCTCGGTTCCGTCAATCTCTACTACCTGAAATGGAGTTCCTTGCAGCAAATAGGTGACAGGAGCATTTTCGGCGTTTATAAAGCGAAGGCGAACCATTGTGCCAGGAGGAACTGTTTCGATTTTTCGTGTGTGAGAGCCGTTTAACGTCGCGCCTGCCTTTTCGTCCTTGTGATGAATCATGGCGATGTCGCGAATAGGTGAGCCTGTAGCCGTAGCCTCGGCTGGCTCGATCACAAAGGCGCCGAACAGCCCATTCACTATTTGCTCAGGAATTTGCTGATGAGAATGATACCAATACGTTCCGGATTGTTCCGCGCGAAAACGATAAACAGATGTTTCTCCTATTGCAATGCGATCATAGCTAGCGGGAGTCTGCATGCCATGCCAGTGGATGTCTATCCCTTCGGAAATATCCTTGTTCAGAAGGATGATTTCGACGAGCTCACCTTGTTTCATGCGCAGCTCAGGTCCGGGATATTGTCCATTCAGGGTCCATGCTTCTACGGTTTTGCCTGATGCTTGAGGGATGGTTGTTTTCTGTGCGTTCAGCGAAAACACCCGATCAGGGGTTTCTTGTTTTGGTTCTGTTGGTCCATCAACATTTTTAAGTTTCCCTGTGGCAGGCATCGAATGGGCACTTGCCTTTACAGGGAAAACGAAATCGGGGAGAGCGTGATCGTCCTGATTCTGCCCTCCCATAGGTGAATGCTCGGGAAGGCGACTCGCTACCATCGCTTGATTTCCCCAGATCGTCGCGAGTAAAGCAGTCGTCAGGAGAAACGCGGCAAAACGGATAAAGCGGTGCAGGCGGCGTGGTTTTACCCAATTTTCCACAGTGGAGTGGTATTGATGCTTCCACGATTGCCGAATCCAGAGCAGGGAGACCCCGGCTAATAATACGCCCCAAGCGAGAAACAAAATGGACGGTTCCAGCGTAACAGCCGGAAAAAAGACTTGAAGGAAGAGTGCAATCAGACAGCCCAAGACGCTAGCTTGCAGCGGAACGAGCAATTCGGGGCAAGATGCGTCTCCTCGCCACTCCGCATCTAATGCGTCGCCTAGATCCGGCGAGTTTGCTTTTGCAGACCGAACATTTTTCTCTTGTAACAAAATGCGGGTATAATCCGTATCTACTTGTGACTGCCTTGACTCTCTGCCGCCTTTCCCGGTCAGCTCCCACAATCGTGGAAAAGTAGAGAGAAGGCAAAAGAGCAATGGAACAAAAATAAAAGGTAAAAAGCCAAGCAACGCATCCTTTATGTAAAGCCAACCAAAGGATTCAAATAAAACCCACGTCATCACCAAATGCCCTGCTAATACAAAAAGGGCCGACCATGAAAAACATAAAGTGATGCGAGCGCTGTTTATGAAAGCCCGTTTCGTCGGACGAAAAACGAGCTGGTTTGCCATGATTGTCGGGATCAGCATGACGACGAGAAGGACCAGAAACAATCCTTGATGAATCCCGGCAAGCACTTCAAAATCAGCCATGATCAGTTCCTCCTGTTTACTAGTTCGATACTAATGATATAGAGAATCGGCTGAGTACCAAACGTACCGAGGCAGTATTTTCACTCCGCCTTAAGTCGGAGAAGTGCACTTGATCTATAAACAGGATATACATTACAATTTTGGTATTCCTTTTTGGCTTATCAGAATATTGGGAAGGGGACTTTTTCTCATGTCCTTTGATTTTGTACAAACGTAACAACGCTCTCGAGCTCCTCCTGCTTCGTCTGGTTTGGACGTGAACAGACTGGTATAAACGAGAGGAGAAGCAAATATGGAAAATAAGGATTGGATCAAAAGCTTTCAAGAGGAAATAGAGGCACCATTCGCTGGATGGAATTTTGCCAGATTGACTGCGACAGGCAGGATGCAGGATGCACCACTTCGCTGGAACTACGTAAATATCGTGAAAAAGAACATGCTTGGTATTCGCTCTATGCTGGAAATGGGAACAGGTGGTGGAGAACTGTTTTCTAGGCTTGCTCCGTTCCCTTTGGAGACGTATGCGACAGAAGGCTACGAGCCGAATGTAGCGGTGGCAAAAGCCAATTTGGAGCCCTTGGGTGTTCGTGTGTTTCCGGTAGACGGGGAAGAAATATTGCCTTTTGAGGATCAGTCACTCGACTTGATTATCAATCGACATGAAGCTTATTTGCCATCTGAAATGAAGCGACTGTTGAAGCCAGGTGGCACATTTGTTACCCAGCAAGTGGGCGGGCAAGACAATCTCGACCTGAATCGATTGCTGGGCGCTCCGATTCCGCCAGATTACTTGCACTGGGAACTGGCCTATGCAGTGAATGAACTGGAGGAAGCTGGCCTTACGATTGTGGAGCAAAGAGAGGAAATGAGCTTTTCCCGTTTCTACGACATAGGTGCCATTGTTTACTACTTGAAGGCTATCGAATGGCAGATTCGCGACTTTACCGTAGAAAAGTACGCCGATGCCTTGTTTGATCTACACCAGAAAATCGAAGCGGTTGGTTATCTCGATATACCTACCCATCGATTTCTCATGATTGCCCAACAAAAGTCCTAATTAAACCACTACCGATTGTCGATAAGACTGGTAGGGAGTGTTTAGGAAAAGCACCCTTTTTGGGTGCTTTTTTTATCGAGTAACACCGTGTGAGAACAGCACTGCTGATCCTTTTACGAAAAGGCAAAACCTCCCGCAACAATGCGTCCGCTCCCAGGTGAGTGGTCCGAAGTACACATATCGTAACCGGCGAAGGAGAAGTGAAACAGGATGAGTAAGAGCTTGGCAACACGGGTCGTTGCTCTTGTAGCGGTGATCATTGCCGTCATGATGGCAATCAACATTACCATGATTTACCAAAATAGCGTAACTACTGTTGAAAAGACACTCTCGCGCTCAAGCATTAACACAGCATTGCATATCTCCCAAGGGCTTGACTCAGAGAAGATAGCGAAATTTATATCTCAGCCACAAGAAACAGACGACTATTGGACTATCCGAAATGCGTTGTTTGAATACACCGAAAAAACCGGTGCCCTTTATGTTTATATTCTTCATACAGACGGTGAAAAGGTAAAAATTATGGTGGATGGAATGGCGAAAGGAGCAGAGGGAGCAGCTACAATCGGTCAAGAGACGTCCTCAACCGGCATGGCTGATATTGATCCTGTTCTGGCAGGCGGATCGAACAGTACGCCAATCGTCAAAGACCCTGTGTACGGGGACTACCTAAGTGCATTCGCACCGATTGAAGATCCATCTGGTCAAGTGATTGCGGTGCTTGGTGTGGATACTGCGGCAGATAAAGTGGAACTGATTAATGAACAGGTTCTGGATGAAACCATGCCACGCATCATTATCGCTATGATTGTCGTAACGATTATTGCTTTGGTTGCTGTATTCTTCTTGATCAAAAAGATGCTGCGTCCACTGCAAGTTGTACAAGAGGCGTCTATGCGCATTGCTTCGGGTGATCTCACGTCTACAGGGATTTCTGTTTCCAACAAAAAAGACGAGATTGGCCGAATTGTCGTTGCTTTTGGTGAGATGACGACACAACTGCGTCAAATTATTGGCGGAGTAAAAGAGACAACCGAGCATATCGACAGCATGGCGAATTCTATTCGGGAAGGTGCCAACTCTGTCCGCGAGCAAAACAAAAATATCGTGGTCACCAGCCAAGAGATTGCACAAGGAAATGAGCAGACAGCAACTGCGATGGAGATGACGGTGCAAACAGTTCAAGAATTCTTGAGCGAGCTGGCTGAATTGAATACAGCGATTGACGAGATGGATGCAGTATCCAATCAGGTGTCCGATATCGGAGAGAGCAGCTACAAAGTATTGCAAGAGTTTTTGGCAGATGGAACAGAGACGAACAAACAATTTCATGAAGTGCAAAATACAATGGCAATTCTCGAAGAAAAATCGAGCCGAATTAACGATGTGATTGAAACGATTCAGCAAATCGCCGGACAGACCAATCTGTTGGCGTTGAATGCAGCCATCGAGAGTGCGCGTGCTGGCGAAGCTGGCAGAGGCTTCGCTGTGGTAGCGGGAGAAGTTCGCAAGCTGGCCGAACAGACAGGTGCGGCAACCCACGTCATTCAGGAGAGCATCAAAGACATTCAAGATCAGGTAAGACAAGCTACGGAAAAGACAAATGCGACGCTGGATCGCTACAACGCGGGTACAGAACGTTTGGATTCCGTTACACAAGGCATTACGGCTCTGTCTGACATGACGCATACTTTGAAGACGTCGCTTGCGAATGTCATGGCAAGCGTAGAGACGATGAAGCAAGGTCAGAACAAAGTGAATGAATCCGTGTTGACGGTTACTGCCATCTCGGAACAAACAGCAGCGGCTACCGAAGAAGTATCTGCTACGATGCATGAGGTCAGTGGAAACGTTGATCAGTTCGTGTCTGAAACGGAGCAGGTGACAGACAGCATTCAGGAGCTGCGCAGCAAGGTGGATACGTTCCGACTGTAGACAAATTACTTTAACGATAAATAAAAAACAGCTCTTCTACTGGCAGGATGATGCCGGGAAGAGCTGTTTTTTTGTGGCTGTAGTGGGGGGAAGAAGCGCATTTCCAGTCTACGCTTCGGCCTCCGCCCCCCAAGGGGTGAAGACTGTCCGCTCCGGGCTGAATGGCGGGAGCCGCTTCAAAAGTAGCGGTTTCGATGAGGATTTTGCAGAGTTGAAGCTAAAAGCACTCCCTCCATTCAGCCCTTCGCTTTGTCGGGCTCCAGAGGCGCTTGGACTGGAAATGCGCTTCTTCCACGGGGCTTTTGAAAAGTATTCTTGAACTACAATAGCCCAATGAGCACAAGCACTACACCGTGAAAACCCAACAGAACCATACGCAGCCAGCTAAAAGCCTGTCTCATCTGACCATCCCGAATCGGAAAGATCGAATACCCGTTTCGCTTTTTCTGATGCCGCCAGAGGCTGCCGATCTGGCTGGCAGTCATGAAGAGAAAGAGCAGGCCGGCAATGATTTTTGCATAGGGGCCGGGCAATATGAGAACGACGAAGCCTGACAGCAGGATGAGTCTGAAATAAATGCCCGCAAAGTCACCAGAACGAATAAATTTTTTGGTAAACAAATGACGCCCTGCTTTTGTTTGACGGTAAGGCAGCAGCAGCTTCGTCAGGGCAATGAGCCACGAGCGTGACTTCACCTGGTGCTGCATGGCAGGAACATCCCTGAAGTTGTTCGCGAACTGATAAAAGCGGTGACGCAAGCCGCTTTCGATGGCAAGCAGGCGATACCATTGTATGGAATGTTTTTTCTTATAGGTCAACATTCGCGAATGGAGCCAGATCAAGAGCGCAGCGCAGATCAGAGCACCGAATGGGAGCATACCCACGCGCAAGAATTGTCCTTCACTCAATACCCAAGCGAGGAGGATATACGAAAAGACAAAACGAGCGAGCGTATACAATCCGATCTTCTTCTGATCGGGCAAACGTAAGAACGTCCAACTGCTGTAAATATTCCAGCCCTTCAAGAGCAGGGGAATGCACCAATAAACCCAAAGCTGCACGCCTTGTGCACCTACGACCTCTGTATACATAGGCATGAGCAGGAGCAGGACGATAAACACTACCATGCTCTGAATGGCAAAATTGTACACGAGCGCCTTCCGGAAATAGCGATCCAATCTTATTTCATGCGGAGTCAAAAAAAGCAAATCCGCTTCCAGCAAAAACGTGCGCAGGGGGCTTCTTACAACGACAATAGCAATCACGAGAGCCATGGCATACGGCAAAGGGAACCAGGGTGGGATCATCGCGATAATGCTGCGGTAGTAAAAGGCGAGCAACCCCATCAAAAAAATCGCGATGAACATCAGGCCGCCATTGGCCATGTACTGGGCATAGCGAATGAATTCTACTGAAAAAGCATGGAACCGTTTGCGAAATAATTGATCTACGTCTATTTTCACTGGCCGTCATCCTCTACGATATGCAAGTATATGTCGTCCAAGGAGCGATCTGGGAGCCCTGTCATACGCCGAAGCTCCTCTAGCGTTCCTTGGGCTCTAATCTCGCCTTTGTGCAAAATGATGAATCGGTCACAATGCTTCTCGGCGGTAGCCAAAATATGTGTGGACATCAGAATGCCTGCCCCTTGCTCCTTGCAACGGTTCAACCACGTGAGCAGAGAACGAATCCCCAGAGGGTCCAGACCCAGGATCGGTTCATCCACGATGTACAGAGGCGGTTGTACGAGCAACGCCATCATGATCATGAGCTTTTGTCTCATGCCTTTGGAAAACTGCTGTGGAAATCGGTCTTTCATTTCTTCCATGCGGAATTCTTTTAAGAGAGGACGTGCTCGTTCATAAAAAACTTCCTGGTCCAGCCCATGGCTCATCGCCATTAACTCGATATGCTCCCAAAGCGTAAGCTCTTCGTAATAAATGGGAGACTCAGGGATATACCCATAAGACAAACGATAGTTTTCGGGGTCTGATTGAAAGGTCTTCCCTGCAATGCTAATTTCACCTGCAATTGGTTCCAGGAGTCCTAAAATATGCTTGATTGTCGTACTTTTACCTGCGCCATTCAGCCCGATTAGCGCCACAATTTCTTTTTCGCGTATGTGAAAGGAGACGTCTTTGATTACAGCGTGGTTGAAAGAGTACCCACCCGTTACTCCTTTTACCTCCAACAAGGTTGTCATGGTATCCTCCTTTATGAATAAACGGTCGTGTCCCCGTTTATTTGAAAGAAATGCTAGATAGTCTTCCATCTATTTTAGCTGAATTCAGGATTTGGAAATACATTTGTTTGCCGCCTTTTTTTACACGAGACTGAACAAAGAGGGATAACCGTACAAGCAATGCTCCTCTCCGCTACATAAACAGTAGTATAAAGGACGGACGGGGGAGGTGGAATCTATGACAGCAGGACCAAATGAAAATCAGAAAAATATAGATCAGCATATACAACGCATCTATTTGAAATTAGACAAATTCGAAGAACGAATCGATCAGCTTGAGGGACAAATGATAGTAGTTACGAAGTGGTTGGAACGAATTGAACATCAATTGGGACGCATGGAGGATGTGCGTTATGATGTACTGCAAGTTTTGAACAAGCTGCAGACTGAGTTAGAAACAAAAGCAGAGAAGACGGAAAAAGACAAAGATATAATCCTGCAATTACTGGCTAACGAAAACCGGGACAAGGAAGCACTCGCTCAGTTTATGGAAGTAGAAAAAGACAGAAAACAAGAACGCTTTTTACAGGTTTGGGCAGTTTTAGGTCCTGTCATCGCCTCCGTTCTCTCCTCTTTTTTTACCCGATTTTTTATGTAGCGCATAATATGTTTAGAATGTGGAAAAGTTGTGTAATACGCTTTCCATTTTTCTACCGTAACTTCTTTCTATACTTGGAGGGCAGATTATAGAAAGAGAGGATATCCAAGTGAAGAAGTTTGATCTTTCCATGCTTTCGGTTGCCATATTATTAACGGGGTTAGCTGTATTAGGGTTTTATCAATCATGGGCAAAAGGCAATGACCCTGTATTGGTAACGGCCGGCGATACCTCCATTACACAAAATCAGCTTTACAGTGAAATGAAGAAAATGTACGGAAAACCAATGATACATGAACTTGTTGCGGAAGCGTTAATTAAGCAGGAAGCCAAGGCGCAAAACGTTGCGGTGACGCAAGAAGATATGGATAAAGAGATTGATTCGATGAAACAGCAGGTAGGTTCACCTGAGGCATTCCAAAATTACTTGAAGAGTATGGGAATGACCGAGGCCCAGTTGCGGGATAAGTTGAGCGTGCTCATGACACGGGATAAGTTGTTGGATAAAGCATTCCCGGTTACCGATGAGCAAATCAAAACCTACTACGATACAAATAAAGAACAGCTGGGGTCACCGGCACCTGAGTTTGATAAAGTGAAAGATCAGATCAAGATGATGCTGACTGATCAAAATCGTAGTCAGAACTACGGTACCTGGTTAAATACGCTTCAGCAAAAACATAAAGTGGAATGGCACGACCCTTCCTTCGATGATGCACCAGTGCCAGGTGATGCACAAACACCTGCTCCATAGTGTAGAACATATACAAAAAGACCTTGTCCTCATTAATGAGTGCGAGGTCTTTTTCTGTGGAAACGGACATGAACGTTTTGTTTAGTAATGGGAGCAATCGGAGAAACTGTGTTCATAATTGCCGATGTGAGGAGCAATCCGAATGGCTCAGATTGGTTGCAGCTTAAACGACAACGTTCACTATATAAAAGAATCGCTCGGATACAGCAATGACATTGTGATTCGAGAGGTAGTTCTAAATAGCCTAGAACCCGTCCGGGCGGCTGTCTTGTATGCGGATGGCATGGTCGATTCGTACCTGGTACAAGCCGTATTAATCGATAGCCTTTTATACAAAATGCGCTTGAAGGAATGGGAAGGGATACGCAAGGACGAGTTTGTTCCCTTTTTAAAAGAATCCATCCTGGCCGTAGGAGATATGGGAGATTTATTCGATTTTCCCACATTGTTTACAGCCTTGCTGTCTGGCTGTGTCATCATTCTCGTGGATGGCAGCTCACAAGGAATTCATATAGGCTTGCAGGAGTGGAAGGATAGAGGAGTCACCGAACCGTCATCGCAAACAGTCATTCGCGGTCCGCGGGAGAGCTTCACGGAGACACTTCGCACGAATATTACGTTGCTGCGGAGACGGATTTCCAGTGAAAAGCTGTGGATTGAAATCAACAGAATCGGTCAGGAAACCAAGACAGAAGTCGCGGTTGTGTATATGAAAGGGATTGTTGAAGAGGGTGTTGTAGAAGAAGTACGCAATAGATTGGATCGAATCAGCATCGATGGCATTCTGGAAAGCGGAATGATTGAGGAGCTGATCCAGGACGAAGCCTACACACCTTTCCCCACCATCTCTAACTCGGAGCGCCCGGATGTCGTGGCCGCGAATCTATTGGAGGGGCGCGTAGCGATTCTTGTAGATGGGACTCCCTTTGTTTTAACCGTGCCCTCTCTCTTTGTGGAGTTTTTCCATTCTGCGGAAGACTACTATCAGCGCTTTGATTTTAGTACGTTGATTCGCATGCTGCGATTCGCCTGTTTTTTAATAGCATTGCTTGCTCCTTCCCTCTATATCGCCGTTACGACCTTTCACCAAGAGATGCTCCCGACACAGTTGCTGATCAGCTTGGCGGCACAGCGAGAAGGAGTGCCCTTTCCAGCCTTTATTGAGGCGATCATGATGGAAGTGGCTTTTGAGATATTACGAGAGGCTGGAATCCGCATGCCACGTGCAGTAGGTCAAGCGATTTCCATCGTGGGAACACTGGTCATCGGACAAGCAGCGGTGGAAGCGGGGATTGTTTCTGCCGCGATGGTCATTGTGGTCTCGATCACTGCCATATCCAGCTTTATTTTCCCAGCGAGCAACATGTCGATTACCGTGAGGATTCTTCGTTTTCCTCTGATGGTTCTGGCTGCTTCTTTTGGCATATACGGAATCATTGTAGGGATGCTTGCCTTAGTGCTGCACTTATGCAGTTTACGCTCGTTTGGCGTACCGTATATGGAATCGTTTGCTCCGTTTTCCTTGAAAGAGCAAAGAGACACGATCTTTCGCTTGCCTCGCTGGGCCTTGGACAAACGTCCTGAATCGATTACCAAAAACAATTTGCGCCGCCAATCTAAAGGGATAAAGCCATTACCGCCCCAGAAGTAAGAGGCTTTTCATAGCATGTAAAGGAGTGGGCACCAGTGAAAGGGATAAAAATTCTTCTCTGTATCGCTCTCGTGATTATCCTGCCTGGTTGTTGGGATCGAAAAGAACTGAACGATTTGGCGATTGCTGTCGGGATCGGCATTGATAAAGTGCAAGGAGGCTATCAAGTTTCGGTTCAAGTAGTAGACCCTGCGGAGGTAGCGGCCAATAAGGGGAAGCCAGGACGTTCGCCTGTTACTCTCTTCACCATGAACGCTCCGACGATTTTTGAGGCTGTGAGGAAAATGACCACGATCTCTCCACGGAAAATTTATATGGCGCACACGCGGATGCTCATATTTGGCGAGGAGGTCGCGAGAGAAGGGATCGCTCCTGTCGTCGATTTTGTCTCGCGTGACCACGAGTTTCGAACTGACTTTTATATCGCTATCGCTAGAGGAACGACGGCACGCAATATTCTGAGAGTGATCACGCCGCTTGAGCAAATTCCTTCGACAGAAATGTTTGCTTCTTTGGAGACATCCTCAAAAGTATGGGCGCCTACCGCAGCAATTACGATGGATCAATTGATTACCGACTTTACCAGCAAAGGGAAGCAAGCTGTCTTGACAGGCGTGCGACTAACCGGACCTGCAAGGGAGGGGGACCAACGAAAAAATGTCGAGCAAATAGATACACCGGTGCTTCTTCAATATACGACATTGGCTACTTTTCGGGGAGACAAGATGTTCAACTGGCTGAGTGAAGCCGACAGCAAAGCGTATAGTTACATTACAGGCAAAGTAAAAAGCACGGTCGGAAGCTTGCCATGCAAGGGGGGCGGACTCTTGACGATGGAAGTCATGCACGCCGACGCCAAAATCGAGGCAACCATGAAAAATGGCGCGCCTGAAATCATCGTTCACATCGGTTTGGAAAATGATATTGGAGAAGTGCAATGCAAGCTAGATCTGACAGAGGAGGATACGATCAAGGAGCTGGAAAAAGAGTCGGAAAAATCAATGGTAGCATTGGCGACAAAAGCAATTGCCAATGCCAAGAAAAATGGAGTAGACATATATGGATTCGGAGAAGCGATCCATCGAAAATATCCGAAAGTATGGAAGAAGATAGGGAGCAATTGGGACAAAGAATTTTCCAAGCTGCCTGTACATGTCATAGCTGATGTGAAAATCAGACGTTTAGGAACCATCAATAATGCCTTTGAAGAAAAGTGATTGTGTAACAGGGTCAGGGGGAGTTTGTATGTCGACATTTGCTGTCATCGTTATATCCATCATCGTTTGTGCATACGAGCTGCCCCGATTGATTCGGAAGCGGCAACGCAAAGAGATCGCTGTCTTTCTCGGGTTGATTGTCATTAGTGTTGGCTTGTACGCAGGAGCCGAAAAAGGGATTGTTCCCAATCCTGTTTATTGGATGGAAATGGTTTACAAGCCGGTATACGACAGCGTTATGACATGGCTGAAGTAAACGAGGGGCATACTGAGTACACCCCCAGTAAAGGAGAGTAAATAGACGTGGACGGTCTTTTGATGAAGCTGCTCGTTAGTCCGGTGTTGGTCGTTTTGGCAGATGCTCTCTTTCCAGAAGTGAATTTCGCAAATCTATATCAGTCCATCGGAGTCGGATTTGTCTTGGCAGTCGCTGGATATTTTTTGGACAGGGCGATTCTTACATCAGGGAGTCTTTGGCTGACGACCATGTTTGACTTGATTATCGGCTTTTTGATCGTTTATGGAAGCATTGTGTTTTTGCCGACGGCTCAAATCACTGCTATCGGGGCCGGTTTTGTTGCGATATTTTTTGGCGTAGCTGAATATATTCAACATGTTTGGCTGATACGCACAGGACGAACGGAAAGTGCATAGTGTTCAACGCGCAAACACACTCCTCAGGGGGTGTGTTTCTTTTATGGATCAATCATCACGATCGCTTTGTCACGATCCGTTCAATCCATGACCACGGAAGCCAATTTTTTGCGGTGATCGTGAGTGCCACACCTCGGCCAACCGGATAGCGGAATCGTGGCTTGGGAGTGGTGGCCGCATGGACAATCGTCGAGATGACTGCGTCGGGTTCAGGTGCCTTGTCTATGATCGCTTCTACGTGACGCATCAGTTGTTTCATCTGGGAGGCGTAAGGAGAGGCTTCATCAAGCTGTTGGTCCTGCATTCCTTTCTCCCAGATTGCTGTGCGAAAGGAGCCGGGCTCAACAAGGACGACTTCAACCTGAAAGGGTAGCATTTCAAGGCGAAGCGATTCACTAAAGCCTTCGACTGCATGCTTGGATGCGGCATACGGCGAGAGACCGGGGAAACCAAATCGCCCACTGATGCTGCTCACGTTAATAATTCGTCCAGATTGCTGCTGCCGCATATAAGGCAAGACCGCCCGCGTAACGTCGATCAGTCCGAACACATTTACATCGAACTGCTTGCGCCATTCCTCAGACGTGACTTCCTCAGCAAAGCCGCCCAACGCGTAGCCGGCATTGTTCACCAACAGATCGATGCGGCCATGCTTTGCAATGATGGAGGAGATCGCATCCTGAATTTGTTCCGGATGCGTAACATCAAGGGAAATGACTTCCAGATGCTCAGAATCTATGTGCAAGCTTGCTAATTTGTCAAGAGGGTCCCTTTTTGCTAGATCACGCATAGCAGCAATTACCTGAAAACCGGCCTTGACTAAAGCGACTGATGCGTGCTTGCCAAAGCCGCTTGAGGTACCAGTGACTAGTGCAATTGGTCTTTTTTGCATGGATTTCTCCTTTGAATTGGATGTTATGGTAGTATTTAACTGCAAAGTTCACAAATTTGTTCATAAATTTGTTAACAAAATCCTAACAAATAGCCTTTGTATTAAGGAAAATTTATGTATACTTAAATGGTTACCACGCTTGGGTAGAAGTGTACAATACTGCCCCTTACTTTGCTGTTTGTTTTTGGAATAGCTGCTAATACTTTTCCTGTTTGGGTATTATAGTTGTGGAAAGTATTGAATGCGATTTCTTAATGCAAATAGAAAAGTTCGAAAACTTCTAGTTGTAGGCGTGGCTAGAACGTTACCAACACGAAGAAAGAGGGGTTCATTGGTATGAAGGGTTGGCAACAGTATTGGCGTCAGTTTTCCCTGTTTGCTCTGCTGGCGCTAGTGTTAACCGGGTGTGGCAAAGATGAGCTCTCAGCGCTCAAGCCCTCTGGTCCGGTAGCTGCGATGCAGTTTGACCTGATGAAGCTGTCCTCCGCTATCATGATCGGCGTCTTCATTGTCGTTATGACGATCTTTACGTACGTCCTTATCCGTTATCGTAAGCGTCCCGGACAGCAAGGCATTCCTAAGCAGGTCGAAGGAAATCATGCACTTGAAATTCTTTGGACGGTAATTCCATTCTTGCTCCTTATCATCATGGCGATTCCAACTGTTACTACCGGTTTCGCACTGCACAAGGAGTACCCGAAAGAGGAAGCTGTTCAAGTAAAGGTTACCGCGCACCAATTCTGGTGGGAATTCGAGTATCCTGATCTTGGAGTAGCAACTGCACAAGACTTGGTATTGCCAGTTGGCAAAAAGGTTCAATTCGTATTATCAGCGTCTGATGTTAAGCACGCATTCTGGATTCCTGCATTGGGCGGTAAAATCGATACGAACCCAGGGCAAGAAAACAAAATGTGGCTGCAAGCAGACAAAACAGGCATTTACTACGGTAAATGTGCGGAGCTCTGTGGAGCGTCCCATGCCTTGATGGACTTCAAGGTAGAAGTAATGGAACAAGCAGATTTTGATACTTGGGTAGCTAACATGAAGGGCGTTCAGGCAAAAGAACCTGCAACGGCAACTTCTCCACTGGCTGCAGAAGGTCAACAAATCTTCGATAAGAGCTGTTTGGGATGTCACGCTGTGGCAGGTAAAGGCGGTAAGATGGGGCCAAACCTGACGAACTTTGCAGATCGCGAACGTGTAGCAGGTATCAAAGCACATACGCCGCAGAACATTGCAGAGTGGCTGAAAGATCCGCAAAAAATGAAGCCAGGCAACAAAATGCCTAACCTCAACCTCGATGACAACCAAGTGAAAGCGCTTGTAGAGTACATGGGGACATTGAGTGTAAGCGAGAAAAAGTAAAGTAAAACCTCATAAAACTTATTGCATTGACAATCGTCATAGGCAGTGACGCTTAAAAAGGAGGTAAACCCGTGTCTGCACATGCTTCTCATGCACCAAATCGCTCGGGGCTGTGGGATTATCTTACGACAGTGGACCATAAGAAGATTGCGATCCTGTATCTGATTGCTGGTGGAATTTTCTTCTTGGCCGGTGGTTTGGAAGCCCTGCTGATTCGTTTGCAGTTGATGTACCCAGAGATCGAATTAGTTGGTGCCAAAACGTTTAACGAATTAATTACGATGCACGGCACCACGATGATTTTCTTGGCAGTTATGCCGATCATTTTCGCTTTGATGAACGCGATAGTTCCCCTTCAAATCGGTGCACGCGACGTAGCATTCCCGTTTGTTAACGCACTCGGATTCTGGCTATTCTTCTTCGGGGGAGTGCTACTGAACACAAGCTGGTTCTTGGGTGGCGCACCTGATGCTGGTTGGACATCTTATACAACTTTGGCTTTGAATCAATACAGTGGAATCGGCGTAGACTTCTACGTACTCGGTTTGCAAATTGCCGGTCTCGGAACGCTGATTGGTGGTATTAACTTCCTTGTTACCATCATCAACATGCGTGCGCCAGGTATGACATTCATGCGTATGCCAATGTTCACCTGGTCATCCTTTATTACATCCGGTTTGATCCTCTTCGCATTCCCTGCGATTACGGTTGGTTTGGTTCTGTTGATGTTTGACCGTTTGTTCGGCGGAAACTTTTTCAACCCTGATGCAGGTGGTAACGTTGTTATCTGGGAGCACTTGTTCTGGATCTTCGGTCACCCCGAAGTATACATTTTGATTCTCCCAGCGTTTGGTATCATTTCGGAAGTAGTTTCTACATTCTCAAGAAAGCGTCTGTTTGGTTACAGCTCCATGGTGTTTGCAACAGCGCTGATCGGTTTCTTGGGCTTCATGGTGTGGGCTCACCACATGTTCACAACAGGTTTGGGCGCAATTGCCAACACGCTGTTTGGACTTGCAACCATGTTGATTGCTGTTCCTACAGGTATCAAAATCTTTAACTGGCTGTTGACCATGTGGGGCGGTCAAATCCGCTTCCCTACCGCAAACCTGTTTGCAGTAGGATTTATTCCAACGTTTACAATTGGTGGTATGACAGGGGTTATGCTTGCGGTTCCGCCGGCTGACTACCAATACCATGACAGTTATTTCGTAGTTGCTCACTTCCACTACGTTATCGTAGGGGGGCTCGTATTCGGTCTCTTCGCTGGTCTTTACTATTGGTGGCCGAAAATGTTCGGTAAAATGCTGAACGAAACAATCGGTAAATGGAACTTCTGGACGTTCTTCATTGGTTTCCACCTTACCTTCTTCCCGCAACACTTCCTGGGTCTGATGGGGATGCCGCGCCGCGTCTTTACATACCTCAAAGATCAGAACCTGGATATGGGGAACTTTATCAGTACGATTGGTGCATTTGGTATGACGATCGGTACCATCCTATTCTTGATCAACGTAGTCGTTGCAGCGAAGAGCTCCAAACGCGCTCCTGCAGATCCATGGGATGGACGTTCACTCGAATGGGCGATTCCTTCGCCGCCGCCTGAGTACAACTTCGTTCAAACGCCTCTCGTGCGCGGTTTGGATGCGTTGTGGGTGGAGAAAATGGCTGGTAACAAAGGCTTGACGCCTGCGGAGCCTATTGGCGACATTCACATGCCATCGCCATCGTTCTTGCCATTCCTGATGTCTCTCGGATTGTTCGTAGCAGGCTACGGCTTTATCTACCACAACTATGTGGTTGTAGTCATTGGATTGCTCTTTACACTCGGCTGCATGTTTACCCGTTCTGTGAAAGACGATCCAGGCTATCACATTCATGAGGATGAACTCGAAGAGAAAGGGGTTAAGGCTTAATGGCTAACCATCACGCACATGCAGTATTGCCTGACGAACCGGAAAAAGCCACCCTTGAAGGCAAGAATAAGGTTCTTGGCTTCTGGCTCTTCCTCGGTGGGGAGACAGTTCTCTTCGGTTCCTTGTTTGCAACATTTATCGCTCTTCGTGATCAGGCAAATGGTGGACCAACGTCCCAATCGTTGTTTGACATGAATCTCGTTGCCGTAGCAACACTTCTCTTGCTTACCAGCTCGATGACAAGTGTTATGGCTACACTGGCTTTGCACAAGAAAGACCTGAAAAAGATTCAGCTTTGGCTGACCATCACTGTATTGCTCGGTCTCGGCTTCCTTGCTTTGGAGATTTACGAGTTTGTACACTATGTGAATGAAGGACTGAAAATGTCAACAAGTGCATTCTCATCTGCCTTCTACACATTGGTTGGATTCCACGGAGCTCACGTAGCGTTCGGGATTAGCTGGATCATCCTTTTGCAAGTATCTGCGACGAAAAAGGGCCTGACGGTAGTAACTGCACCGAAGTTCTATCTGGCATGTCTGTACTGGCACTTTATCGACGTTGTATGGGTATTCATCTTTACCGTGGTATATCTCATGGGTATGATCGGTGGAAAGGTGGGATAATCTATGGGAGCACAAGCTCATAATGAAGAGGTACGCAAGCCGAAAGTCAAACACGAGGGTCCGAAAAGACACCTAGTTGCTTTCATCGGATCTCTCGTATTGACTGCACTGGCATTCATTGCAGTGGCGTATGAAGCAATTCCATCAGGTTTTACCGTACCATTCATCGTTGCTTTGGCCTTTGTTCAAGCGTTCTTCCAGTTGTATGTCTGGATGCACATGGATCAAAAAGGTCATGAGTTTGCACGTATCAGTATTTTTGCAGGGTTATTCGTAATCCTATTGGCAATTTTCGTCTTTATTTTCTGGGTTTGGATCTAGGAAGTGGAGCGAATAGAAGAGGACAGACATTGGGTCTGTCCTCTTTTTTGTGTTTATAGGAGCTGTGGTGGAAGGGAAGAAGCGAATTTCCAGTCTACGCTTCGGCCTACGCCCCGCTGAGAGATCGACTGTCCGCTCCGGAATGAATGGCGGGAACGCTTCAAAAGTAGCAGTTTTGAAGAAGGGGGAGCAGAGGTTGAAGCTAAAACCATTCCCGCCATTCATCCCTACGCTGGGTCGGGCTCCAGAGGCGCTTGGACTGGAAATTCGCTTCTTCCCACGACCACAAAAGCTGGAAGACTCCCATCGAAGCATATTCTGTCAGCCTTTTTCCAGTCATAAACATGAAGAAAAGGGGGGAATACAATCGGACAGAGTTTTCTTGCTTTTTGAAAAATACTTGCACCTGTCACGAAGGCTTTATATAATAAAAATATTAACATGCGTTAAAATAACGTTATATGAATTAGTCGTCACACATTGTGACTATAATCTGAGGAAAGCAGGGATCATGATGGTGAAATTGGTAGCAATTTATCGCAAGCCCGAAGATATCGATGCTTTTGACAAGCATTATTTCGAGGTACATGGCCCATTGGCGGAAAAAATGCCTGGCTTAATCAAAATGGAAGTGAGCAAAATCTACGGAACACCAATGGGAGAATCCGACCTGCATCTGATGGCAGAAATGTACTTTGAATCAAAAGAAGCTTTGATGGAAGCGTTGTCATCTCCAGAAGGTCGCGCAGCAGGAAAAGACCTCCGTGGCTTCGCTGGACCAATTGTGTCCATGCATTTCGCAGAAGTAGTTTAATCATGACCACGAAAAGATTGATAGACGAACAAGCGCTCCATCAGAAGCATTACGCAGAGATTTGTGAAAAGCTAAAGCAAGATCCATTTGCACAATTTTTAGGTATCAAGCTGATTGAGCTGGGAGAAGGAACGGCGACTGCGGAAGTCACAGTTGCCGAGCATATGCTAAATGCGCACGGCACCGCTCATGGCGCGATCATCTTCTCCCTAGCAGACTTTGTTTTTGCAGCAGCCTGTAATTCCTATGGGAAAACGTCTGTGGCACTGTCGATGAATATTGGATTTTTGGCTGCTGCCATGAAAGGGAATCGCTTAGTGGCAACAGCGACAGAAGAGAAGAAAAACAATCGCACAGCCTGGTATCGCATCCGCGTAGAAACGGAGCATGGCTTGGTAGCGACACTGGATGCACTGGCATACCGGAAAAGTGATTACTTCGTCGAGATCGACGAAAACGAATAACTGACAGCGAAAATAAAACGGAGAAAGGATGCCAAAAGCTATGTGCTTAGGCTCCTTTCACTGTTTCAAGACGATACGAGAAAGGGGGCAAAGATGTCAGTGGAGATCCGGAATCGATTCAACCACTACCTGGGCATAGAAGTTGTGCACCGAGATGAACAGGGCTGTAAGGTAGCACTGAAAATTCGCCCCGAGCTGTTCAATAGCATCGAAGGTGTC
Organism: Brevibacillus sp. Leaf182; assembly: GCF_001423865.2. Lineage (NCBI taxonomy): Bacteria > Bacillati > Bacillota > Bacilli > Caryophanales > Paenibacillaceae > Brevibacillus > Brevibacillus sp. Leaf182. Next base: position 243,285 of record NZ_LMPN02000018.1, on the reverse strand, counting down.
GTACACGGAGGCGTTACGGCGACATTAGCCGATGTGGCAATGGGGCATGGGGCAGCACCTCATGTGGATGGCGTACAGCAATGTGTGACGGTGGAGAGCAAGATTCAATACCTGCATCCTGCTCGCGGTGAGATACTTGAGGCACAATCCCATGTATTGAAACAAGGAAAAAGCTTGATCGTGATGGAAGCACGCGTGACTTGTGATGGCAAGCTTGTTGCTTTTGCTACCGGCACGTATGCGCGGGTTAACCCGCCTGCACAAGGAGGACGTTGAGGATGGAAGAGAGCGTTCGTTTTGAACGTGAAGGACATATAGGACTGATTACACTAAATCGCCCAGACGAGCTGAATGCGCTGAACTACGATACATTGGAGCGCCTGGGAAACTTGATTGAGCAGGTGCGCCTGGATGCAAAAGAGATTCGTGTGGTCATTGTGAAGGCAGAAGGGCGAGCTTTTAGTGCAGGGGCAGATTTGAAGGAGCGCCGTACACTGACGGAACAGCAGGTACGCCGCAATGTCCGCAAAATCCGCGATGTATTTACTGCGTTGGAGAGGCTACCGCAGCCGACGATTGCGATGATCAACGGATTTGCTTTTGGCGGGGGTTTTGAGTTAGCACTGGCCTGTGATTTCCGCTATGCCGTCGCAGATGCCAAAATGGGTCTGACAGAGGTGAGCTTGGGCATCATTCCCGGTGCGGGTGGTACGCAGCGGCTGTCTCGCTTGATCGGACCTTCCAAGGCAAAGGAGCTGATCCTGACAGCCAGGCGCATCCAAGCGGAGGAAGCGTATCAAATCGGTTTTGTCAATGCGATTGCAAAAGATACAGAGGAGCTTCGTGAACTGGCAATGGGGCTGGCAAACGAGATTTTGGCAAATGCTCCGCTGGCGGTTTATCAGGCAAAATCAGCTATTGATCGCGGAGGCAGTGTCGATTTGCAGACAGGTCTGGATATCGAAACCATGTGCTATGAAGTGATTATTCCCACGACAGATCGTTTGGAAGCATTGGAAGCCTTTCGCGAAAAGCGAAAACCAGTTTTTAAGGGCGAGTAACATTTTCAAATACGTACTCCTACTGAGTCATAACGCAAGGGAATGAGGGAAGCGACATGATCTTTAATACAGAAATGGAAACGCTACCAAGAGAGAAAATGACGGAACTGCAACTGGAACGCTTGAAAGAAACGGTCAAACGCGTATACGAGCGCGTCCCTTTCCACACAAAAGCATTCAATGAGGCTGGTGTGAAACCAGAAGATATCCAATCAATCGAAGACATACAGAAGCTTCCATTTATGAAAAAGACAGATTTGCGAGAAAATTACCCGTTCAATCTGTTTGCAGTCGAAATGAAGGAAGTAGCACGCATTCACGGATCATCCGGGACAAAAGGAAAACCGACTGTTGTCGGTTACACCAAAAAAGACCTGGAGAATTGGGCAGAGATCGTGGCGCGCGCCATTTGCTGTGCGGGCGGAGAGCCGGGAGACATTTTCCATAACGCGTATGGCTACGGCCTTTTTACAGGAGGTTTGGGTCTGCACAACGGCATCGAGCACATGGGGGCAGTTGCCGTGCCAGTATCCGGTGGCAATACCTCCCGTCAAATTACGTTGATCGAGGACTTCAAACCACGTGGCATTGCAGCAACGCCATCCTATGTCCTCAACATCGTGGAAGAGATGAAGAAGCAAGGAATCGATCCACGTGGGACGAGTGTTAAGTACGGGATTTTTGGTGCAGAGCCGTGGTCAGAAGAAATGCGCGTACAACTGGAGCATGAGCTCGACATTAAAGCCGTGGACATTTACGGGCTGAGCGAAGTGATGGGGCCAGGTGTTTCCATTGAATGTCATGAAGTGCAGAATGGTCTACATATCGCAGAAGACCATTTCTACGCAGAAATTATCGATCCGAATACTGGAGAAGTGCTCCCATACGGGCAAGAAGGTGAGCTGGTATTCACGTCGCTGACGAAAGAAGCATTCCCGGTTGTGCGCTACCGTACGGGTGATATCGCTTCCCTCAATCCTGAGCCCTGTAAGTGCGGACGGACAACCATGCGGATGTCGCGCATCAAAGGGCGTGTAGATGACATGCTCATTATTCGCGGGGTCAATGTGTTTCCGACAGAGATCGAATCCGTTCTGCTTACGTTCAACCAATTGGCTCCACACTATCAGGTCGTCATTGAACGAGACGGTGCCCTCGACCGTTTTGAGGTGCACTGCGAGCTGACACCAGCATATGCAAATGAGATCAGTGGGAATGACAGCTCTGCTCTCTCGCCATTGGTGAAAGAAATCTGTCATGACATCAAAAATACGTTGGGCGTGTCTGTGGTACTGCGGGTGCAACCACCGAATTCCTTGACGCGCAGCGAAGGAAAAGCGATTCGTGTCGTGGATAACCGGAACAAATCACAGGCAGCTATTTAAACCAGCTCCTGTAAAAAAAGGGTGTGACAGTTCATGGCCTATGAATATATTAGCGTAGCCAGTGAAGATGGTGTCGGTATCATTACGTTGAATCGACCGAAGATTCTAAACGCACTGAATTTGCAGCTCGTCGACGAATTGGTTGACCAACTGGAGCAAATAGACCGCGACCCGGATATTCGGGTGATCATCCTGACTGGCAACGCGAGGGCGTTCGCAGCGGGTGCTGACATTAATGAAATGGCGGAAGCATCAGCCATCGACATCATGAAGCGCAATCAGTTCGCGGTTTGGGATCGCATCTCACTCATATCCAAGCCGATTATTGGTGCCGTCAGCGGTTTTGTGCTCGGTGGTGGCTGTGAATTAATGATGAACTGCGATATTGTGATCGCTTCGGAGACAGCCGTCATTGGTCAACCGGAAATCAAGCTTGGTGTCATGCCTGGGGCTGGTGGTACTCAGCGTCTGACGCGTGTGGTAGGTGAGCGAAAAGCACTGGAGATGCTGCTCACAGGTGAACCGATTTCGGCCAAAGAAGCGTTAAAATACGGACTGGTCAATCGGGTAGTGCCAGTGGAGGCGTACTATCAGGAAGCGCTCAAGCTGGCGAAACAAATCGCCCAGCAGCCGCCACTCGCGGTACAGGTCATCAAAAAAGCCGTGTACAAAGCTGGTGATCTTCCCCTTCAAGAGGGAATGGATTACGAGCGAAACAGCTTTTACCTTCTTTTGGCAAGTGAAGATCGAAAAGAAGGCATGCAAGCTTTTCTGGAGAAGCGCAAACCCCGTTTTACGGGAAATTAGGAGGCGGCCATGTACGAAACGATTCTTTATGAAGTGTCAGAAGGCGTAGCAGTGGTGACTTTGAACCGTCCGGACAAATTCAATGCGTTTACAGCCGTCATGAATATGGAAATCACGGATGCGTTGAAGCAAGCGCAGAAGGATGCGGATGTGCGTTGCGTCGTTCTTACCGGAGCAGGGCGGGCGTTCAATGCGGGTCAGGATCTCAGTGACGTTTCTGGTGGAGGAGATGTGGATTACGGTGGTTTCTTACGGGATCGCTATAATCCAATGATCCTCCAGTTTCAAAAAACCGAGAAACCAATCATCGCAGCGGTTAACGGTGTTGCAGCAGGTGCAGGCATGAGTGTTGCGCTGGCGTGCGATATTCGCCTGGCTTCGGAAAAGGCATCCTTCGTCAATGCTTTTGTCAACATCGGGCTCGTTCCTGATTCAGGAGGCTGCTATTTCTTGCCGCGCATCGTCGGGATCGGCAAGGCGTTGGAGCTGGCGATGACGGGGGAAAAGGTATCCGCTGAGGAAGCACTGCGAATTGGATTGGTCAATCAGGTGTACCCTGCGGAGAGCTTCATGGAGGATGCGTTGGCGTATGCGCGCAAGCTGGCGTTACTGCCGACGAAGGGGATTGGTTTGATCAAGCGCACGATGTACAAAGGGCTTGAGATGGGGTTGGAAGAGACCTTGGCATATGAAGCTTTTGCACAAGAGGCGGCTGGCAGCACAGCGGATCATAAGGAAGGGGTCACCGCTTTCATGGAAAAACGTGCGCCTCGTTTTACAGGCCGTTAGAGGCGAAGGGAGGCAAGCCCAAGTGAGTATAAAAATAGTAGGCGTCATCGGGGCGGGAACAATGGGAGCGGGGATCGCTCTCGTCTGTGCTCGCAAAGGACATCAGGTCATGCTGCTGGATGCAAATCAGGCGGTGCTGGACAAAGCGCTTGTCTATTTGGAATCGATCCTGACAAAAGATGTGGAGAAAAACAAAATCAGTGAACAAGAAATGACAGAGACGCTAGAACTGGTCCATCTCGTATCGGAAATAGAGCAGTTGGCAGACTGCAATATCGTCATCGAAGCGGTGCCAGAGCGTCTTGATTTGAAAAAAAGCATTTTCAGCCAGCTTTCTGGGATTTGCAGAGAGGATGCCCTTTTACTAACGAATACTTCCTCTATCTCGATTACGGAGATTGCAGGGGGGCTTTCGCATCCCGAGCGCATTCTCGGATTTCATTTTTTCAATCCGGCACCCGTCATGCCGTTGGTTGAGGTTATTCGTGGGAAAAAATCGAGTGAGGAAAATGTGGAGGTGGCGTATCGATTTGCGCAAGAGTTGGGCAAGGTACCTGTTCTCGTGACGGATACCCCTGGCTTTATCGTCAATCGAATCGCGCGGCCTTACTATAATGAAGCATTGCGTATTCTGGGCGATCATGTGGCAGGTGTGGAGCAGATTGACCGCATTATGAAGCTGGCGGGTGGATTCAAAATGGGACCGTTTGAGCTTCAAGACATGATTGGCATCGACATCAATTTTGCCACCACCAAATCGGTCTATACTGACTTCTTCCATGAAGGACGATTTAAGCCTAGCCGGATTCAGCAACAAATGGTTCAATCCGGTAGCTTGGGCAGAAAGACGGGGGAAGGCTTCTATGACTACAACAAATAAGGCTGTATTGCTCGTGGGCACAAGCCCGTTGTACGCAGAGTTGAATCATTTGATGATGGAAAGAGGCTACCAGGTGCTTACGCTTGCAGAAGCGATGGCGGAACCTGAGTTGGTTGAATTGGCTGTGGAAGTAAATAGCGTCGATTTGCAGGCGAAAAAGAGGCAGATGCGCGAGCTGGATGATCTATTGCCACCAAACGTACCGATCATCACGACTTCGCTCGCAATTACAGCGACAGAGGTAGCGTCATGGACACAGCATCCTGAACGCGTTTGCGGATTTGGAACGCTCGTGCCCTTGGTTGAACGGGAGCTGATCGAGATTGCCCCCGCCCTGCAAACGGAGCTGGATACGATTCAAGCAACGGAAGACTTCTTTCAGTCGCTCGGGAAAGAGACGGAAACCGTAAACGACGAGGTAGGTCTCGTATTCCCGCGCATTTTAACGCTCATTATCAACGAGGCTGCCTTTACCCTGATGGAAAAAGCAGCAACCGCTACCGATATCGATATCGCGATGAAAAAAGGCACCAACTACCCATACGGCCCTCTCGAATGGGCAGATCGCATCGGTTTGGATGAGATTTTTGCGATATCGAGAGGCTTGCAGCGCGATCTGGCCGAGGAGCGTTATCGTACTGCGCCGCTATTACGCAAGCTGGTGCTGGCAGGGCGTGTCGGCGTACGCAGTGGGCAAGGCTTTTACACGTACGAGGACAAAGTGGGTGTAGAGGCATGAGCTTGACTAACAAGGAGGTGTACGTAGCAGCAGCAGTACGTACACCAATCGGAAAGCTGGGCGGAAGTCTGAAGAACACCCCCATCGACGACCTGACAGCCATTGTCTTGAATGGAGCGCTTGCGAAGGCAGGACAATCCGGTGAGATTGTTGATGGGGTCATCATGGGTAACGTCATATCGGCAGGACCGTTTATTAACATTGCACGCGTTGGTTTGTTAAAAGCAGGGCTTCCTGACACCATACCTGGTCTGACTGTGAATCGGGTGTGTGCATCCGGGCTAGAGGCAGTCAATTTGGCTGCGCAGTCCATCCAGGCAGGACATAGTCAGGTCATGCTGGCGGGCGGTGTAGAGAATTTGACTCGTTCACCGTACATCATGGAAAAATTCGAGCAGCCGTATCAACGCGGCGGACAGACGCTGGTCGAGTCTTTTGGAGGACCTCGTTCTGCCCCTGTATCGCTGTATGGTGATCTGACCATGGGAGATACAGCGGAAAACGTGGCGGAGCAATTCGGCATCAGTCGTGAAGATCAGGATCGTTTTGCGGCAGAAAGTCAGTCTCGGGCTATCAACGCGATAGATGCAGGTCTGTTCCGCGATGAGATCATTCCAGTCACGTTAAAAGGGAAAAAAGGGGAAGAAACGCTGTTTGATACGGATGAATTCCCAAGAAGAGATACCAGTGTGGAGTCATTGTCCAAGTTGCGACCTGCCTTCCGAAAAGATGGTAGCGTCACAGCAGGCAACTCCTCCGGTATCAATGATGGCGCAGCAGCCTTGCTCTTGATGAATGAAGAAATGCTGCAAAAAACAGGCGTCGCTCCTCTGGGGCGCATTGTTCATTTCGTCAGTGCTGGTGTTGATCCACGCATTATGGGCATTGGTCCGGTCTCTGCGATCCGCAAGCTGCTCGCAGAGACGAACATGACCGTAGAGCAAATCGACTTGTTTGAGTTAAATGAAGCTTTTGCTTCCCAGTCACTCGCCTGCATGCGCGAGCTGGGACTGGACCCTTTGAAAACCAATGTAAACGGTGGCGCAATCGCGTTGGGTCATCCACTCGGCATGAGCGGTGCCCGACTGACAGGTACGATTCTTTTCGAGCTGAGACGTCGCCAAAAGAAATACGGAATTGTTTCGTTGTGCATAGGCGGCGGTCAAGGATTGGCCACGTTAGTAGAAGCGCTATAGAAAAAAAGCCCTCGTGCATGGGAGGAGTGGAAGAATGAGTACACCTGTCATCATAGATGCTGTACGCACGCCAATCGGTCGTATTGGTGGTGCGTTGAAGGATGTGCGCCCGGATGACCTGGGCGCATTGGTGATTCAAAAATTGCTGGAACGCAACTCCATCGATCCGAAGACGATTGATGATGTCATTATGGGCTGTGCCAATCAGGCTGGGGAGGATAACCGCAATGTCGCGCGTATGTCACTTCTGTTGGCGGGATTGCCTGTCGAGGTGCCGGGAGTGACAGTGAACCGCCTGTGCGGCTCAGGTCTGGAGGCTGTGAACCAAAGCGCGAATGCAATCAAAGCCGGAGCAGGTCACGTCTATATTGCGGGCGGGACAGAAAGTATGACACGCTCTCCGCTGGTGATGATGAAGCCTGGCACGGCTTTTCAGCGCGGCAATCAGCAGTTGGTCGATACGACGTTGGGCTGGCGCTTGGTTAACGAAAAAATGAAAGAGATGTATCCGCCGATCAGCTTGGGGGAAACAGCGGAAAAGGTAGCGGAGCAATACGGCATTAGCCGTGAAGCACAGGATGAGTTTGCTTTGCGCAGTCAGCATAATTACGCCCGTGCCTTGGCAGAAGGAAAGTGGGAGGCAGAGATCGTTCCCGTAGAGCTGAAAGGGCGCAAAGGCGAGGTTACGCTGTTTGAACACGATGAGCATGCACGTCCGGAGACGACTATCGAACAGCTGCAAAAGCTGAAACCAGTATTCCAAGCAGATGGCAGCGTCACAGCAGGCAATTCCAGCGGTCTAAACGATGGAGCATGCGCTCTGCTTATCATGGAACAGGAAGCAGCTCTTGCAGCCGGCTTGAAGCCTCGTGCAAGAATCGTTGCATCCGCAGTGGCCGGTGTCGATCCTTCCGTGATGGGAATTGGACCTGTACCTGCTACACGCAAAGTGCTGAAGCAGGCAGGCTTGTCACTTACGCAAATTGATCTGTTCGAATTCAACGAGGCTTTTGCGGCGCAGGCAGTAGCGAGTGTACGTGAGCTAGGGATCAACCCTGATCTGGTCAACGTAAATGGCGGAGCGATTGCTTTGGGCCATCCGCTCGGATGTAGCGGTGCGCGTATCCTGACTACTCTGATGTATGAAATGGAGCGTCGTGATGCCCGATACGGGTTGGCAGCGATGTGCATTGGAGTTGGACAGGGGATTGCGACGATTATAGAGCGTGTGTAGCTTGGGCAGATAGGGAGGCAGGTACTCTTGATAGATAGACTCCAGCCGGGTACGACGGAAGAATTTACTGTGACGGTGACAAAGGACATGCTGCCTGTTTTTGAGGGCCAAGTCGTGCATCCCGTGATGTCGACCGTCAGTATGATTTATTACATGGAATGGGCAGGAAGACGCGTCATTTTACCATTCCTGGAAGCCGATGAGGAGGGCTCGGGATTTGCTGTAGACATCAAGCATGTCGGCCCAGCCGTGATTGGTCAGGAGGTCACGTTCCGGGCTACCTGTGTGCAGGTTACCGAAAAACGCGTAGTGTGCGAGGTTACGGCGGACACTACGCGTAATCGTGTAGGACTCGGGACGTTCGTCCAGGCTATCTTCAAAAAGGACGAGATCAAGCGGCGTTTTGAGGTCTTGCAAGCGGAGATCGAGCAGGAAGTAAATGGGAATAAATAAATATGACAGAATAAATTGACTCTTTTAAAATGTTTTACTATAATTACGTTTAAATTACGTTATACGATTTTATCGTCATATACTCTCGATCGATTCACGCACTTCCTACAGAATATGGTACAATTTCACACAGCTAATAGGTATGAATCGATTTGGGGGTAGAAGAAACGTGAAGCCACAATCCATGCTTTTTACAATTTACGGTGAATACGTCCGCCATTATGGAAGCGAAATCTGGATTGGTAGTCTGACCAAGCTGATGGGGGAATTCGGACTGTCGGAGCCGGCTGTTCGTGCAGCCATCTCCCGGATGCTTCGCCAAGGCTGGCTGGAATCGCGAAAAGTAGGGAACCGCAGCTTCTACTCGGTATCCGAGCGCGGCAAAAAGCGGCTGGAAGAGGCAGCGGCACGTATTTATAAGGTCGAGACAGATGTGTGGGACGGCAAGTGGTGCATTGCCAGCTACAACATCCCAGAGGAGCGTCGAGCGCTGCGTGATCAACTGCGGAAGGAACTGGGCTGGATGGGCTTCGGGATGCTGACGACCAGCACATGGATCAGCCCGAATAACCTCAGTGATCGCGTGAAGGACCTGACGGAAGCGCACGAGATTACAGAGTATGTGGAGATTTTTACATCAGAGCATATGGGCTGGAGCAATCCGAAGCAGCTCGTACAGAAATGCTGGGATATCGATGAAATCAATGAAAAATACAAGGCCTTCATCGATACCTACCGAGAAGAATACGAGCAGCTTGCTGCCAAACTTAGCAATGGGGAAGAGGTTCCAGACAGCCATTGCTTCGTGGAAAAGACAAAGCTCGTCCACCAATACCGCAAGTTCTTGTTCATCGATCCTGATTTGCCGCAGGAATTGTTGCCAGAGCTGTGGTTGGGCAAAGAGGCGGATCAGTTGTTCCAAAATTACTACCAGTTATTGAATCCAGGGGCAGTACGATTCTTCGAGACCGTGTATGAAGCTGCGCCATCTGCATAGGCGAAAGCTGCGAAGGAAAGGCCCTAGCACGTCTAGGGTCTTTTTCAATCAATTAGTTTTCCATTATTTAAAATGTAAGCGTTTTACTTGGGTGTAGTTTGGTGGACGCGAAACAAAGGGGGTACAGCACGAATATGACGGAATTGCTGCAGTACGTTGCAAACGGCCTCGTCAGTGGCGGGATTTACGCGATCGTAGCGGTTGGTTTCATCACGATTTACAACGTAAGCAAGGTGATTAATCTGGCGCAGGGTGAATTTTTGATGCTGGGCGGAATGGTCACAGTCGCTTTGATTGGCATGAATCTTCCATATGGGTTGGCGGCATTGCTCGCGATCCTCATGGTCACCTTGATCGGTGTTTTGATGCAGAAATATGTAATCGCTTACGTCAAAAAGGCTAATCCAATTAGTTTGATTATTTTGACGATAGGAATTTCCACACTCATTCGCGGCATTGCCAGCTTTATTTGGGGAAAAGATGCGTTTGCACTCGAACCGATTACGAGCAATGAGCCGATCTCGATCGGCGGCGTGATGATCGCCCAACAAAGTATCTGGATTTTGGCTGCTGTTCTTATCATTCTTTTTTTACTTTGGTACTTGATGGACAAGACGATTCTCGGCAAAAAAATTAACGCCTGTTCGGTCAACCCGATGGCAGCTCGCCTGATGGGGATTAGCCCGACAAAGATGAGTATGCTCGCCTTCGCGATCAGTGGAGCGACAGGAGCGATTGCAGGAATCGTGATCGCGCCGCTTTCCGTAACGTCCTACGATGTTGGCGTACTGCTCGGAATCAAAGGCTTTTCCGCAGCGATTCTTGGCGGACTGGGAAATCCATTGGGTGCAGCCGTAGCCGCCTTTTTACTCGGGATCGTCGAGTCGCTGGGAGCTGGCTACATCAGCTCCGGTATGAAGGACGCGATCGCCTTTCTGGTGTTGATCGGAATGCTGTTAATTAAGCCATCCGGCATCTTTGGAGAACGCAGCGTTGGAAAAGGAGGGCTATGATGAAGCAGATCATCGATAAGTGGGGCAAAAGCATAGGAATCTACCTGTTTTTGATGATTCTTTTCCCATTCGTAATGCCAGATGAATACTATCGTTCTGTCGGAATTATTATCGGTCTTCAAGCAATCGTAACCATTGGGCTATGCCTCGTAATGGGGCTGGCGGGACAAATTTCGCTGGGACAAGCAGCGTTTTGGGGGATAGGTGCCTATACGTCGGCAGTATTGACGACGAAGTACGGTCTTCCGCCATTTATCGGCCTCATAGCTGCTGCGATTGTTCCAGGGTTATTCGCCTTTATCCTCGGGCGGGCGATCGCGGGGCTGCAAGGCTACTACCTCGCGATGGCGACACTCGCATTTGGCTACATCGTGCAGATCGGAATTACGGAATGGGAGTCGGTCACCGGGGGAGCAAACGGGATGATCAGCATTCCACAGATGACTTTCTTCGGTGGAAGCGAGCTATCTATGTACTTTCTAATTTGGGGAGTCGTCACCTGTGTGCTGCTCTTCTCCCTTAATCTCTTGAACTCACGCGTCGGCAGAGCGTTTCGGGCGATTCACAAAAGTGAGATTGCCGCGACCTCGATGGGAATTGATGTCCGCAAGTTCAAGCTGAATGCTTTTGTGGTAAGTGGCATGTTCGCTGGTATTTCCGGCGGATTATACGCCCACTACATGGGAATTCTCGATCCGCAGCCGTTCGGACTGCACGAGTCAATCAAGTTTCTTACGATGGTCGTCATCGGCGGGATGACAAGCATCTGGGGCGCTTTGATCGGGACGATCCTGATTGGCTTTATCAGTGAAGCGCTGGTCCTCCTGAGTGAAGTGGTGCCTGGCTTGCAGGGGGATGTGGACACGATTGTATTCGGTGCGATTCTCGTGCTGATCGTTATGTTCATGCCAGAAGGATTGGTTCCGCGCATCCGGGCTGCTTTCGAAAAAGGGCAGGCGAAAAAGGCGAAGTCCATGGCTGACGAAGCACAGCGAAAGCAGCAGGTGGAAAGGAAGGCTGCAACATGACAACACTTTTGGATGTGCAAAAGCTCTCTCGTGATTTTGGCGGCGTACGGGCAGTGAATCAAGTAGATTTTCAGGTGCGGGAAGGAGAGATTCTCGCGCTGATCGGCCCGAATGGCGCTGGGAAAAGCACCGTACTCAACATGGTGTCGGGTGTGATCCCGCCTTCGGAAGGAGAGATTCGCTTCAGCAGCCAGCCATTGACACGTGTGCAAGGCTATGAATATGCCGGATTGGGCATCACGCGAACCTTTCAAAACCTCCAGACCTTTGACGATATGACCGTTTTGGAAAATGTCATGGTTGGCATGCATACCAAGACAAGCGCAAGTATCTTTTCCTGTGGCATGAATCTGGCAAAGTCCCGTAAGGAAGAGAAGTTGATGCAGGAGCAGGCACAGACGTGGATAGAGAATGTAGGACTCGCAAAGGAAGTGTCCTCGCTGGCTGGGAGCCTGCCGTACGGGAAGCTGCGGCTGATGGAGATTGCCCGCGCAATGGTAGCCAAGCCGCGGCTGCTCTTGTTGGATGAGCCTGCTGCGGGTCTGAATCATACCGAGACGGCGGAGATGAGCCGCATGTTTTGCGAGATTCGCGACAATGGAACGGCTATTTTGCTAGTGGAGCATGACATGGACATGATCATGACGATTGCAGACCGCATCGTAGTATTGGATCAAGGATCAAAAATCGCAGAAGGAACCCCGCGTGAGATTCAGGAGAACCCGCGAGTGATTGCGGCGTATCTGGGTGCAGAATGAAGCGCGAAAGAGGTGGAACATGATGGGGAAGGCAGTCCTTACAGTAGACAACATCACGGCTCGCTACGGTCCGGTAGAAGTGCTGCACGGCATTACTTTGCAAGTGAACGAAGGCGAGATCGTCTCCCTGTTAGGCGCAAATGGGGCAGGAAAAACGACGCTTTTGAACTGTATCTGCGGTCTGCACGGCGAAAAGGAAGGGAAGATTTGGTTTCGTGACGCGGACATTACGCGTGTCCCTGCGGAGTTGGTGGTACCCCGGGGGATGGCGCATGTACCGGAGCGCAGACAAATTTTTTCGACGCTGACCGTGGAGGACAATTTGTGGCTGGGTGCTTCGCATCGGATACCCAAGACCAGCAAAAAGGAAATTGCCAAAGAAATGGAGACGGTGTACGAACGTTTTCCGATTTTGGCAGAGCGGAAATGGCAGCTCGGGGGAACGCTTTCCGGAGGGCAACAGCAGATGCTCGCCATTGGCAGGGCGCTCTTGTCCCGACCGCAGCTTCTCTTGTTGGACGAGCCTTCGCTAGGATTGGCTCCACTGATTGCCAAAGAAATCCTGACGATTGTGCAGGAGATTCGCTCGGAGTGGGGCACTACGGTGCTGTTGGTCGAGCAAAATGCTCGCGCAGCTCTCGCTATTTCCGACCGGGCTTACGTACTCAGTACGGGAGCTGTCATGCTGGAAGGGAAGGCAGACGAGATTAGCAATGACCCGCGTGTACAGTCTGCTTATTTGGGAAGCTCCCACGAAGCAGTGTAGCCAACATAGTAGTTTGATCAAGATCAACCACATACATGAGGGGGTACACCCATGAAAAAACAAGCATTCAAAAAATGGCTATTTCCAGCAGCAGTCGCTTCACTCGTATTCTTGAGCGCCTGTGGAGGCGGCGCTACGCCAGCAGCAGAGTCAGGCACTGGTGGTGCCAGCAAGGACCCGATCAAGGTCGGCGCTATTTTCTCGCTGACTGGTCCGAACAGTCCGCTCGGCGTACCGGAGAAGCAAGCGGTAGAGCTGTTGGTAAAAGAAATAAACGGAGCAGGCGGAGTGGATGGCCGACCGTTGGAAGTCATTTTTGAAGACGACAAGTCCGACAATACGGAAGCGGTAAAAGCAATCAAAAAGCTCGCTTCGAAAGAAAAGGTCGTAGCTGTACTCGGTTCCTCAGGCAGTGGTCCATCTCTCGGGATGGCTGAATATGCCGCAGCAGAAAAGCTCCCGCTGATCTCGATGGCAGCGGCAGACCAAATCACCAATCCAGTTCGTGCAGGCATCTACAAAACACCGCACACGGACGTACACGGAACGAAGCGGATCTTCAAATATTTGAAGGAAAAAGGCATAACGAAAATTGCTACGCTCAATGACAGCAATCCATACGGAAGTGGCTGGACGACGCAATTGCAAAAATATGCGCCTGAATATGGCATCACGATTGTAGCGGAAGAAAAATACGGTACAAAAGATCCGTCCATGAGCTCCCAATTGACCAAGATCAAAGGGACTGATGCGCAGGCGTTGATTGTGGCAGGTACGAACCCAGGGCCCGCTACGATTGTGAAGGAAGCCAAGCAATTGAACCTCACTATTCCGATCATTAGCAGCCATGGCTCTGCGAACAGCAAATTCCTCGAATTGATTGGAGACGCTGGCGAGGGTGTCTTGATGGTAGCTGGAAAACTGCTCATCCCTGAACAAGTAGCGGCGGATGATCCGCAATCTGCCATCATCAAAAAATTCGTGGATGGCTATCAAGCTGCCTACAATGCACAGCCAGACGGCTTCGCGGGATACGGGTACGACGGCTTGAATTTGCTCGTGGAAGGGTTGAAGCAAGCAGGCGGCGACACATCCAAACTGGGCGAAGTATTGGAAAAGGTGAAATACGTAGGGGTAACCGGAGAATTTAAGTTCACGGCTGATGATCATAACGGTCTGACAGAAGACAGTATGATCATGGTTGAAGTGAAGGATGGAAAGTTCCAGCTCGTTAAATAAGTAAAAGAAGTGAGTTCCCTCCGCGTACTGAAGAAGAATGCGGGGGGAATCGTTGTTTTCATCACAAGGGTAGGGGGATCATGCATGTCTCAATTGCTGAATAGCGTCTTAATGGTTGCACCGATTTTACAAAAGGCATTTTTGTCCGAATGTATGGTAGGAGTCACCGACAAAGAGAAGTTTCTCGCCTACTATCCAGCACAAGGCTTGAACCTGGGGATTCGAGTAGGAGACGAATTGCGCCCGGGGAGTATTAATGCGACGGCGGTAAAAGAGGGCAAGCGGGTAGTGAAGAAGATTTCCAAAGAGCTCTACGGCATTCCTTATATCGCAGTCGGTTATCCGCTTGTTGAAAACGGACAAGTAGTCGGTTGCTTGGCGACAGGCGTGACGACCGATCAAGAGGATCGCTTGCACGGCTTGGCTCAAAATTTGACGGACGCGCTGGAAAATATCGCACAGCACACAGAAAGTCTGGCAAAGGATGCGGACCATTTGGCACAAGCTAGCCACACGCTGAGTGATGCAGCCGGTCAATTAGGGCTGAAAATTACAGAGACGACTCAGATCAACGAATTGATTCGCAATATCTCAACACGCTCGAATGTCCTTGGATTGAATGCCGTCCTTGAAGCGGCACGTGCAGGTGCTGCTGGTCGCGGCTTTTCCGTGGTCGCAGAGGAAATCCGTCAGCTTTCCCAGACGACGGCTACTTCAGCGAAGGGCATTTTCCAACTGTTGGATGAAATGAATGCACTCGTCGGAACGGTTACTGGTGAAATGGAGAAGACGATGAATCACAGCGTACAACAGTCGACGCGAATACAGGAACTGGATGCAGTCATGCAAGAGCTGCGGCATATGGCTGAGCAATTGAAAAAGGCAGCAGATATAACTGGGCACGGAGAATAGGAGAGTCTCCATGTAAGCGTATTGCAAAAACGCATGACGATATGTTATTATTGCGTTATAAAAACGTATTATAATTTTATCATAATGCATATCTGATAAAAGGAGGGCGTTCTCCATGCAAATGAGGCTCGAACATGCCGATCTGACTGAAAACGAAAAGTTGGAAGCGTTTTTAGCGAGAATCGATCGCGGGGAAAAAATAGAGGCAGACGATTGGATGCCAGACGACTATCGCAACCAGTTGATCAAGCTGATTTCGATGCATGGCATCAGTGAGATCATGGGTGCTTTACCGGAAAAAGAATGGGTACCAAAGGCGCCGACACTGCGCAGAAAGCTGGCGATTATGGCCAAGGTCCAGGACGAGATGGGGCATGGTCAATTGCTGCTTCGCGTCGCAGAAGACTTGCTTGAGCCATTAGGCAAGACGCGCGAGGATATCATGAATGATTTGTTTACAAAGAGACTGAAATTTCACAATGTATTCCACATGGAAGCCCCTACCTGGGCTGATGCTGGTGTGATTGGCTGGCTGGTTGACGGAGCGGCTATTATTACGCAATCGATGTCCCTTGATACATCTTATGCACCTTACGCCCGCGCTCTGCATCGGATCTGTGCGGAAGAAAAGTTCCACGCCCAGCACGGAGAGAGCATCGTCTTGGAGTTGGCAGAAGGCACTGATGAACAGCGCCAAATGCTGCAAGATGCCATCCAACGTTGGTGGCCCGCGCTCTTGATGTTTTTCGGACCGCCGGAAAACGGCAACATTACGAGCAATCAGGAAGCCAACATGCGCTACAAGATTCGTACACAGACCAATGAGGAATTGCGCCAAGTATTCCTGAAAAAGTACTTGCCGCGTATTTTCCACCTCGGCTGCACAGTTCCAGACGATACGATTTACTTCGACGAGGCAGAAGACAAATGGGTCTACCAACAGCCTGACTGGGAAGAGTTCAAGCAAATCGTCAAAGGGAACGGACCACGCTCCGCTCACCGTCTGAATCTTCGGGTAATGTCTTATGAGGAAACCAAATGGGTGCGCGATGCGATTATGTCGTACGGCCGACAAGTAGGGTAGGTGAATGTGGATGAGCAACGAAAACTTTTTCATATACGAAGTATTCAGCCAAAAAAGCGTAAATGCTCCGTTCGTCCAACAGTTCAGTTTGTTGGCACCTAATAAAGAAGTCGCATTGAGCATGGCGAGAGAGAATTTCTTGCGCCGTGAGCCTTGTTTTAATTTGTGGGTAGTCAAGCGCGACGATATTTTTGGACTTCCGCCAGAGGAGCGTCCTTTCCTGGAAAGACTCGACAACAAGAGCTATCGGGAGACCAAAGGATACGGCGACTTGCAGTCAAGGTGGCGCCACCATCGTGAGCAGTACGAAGAAAAACAGAAGCATGCAGGCAACGGCAGTTAAGCAGGAGGGATACAATCATGGGCGACCGTTTACATGTAGAAACAGTAGAAGCAGCAAATCAAAACCCGTCATTTGCAAAAGCCTTGACCGACCTGTTGTTCCAGCTTGCTGATGACGATTTTATATTGGCTTATCGTGGATCGGAATGGCTGGGGCTTGCTCCGCATATTGAAGAAGATGTGGCGTTTTCATCAATGTCTCAGGACATGATGGGCCATGCCGTGATGTTCTATGAAATGCTTGAGCAACTAGGAGTAGGCAAAGCAGACGATCTCGCACAGCTACGCGAGGCGAAGGTGTTTTCCAATGCGATCTTGGTAGAGCGTAAAAACGGCGACGGCGATTACAACGATCATCCTCATTACGATTGGGCTTATGCGATTGCTCGCAGCTATGTGTACGGCTTATACAAGCAGGTTCGTTTGGAGGCTCTTACGCAGTCGTCATACGCACCACTTGCGCTGGTCAGCCGCAAAATGATGACAGAGCATCGCTATCATCTGATGCACTGGCAAGTTTGGTTGAAGCAATTGGCGAACAGTACGGCTGATGCGCGTCAGAGGCTGGAGGCAGCCATTGGAGAAGTTTGGAAGGATGCCGGGGAGCTGCCTCAGCTTGGACCAAACCAGAGTGATATCGTTCAATTTGGCCTGATTGCAGAAGAAGAGCAACTGAAACAAAAATGGCTGACATTGACCAAAGACATTTTCGAAAAAGCAGGACTCGACTGGCCGGGTGAGCCAGGAGTGCCACAAGAGCGCGGCCGTCACGGTGAACATACTGCTGATCTGGTGCAAGCTTTGGCTACCTTGTCTGAAGTGTATCGCATTGATCCGGCTGCAGGCTGGTAAAAAGGAGTGATTCTCTCATGGCGCAAGAAGAACTGCAACTGCATGAAGGGCTTGAAGCGACATGCTGGGAACTGCTGCAGCAAGTAACGGATCCCGAAATTCCGGTGATCAGCATGGTGGAGATGGGGATGATTCACAAAGTGCGTATCGAGGCAGACATCGTAAACGTCGAGGTGCTCCCTACCTTTGTCGGCTGTCCGGCACTCGAGATCATGAAGAAGAACATCACAGAAAAGCTGGTGGAGGCAGAAGGAATCAATCAGGTTCAGGTAACGTTCGTCTATGATCCAGCCTGGACATCTGATCGTATCGCCTTGGATGCTCGCGATAAGCTGAAAAGCTTTGGCATCGCGCCGCCACCGCTTGACTTCAAACCGGGGGATACGTGGGAGGTAGCCTGTCCCTACTGTGATTCCCCATATACACAAATTGAGAATCTGTTTGGCCCTGCTGCTTGTCGAAGTATCTTGTATTGCCGGCATTGCAAGAATCCGTTTGAGGCCCTAAAACCAATCTATTGAGAGAGATTGAGAGGAGCGAATGTCATGGGAGAGTACAAGCAAATGTTTATTAATGGAGAATGGGTAACTGCCGAGAGCGGTGAGTCCATTCAGATTACGAATCCTGCTACAGGGGAAGCAGTCGGAACAGTAACCTTCGGTGATGGTCGCGATGCTAACAAGGCTATCGACGCTGCTCATCAGGCATTCGCAAGCTGGTCTCGACTGACCGCTCGCGAGCGCGCCAAATATTTGTACAACTTGTCTGAGCTGGTGAAAAACAATCGGGACGAACTGGCGGGCATCATTTCTGCTGAGATGGGTAAGCCTTTGGGCGAGGCAAAAGGCGAAGTGCTGGGTGCCGCTGATAACTTTGTCTGGTACGCAGAAGAAGCCAAGCGAGTCAACGGAGAAACGATTCCATCCTCGGTTGCGAACAAGCGCATCATGGTGCTGCGTCAACCTGTAGGGGTGGTAGGGGCGATCACCCCGTGGAACTTCCCGGTGAACATGGTTGCACGTAAGATCGCTCCGGCATTGGCTGCCGGTTGCACGGTGGTTTTAAAGCCAGCAGAAAGCACGCCGCTGTCTGCGATTCGCATGTTTGAGCTGATTGAGCAGGCTGGCTTTCCAAAAGGCGTCGTAAACCTCGTCATTGGAAATCCTGAATCGATTGGGAAGGAGTTCATCGACAATCCGAAGCTCTCCAAAATCGGATTTACAGGCTCCACTCGTGTCGGCAAGCTGCTGATGGAGGGCGCGGCAAAGCAAGTGAAGCGCGTCAGCATGGAGCTTGGTGGTCACGCGCCGTTCATCGTATTCCCGGATGCTGATCTGGATGCAGCCGTAAAAGGTCTGTTTGAGAGCAAGTTCCGTAACTCCGGTCAAATGTGCATCTGCACGAACCGTCTGTACGTCCACGAGGATGTCGCAGACGCGTTCACAGAAAAGCTGGTAGAGCGTCTGAAGCGTGCGAAGGTAGGGGATGGTCGCCAGAAAGAGACAGAGATCGGTCCACTGGTGAACGAGCGTGCCCTGAACAAGGTGCTCGAGCATATCGAGGACGCCAAGGACAAAGGCGGGCAAGTGGTATACGGCGGAAATCGTCTGGTTGAAGGTGATTATGCGAAGGGCTTCTATTGCGAACCGACCTTGCTTGCTGGTGTTACATCGGATATGAAAATCTCCTTTGAGGAAACGTTCGGTCCTGTCGTTCCACTCGTGCGTTTTACAGAGGAAGCAGATGTCGTACAGATGGCAAACGACACGCGGTACGGCTTGGCTGCTTATGTGTACACTCGAGATAATCAGCGTTGCTTCCGCATGGCTGAGCTCCTCGAATATGGAATCGTTGGGATCAATGACGGATCGCCTACCCAGACACAAGCGCCGTTTGGCGGTTTCAAGGAAAGTGGAATCGGCCGTGAGGGTGGCCGCTACGGAATGGATGAGTACTTGGAGACGAAGTTCGTTTCCTTTGGACTGTAAGATAAGAAGAGAGGAAGAGTTCAGACAAGATCTGGACTCTTTTTATTTTCATATAGGAAAGCTTTTAAAAGGGAACGGATGAACCAATAGCGCAGGTGAGAAGAAAAAGCACAGGGCTCGTAGACCTTGACAACGCCTACCCAGTCGGAACTTCAAAAAGGAGACCACGCTTGTCGAACACTTCTTCCTTGAGAAACCTCCGCCCGTAGGGTGGCTTTGGCTCGACGGTCCCCTTTTTGAAGTGGAGACGGCCAGTGAATCCTCCTTGCGGGCGTGTCATAGTCGAAGAGAACTGTGCTTTTTCTTCTCCTCCACTATGTTGACTCAAACAAAAAGAGGTCTTCTCTTTTAATATGTCTATTTTGTGAATGGTATTGTTCAACACTTTGTTCATTTTTGTCTACAAAGAAAAAGGGAATCAACGGTATAATGGAGATTGGATCAAGGGCAACATTTAATAGATAAAAATTGGTATTTCATATTGACACAAAACGTACATATGACGACGCCAGCGAGCGAGGTATCGTCCAAGATTTTACATTTGGAAGGGAGGATATAAACATGGGAAATGAACATCAAATGCACGAGATGTCACCGGCTGCCGGATCAGCAACCTTCTCGGATTTATGGAGTCCAGATGTGATGCTTTTGTCGTTGCTCGTGACGACTGTCTACTTTCTCGTAACAGGTCCTATGCATAAACGTTTTGAAAACGCTACACCGGCGACTGGCAAGCAAAGATTGCTTTTTGTGTTGGCAATCGTGTTGTTTTACGCCGCACAAGGAAGCCCTATCAGTTATTACGGCCATCATTACATGTTTAGTTTGCACATGCTCCAACAATCGATCTTGTACTTTGCCCTGCCGCCGCTTATGCTTCTGGCAATGCCTGAATGGCTTTTGGCCAAGATTTTTCGTCCGAAAGCGCTAACGTTCATCCTGAACTCTTTGACACATCCGTTAGTGGCAGCGCTGTTGTTCAACTCACTGTTTTCGTTTTACCATGTTCCGTTTATTTTTGATGCCGTTGCGATCAACCATGAGTGGATGACGTTTTATCATGTCATTCTCGTGATTGCTGCATTTGCGATGTGGTGGCCAATTGTGAGTCCGTTGTCTGATAACAAGCGACAACTGGCCGGATTGAAAAAACTATCGTACGTTTTTGCAAACGGTGTCTTGATAACGCCAGCCTGTGCGCTGATTATTTTTGCCTCGGAACCGCTGTACGCTACGTATATAGCTGCTCCACAGCTATTCCAGAGCCTCGACGCTTTTAACGATCAGCGTCTTGGCGGAATCATTATGAAGCTTGTTCAGGAGCTTGTTTACGGTTGCGTGCTGGCCTATGTCTTCTACCATTGGTACAAGGCAGAGAAGCAGGACGACATGCCGATGGATCAATCTTTCGGTGCTGAAAAGCCGACTTTTTAAATACGCGCGAACAGTAGAAACGCTTGTTGAATGAGGTGGAAAAATGGGGCTCATATTGCCTACGGTAAGTACGGCTTTTATTGTCATTAGCGGAATTCTCGTTGCGATTGGCTGGTATGCCATTGCGAAAAAGCAAGTAGAAAAGCATATGAAGATTATGAAATGGGCTGCGATCTGTGCCACGATCTTCTTTATCACGTATGTTTCCAGAACGGCGTTTATCGGAAACACGCATTTTGGCGGGCCAGACAGCATCAAGCCTATCTATCAGACATTCTTGTTCTTCCACATCATCCTGGCAACGGTCGGCGGTGTGATGGGTCTGATTACACTCAGATACGCTTACACGAAAAACTATGCTTCTCATCGTAAGATCGGTCCTTGGACTTCCATTGTGTGGTTTGTCACCTCGATTACGGGAGCCGCGGTTTATCTGCTGCTGTACTGGATTTATCCAGGGGGCGAAACATCTGGCGTGCTGGATGTAATTTTTGGTAAGTAATCGTTTTCGTAGTTTTTGGGGCAATGGATACAATGT
Source organism: Brevibacillus sp. Leaf182 (assembly GCF_001423865.2). NCBI lineage: Bacteria > Bacillati > Bacillota > Bacilli > Caryophanales > Paenibacillaceae > Brevibacillus > Brevibacillus sp. Leaf182. The sequence goes on along the minus strand of NZ_LMPN02000018.1, from coordinate 221,790 downwards.
AGGTCGTTTATCCAGTCATGATTCGGATGTTCAGATAGAAGGAAACAGGAGGTACAAAACGTGGACCAGCAAATGACCGTGCAGGAATCACTTGATGCCGATGCTTCTTTGCAGACACAGCCGGTAGGGCCAGCTACCTTTCGGGATTACGTACAACTGACGAAGCCTGGCATTACCCTGTCAAACTTGATGACCACTTTTGCTGCTTTATGGTTAGCGTCCTACGGTTATCCGAACTGGAAACTGGCTCTATTCACCATGCTAGGAACCGCTTTGGTCATTATGTCGGGTGCAGCTTTAAACAATTTCTACGACCGTGATCTGGACAAAAAAATGAAGCGGACGCAAAATCGTGCGGTAGCGACCGGAAGAATTTCTGCGCGTAACGCGATCCTTTTAGGGATTGGCCTGCTGTTGGCAGGGGTTACTGTGTTGGCTGTCTATGCGAATCCCTTGGCGGCGGTTTGGGGATTGATCGGTCACATTTTTTATGTGCTGATTTACACGCCGCTGAAACGAGTGACCACTCTCAATACGGTGATTGGCGGTATTTCAGGTGCAGCTCCTCCGGTGATTGGGTGGGTAGCGGTAACAGGCACCATGGACATGACTGCTTGGCTGTTGTTCCTGGTTTTGTTCTTGTGGCAGCCTCCCCATTTTTTGGCGTTGGCCATGCTGAAAACAGAAGAATACCGTGCAGGAAATCTGCCGATGCTACCGGTAGTAAAAGGCTTTGCCGAGACCAAGCGACAAATGATGCTGTGGGGTTCAGTGTTGTTCCCGGCTTCTTTGCTGCTGTTTGTCCATGCTAGCCTAGGCTATGTGTATTTACTCATCATGGGCGTGATGGGGATTGTGTACATGATTCTGCTTTTCCAAGGGTTCAAAACCAAGGATGATCTCACGTGGGCACGCAAACTGTTCGGTTTTTCCATCCTTTATTTAACCGTGTTTTGTGCAGCGATCGTCATTAGTACCATGGTCAACTATTATTGACACGAAACACTCACTAAATGTTCACGGAACATCCCTTGCTTAGCAGGGGATGTTTCATTATCGTAAAAGAGGACATAGAACGAGGTGTTGTTTGATCCTCACAAGAAACAGGGTGAATTACTATGGAAAAATGGCTGAAGCCGTTAGCTTTTCTTGCTACCTTGATTATGTTTATCGTGATGGTAGCCGGTTCGCTTGTTACAAAGACAGATTCAGCACTCGGCTGTGGAAATGACTGGCCGCTGTGCAACGGTAAATGGGTTCCGGAATATACATTGGCATCCATTATTGAATATTCTCATCGCCTGATTACAGGTGTTGCCGGTATTGTTGTCGTGATTTTCTCTGTACTTTGCTGGCGCTATTACAAAGGCAACCAAGAAGTTCGCAATCTCGCTATTTTTGGTTTGTTTTTCATCGTAGTGGAATCCATTCTCGGTGCTTCTGCCGTTATTTGGCCACAGTCCTCATCTGTTTTGGCTCTGCACTTCGGATTCTCCTTACTTGCTTATTCAGGCGTATTCTTGTTGAGTGTATTCGTTTATCAGCGGGAAAAAACGCAAAGCTTGGTGAAAACGACCGTCTCAAAAGGCTTCCGCAACTGGATGTGGTTCGTCGCTACTTATACGTACGCTGTTGTTTATCTCGGAGCGTATGTCAGACATACGGGTTCGAGTATGGCATGCAGTGACTGGCCACTGTGTCAAGGACAGGTCATCCCAGAGTTGTACGGACAGACCGGTATTCATTTTGCCCACAGAATCGCTGCGTTGGTGTTGGGATTCTTGTTGTTGGGGACAATGATTTACTGCATACGTCATTTCAAGGAAAAACGGCGTGACTTGTACGGTGCAAGTATCCTGAGCTTTATTCTTTGCATCGCGCAGGTGTTCAGCGGCGGCTTCGTGATTATTTACAAGCTTCACCTGTACGCTACGCTGACTCACTCGATGATTATCACGATTTTGTTCGGGATCATTTGCTACATGTGTTTGCAGACATTGAAGTCACCGACAAATGAAAAGCTGAGAAGATAAAAGGAAAAGCTGCGCTCCTGATTCGTGGAGAGCAGCTTTGTTTTATTTGATGTGGCTGTGGTGGGGGGAAGAAGTGCATTTCCAGTCTGCGCTTCGGCCTACGCCCCACAAGGGGGGATTCACTGTCCGCTAAGAAATAAATGGCGGGAGCGCTTCAAACGTTGAAGTTTCGAGGAAGGATCTCATAAGTGAAGCTGAAATTCCCCGCCATTTATTTCTTAGCTGGGGAGGGCTCCAGAGGCGCTTGGACTGGAAATGCACTTCTTCCTACGCGACTTTTAATTAAACATCTTGTGAGTAAATTCAAGAAGCTTCTTGTCATACTTTCACAATGATGTAAAAGCATCGGCTCAGATACACAGCCGTTGGGAAGTCCTGTCACATGTTCGGAAGGAGACCGCTCGAACGCAGAGGGGAAAAAGGCGACTAGAGAACATGTGGCAGGGCTTCGACCCCACCACAACCGATAGAGGACAGCGAATAAACAGACCGTCAGGCTATTGCCCAGACGGTTTTTCAACATTCAAAGGTACAAAAACACCATTTTCCCAACGATACATTTGCAAAGAAGTATCAAGTTTGCCCGGAAGTGGTTCACCTGTATCCGGGTTTAGCTCCTGCTGTGTTTGCCAGTGGTAGAGCAAAGGTTTTTCAGTGTCGTCATGAAGGATTTGATAACTGCCAACAGTCCGGAAAAGTTGACCACCTGGTATGGAAACCGTTTCCCGCAGCAGCCCTTCCCATGCTTTGACCAGACGCCCTTTGTCCAGATACCATAGATTCACCTCGTAGATACATATGCCTGATCCGCCAGTATGATGGACGGTTTCAAAGACTCGTTTTTCTGCAAGCAAACGCAGTTCAGCGTCGTCGTCTTTGTCGATCTCGGAGTGATTCACTTCACGCGTATAGTCCCAATGATCCAATTGCAGGCGTGGTGGATTCCATTCCTCTTCCGCGATGAGGGCATACGTACGATCAGGCTTTTGATCCAAAACGTAAAAATTCCCGATATGTACGCTGCCATTATGCTTGGCGACAATTTCTAGTTCCGGATCATCATCCAGATTGACGAGTTGAAAATCAAAGTAGTCGGAAACAACTGGATTTTTGGCTTGCTTGTTAATCCAATCCATTACTTGGGTCTTGGTGGGCTCTCTGGAGGCAAGGGAAGAGGGGGCAGTGAGGACGAGACTGGAGACGGCAAGTCCTACTGTCAGGGTGAGCAACAGGCGGGAATTACGCAACGGTAACAAGCTCCTTTCCGGGTTGAGATCGATCAATCGCGATCTGTTCAGTTGGAAGACGAGCAGTCAGGAGCAAAAGTTACGAGAAAAGTGGAGTAAATTTCAACCGCGAACAGCGCTGTCTTTTGTTACAATGAAAAGCAAACACATGATCGTGGAGAGTGATAGTAATTATGCGGATATTACATACAGCCGACTGGCATTTCGGGCGGCAACTGGAAGGGCGGGACCGCCGGATTGAGCAAGCGGCGTTTGTGGACGAGCTCTGTCACATCGCTGATGAGCGGGAAGTGGATTTGGTGCTCATTGCCGGGGATGTGTACGATTCGGTCAATCCGCCGGCTTGGGCGGAAGAGCTTTTTTATGATGCATTGGAGCGCTTGTCTTCGGAAGGCAGGCGAGGAGTTGTCGTGATTGCGGGGAACCATGACCAGCCTGAGCGGGTGCGAGCAGCAGCGCCGCTTGCTACAAAGCATGGGATCGTTTTGTTGGGCTTGCCAAAGGAAGCACCATTGCTGACACAAGAAGTATCGTCTGATCGCGTGCAAATTGTGCAGGGAGGCCCATCTTGGCTGGAGATGAAGATTCCCGGCTGCGCTGCGAATGCGGTAGTTTTGGCCTTGCCTTATCCTTCTGAATCGCGATTAAAAGAGCTGTTGAGCGAAAGCTTTACCCAGGAGCAGATGCAGCTTGCTTTTTCCGAGCGCATTGCACAACTGCTTGCTGATCTGTCTGTTCATTTTCGTGAGGATACGGTCAACCTGGTCACGAGCCACTTGTTTGTCATGGGCGGTAAGGAAACAGATTCTGAGCGTCCGATTCAAATTGGGGGAGCACTGACTGTATCGCCGCAGGCTTTTCCGAAGAACGCTGATTATGTGGCGCTCGGTCATCTCCATCGACTGCAAAAGCTCAGTGACAAGCCGTTGGTGCGTTACAGCGGCTCACCGATTTCGTACAGCTTTTCCGAAGCAGGACAGAGCAAGGCAGTCGTACTGGTTGAGGTGGAGCCAGGGCAAGAAGTACGTGAGGAGATCATTTATTTGACGAGCGCACGGCCATTGGCACGTTGGAGGGCGACGGAGGGAATCGAGCAAGTCGAGCGCTGGTTGGAAGAGGGACGCGATGCAGGGGCGTGGATTGACTTGGAGCTTCATGTGTCTGGCGTGATCGACCCGGCAGAATTTCAGCGTGTTCGCAAGCTTTCGGATGATTTCTTGAAAATACAGCGTGTTGTCGTGAGGGAAGAGCGTGAGGAGGAAGAGGAACAGCGGGTTGAGCTGACAGAGCTTTCGTCCGATCAATTGTTCAAACGCTTTTATGAACGGAGGCGGGGAGCAGAGCCGGATGAGCAACTGGTGGCCTTGTTCCAGCGTCTATTGGCAGAAACAGGAGGAGAGGGGGAAGAAGAGTGAGACCGATACGATTGAAGCTGGCAGGGATGCACAGCTATCGAGAAATGCAAGAGGTCGATTTCGAAATGCTGTGTCAGGCGGGACTATTTGGGATATTCGGCCCGACTGGAAGCGGGAAATCGACGATCTTGGACGCGATCACGCTTGCGTTGTACGGGCAGGTTGTCCGGCTGGGCGGAGGTAATCACCCGAAAGAAGTGCTGAACCAACTGGAGCAGCGCGTATTCGTTTCCTTTACCTTTGAGCTGGGAACTGGCGATGAGCGCAAGCAATATACAGTGGAACGGGAATTTGGCTTAGATAAAAAGGGGAACAAGCGACAGCCGGAAGTGAGGCTGATTCAGTCGGGAGCCTTGACCGGAGAGCCGGATGTTGTATTGGAGTCCAAAGCTACGTCCGCGACAGCCGCGATTGAGGCACTGATTGGTCTCACTTTGCAGGACTTTACCCGGGCGGTCGTTTTGCCACAGGGTCAATTTTCCCGCTTCTTGACGCTGAAGGGCAGTGAGCGCAATGAAATGCTGCAACGGATGTTCCGCCTACATATTTATGGGGAAAAGCTGAGTGAGCGCGTACGGCACGCTTTGGAGCAGGTTAAGGAACAGATGCATCGCTTGCAACTGGAGAGTGCAGCTCTGGGTGAAGCAGGTCCGGAAGCCTTGGAGCTGGCGAGACAAACGTGGGAGGAAGCTGCGCAAAAAGAGCAGGAATTCACCCAGCAAAAACAGGAGCTGGCAGGGAAGCTCAAGGAGCTGGAGCAGCTTAACCAGTGGCATCAGGAGCTCGTGCAAGTTCAGGCGCAACTACAGCAGCAGGAAGCAAATGAAGCGGAAATGACAGCCCTAACGGCGAAGATTCGCGAATGGGAGTCGAGTATTCGACTGTGGCCATTACTCCAGCAATATGAGCGTTTGGATCAGGAATGGCATGAGACCGGTACGGCATTGGAACGCAGCCGCGAACAACAGGAGAGTGCTCGTTTGGCCGTAGATGAGGCAGAGCAAGCGTATCAGAAGGTCCATGCCGAGTTGGCTGTACAGGAGCCGTTACTGATTCAGCAAAAGGGCAGACTGGTACAGGCGCAGGAGTGGGAAGAGGAGCTAAAGGCGATCCGGGAAGAGTGGACAGGTCTGGAGCGAGAGTGGAATGAAGTGTCAGTCGCCTTGACCAACATAGAACAACAGTTGGAAAAGGATGAAGCAGACTTAAAAAACTGGGAGCTTGCGTGGGCGGATCTGCAAGAACAGATGAAGCAAGTCACGATCTCTCCTGAATGGCGAGCACAAATAGCGACAGCCAGAGAAGCGAAGCAGCAGTGGGAGCGGGACCATGCCAAGGTACGTGAGCTGGAAAAAGAACAACTCGCAGCACAGGAGCACATTCAGGCGGCAACGCATACTGCCGATGAGCACAAGCGCAACTGGGAAGCGTGCGCGAATCGCTTGGCACAAAAAAGAGAAGCACTGGCAGCACCAGCCGACTCGGCATTGATGAGCGAAGCAGAATGGGAGAAAGCAAGGAATGTACTGGCAGATATGAAGCAGATAGGTCGCCAGTGGCGGGAGGTATTACAGGCTTTCTCATCATGGCAGGAGAAGTCGCAGCACATCGTCCAGGAGCGTAAGCAATTGGATGAGCGCAATCAAGAGCTGACTCGGGCAGTAGAGGCAAGCGAAGCACTTGTGAAGAGTCAACTGGCCCAACGAGATGAGCTGCGCCAGGAATGGGAACGCTGGCAGCAGGAGAATATGGCGCGATTTTTGCGCGAACGTTTAGAGGAAGGCAAGGAGTGTCCGGTATGTGGTTCCGAAAACCACCCACACGGCCACCAGAACCATACAAAAGCGTCTGAAGCAGGGACGGAGGGTGACGCGCTTCGTGCCCGGATCAAAGCGTCAGAAGAGGCTTTGCGTACGGCTGAACAAGAAGCAGGCAAGAACAAGGAAGCTTGGTTGGCAGCAAAGGGAGCGCTTGCTGCTTTTGATGAGCGCCTAGCGAGTGTAAAGGCTGAACAGGAACAGTTGGAAGCGCGCTTGGAAGCGATCAAGGAAGAGTGCCGCGGGTACGGACAGCCTTGGGTCGTAGATTCTTTTGAAGAGCTACTCGCCGTCTATCAGCGCGAGGAAAAAGAACTGATCGCCAAGCAAGTGGAAAGAGAGCGACTAAAAGCAGAGCGTGAGCAATTGCAGCAGCAGTTGGAGGCCTTGCGTGAGGAAGAAGCGGAAAAGAAACGCTTGATGGAGCGGAGCACGCTGTTGCTCGAGCAGGCACAGAAGGCAATCGATGAGATTAAAGCGCGCATGGACGCTGCTTTCACGCAAGAAAAGCAATCCAGAGAAGAGCTGGACGTGAAGCGCAATGAGCTTCCCATCGAGGAAATCGAACAGCGGTACGAAGAAATCGGAAAATCAGATCGCCGTTTGGCAGAACTTCAGCAGGTACGATCAGAGAAAGAAACGCTACGCGGAAAGCTGACGATGCAAGTAGAAGCCGCCAAGTCGCGCAAGGTAGAGGGCAAATCACGGGAAGCGGCGCTGAAGGAAAAGCTGGAAGATAGAAAGCGCATGTGGGAACAAAAGCATGCCCAATGGCTGGAGCGCACGGGAGGACTTACTGCGCAGGAGTGTTTGATGCGGGTAGAGGATTCTCTCCTCGGTTTGCGTCAAGCAGTCACGCTGGCAGAGACTAAGCGAAAAGAAACCGCCGAGGCGCGAGAAACGGTGCAAAACAATCTGGTCAAGTATTCAGAGACGCTGGCCATCCTTACACGGCAACGCACGGAAGCTCACGAGACATTGTACCAGGGCTTGCAGGAAACAGGTCTCGGTACTGTCGAGTATGTTCGGGAAAGGTACGCAGAGCGTGAGCAATTGCCGCAGGCACGGGAACAAGTCGAGGCTTACACGCGAATCGCAGGGCAGCTTCGTTATGAGGAAGAAAGGTTGCAGCAAGCAGTAGCAGGCCGTTCGTTTACGCAGGAAGAGCTCACCACCGCTAAAGAGGCGTGGGAACAATGGGAGCAAGCCTTCCAGGAAGCGCAAAAGCAAGTCGCTGTCGCCAAAGAGCACGTGGATCGCATGGGAAAAAACCATGACAAATGGCAAGAGCTTCATAAAGAGATGGTCCAGCAGCAGGATGAGCAGAGCCGCTTGGAAGAGTTGAAAAAATTATTCGAAGCCAAGGCGTTTGTCCAATTCATTGCGGAGGAAAAACTGGTATCAATCGCCAGAGACGCTTCCTATCACCTGAAGCGGATGACCGCCAACCGTTACGGGCTGGAAATCGGCGACGAGGGCGAATTTGTTTTGCGGGATGAGGGAGCTGGAGGAATGCGCCGTCCAGTAAGCACATTGTCTGGCGGGGAAACATTCCTGACCTCCTTGTCGCTGGCTCTTGCCCTGTCGATGGAGATTCAAATGCGTGGCGGGCGCCTGGAGTTTTTTTTCCTGGACGAAGGCTTTGGGACACTCGATCCGGAGCTTTTGGAAGTCGTTATGGATGCGCTTGAGCGACTGCGCATGGACGATTTTACCATCGGAGTCATTAGCCACGTCCCGGAAATACGTGTGCGCATGCCGCGTCGTCTGGTCGTGACACCTGCAGAACCGATGGGAAAAGGCAGCATGCTGCATCTGGAAATGGAGTAGGGAAGGGGAAAAATCATGGCAGTCCAATTTATACTGGGACGGGCAGGAACGGGGAAGACAGAATCAATTCATCGGCAGATGCAAGCCCGGCTGCGGGAAAAGCCGTTGGGTTCGCCTATGATTCTGCTCGTGCCGGAACAGGCCAGCTTTCAGGAAGAGTATGCGCTCGCCACACTCCCAGAGCTAGGCGGTGTAATGGGGACACAAGTGCTCAGCTTCGGTCGATTGGCTCACAGGCTCATGCAGGAGCTGGGCGATCTGACTACCGTGCCTGTTGACGATCTGGGTAAGCATATGGTCTTGCGTATGCTTTTGGAGCGGCACAAGGAAGAGCTGAACCTATTCGGGCGCTCGGCGACACAGCCTGGGTTTGCTGCTCAGCTCGGTCGCTTGATTAGCGAGTGCAAATCGTATGGGGTATCCTTCACCCATTCCGAGAATGTGGAATGGGGAGGAGCCAATCTCAATCAAAAAATACATGACCTTCGCTTGATTATGAATGCCTACGAGGCTTACTTGTCAGAGGGGTATTGTGATGCAGACGACATCCTGAACCGAGTGGCAACGATGGTGCGTGATTCCACGTACATCAAGCAGGCTGAAATATTTATCGATGGCTTTACCGGGTTTACGAATCAAGAGCTGCGCTTGATCGAGCAGTTGATGCAGCACGCCAAGCAGGTGACGATTGCGCTGACGCTTGACCCGAATGAACGTGACGCCTCTGTGGATGAACTGGGGCTGTTCCATCCTACACTGCGAACATACCAAGCCTTGACACTGATGGCGCGTGAATCGGGTGTATCAATCGCCAAGCCGCTTTTATTGACCGAGGCACAGCGATTCAAGAGCAGTCCATGGCTACGTCAGGTCGAACAAGTGTATTTCCAATGGGGGGACCCGCCGATCCCAGATCAGCCCGGACGAGCGGACGAAGTGACGATGCTCTCAGCAGTGAACAGGCGGGCAGAGGTAGAGGCCGTGGCGCTGAAGCTCCTGACTCTGTCGAGAGAAGAGGGGTATCGCTGGAAGGACATGGCAATTTTGCTTCGGGAAATTGGGACGTACGCGGATGAGATTTCCGCTGTGTTTACCGAATACGGCATCCCGCACTTCTTGGACCAGAAGCGCTCTGTCATGCACCATCCCTTGGTGGAGCTGGTGCGCTCGGCATTAGAGGTCATTGTTACGAGGTGGCGATACGACGCTGTTTTCCGCTGTTTGAAAACAGACCTTCTCCTGCTGGATATCACCGATGAGCATACAGCCCGGAAGGAAATCGACCGACTGGAAAACTACGTGCTGGCTCATGGTGTCTTTGGCTATCAATGGGCAGAAGAATCTGCTTGGCATTTCCGCGGGCAGGCTGGTGCTGAGGAAGACGCGAGAATCGATGAGTTGAGACGCAAATACGCAGCGCCGCTCCTGTCCTTTGAAAAAGAGATGAAGCAAGCAACGGGCAAAAACGTACAGGAAATGACGCTTGCCCTGTACAACCTTCTGATCGCGCTGGATGTGCCTAACAAGCTGGAGCATTGGCAGCGAAAGGCGGAAAATGACGGCGATCTCGATGCAGCACAGGTGCATGGACAAGTATGGACAGGATTGATCGAGCTGATGGATCAGGTCGTGGAGGTCATGGGCGACGAGAGCATGGACCTGGCGACATTTGCCCGCGTGCTCGACAGTGGTCTGGAGACGATTGAATTGGGACTCGTTCCCCCGGCACTAGATCAGGTGCTGATCGGGGCTATGGAGCGCTCCCGTCAACCCGATGTCAAAGCTCTGTTTTTGCTTGGCGTAAACGAGGGCATTATTCCGTTGCGTCCAAAAGAAGAAGGGATTCTGGATGAGGCGGAACGTGAGCGACTGGCTGAAATGGGGATGTCTCTGGCACCGAGTGCGAAGCAACGGCTGATGGCTGAACCTTACCTGTTGTACCAGGCGATGACGAGACCGTCGGAGAGGCTGATCCTGAGCTGTGCGTTGGCGGATGAAGAGGGAAAGGCCTTGTTGCCTTCCTCTGTGTTTACCCGCATCCGTGAAGTGCTTCCGGATATTTTGCATCAGGTGTTTTACAATGAACCGACGGGGCAGCACGAGACAGATGCATTCCTGCTCGGACATCCGAGACGTGTGTTCCGCCATCTATTGACGCTATTGCGATCGATGAAGAAAACAGGAGAGCTGCCAGATTTCTGGTGGGAGGTATACGACTGGTATATTCGTGCTTCTTCCGAGGTCAAACGGGAGCAGTGGCTGTTGTCCGGCTTGCGCTACTTCAATCGACCGCAGGAGCTGGACTTGGAAACGAGCACGACCCTGTACGGAAAACAACTAAAAATGAGCGTGTCCCGTCTGGAGCGGTTCCAGTCATGTCCGTTCTCGCATTTCTCTTCCCATGGTCTCAGATTGTCGGAGAGAACGATGTACAAGCTGGAGCGTTTCGATGTGGGGGAGCTGTTCCATGCCTCACTCAAGCGAGCCGTTGAAAAAATGAACGAAGACAATCTGGAGTGGAGCAAGCTGACGGAAGACAATAGCATGCAGCTTGCAAACGTAGTGGTAGAAGAACTGGTTCCTGCGACTCGCAGTAGCATTTTGACGCGGACAGCCCGGTATCGTTATTTGTCTGGCAAGCTGAAGCGAGCAGTTGGCCGGGCGATTTACGTACTCGGGGAGCATGCGAAGCGCAGCCGTTTTGCCCCAGTAGGACTAGAGGTTTCGTTTGGGCCGAATTCAGATTTGCCGGGATTGGCTTTAACCCTTGAAAATGGCGTGGAGCTTCAGTTAATCGGACGGATTGACCGCGTTGACCAATCACTGGATAGTGAGGTCCCGTATTTGCGCGTGATTGACTACAAGTCCAGTCCCAAGCAGTTGTCTCTCTCCGACGTTTGGAATGGCCTGAACTTGCAACTGCTCGTCTATCTCGATGTCGTCGTGGCTAATGCCGAGGAATGGTTAGGGAAAAAAGCCGAAATGGGAGGCGTTTTCTACTATCAGGTAGCCGATCCTTTTGTGACGGCAAAACGCTTGCTGACGGCTGACGAGGCGGCAAAGGAGCGGGCAAAGCGATTGCGCATGAAAGGCTTGATGCTTGCAGACCCAGAGCTGGCTCGAATGATGGATGGCTATGTAGAGCAAGGGGCGTCAGAGCTGGTGCCATTTGAAATCAAAAAGGACGGAACGCTTTCGTCGCGATCATCCGTGGCAACAGCGGAGCAGTTCCAAGCCTTGACCTCCTTTGTTCGCGATACCGTGAAGCAAATCAGTACGCGCATGACCAACGGGGAAATCCAGATCGAACCGTACACGAACGGAACAATGACCGCTTGTGATTTCTGTTCGTACAAGCCAGTATGCAAATTTGACGGAGATGCGGGCGGGAATGAGCACCGACAGCTTGCCAAGTGGAACAACAAGCAAATATGGAGCATGCTGGCAGAGCAGCAGATGGCAGGAGAAGGAGGAATGACCGATGGTGGATCAACAATTGCAGGCCAAGCCTGAACAATGGACGGACGAGCAATGGCAAGCGATTATCCAGCGCGGGAATAATCTCCTGGTGGCAGCGGCAGCAGGCTCTGGGAAAACCTCAGTCCTGGTTGAGCGGATTATCCGACGTATCATGGACGAGAAGGACCCGGTTGGAGTCGATCAGCTATTGGTGGTGACCTTTACCAATGCGGCAGCCGCTGAGATGCGTCACCGGATTGGCGATGCCTTGCGAAAAGCATTGAAAGATGCCCCGCACTCTTCCCACCTGCGTCGACAACTGGCATTGCTCCAGCGGGCGACGATTACGACACTTCACTCGTTTTGCTTGGGGATTTTGCGCCAGTATTACTATCTGATTGAACTCGATCCTGATTTTCGCATTGCCGATCAGATGGAAGGGGAGCTTTTGCGGCAGGATGTCTTGGAGGAACAGCTCGAGAGCTGGTATGAGAATGACGCGGATTTTCATGCATTAGCTGATGTGATGCTGGACGGCCAGGACGATCATGCCCTTACCGTACTACTACTCCGGCTCTATGAGTTTTCGCGCAGTCATCCGGCACCAGAACAATGGCTCGGGGAAGCGGCAGGAATGTTTGCGGTTCACGATAAAAACGGTCTGGACGGACTCGTGTGGACCAAAAGCGTGCTGCGTTCTGTGGAGCTGGCACTCGGTGGAATGACAGCTAAGATGCGCAGGGCAGTTCTACTGGCTGGCTCACCGGAAGGGCCTGCTGGCTATTTGCCTTTGCTTGAGGCGGAAGCGGCTGCCCTGCATCGTGCAGCAGCGGCTTGCAAAGATGGCTGGGAAGCGACCGTTGAGGCTGTTCGAGGAGTTGTATTTGCCAAGCTGCCTCTTGTGAAAGGCACAGATCCGCTCGTGAAGGAGCAGGTGCAAGACCTGCGAAACAGTGTGAAAAAGGAACTGGCCGAGCAAATCGAGCAATACTTTTCTACGACAGCCGAGCAGTACGTCGCGGATTTGCAGCGGATTGCTCCTCACATGCAGACATTGGCTAGGCTGGTTACAGCATTTTCGGACGCTTTTCAATTGGAGAAGCGCTCGCGTGGCTTGGTTGACTTTGGCGACTTGGAGCATCTGGCTCTGCGTGTTCTAACCGAATCGAATGAGTCTGGGGAGACTGTTCCTTCGGCTATCTCGACCCAATTGCGTGAACAGTTCGCTGAAGTACTGGTAGACGAATATCAGGATATCAACCTCGTGCAGGAGACCATCTTGCAAATGGTTTCCCGAGATGGAGCGGATGGTCAGCCAGCGAATCGTTTCATGGTGGGGGATGTGAAGCAGAGTATTTATCGGTTCCGCTTGGCAGAGCCGAAGCTGTTTCTCGAAAAATATGTGACCTATCAAAAAGATGGTGATGCTGACGAAGCTTGCATCGGTCGGCGCATCGATCTGGCGGCGAACTTCCGCAGTAGAAGGGAAGTCGTAGATGCCGTTAACTTTTTGTTTCGCCAGATCATGTCTCACGGGGTAGGTGAGATCGGTTATGATCCTTCGGCGGAGCTGATCAACCGTGCGTCTTATCCTGAAGCACAACCGAACCGTTTGCAGGCAGAGATGCATCTGATTGACCGGAATACAGCGATAGCAGAAGAAGGTCAGGCGGTAGTTGCAGAGGCGTCAGATGAGAGCGAAGCAGGTATTCCCGAGGGAGAGTCGGGAGAGGAAGCGAGTGTTGCTCAACTGGAAGCACGACTAATTGCCAGCCGCATTCGTCGTTGGATGGAGCCAGGCGAGGGAGAAGAGCCACTGCTCGTTTTCGATAAAAAGGCTGGAGGAATGCGCCCGCTGGCCTATCACGATATCGTTATTTTGCTTCGTGCGACCTCAGGCTGGGGGCAGACGATGCAAGAGGAGCTGCACGCAGCAGGAATTCCTGTGTATGCGGAGCAGACTGCGGGTTATTTCGCGGCGACTGAGGTAGAAACGATGCTCTCCTTGCTGCGTGTCATTGACAACCCGCTTCAAGACATTCCATTAGCAGCTGTATTGCGGTCTCCTATCGTCGGCTTGCGGGAGGAGCAACTTGCTCAAATCCGCATTCACTACGCAACAGGGCCGTTTCACCAAGCGGTACTCCAATATGCAGAGGAACGCCCGGCCCAAGAGCCTTGGAAGAAAAGGCTGCGACAGTTTTTTGTCCGATTGGAGCTATGGCGGACAGAGGCTCGCAGAGGTGCTTTATCAGAGCTGCTAACGATGCTGTATCGGGAGACAGGCTATCTCGATTATGTGGCGGCTCTGGAAAACGGTCAGCAGCGACAGGCCAACTTGCGTGCGCTCTATGATCGTGCGAGACAATACGAAGCTGGCTCCTATCGTGGCTTGTTCCGCTTTTTGCGCTTTGTCGACCGTTTGCAAGAAGCGGGCAATGATATGGGCGAAGCAAGAACCATCGGGGAAAACGAGGACGTTGTACGCATCATGACGATCCACAAAAGTAAGGGGCTGGAGTTCCCTGTAGTTTTTGTGGCGGGTATGGGCAAGCAGTTTAATACGATGGATTTGAAAAGTCAGTTTTTGCTGCATAAAGATCTGGGCTTTGGACCGCTGGCTGTTGAGCCCTCTATGCAGCTACGCTATCCGAGTCTGGCTGCGCTGGGTATCCGGCAAAAGCTGCGCCGGGATATGCTGGCAGAGGAAATGCGTGTGCTTTATGTGGCTTTGACGCGTGCACGCGAGAAGCTCATTCTTGTCGGTTCATCCAAGGATCTCGCAAAAAGTGTGACAGATTGGGGCAGACAGGATGACAGCGAGCGGCTCAGTGACGAAGACTTGATTCAGGCAAAGGGATATCTGGACTGGGTGGGGCGTGCGATGCTGCGACATCCTGGTGCGGGATTGCTACGGGCATATCCGGAGCAACAAGGCTCAGGAGAAGTCGTGAGAGTCAGAAGTGTGCCGGATGATTCGGTTTGGTCGTTTCACTTCTATCAGGCAGATGAGCTCCGTGCCCAAGGAGAGTCAACCAACGACGAGGTGTCTCTGTGGGAGCGCATGACCAGACGAGAGGCGATCGTGGAACGACCGTCTGATGACACTTTGCGAGAGATTGTCGACAAGAGATTAGGATGGCAGGACCCACATCCAATTGCGCCACGCGTAGCTGCAAAATGGAGTGTCAGCGAACTCAAGCGACATGCCAAAGTCAGCAAAGGCGGTCAATCCTTCACACTTCCGTCCATTACGGAAAAGCCAAAGTTTTTGTCTGAGCAAAAATCCAGTCGACTGACAGCAGCAGAAAAAGGGACAATCACACACTTAGTGTTCCAGCATCTCGATTTGAAGCGTCCGCTGGATGAAGCAGATATTCGGGAGCAAGTGACGGCACTGGCGGCACGCCGCTTTTTGACTGACGAGCAGGTACAAGCAGTAGATGTTCCCCAGATCGCCCGATTCTTCGCTGATCCTTTGGGGCAGCGAATGAAGTCAGCGGCGGTCGTGTATCGTGAATTGCCATTTACCCTCGTGCTGCCTGCATATGAAGTAGAAGCGGAGTTAGGTAAAGAAAGCGACGAGCAGGTTGTCGTACAAGGAGTCATTGATTGCCTGTTGGAGGAGCAGGATGGCAGCCTCGTCCTGATCGATTTCAAGACAGATTGGATGGCAAAAGAGGCAACTGCCGCAGCCATCGAAGAGATGAAAAGAAGATACGAAGGCCAGATCAGGCTATACGTCCGGGCGATCAAGCAGATCATCAAGCCAAAAGGGAACGTGTCTAGTTATCTTTATTTACTCTCAGGTGGATTCTCACTTTCGTTTTCGGATGAAAGCATGGATTAGTTTGTTGGACCGCAGGGTTATAGCTCTGGCGGTCTTTTTGTTTATTAGAGCTGCTGTGGTGGGGGAAGAAGCTTTTGGCTAACTGCTTGAAAATAGATTCAAGGAAGCTGCTTTGAAATGCCCCCATTATGATCTAAAGCGGTAAGAGATCAAAGTTGTACGAAAGTCCTGTCACATGTTTGGAAGGAGACTGCCCGAACGAAGAGAGGATACAGGCGACTGGAAAACATGTGGCAGGGCTTCACCCGACCGCTACCGTTAGAGTGCAACTGAGAATTTTACAAAATGCGAACATATGCGCTATAATCAGTTAAAATTTTCCTAATCTACCTAATCATCAAACAAAGGGTGAACTCCATGAAGATGTTTTTCCAGTATAACTGGCAGGTACGGGACGAGTGGATGGAATGGTGTAAGCAGCTTCCACCAGAAGAATTGCTGCACGAGCGTACAGGTGGGGCTGGCACGATTTTGTACACCTTGTTTCACATTGCTGACGTCGAGTATAGCTGGCTTCGGGGTGTACAGGGGAAGCCTGATATTCAGGTATCGTACGAAGATTACAGGTCACTGGAAAAGGTAAAAGTACTGTCAGATACATGGCGCATGGAATTACGAGATTTTATCGAGAATTGGTCAGATGAGATGGAGAACGAACCTGTAAAGGTGGAGTGGGATAATGAGATTCACACAAAGGGCGAGCTGCTTCGCCATGTCATCGCCCACGAGATTCATCACATGGGGCAATTGTCCATTTGGGCGAGAGAGCTTGGGATTGCACCTGTTTCCGCTAATGTCATTGGGCGCGGATTAGCACACAGGTAGCCATGACAAACCTCGATCCGAGCTGCGCCAGTGCATAATTTTCCTCTTAACGGACCATACTCCAACTGTTTTCAAACACGATTGGAAGTGAATGACCCGCTTGGGAGGTCGCACATGATGTCATGGAAAAATCAGTTGCTGAGGAAAAAGTCGGTTACGCAAATGCTGGAACATGTGGATAAAAATGAAAGCTCTCTCAAAAAGTCATTAGGTGCTTTTGACCTGACAATGCTCGGGATCGGCGCGATCATGGGAACAGGGATTTTTGTGTTAACGGGAGTTGCCGCAGCCTTGCACGCTGGACCAGCACTTGTTTTGTCATTTGTTATTGCGGCACTTGCCTGTGTGTTTGCCGCACTCTGCTATGCAGAATTTGCGTCGACTGTTCCGGTGTCGGGAAGCGCTTATACATACAGCTATGCGGCATTTGGCGAGTTTGTCGCCTGGATGATTGGGTGGGACTTGATTCTCGAATACGGAGTGGCTTGTGCAGCGGTGGCAAGCGGATGGTCGGGGTATGCCCAGGGATTGCTAGCCGGGTTTAACATCCACTTGCCGCATGCGCTCACAAGTGCGTTTGATGCATCGAAAGGAACGATCACCGATCTACCTGCGGTCCTCATCATTGTCATCATTACAGCTTTGTTGATGAAGGGAACGAGAGAGTCAGCGAGCTTGAATACCATCATGGTGTTGATAAAACTAACGGTAGTTGTCCTGTTCCTCGTCGTTGGGGTCATGTATGTCAAGCCGGAAAACTGGAGTCCATTCATGCCGTTTGGTTTTGCGGGAGTAGCGACTGGTGCCGCCACGGTGTTTTTTGCTTTTATCGGGTTTGATGCGGTGTCTTCTGCGGCCGAAGAAGTGCGCAATCCCCAGCGCGACATGCCGATCGGGATCATCTCTTCCTTACTCGTGTGCACGATTTTGTACATTGCCGTCTCACTGACATTGACAGGGATTGTTCCGTACAAATTGTTGAATGTCAAAAACCCGGTCGCGTTTGCACTCAGTTATGTCAATCAGGACTGGGTAGCAGGCTTCATTTCGTTGGGAGCCATTGTCGGAATCACGACCGTTTTGTTAGTCATGATGTATGGACAAGCCCGGATGTTTTTTGCGATGAGTCGAGATGGCTTGCTCCCCGAGGTCTTCTCGCACGTACATCCCCGCACACAGGTACCACAAAAGAGCACGCTCGTCGTAGCAGCATTAGTAGCAACCTTCGGTGGATTATTACCCCTCTCCAGCTTGGCCCAGCTCACCAATATTGGAACGCTGTTTGCTTTTATTTTGGTCTCGATTGGGCTAGTTGTATTACGCCGTACTCATCCGCAATTACCGCGGGCTTTTCGCGTCCCATTTGTTCCGTTTGTTCCCTTGCTCTCGGTTCTCTTTTGCGGATATCTCGTTTTTAACCTGCCGCTGCTTACCAAGTTCGGTTTTCTCGGTTGGCTGTCGGTCGGAGCGATTGTTTATTTCCTATACGGGCGCAAACACAGTCGATTGGCAACAAAAGACGACTCCTCCCCAACTTAAATGACAGGTTCATCCGTTTAGGCATGTTCTACGTGAGCATGTCTTTGTTTGCTATCTGACAAAGCGATCCCATTCATGGTAGAGTAATAGCAACCAAAATGACGAGGGAGGGCAGGCTATGAAGCGAAAAAGAGCAGATCGACCTGGTTGGAGACGTGTCAAGCGATTGGGCTACCAGCAAAAATGGGTAGAATCTTTATCTTTCTCAGGGTACACTGTCCGCCTGACTCTGGATGAAGTAAGTGAGCCTGCCTACATGCCTGTCGGGGACAAAACTCTGTGTGTGGGCGATAGAGGATATGTGTACTTGCAGTATTTTCCCCATGGTCAAGCTTATGCCGTTACGAAAATGATGGATGAGTTAGGGAATACCGTGCAATGGTATATCGATATTTGCCGGGGACATGGCAAGGATGAGAACGGGCATATCTGGTATGACGATTTGTACCTCGACATCGTGGTACTGCCGACAGGAGAAGTATACCTGCTTGATCAGGATGAACTCGATGAGGCGCTGATAAAAGGAACTATCACGAAAGAGGATCATCAGTTTGCCACAGAGACGGCTGATGGCATGCTACACGATATTTTAGCGGGGAAACGCGATGCCTTTGACTTTCCGAATTTCTTTGCATAAACGTATGGAAGAACGAAGGCGGTTGTCGCTTTCGTTCTTTTTTTGGTCGACGTACCGCATTTTGGAGTGGAGTCGGAGGCTCGGAGCTTGTCCTAGTCCAAAATAACCATATTTTTATTTCGTGTAAAAAACTGTATGTTACGCCTAAAAAATGAAATACGATTTTTATGAACAAACAACCCATGTAGGAGGAGAAGTATGAAGAGATTAGTTCAATCCTTACTCGCAGTAACACTCATGTTCAGTTTAACGCTAAACAGCAACAGCGTATCAGCAAAATCGGAGAAAGAAGAGCTTGGTGTACCGAATCAGTTCCTTGATGATGAGCAGCTAGAGGAAAATGACGCGAAATTCAAAAGTGAATACCAACTTGATAGCACGTATATTTCCGACGACCTAATCAGTTTTCCAAAGCCTGGGGATGTGTTCGTATCAGTTTCTAATCCTATTATTGCGCAGACAGATGTTCCTACAAACATTCGACCTGCGCTAACATTCCCGGTGCCAATTACTTTTGACAATGATCCGTCAACAGTAGTATCGCTCTATAAGGTTGAAGGAAAATCACCAGTCAGCGGAAAATTGGAGATTAGAAATAACACACTCTATATTCGTCCTGACAAGACTTTGGAATCCAATACGAAATATGCGATCGAAATTGACAAAGGAGCAATTGTAAGCACCATTGATTCTACTAAATCGATCGATAAGTATTTATTACAGTTTGTGACCAGCAACAACGAAGCGCCTATAGTAATCGATGTAAAGCCGTATGGAGAGGAAACAAAAGTGGATGTAGATGCGGTTATTACAATTAAGTATGATCGCAAAGTGATAAGTGGAACAAAGAAATTCCTATTAATGAATGACAATGGTGCGAAGGTTCCTGCAACTTTTACTGTCAGTAATGACACTGTAACGATCCAACCGAAAGCGCCTTTAAAAAATAATGTAGAGTACTACATAGATGTAGCCCAAGGAGCAGTAAAGGATACATCAGGGAATGAAAGCTATAAATATTTTTCCTTGTTTTCAACAGGCACCCCATCTGGTGGATGGGATGATCTAGAATTTGGTGACCTTTCAACAGAGGTTGAGTAGAAAAAGCATCTTCTTCTGACACCTCTGTTGCGACTGTTACTGGAAAGGGCAACAAGTGTATAGGGTGAAATGTTAAAGATAGAAGGGTTGTCTCTATTCCAGAGACGGCCCTTTTTTCATTCATTCCTGAATCCCTCCTACGACTTCTTTGTTTACAATCGTTACAGGGATGTTTGAGTTTGAAAGGATGTCTCGCATACATGAGAAAGCGGCAGTCTGGGACGAGAAAATAAAGTCCCAGACTGCCGCGGGCCATTACATCTCACCTGGCGTTTTCTGCCCGATAGGGGGGATATGCCGAAGCTTGATCACGGTGAGTATGGCGATAGTGATCATGAGCCCGCCGCTAACGACCACAACAGCATGCATGCCGTCGGTAAATGCAATCTGGGCGCCATGAAGAAGTGTTGAACCAATAGGTTCGGGTAAAGCTTTAGCCGCCGAGACTGCCCCAGCCAGACTTTCGTGGGAGGCTCCGGATGTTAACGTCGTAACCCCTTTCGGTATGAAGCCAGCAATTTGAGTGCGGTACACGTATGTTCCGATACTGCCTAATACAGCGATACCAAGTGCGAATGCGAATTCACCGCTCGTTTGCAGCAAGGACGCTGCCGAACCCGCTTTCGCTGGCGGGGCCGAGCCGATAATTAGATCGCTGGACAAGCTCGCAAACGGGGCTACTCCCACATTAAAAAAGATATAACCGACAATCAGGGTAGAGAGCCCAGACCCCATCTCTACCTGGGATAGTAAAATACAACCAGTCGCCGAGACGGCAAGGCCTGCCCCGATAAGGTGCGACGGTCGAACTCGCCGAGCGATGATCGGCGACAACAACATACCCGCCATCGACGCAACCACTCCCGGAAGCATGCACATCGCTGCTGCAAGCGGAGATAGTCCTTCCACAAATTGAAGATGCTGTGCGATGAAGAGCATGGAAGCGCCTGTCAAAGTGATGCCGAACAAGCCGCCCAGTGCCGTGCTGAAGGCGGGGTTTTCAAATAGGCGCAAGTCCATTAGCGGACTGTCCAAACGTTGCTGCCGTCTTACAAATAACATCCCGAAAACAACTCCAGCCGCGATGGCAATGAGCGGCAAAGTCTGTAGACCTTGCTTAGCGATTTCCTTTAGCCCGAATATTGCTGGTAGAATGGTACACATCGACAGCATGACGCTAGTCATATCCAAATGACCAGGTGCGGGATCCCGATATTCGGGCAGAAGATGGGGCGCAGTCAACAATAGCAGCGCCATGACTGGAACACCGAGTAGAAAAATCGAACCCCATGAAAACTGCTCCAGCATCATTCCGCCGACTACTGGGCCAAGCGCCATGCCTCCCATGGAGCACATGAACCATATGCCTATGGCGAGGGCACGTTGCTTATGATCACGGAACATATTGCTGATTAAAGCCAGGGACGAAGGCGATACCGTCGCCCCGGCTATGCCGAGCAGCGCCCGTGCTGCAATCAGCATTCCTGAGGTGCTGGAATAAGCGGCCAACACCGAAGCCGAACCGAATGCTGCTGCGCCGATCATCAGCAGTTTACGGCGGCCGAGCCGATCCCCGAGCGAGCCCATCGTGATCAGAAACCCCGAGAGCATGAAGCCGTATATGTCCATGATCCAGAGCTGTTCTGTACTGTCAGCGCCGATAGAGACGCTTATGTGAGGAAGTGCGAGAATCATGACGGACAAGTCTATCGAAACGAGCAGTGCAGGCAATGAAAGCACGGCAAGTCCAATCCATTCGTTCAAACCGGCCCGGTTACTCGATTCAAGCGCAGCATCTTTCATTGGCCGTCCAGAACCTTTCCGAGCTTATCCAACATCACCTTTGTTCCGTGCTCACGTTGTTCAGGCGTATCGAGACCGTCCAGAAAAACGCCCTGCTCGGTATAGATCAAGCGCGTGCCGCCGTCCACGGAATCGAATTCCACCGTCGTCACGGAAACAGACATCCGCTTGTCTTCCATGTCCAGCGTGTATGAGTATACAATTCGCCTATTCTGAACGATTTCCTGATAGCAGGCATCGAATGTGTAAACGGGTCCCCCAGGAGGACCACCGCGATTGAATTCGTGGCCGCCGACGCGGAAGTCGAACTCTTCAGCTTTAGGAAACCAACCGGCTTTGGCTGCTTGACCCGCCCATGCAGCGAATACACGGGCAGGGGAATGCTTATAGTTTCGTTCGATGACAAATGTGGAATGTTTGGCAGATCTTTCACTCACAGTCGAAACCTCCTTGTCCGGGTTCTTCCGGATGCTCATCTAAATATTCACCAAGTCGGTCGAGGTGGCGATCCATACTCGATTTTCTCTCGGCGAAAAATTTCTCATGGTTCATTCTCATCGTCCGTATGATGTTCATGAAATGCTCAACGGTAAACGGCTCGTTCCTTTGCATCCGACTCGATACATTCTCAAGCTCATGCAAGAGTTTCTGCTGCATGCGGATACTTTCTTTCAGGCTGTCTATTTGAATGGTAACGATGTCTGACAGGCTGAGTTGGTCTCCGGTCATAACGGCTTTAATCTGCTCCAGCGATAGCCCCAACTCCTTTAAGGACAAAATTTGCTGTAGGCGTGAAATGTCCTTTTCGGTGTAGAGTCTGTATCCGGATGGCGAATAGCCGGATGGTGAAAACAAGCCTATCTGATCGTAAAAACGTAAAGTTCGTATCGTAATTCCCGCCATTTTCGCAAGTTCTCCGACTTTCCAATGTTGTTTCATGATCAGCCCCTTTCTTGATCGCTAGCGTTTCACCGGTAATTTCACTATAAACCGTTACGTTACGTAATGGTCAAGGAGCCTTTTGAAGTTTTTTCCAATGCGAAAGTGAACTTTCCCGTTAGCGTTTCATAACCCTAAGTTTAAAACTTTATTTTCTCGAAATATTTCTAAGCCCCTTCTTCCTGCTTTTTTGTTTACAATGGATACAGATTGTTGAATTGGTTTGAAAGGATGTCGTACATGAGTAAAACAGTTGTACTGGCAGAAAAGCCTTCGGTTGGACGCGACATTGCCAAAGTATTGCAATGTCACAAAAAAGGAAACGGCTTTTTTGAAGGAGATAAATATATTGTGACATGGGCGCTCGGGCATTTGGTCACCCTCGCTGATCCAGAAGCGTACGGGCAGCAATTCAGCTCGTGGCGAATCGAGGATTTGCCGATTATGCCGTCCCCATTGCGCTTGGTCGTGATCAGGGAAAGCAACAAGCAATTCCAGGTCGTCAAACAACAAATGAGACGCAACGATGTCGGGCAGATCGTCATTGCGACGGATGCAGGGCGTGAAGGAGAGCTCGTCGCCCGGTGGATTCTCGAGCTGGTTCACGTGAATAAACCAATCAAGCGTCTGTGGATTTCCTCGGTGACAGATAAGGCGATCCGCGAAGGCTTCCGCAATTTGAAGGATGGCAAAAACTATGAAAACTTGTTTGCCTCCGCCGCTGCTCGTGCAGAAGCAGACTGGCTCGTAGGAATCAATGCCACCCGCGCCTTGACCTGCAAGCATAACGCCCAGCTCTCTTGCGGTCGTGTCCAGACGCCAACACTCGCCATTGTGGCAACGAGAGAAGAAGAGATTCGTCGCTTTACGCCCAAGCCATTTTACGGCCTGTCCGCGTTGGCCCAAGGTCCGATTCAGCTCCAATGGCAAGATCAGCAAACGAAGGATTTCAAAACATTTTCCAAGGAGAAAGCGGATCAGCTAATAGCCGCTCTCAAACAGGAGAAAAACGCAGAAGTCATCGAGATTACTCGTGCGCACAAAAAGACGTATGCTCCTCAACTGTACGATTTGACGGAGCTGCAACGAGATGCCAACCGGATGTTTGGCTACTCACCAAAGCAGACGCTGTCCATCATGCAAGGGCTATATGAGCATCACAAGGCAGTGACGTACCCACGAACGGACTCTCGCTATCTCTCTGCTGATATCGTCGAGACGCTGCCGGATCGAATCAAGGCTGTCCAAATGAAGCCATATGCGCCCCTCGCCGCCAGAATCCTGCGTGCACCGATCAAAGCGAACAAATCGTTCGTGGATGACAGCAAAGTATCGGACCACCATGCGATTATCCCGACGGAGCAAGCTGTTTTTCTCGGTGATTTGAGCGATAAGGAACGCAAAATTTTTGACCTCATCGTGAAGCGCTTCCTGGCCGTGTTGTTGCCTGCCTTCGAATACGAGCAAACAACCATTCAGGCGAAAATCGGGAATGAAACGTTCCTGGCAAAAGGAAAAACCGTGCTCTCCCAAGGCTGGAGAGAGGCGTATGACCACGATGTAGAAGACGACGATGCGAAGGACGGCGTAAAGGAACAGATTTTGCCTTCTCTTGCGAAAGGAGATCGCCTGCAAATCCAGTCGATATCCCAGACCAAGGGCGAGACGAAGCCGCCAGAGCCATTTACAGAAGCGAGCCTGCTGTCTGCGATGGAAAACCCGGCGAAATACATGGCGAACGAGAGCAAGGATTTGATCAAAACGATAGGGGAAACAGGCGGAATGGGTACAGTAGCAACCCGCGCGGATGTCATCGAGAAGCTGTTCAACAGCTTTTTGCTAGAGAAGCGCGGCAAGCATATTTTTGTTACCGCAAAAGCCAAGCAGTTGCTAGAGCTCGTCCCAGATGAAATGCAGTCGCCGACCTTGACCGCCCAATGGGAGCAAAAGCTCGGTGCCATCGCCAAGGGCAGCTTGAACAAGCGAGCGTTTATCGAAGAGATGAAATCGTACGCCAAAGAAGTCGTCCAGCAGATCAAGAATAGCGATCAGACTTTCCGGCACGACAACCTGACCAGAAGCAGGTGCCCGGAGTGCAATAAGTTTTTGCTCGAGGTAAACGGAAAGCGCGGCAAAATGCAGGTGTGCCAGGATCGGGAATGCGGTTATCGCAAAAGCATTGCCAAGCAGACCAATGCCAGATGTCCAAAATGCCACAAAAGATTGGAGCTGCGCGGAGAAGGGGAAGGACAAACCTTTGTCTGCGCGTGTGGACACAAGGAAAAACTGAAGACCTTCCAGGAGCGTCGGGATAAGGAAAAGGGCAGCAAGGTTTCGAAGAAAGAAGTAGCCAAGTATTTGAAGGGGCAAGACAAGGAGCAGGATGAAGGAATCAACTCAGCGTTGAAAGACGCACTGTCCAAATTAAAGTTCGACTAAAAAGCGTGAAACAAAAGGCGGCCGACCATTCCAGTCAGCCGCCTCCTTCTGTTTACTTTTTCTCCAGCACAGCAAAGTAATTGTCTTCATCGTCTGCGAAGTTAAAGACGCGGCCAGAAGGCATCGTAACAATGTCTCCAACCTTCACATTTTTATTCATGAGGTCGTTACGCAATTCCTCGATATTTTCTGAAAAGAGCAGGAGTGAAGGAGTGCCAAGATTCATTCCGGGCGACATTTTCGCAACGAATTCCTTATTGTGCAGAACGATGCTTGTTTCAGCGCCTTGAGCGGGAGCAATTTCAATCCATCTCATTTCACCGTTCTTCTCTTCTGAAACAACACGGAACCCTAGCTTTTCCGTCCAAAAGTTCACTGCTTGATCCTGGTTATTGACATACAGCATGATTTGACCGACTTTGCTAATCATCATAGACATTGTTCACTCCCTACATGGTAGTTAAAAACCCGATGCTCCTAATTCTTTCCATCCCGACGGTATTGATACCCGATGCCAACGGGCTTGTCTAGCTTGTCTTCATCATAGCATGAAGAATCAGACAGGATTTCTTTTCAATTGCGCATTTTCGAAAAAGGAATTGCATTTCGTAAAAGAGGAGCATATACTCACAAGTAAAAGTGAGTAATCACTCGCTTATCTAAAAAACTTATCTCAAGCCTAGTTCTGTGGCTTGTTTTTTCACACAAAAATGAAAGTGATTACTCACTCTATTATGTAGGTAGGGGGAAGCGGTTATGAAACCAGTTGTTCGCTCTATTTGTATCGGGGGACTGTTACTGGCATTGTCGGGCTGCAATTGGACATCCGACAATCATCCGTCTCTGTCTGGCACAATCGAGGCCATCGAGCTGCCGATCGTAGCTGAAGTAGGCGGATTGGTGACAAACGTTACGGCAGAAGAGGGAGATGCAGTAAAAAAAGGACAAGTGCTGGCCCAAATCGATAAACGAAGCTACCAAATGACTGTGGCAGAAGCACAGGCGGCACTGGACCAAGCGACAGCCAGACTGGAAGAGGCGAGAGCGGGTTCACGGGACACGACGATCCAAAGAAGTATAGCCAACGTCCAGCAAGCAAATGCGAATATTCAACTGGCACAAGCGAGAAAAAATCAGGCGGAAGCAGGAAAAGCACGTGCTGCTGAGCAGATGACGCAGGCAGAATCGCAATGGCAGGGGGCGCAGCAGACCCTGTTGTATCAACAAAAAAGGCTCGAGGAAGCAACAGCGCTTTTCGAAAAAGGAGCGATCTCTGTCAAAGACCTCGACACACAAAAAGAAGCAGTGAATCAGGCAAAAACACAGACAGATCAATGGGCGGCACAAGTAGCGCAGACACAGGCACAGTACCATTCTGCACAAGAAGACATCGCTGCTGCTGCGGCCCAAATCGGTACAGCCCAAGCCGCGCAAGCCGGAGCGCAGGCGGATCTCGACCAGGTGAAGGAAGGGAGTACCGATTACGCGATTCGGGCACTGCTCGCCGCACAGCAGCAGGCGAAAGCGAAACTGGATCAAGCCTTATTGCAGTTGGAAAAGTCCAAGATTACAGCAACAGATGATGGTACACTCTTGCGCTCCTCTATCGAACAGGGGGAAGTAGCCAAAACAGGTGCCACCTTGTTTACGATGATGAAGCCAGATCAGCTCGAGCTCGTCGTGTACATCCCGGAAGCACAATTGAATCAGGTGAAAAAAGGACAAAAGGTTGGCATCAAGGTGGATGCCTATCCGCAAGAGACGTTTACGGGAACGATCAGTCGCATCTCTGAAAAGGCAGAGTTTACGCCGAAAAATGTACAGACACCGGATGAACGCACCAAGCTTGTGTTCGCTGTTACGATCCATATCTCAGATGGACTCGACAAAATCAAACCAGGTATGCCTGCCGATGTGCTGCTGGCAGACGAGGAGGGAGGTCAATGAGCGCCGCTATCCAATGCGAGCAGTTGACGAAGCGTTTCGGTGATCGAGTAGCTGTGAACAGCCTGACACTGACGGTTCCGCGAGGTTCGATTTACGGTTTTTTGGGTCCGAATGGTTCAGGGAAATCGACCACAATCCGGATGCTTTGTGGCTTGTTGACCCCGACGACGGGAAAGGGGACGGTTCTTGGCTTCGATGTCATGACACAGAGCGAGGAAATCAAGCAAAGGATCGGCTATATGTCACAAAAGTTCAGCCTGTATGAAGATTTGACAGTGGAAGAGAATCTCGATTTTTATGCCGGGGTTTATCGATTACGTGCAGCAGAACGCAAGGAGCGGAAAGCGGAACTGATTGAGATGGCAGGCCTGACAGGCAGGGAAAAGCAGCTTGCGGGATCGCTGTCAGGGGGATGGAAGCAACGCCTCGCGCTCTCCTGCGCTCTTTTGCACAAGCCGGAGCTGTTGATTTTGGACGAACCGACAGCAGGAGTCGATCCTGTTTCTCGTCGGATTTTTTGGGACGTCATTCATGAACTGGCGAGACAGGGGATCACCGTGCTGGTGACCACACACTATATGGATGAGGCGCAGACATGCGATTGGATCGGCTTTATCTTTTTCGGCAATCTGCTGGCGGAAGGCACTCCACAAGCGTTGATCGATCGTATGGGAGTAGGCAATCTGGAGGATGTCTTCATCGATCTGGTTAGGCAGGAGGAAGCCAGACAGGCGGCGGAGGAGGGAGCCAGATGAGGCATTTTGTCTGGGAGCGTTACTGGTCTGTCGTGAAGAAGGAAGTCATCCAAATCAAGCGGGATCGTCCCAGTCTGGCGATTGCACTGGTCATGCCGCTGATGCTGTTGTTTTTGTTCGGATATGCGGTGAATACAGACGTCAATGACATCCAGATGGCCGTCTGGAATCAAAGCCCTTCTGCTGCCAGTCGAGAGCTGGTGGATCAGTTCGTCCATACACGCGTATTCGAGGTGGCAGCCCATGTAAGTAGCTACAGGGAGATCGAAGCCATGCTGGACGATGGCTCCGTAAATGTTGCGCTTATTATCGGGCCGGACTACACCCGCAAGCGTGATCGAAACGAGTCGGTAGATGTGCAGATGCTGATTAATGGTTCCGATCCGAATATCGCCCGGACTGCCACTTCTCAAGCCCAGTTGATCGTCCAACATCAAGCGATCACATTGCAGGAAATAAAGCTGCAAAAACAAGGATTGGGGGAGCTGGAACAGCCACTCGGCTTGGATACACGCGTGCTGTTTAACCCCAATATGGAGAGTATCGTCTTCAATATTCCTGGCTTGATCGGCTTGATAATGCAAAACGTCACGATGATTCTGACGGCGTTTTCCCTCGTACGTGAAAAGGAGCGAGGAACGATGGAGCAGTTAATCGTGACTCCGATCCGCCCATTGGAGCTGATGCTCGGCAAAATTACCCCCTATGTAGGTGTAGGTCTCTTTTCGTTTTGTCTAGTGCTCTTGGTTGGAACGTATTGGTTCGGGGTCCCGGTCAAAGGCAGCATTTCGCTTCTGGTGACTTTGTCTATCTTGTTTTTGGTGACGACGCTTCTCTTGGGCATTTTCATTTCTACGGTGGCAAAGACTCAGCTTCAAGCGATGCAAATGGCATTCGCTTTTATTCTGCCTAGTGTGCTTCTCTCCGGCTTTATGTTCCCGCGCGATTCGATGCCGCTCGTGATACAATGGTTAGGCGGGCTCGTCCCGTTGACCTATTTTCTGGAAATCTTGCGAGGAATTTTCTTAAAGGGCGTGGACATCGATGCGCTCTGGAAGGATGTCGTCGGAATGAGCGGTTTTTGTCTCTTGATCCTGACAGTCGCTATCCTGCGATTCCGCAAGAAGATCGAATAAGAGGAGCGTAATGGGTGATGAACAAGCCGCCAACATTTGTAGAGGGCCTGTTGCAATATGTAGAAGAGTTGAAAGATGAGAGTGAGATGACGGAGAAGCAGCGTAATATTTTGCGTGCATCGGTGAAGCTGTTCGCCGAAAAGGGCTTTCATGCCAGCTCCACCTCTGAAATTGCCAAAGAAGCAGGAGTGGCAGAGGGAACGATTTTTCGCCACTACAAATCGAAAAAGGATATTTTACTTGCCGTCGTTGCACCAGTATTGGTCAAGTTCGCGGCGCCGTTTATCTTGAAGGATGTCCGTGAGATCTTCAAAGAGCAGAATAAAAAGACATTCTCCCAAATCGTGACAGAGCTGTACCGAAACCGGATCGACCTGGTGCTGGCGAATGAAAAGCATATTCGCATTTTGCTGCAAGAAGCCTTTTTCCATGACGAAATCAGGGAAGCACTCATCGCTACCGTTTTCACGGGTGTGAAGGAGATGGCAAATAAGCTGATCGAGGCAAAGGGCGAGGTAGGCGAATTGCGTCCGCTCCCGACACAGGCTGTCTTCCGGGCGATCCTGTCCTCGATGATCGGGCTCGTTCTGTTCCGGCAAGTTTTGGATACCGATGAATTTACACAGTTCAGCGATGATGAGCAAATCGCTCTGACCGTAGATATTTTGCTTAACGGGATTGGAAATCACTCTATCTAAAAATTTTTATCGATAAGTGAACATTTTTCTCTCTATTTGGGTATAGAAATCCCTTCTGGGAATGGTATAATTGCAAACAACTTTTTGCTGTTTTTGATTATGGAGGAGAGTAAACCATGCAATTGTTATCAGAGAGAGAATGGCTCGCGTATCGAGAGAAAAACAAAGATCGTGCGCGCATGCTGATTTCTTGCCCGGACCGCGCGGGTATCGTCGCGGCGGTGTCGAACTTCTTGTTCCAACAGGGAGCCAACATCGTTCAGTCTGACCAGTACACGACCGATCCGGAAACAGGCCGATTCTTCATGCGCATTGAATTCGATCTCATCAATCTGGACGAGCGCTGTGAAGAGATCAAGCAAGCATTCAGCCCTGTTGCCGAGAGCTTTGGCATGGAATGGTCGCTGGTGGAAGCGAACAAGCGCAAGAAGGTCGCGTTGTTTGTTTCCAAAGAAGATCACTGTCTTTTGGAGCTCTTGTGGCGCTGGAAGTCCGGGGAGCTGTTCGCGGATATCGCGGTTGTCGTCAGCAACCATCCTGACATGCAGGAGACAGTCGAGTCCTTCGGCATTCCGTATCGCTGCATTCCAGTCACGAAGGATAACAAGCCGCAGGCAGAAGAGGAGCAGATTGCAGCGGCGGAGGGTGTTGATCTGATCGTTCTGGCTCGCTACATGCAGATTTTGTCCCCGCGCTTTTTGGAGGACTATGCGATGCGGATTATCAATATCCACCATTCCTTCCTCCCTGCTTTTGTCGGAGCGAAGCCTTACGAGCAGGCGTACCGTCGCGGCGTGAAGCTGATCGGAGCGACTGCGCATTACGTCACGGAAGAGCTGGACGCAGGACCGATTATCGAGCAAGACGTTCAACGTGTATCGCACCAGGAAGACGTCGAGGCACTGAAGCAGTTGGGACGTCAGGTAGAGCGTACGGTGCTTGCACGTGCGGTTCGTTGGCATCTGGAGGATCGGGTGCTGGTGTACGGTAACAAGACGATTGTGTTCCCATAAGCGTTGCGTATAAAGAAGAGGCTATTCCTTTGAGGAAAAGCCTCTTTTTTCGTTTTGATTCGTCTTATTTTCAAATCAGTTTCTCACGCTTTACCAACTCCAGAAACTGAGTAACAACAGGCCGCTGTTCTGTCTCATCGTCACGCGTGCAGACATACAACGGACGCTTGATCTCTACCCCTGATACGGTTACACGACCGACCTCACCCTGCTCTACCATTTCCCTGACGGCCAGAGCAGGAGCCAACATCGTCCCATATCCCGCACGAACGGAGTGGATGGATTCAACCAGACCGTGATACTGAATACCGACCTGTGGACGTTTCACACCATGCTCGCGACAGAGGGCAAAAAGCCAATCGCGGGTCGAACTGCCTTGCTCCCGCAACAAAAATGGTTCCTCCACGAGCTGCTCCATACGGATTTCTTTTCCTGCAAGCGGATGATGGGCGGGCAAAATAAACCAATAGGGTACATCCATCAAGTGATGCCGATTGATAGGCAGCTCATCCCACGATTCTTTGAGAATAACGGCCACATCGACCTCGCAGCTAAGAAGCAGCTCGATGGATTGCATGGAATTACGCGTGCGAATTTCTACATCGACTCCTTCATAATTGCGCTTGTACTGAGCCAGCCATTGTGGCACGAGATAATGCGAGGGGAGATAGGTAGAAGCAATCCGTAGTCGTCCTTTCTTCCCTTGTTTGATTTCTGTTAGCTGTGATTCGATTTCCCGTTCCCAGTCGTAAATGCGGCGTGCTTTTTCAAAAAGAAAGCGCCCCTCATAGGTGAGAGCAATACCGCGACCATCCGGGATGAGCAAGGTCATGCGCCATTCATTTTCGAGCTTGCGGATTTGGGCACTTACGGCAGGCTGGCTGATCGAGAGTGCGATTGCTGCTTCGGTGACACTGCCTCGTGACGCTACTTCTACAAAAATGCGGAGTGCATGTAAGTTCATCCTGTACCTCGATTCATAACTTTTGTTTATGAGTAATAGATAAAGATGTATTAGAAATGATGAGTGATTGCGCGTAAGGTATAGCTCAGAAAGACGTAAAAACGAGTAGAGAGAAGGATCAGGAGATGAGAGAAGTCAGTGGAAAGACACAAGTCGTGGCAGTCGCACTGGTGACAGCATTGTGCATGATAGGGGATTCGATGCTGTATGTGGTGCTTCCTCTTTTCTGGAAGGAGGCTGGATTAACATCGCTGTGGGAAGTGGGGGTATTGCTTGCGGTGAACCGCTTCATCCGCGTACCACTCGGCCCTCTTGTTGGAAAATGGTATGAGCGCTCAGGAGGACGCACGGGTTTGATTGTGGCAGTGGTGTTGGCTTTTCTGACGACGCTTTCGTACAGCTTGGAAGGCTTTTGGCTGTGGCTTCTGATGCGATGCTTGTGGGGAGTAGCTTGGACCTTTTTAAGGCTAGGTGCATTTTCGTTGATCGTGACCGTTTCTGAAGGGCATAATCGCGGGCAACTCATGGGCTTGTACAACGGATTGTATCGCTTGGGCAGTCTTGGCGGCATGCTGGTCGGAGCACTACTGGCCTCTTGGTACGGGCTTTCTGTTGCTGCTATTGTACTTGCGGTGCCTTCCTTGTTCGCGTTCATTCTTGTTTTTCGCTATATACGCCCTTCCTTTACCAATCAGCATCTGGCAGACGTGAAGCCGATGGATGCAGGAAAACGCTTGTGGAGTCAGGTGCAGGTACTGTTGACACTGACGACGGCATTGCTTGTCACGATGGTGTACCAGGGGGTGTTTACCTCCACGTTAAGCAGAGTGGTCGAAGTACGTGAACCGTTTATCATGATGGGCGGAGTCGTGCTGGGGGCAGCAGTAATTGCAAGTGTGATCCAAGGAATCCGCTGGGGGTGGGAGCCGTGGGCGGCCCCATTGGTAGGCAAATTGTCGGACAGGCATGGCCGGACGAATCTATTCATCGGGACGTTGCTAGTCGCCTCCATTCTGTTTGCCTCGTTGCAAGCAGCATCTTCGCTTTTGCTATGGTTTGCAATTTTATTCGGCATCCAGTTGACCGCGACGATTATCACGACCGTGATAGATACCCTTGCGGCTGATGAAGCCGCGAGACAGGCCAACAGCCAAGCAGTAATGACACAGTATTCAGTCGTGAGTGATCTGGGCGCGGCGTTGGGGCCGCTCCTTGCTTTCTGGCTAGATGAACACGTAGGTCTGGGTCCCATGTACACCGGAATAGCGATCATCTTGCTTCTGGTTGGTCTTGTATGGCTGTGGCGACCGAAGCTGGTCAAGATGGAAAGCGCTTCTTGATGGTTGTCATGACGTGAGCAATGGCTGCCTCCTTGTCAGGACCGTGGAGCAGCATATGGTTCGAATGCTCGTACCAGGTGATTTGCGGGGAGGCAGATTCGTCTACACTGGTTGCGAGTATTTGTGCGCTCACGGCGTGTACAGTATCGTCTCGCCTTGCTTGCAGCAGAACGTAAGGGGTCGTAATTTGAGGCAAAAGCGGCTTCGTTTCTGCCAACAGCCTGCGAAATTGCAGCATGCTGCTAAAAGGGATTCTGCCGATGCCGTGTATATAGCGTTTGGAGTGGGTAGAGAAATCCTCACGCAAATAGTGCATTGCCTCTTTGACGTCCCAATATTTATAAGGGGTGTTGATCGTAAACAGCAGGGCGACAGGGTATTTTGTCGTCAAGTGAAAGGCTAGCAGTCCCCCCATGGAAAATCCGATGACCACGATAGTGTCAGCGCGCATGGACAGTCGCTTGTAGCCTTCTTCTGCCGAGCGGAGCCAGTCGTGGCGGGTGCTTTTTGCCATGTGTCGACGAGTAGTCCCATGTCCCTCCAAGGTAGGGCATTCCACCTGATAGCCAGCCTCGCGGAGCTTTTTGGCGAGTGGGAGTATATCGTTGATGTCTCCGGCAAATCCATGGATGAGTAAGCAACCGACTGTTCCTGACATGGAATCTCTTCCTCTCAGATACTGGGAAATTTGATGGATCATCCATATTATATACGAAAAGGTGAGAAAGAGGCGACCGCGCAAGTGTGCTATCACCGAGCAAAAAAGGAAAGAAAAAGCGACTCCACGCAGATGCGATGAAGTCGGCGATTTACTCACGGGGGTTCTGTACCTGAAAAATAGGTTACAGCCCAATTGTTTTCAGTTCTGGAGAGATAAGTAGCGTAGGTTGCGTGCAGGCCTGGATGTCTTCCGCTGTATAACCTTCTGCTATCTCGACGAGGACGAGCCCGTCTGGTGTCACGTCCATGACAGCTCTGTCCGTAATGATACGGTTGACAACCTTCTTGCCGGTAAGTGGCAGGGCGCATTCATTCAAGATTTTTGTCTCACCATGCTTGTTGACATGATCCATGATGACGACGATTTTTTTCGCGCCGTGGACGAGATCCATGGCACCTCCCATGCCCTTGACCATTTTGCCAGGAATCATCCAGTTTGCGAGATCACCCGCAGCAGAAACCTCCATCGCTCCCAAAATAGCGAGGTCGATATGGCCGCCGCGAATCATCGCAAACGATTCTGCACTGGAGAAGTAGGCCGCACCTGGAATAGCCGTAACGGTTTCTTTTCCGGCGTTGATGAGATCAGGATCGAGGTTTTCCTCTGTCGGGTATGGACCAATTCCGAGCAAGCCGTTTTCCGATTGCAGAACAACTGTTTTTCCTTCGGGGATGTAGTTGGCGACGAGCGTGGGCATTCCAATCCCCAAGTTTACGTAAAAGCCATCTTCTATTTCCCCGGCGGCACGAGTGGCGATTTGCTCACGTGTAAGCGACATCTGTGTTTTCCTCCCTTGAATGTAATCCGGTACTCTCTTTTGCTGCTTACGAGCGGACAGTGCGTCGTTCGATGCGTTTTTCAAACGAAGGTGCCTGTATCACACGTTGCACATAGACACTTGGTGTGTGAATATGCTCAGGGTCCAGTTCACCTGTCTCTACGATTTCTTCCACTTCGACGATCGTGATTTTTCCGGCTGCTGCCATCATTGGATTGAAGTTTTGGGCTGTTTTGCGGAAGACGAGATTGCCCATCTTGTCAGCCTTCCACGCCTTGATCAGTGCGAAATCACCCGTGATGCCATACTCAAGCAGGTACTCTTTCCCTGCGAAATCGCGCGTTTCCCGTCCTTCAGCGATAGGTGTGCCGACTCCTGCTGGCGTATAGAATGCCGGAATTCCAGCTCCGCCAGCGCGAATTCTCTCCGCCAGCGTCCCTTGTGGCGTCAACTCGACTTCGAGCTCACCGGACAAAAATTGACGTTCGAACTCCTTATTTTCACCCACATAAGAGGAGACCATTTTTTTGATTTGCTTTTCGCGTAAAAGGAGACCGAGTCCCCAATCATCTACCCCGCAGTTATTTGAGACGACTGTCAAGTTTTTCACTGCTTTGTCTCGCAGGGCAATAATCAGATTCTCCGGAATTCCTACAAGTCCGAAGCCGCCCACTAATAAAGTGGCACCATCGTGAATATCAGCCACGATGTCCGTGTAAGAAGTATAGATTTTGGCCATGACGATCACTCCCACCATGAAAAAGTAAAGGATTTTTGTAAGCGCTAACAATAGGGCGATGCAGTTGCCCTGTTTTCCTGCCCTTCTATCATACTAGATACGAGTTACAAACAAGTGACGAGACATTTGGATTATAAAAAATAATGTAAAATGACAGAAAAGTAGTACAACTATACCATTTTTTTCTGTAAAATATATTTTGTCAATATTCGTCGTTTTTTTTGGTCAGTATTAGGAAGATTCAGGGGGAAATGTGGGGTTGCAGGAATGAAAAATACGAATAAATGGATAAGTCTTACGGTTGTGGTCCTGCTGCTCGTAGGGTGCGAAAAGCTAAATGAGGGAGTTTCAAGTCTGAAACGAACGAAAGAAGAAACGGTCATCAAGGTGAAAACGGTAAGTGCCTATACGGTGGAGAATGGCAAGGATGAGCGACTGATGGAAGTAGCAGGTGTAGTGGCACCGCGTCAGGAGCTGGCTTTATCGTTTGGTGCCTCAGGCAAAATTTCAGGCATTCTCGTAGAAAAAGGAGCTACTGTCAAGGCAGGGCAGACGTTGGCGACATTAGATGGAACGGCCTTGCAGCAAGGAATTCACGCAGCCCAAGGACAAGTAGCAAGTGCTGCAATCAAGCGGGAAAAGGCCGCCAAGGGACCGGAGAGTCATGAGGTGCAGACCAAGAAGCTACAGGTAGAAAAAGCGAGAGAACAAATGCAAAAAGCTCGCGACGAACTCACCAAAGCGGAGATTTTGTATGCGAATGGAGCCATCTCGAAGGATGAAAAAGACAAGCTGTCCTCTGCACTGCGACAAGCCGAGCTGAGTCTGGAAGAAGAACAAGTGGCGTACAACAATCTGCTGAAGGGTGCCGATCCACTGGACATCGAAGAAGCGAATGCAAGCATCCAGCAGGCCAATGTTCAATTGAGCCGCGCGAAGCAGGAAGCGGCTGATGCGGTGATCATAGCTCCGTTTACAGGCGTGGTTGCAGCGATCTCCAAGACAGCGTCGGAGCAAGCTGGACCTGGGACAGAGGTCATTCGAATGGTCGATACGAGCTCCTGGCTTGTTAAACTGCAAGTAGAAAGGGAGCAAATCGCCCATTGGCAGGCAGGTAAAGTGGTAAAGGTGAAAGCCCCGGACGGCAGTGAAGCAGAAGGAAAAGTGACGTTTGTTTCACCTGTTATGGATACCAGCTTGGGGTCTTATCCAGTCGAGGTGACCGTAGACGGCAAGAATGTAGCGTGGAAGGGTGGCATGACTGTCACTTGTATGTATCCGCTGCCGGCGTCAAATGTTGCGCTCGTTCCTGTTAGCAGCATCGGCGTCTCTGATGAAGAATATTACGTCATGAAAATCAATGAACATTCAGTGGAAAAGACGTTTGTCAAAGTGGGGGCATTGCAAGGAACCTTCTATGAGGTAGTGGAAGGTCTCGTGCCTGGTGACCAGATTGTTGCTTCAGGCTTGTCGTATGTAGTGGATGGTGAGGCGGTGAAGGTGGCGGATGAATAACAAGACATTTTTATCGATTATCCCCTCCTTCGCCCGCATCCTGGCGGTCATTTGCTGTCTACTTGCGGTAGGAGCTTGGTTCGGGCTGGATATCAAGACGTTCCCGGATCGGTCTGTGCCTGAATATACAATCAGTCTCTTGGCACCCAAACTTTCCTCTGCGGAAGTAGACGAATCGGTTGCGAGAAAAGTAGAGGAATCGGTACGTTCATTGGGCAGTGTGCTTACGATTGCTTCCGAATCTCGGATGGGGTCGGCAGTTATTACTGTAAAAACATCGGAACAAATCGGTTCGGATTATAAGGAACGGTTGGAAAAGAAGCTGGGAGAAATCACGAAGCAGCTACCCGTGCAGGAGTGGAGCGTCAGTCAAAGCAATCTGGCCGATAGCAAGATTGGCTTTTATGTCCTGTACGGCACGGACTTGCAGACCTTGTCTGACGTTGCCCAAAATACTGTCTATGACAAATTGATCAATCTGCCAGGGATCGCTCGCATCGAAATGGACAAGCAAGCCGTAAAAGAGCAGGTAGATATCATTTTCCGACCGTCCATGCTACTCGCCTACGGGCTCACACCTGCTGATGTTCTGTCGCAACTGCCGACAGATGTGGTTGGAGAAGAGGTAGGCTCTGTTGGAGCTGATAAGGATCGAACCATGATTCAATGGACGAGTAAATCGGAAGGGCTGCAAGATCTGGGTAAGCACTTGATCTCTACCGATAAAGGATACGTGCCACTAAACACGTTGGCTGACATTCGTGATCGACGCGGGAGCAAAGGCGAACAAATCGGGATGTATCGTGGCTCGCCTGCCTTAGGAATCACGGTGTACGCAGCAGATGTCGGGCAATTGCCTGTCATCAGCAGGCAAGTAAAGGAAGCGGTTGGCGAGTTGAATCAGGCTTCAGGCGGCAAGTACCGCCTCGATTTGTTTCGTGACGACGCCCAGACAATCACTGCTGCATTGAGACAGCTTGGGGCACTGGCTGTTCTAACGGCTGTCATCTGTTCGCTCTTTTTGTACCTGACCCGAAAACAATGGGCAGGGGCTGTACTCGCGCTTTTGGCAAACGTTCTAGCGGTCGGCAGTGTTCTTGGAGGCATGTGGCTTTGGGGAATCCCATTGACGCTCTCCACGCTTGGACCACTCGTGTTATTTTCGCTATTGTTCACAGGAGCAGGCTCTGCGTTGTTTCAT
Organism: Brevibacillus sp. Leaf182; assembly: GCF_001423865.2. NCBI lineage: Bacteria > Bacillati > Bacillota > Bacilli > Caryophanales > Paenibacillaceae > Brevibacillus > Brevibacillus sp. Leaf182. Next base: position 184,049 of record NZ_LMPN02000018.1, on the reverse strand, counting down.
CAGTTTTCACGATTGCCCTCGTACTCGTTTGTTCGTTGTTTGCAAGTGGCGTGGGGGTTGATGAAGCCGTTTTTGCTTACGATTGTCGTAGTGGCAGTCTGTTGGACAGGTGTCGTTTTCACGGATTTCCTCAAGGCAGAAGACAAGGTTGTCTTATACGATGCTTGGCCCGTTCTTTTGCTGGGGACGTTTGCTCTTATTCTTATCTATGGATTTATCACGCCGGTACTGACAGGAACGTGGCTGGAAGCTTCCGAACGAGTAGAGGAGGAAACTCCACGGGCTTCTGGTAAAGTGACAAGGTATTTTCAAGCTCGCTGGGAACGACTGGTGGAACAAGGGTATTTGCCTTATGGAATCACACTGGTTGCCTCACTTGCCTTTGTCTTTTTGCTCAAGTCATTTATTCTCGTAGATCCGTACGCCAAGCTTGATTATGGCGACAAGTCGCTTTCATTGCCAATGGTGCAGGGAAGCAGCATCGATGAGGCCATGCGGGCAGCACAAATAGCTGAGGAGCGCTTGCTCGCCATTAACGAAGTCCGAGATGTCTACACGATTGCCTCCGAAGAAAATCTGAGCTTTCAACTAAAGCTCGTGGACAAATACGATTGGACGCAATCAGTCTCAGATCTGGAAAAAGTACTGGACAAAGAGCTGCGAGATATTCCTCAGACAGATCCGTTTGCGCTGGTCATTAATAAAGATAAGGCAACTCGCCTTGTCTTGACGATCATGGGGCCATCCTTGCAAACGACGCAGAACATTGCTAATGAAGTATTGGCATTCATGGAAAAGCAGAGTGCGAAGGATAAAGAGGGGCGAGAACTTGTGACAGATGAACGAATCGGTCCAGGTGCAGTGGGGACCTTTATCGACATTCGTCCAAAACAAGAGATGCTGGCACGCTACCGGATTACGCAAGAGGAGATCAAGAGACAACTGGAGAGCTATTTGGGAGAAAAAACAGCAGGCAGTGTCTATTGGAATGAGCGTCAGGTACCTATCCATGTACGATTCCCTGACGGGTGGATGGACTATCCGGATCAAGTGAAACAGATTTTAATTCGAACCTCACAAGGTACGGTGCGGTTATCTGAGTTGGTAGATTGGTCGATCGGCAGCGAACCGCCTATTTATCAACGGGAAGACGGACTGTATGTCTTCAAGGTAAGCAGTGCCGTCACAGATCCAAGTCGAATTGAGCTGTGGTCTTACATCATTCCATATACCATGCAAGAAAAGGTGACGATACCCGAAGGCTACACGGTATATAACGACGATGAGCTGAAGAAATTGGAGGAGAAAAAGCTCAACAAGGTCGATTGGAGCAGCCGGTTCTTGACGATTGGCAGTCTGGTTGCCCTCGTACTTATCATGAGCTTGCTTTTGCAACGCAGAACACGCGATGGATTATTTGCCCTCGTTCTCTTGCCAGTCTTGTCTGGAGGCTTTGCGCTGGGATTGCTGTGGTTGGATCGACCCATGAACGTTATGAGCTTCTACGGTATAGTGGCTGCCATTGCCGTCATCGTTTTGCAGGCACTTCTTGCGATGGATGAGCTGTACAAGGCCCAAGCCGAACAGGAGCGAGTTTGGGACGGTATCAAGCTGGGGGCCAAACGCACTATGGTCAATCAAGCGGGGATATATTTGGCGATCGCGTTAGCCAGTCTTCCGCTAGCTGGGGGCTTGGGTACTGGGAATGATTCGTTTGCGTCCTTTGCCAGCGTATTGTTGTTTGGCATTCTAATGGGGGCTTTTGCCACAATCGTACTTCTTCCTGGTATGCAACATGCGGCTGTGCAAAGACAGGCTGCCCATTCTGAGATGTCTTTGCCGATCCTCGCTCGTCATTTGCGGATTTGGTGGGAAAACAATCAAGTACGTCGTAGCGATTTCAAGGAAAGAAAACGCGAACAGGCCCGCTCACAAAAAACAGGGCAAGCCGAAGTCTCAAACCACGATTCCCGAGAGTATGTGCCTGTACAAGAGGACTTCCTGCCTCTTTCTTCTTCTACACATGACGCCAACCGCTAAAATAGGTTGGCGTTTTTCTTTTTCAATCGTTCACGTAGCTGTAACCGACTAACCAGGTATGCGTCATGGTAAGATAGGAAAGAGAATCGAAAGCAGGGGGTAACAAACACGTGCGTCGATATCGAAAAGTATGGGATTACTTGCTTTTGATGGCCATTCTACTCGGTTTGTTCATTTCTTCTTCACAGCCATACGCCAAGCAAGACATGCGAGGGACGATAGACAAGCTAGTGGATGAACAGAGCTTACAGGACCGTTTAGGCGACATATCCATTCCTTACGGAGGCAAGGATGTCAGCCTGGAAGAAAAGGGAGCCGCTGGTTTTATCGAGTTCTTGATACGGAAAGGGACACACTTTACTGTTTTTGCTCTCTTGGCTTTTAGCTGGTATCGCGTGTTTTCGCATCATCTCTCGTTTGGGCAAGCACTGCCCTGGAGCGCTTTTTGCAGTGTGATGACGGCTGTTTTGGATGAATGGCATCAGACGTTTACACCGGACCGAACCGGAATGGTGCAGGATGTTTTGCTCGATGCATCTGGATCTGTCACGATGTTGTTGATAATTGCTCTCAATTACCTGTATTCACGAAGAGCATATCGTTATAAAATGTAGGGAGCCTATCCATCCTATGAGGAGAGAAGGCTGCGATTGAATGATTGGAGAGTGGATTAGATCGTGGTAGGAAAAAAGAATGTTCTTGTACTGAACTGCGGAAGTTCTTCGGTGAAGTACAAGCTGTATGAAATGCCTTCCAAAACATTGATTGCGCATGATTATTTGGAGCAAATCCAGCGTGACCAATATGAAGATGCTATTCGGGGAGTGTTTGAATCCCTCAAACAATATTCGATAGATATCGTTTCCCATCGTGTTGTCCACGGCGGAGAAGCATTTAAGCAGTCCGTTATTATTAATGACCAAGTAAAAGACGAAATTCGTAGCCTGTCCCGTTTCGCCCCGCTTCATAACCCCATTAACCTGACCGGGATTGAAGTTGCACAGAGTCTGTTTCCTGATTTGATTCACGTAGCTGTTTTTGATACAGCGTTCCACCAAACCATGCCACCATCCTCTTATTTGTACGCACTGCCTTATGAATACTACGAGCAATACGGTATTCGCAAATACGGTTTCCATGGAACGTCCCATCGCTATGTAATGGGCCGGGCAGCAGAAATGATGGGTCGCCCGAAAGAGCAGCTACGTCTGATCAGTTGCCACATCGGAAGCGGGGTAAGTATCACGGCGATCCGAAATGGTGAATCGTATGATACGTCGATGGGTATGACGCCGTTGGCTGGTTTGTCCATGGGTACGCGCAGCGGAAACATTGACCCAGGTATCATCCCGTATATTGAGGAAATTGAAAAGACTGACACGGCTGGCGCTATTAAGATTCTGAATAACAATAGCGGTCTCATGGGCGTATCGGGTGTATCCAATGATTTGCGTGACGTTATGAAAAAAGCAGAAGAGGGACATCTCCGCAGCAAGCTCGCGCTGGAATTGTTTACTACTATTCTGCATAAGCATGTGGGACTGTACCTTGCTCGACTGAATGGAGTCGACGGCATTATCTTTACGGCGGGTGTCGGAGAGAATAGTGCTGCCGTGCGGGATTTGGTGTGCTCTGGTCTGGAATTTGCCGGGGTAAACCTGGATCGTGAGGTAAACCGCACCAGCAAAGGTGAGACATTCATCAGCACGAAATACTCTCCGGTAAAAGTCATGGTCATCCCGACAAATGAAGAACTTGTCATGGCAATGGATGCATTCGAACTGGGGCATAACTAGCTTAGAGTGTGTGCCTAGAAAGAATAGGCTTTTCAGTATTGGAATTTCTCTGCTATACTAAGAGAATGAGGCTTCTGGTTTGAGGTTCTCACCATTTTTCTGAAAAAATAAAAGGAGTGCAAACTGGATGGCAGTACAAGTGGGAAGCATCATCGAAGGAAAAGTGACAGCGATTAAACCGTTTGGGATGTTCGTAGCAGTCAGCGAAACCGAGCAGGGGCTGGTCCACATTTCCCAAGTAGCAAACGGTTTTGTTAAGGATATCAATGATCACTTTACCGTGGGGGCACAAGTAAAGGTAAAAGTACTCTCCATTGATGATGCAGGTAAAATCTCGCTTTCGGTTCGCGCAGCACTCCCAGCGCCTGAGCGTCCGGAACGTGAAGAGCGCCGTGGTGGTGGATATCGTGGAGGCGACCGCGGAGGGAATGCAAAACGAGATAGCGGAGCTTCTTTCGAAGACAAGATGAAAAAATGGATGAAGCACAGCGAAGAGAACCTTGCGACAATCAACAAAAAGAACGCAAAACGCGGCTACTAAGCCTTGCGATAACTAAGAAGGACGGGACCAAGCTCCCGTCCTTTTTTGCGTTTCCTATTCGAGAGGATTCCCCTCTTTTTCCCAGTATTCAATCCCTCCGAGCATCTCTTTCACTTGAAAACCGAGAGCGGCCAGTTTTGCGCAGGCCTTAGCTGCACCGTTGCAGTTAGGACCCCAGCAGTAGACGACCATGAGCTTGGTCGGGTCCAGAGCAGCCGTCGTTTCAGCAGAAATAAGCGAATGGGGGAGATTCAGAGCTCCGGGAACGTGACCATCCCGATACGCTTTCTCGCTGCGAGCATCCAGGATGTAGAAGCCTTCCACTCGGTTTTGGATGTCATTCCATACATCAGCGACATCTGTCTCGAGAGAAAGCTTGTTGAGAAAATGAGTACGGGCTACTTCAGATGACGCGGCGGGTGTTTGCAAAACAAGAGACATATCAAAATCCTCCTCGTTACGTGTGATGGTTATGTACAAAGCATAGCATTGAACCAACCATCACAGTTATCTATACTATTTAATAAGGATCATTACTGATTTCTATGGGAGGAAGCGGGATGGAGCTGGTCTATTTACATACTTTTCGCGAAGTAGCCCGGTATGGGAGCTTTACACGGGCAGCAGAAGAACTGGGCTATGCTCAACCGACGGTAACGGCACAAATGCAAAAGCTGGAGCAGTCGTATGGAGCTCCGCTATTTGAAAGATACGGACGCAAGCTGCGACTGACGCAAGCAGGGGAAGCCTTGCTGCCGTACGCACGGGAATTGATTCGTCTGTATGGGGAATCTAAAGAAGTGATTAAGCAACAGACAACAGGCCCGATTGCCATTGGAACGATTGATACATTGGCGGCGTTCTTTCTGCCGCCGTATTTACAGGCTTTTTGTCAGCAATATCCTCAGGTTGACTTAGTATTGCAGACGGCTGGAGAAGCAGAAATTGTACAACAGATCAAGGATGGCTATCTCGATTTCGGGATCATTTTCGATCGCCCTTGTACAGACCCTGAGTTAGTCACCCACGTTATTCGCGAGGAAGAATTGGTGATCATCATGCCACCCACCCATCGATTTACGACAGCAACAGCACTCACGGTCCATGATTTGGGTGGGGAACCGCTTGTATTGACCGAAGAAGGCTGTACGTATCGGGGCATGCTGCTGGAGGCATTGGGAGAGGCTGGGATGAGTCAGCGAATCGCCTGCCAGTTTAGCAATCCGGAAGCGATCAAGCAGTGTGTGCGCTGTGGCCTGGGTGTAGCTTTGCTGCCGCTCATGGCGGTCAAGAGAGAGCTTGCAGAAGGGGTGCTCACAGCCATCCCGTTTCAGTCAGATAAGCCGCCTTTTTCCATTCAGCTTGTTTATCATAAAAAGAAATGGCTATCACCTTCGATGGTGACGCTTGTGGATACGATTACGAGATCACAGAGAGAGGAATCGTGAGCAGGATGCAGCTAGATACTTCACCATTTGTCGCATGTATACCCGAGGAGACAGTCCATCCGGGAGTGCGGCTCTATACCGTCAGCTACTACAGTCAAGACTTGCTGGTAAAAGCCGCCTTGGCTGTACCAGAGGCCTATTTTCAGGAGGGAGCATGTTTGCCAGCTCTCCTGTATTGCCGAGGCGGGATAAAAGGAGTAGGACGGGTCCGACCTGAGAGAATCAGCCAAATGGCCGCCTTTGGCTACGTGGTCCTCGCCCCTCATTACCGTGGCAACGAAGGCGGAGAGGGCCGCGATGAATTCGGTGGGGCAGACAGGCATGATGTGTTTGCTGCATTTGAATTGCTCCGCAATCTGGAGAAGGTGGACAAGGGGCGAATCAGTGTCTACGGCTTTTCACGCGGTGGCATCATGGCCTTGTTTGCTGCAATGGAGTGCAAGGGCGTATTGTCTTGCGTCGTATGGAGTGGTGTCAGCGACATGTTTTTGACTTATGAGGAGCGGGTTGATCTGAGAAGGATGCTGCGCAGAATCATCGGTCATCCGCGCAAGCAGGAAGATGCCTACCGCGATCGGACGCCTTTGTATCGGATGGACGAGATTTCTTGCCCTGTGCTGATCATACATGGAACAGAAGATGAGAATGTGGGAGTGGAGCATGCTCATAAATTGGCAGATGCGCTGACACGGGCAGGCAAACCGTATGAAAAATGGCTGGCGCAAGGGGCCAGCCATCTGTTTGTCGGGGAAGAAATGGAGATGTATACGCGCAAGATGTTCGCTTGGCTGGATGCGCAAGCCTAATCTTCTTTTGGTGTAAGCGGAAGCGTGATGATGATTTCCGTTCCTTTTCCCAGCTTACTGTTCACGTACAGCTCCCCACCGTGGTTTTCGACCATTCGTCGGGAAATCGGCAGCCCCAGTCCTGTCCCATCCTCTTTTAAGGAGAAGAACGGATCGAATATACGCACCAGATACTCTTGAGAAATGCCTTCTCCCGTGTCTTTGACATGAATATGGACAGCCTGATCGTCCAGGCGGCTTTCAATGGAGAGAACGCCGCCGTCTTTCATGGCTTCAATGCTGTTTTTCATTAAATTTAACAGGATTTGCTTTAATTGCTCGACATCGACGTGAATGCGAATGCTCGGATCACAGCGATCTACGATTTCAATCCCATGCAGCATAGCCTCGGCATTCATCAAGGGAAGAATCGAATGAACGACACCGGTTAGCGCAACCTCGCGATAATCGGGCTTGGACGGTTTGGAGAGCATCAACAACTCCGTCACAATGCGGTTGACCCGTTCAATTTCCTGCAAAATTAAGGGCAAGTAGTACAAATCACGCTCTTGATTCGATAAACGCTGTTCCAATAGTTGAATAAAGCCGTAGATGACCGTTAGCGGATTACGAATTTCATGAGCGGCTCCCGCTGCCAACTGACCGACCATCGCCAGCTTCTCAGATTGATTCAAGTACTCTTGAATTTGCTCCTGCTCCGTAATGTCCAGGAAGGCGACCATCCACCCGGTTTCCTGATCGTGGTGATGATTGTGCAAAGGGATGTAGGAGACCAGGGCAATGAATGGCGTGTCGTCTTTTTTGTACAAGGTCATTTTGCGATTGACGAACCAGGGAGTCGGCTCGTTGCATGTGGGTGCTTCAAAGGAAACTTTGGACACGGGGTAACCGTGATCGTCGAGCTTGACCAAATGCTGTGCCAACTGGTTTACATGAAGACCGACTGTCGCATGGGAGTGAGTTATAATCCCAACAGGCAGAGAGTTTAAGATTTGCTCCCGGATGTTTTTTTCTTCGGTCAGAATTTGCCGTTGCCTTTCATCTTGTGCGAATAGATTGGCGATGCTACTCGACATTTTGTTGAACTCCTGCGCCAACTCAAGGAATTCGTCTTGATGGGTATAGACGATTTGTTGGCCGAATGTTCCTTTCGATACTTCACGCGCTTGCTGCATCAGAGACTGGATCGGGCGCAACAGCTCATTGCGGAAGTAAAACGTACAGAACAGCCCAAACAAGATAGAGGCTACAGAAACGGAATACGTCAGGATCAACGAGACTTTGATGCTCTCATTCGAATTCTGAAACTCTTTGTTCGTCTGATACTCGAGCTGATTGAGTGAAAAGGACAGATCTCGTTCCAACCGGTCGAGCAATGGCTGTACTTCATTGGTAAGGACATAGCTGACGGCGGGAACATTCCCTGCTTGCAGCAACGGATTGATTTTGTTCAAAAAAATAAAGTCCAGTTTTGATATCGATTCAATAATCGTAAACAAGCCACTGTTCGCCTCCGTTTTGGGAAGCGAGGAAAAACGAGCCGTATCGATCAGATTTGTGTAGTACTGATCCAGGTAAGACTCGTTGCGCGTCAATGTATACATGTTCAATGCATATGTCTTGGTGTAAATCTGGTTTTTGACTTCCAATAAGGCGCTCGTTTGCGGTAAGAGGTTTTGCGTCAAATACACTTCATCAGAGGTGACCTTGGTCATTTGATAGCTGAACAGGGTCGTTACGCAACCGATGAGAAGCATCATTACGAGATAGCTGAGCATGATTTTTTTCTGAAACCCGAGATTGCTGAAAAGGGGCATGCTGATTAACCTCCATACGAGCCACGGGAAGGAATGAGATTTTGCAGTTCCCGTTCTAAATCTTCACGTACATTTGCTGGCACCATGTGTCCGAATTGACTAAGATGGTTGACTCCTTCGGCAAGTCCGTACATGACTTTTCCATTGGGGAGATCCCCTTGAATAAACTGTTCCATGATGATGCGGTAGCACTGACGAACATCCTGCATCATGGAGGCCAGCACGAAGTCAGGAGCGATGTAGCGCTGATCGGCAATATATCCGATTGTGAATACTCCTGCGCGCTGTGCTTCTGTAATCACTTCGAGATTGAAGCTGTCGCCTGTGGTGTAGATGACATCCACACCTTGTGCAATCATGTCGCGAGTTGCACGAACGGCCCCCTCAATATCATTGAAATCAGGAACCTTTCCCACGACGATAGTGGTTTTGGGCGACGCCTTTTTCACGCCATCGATAAAGCCTTCTACTTGATGGAGTTCTGTGGGCTTGTCTACCATGATGTACCCGACTTTATCCGATTTTGTCATTTTGGCGGCTAGGATACCCACGAGCTTGCCGGCAGGCTTCATATCGTAACGAATCGTGGTCTGATTCGGATGCGGAGCCTCTCCGTTAAAGGAAACAAAGTGTGTTTTCGGATACCGAAGCGCCACGTCTGTAAAAGGATCAGAGAAGATGAGGCCATGACCGAGTACGAGATCATAGTCGTTGGCTGCATATTTCTCAGCCACCTTCGTGATCTGCTCCGGTTTTATATTATTGGCGATTTCGAGTGAAAAGTTAAATCTTTTTTGCAGTTCTGTCATACTCTCCAGTGCACTGCTGTTCCAGCCCTGATCATAAGTGGGGCCCTCCAGCAACAGGGCGACACGCACTTTTTCAGAAGAATGGCTGCTTTTATTTATGACTTTATCAAGATGCTTCATGCTTGTAACGAACTGACTGGTAATGAGCAGAAGCAGCCCGACTACCAATCCGGTAAATAAGACGGGAAATGGCAGCAGCTTTGGCATGCGGGATTCCTCCATGAAAAAAAGCATAATCCACTTGAAAATATAAATACACGTCATGCCTATTATATCGGTTCTCTGAAGGTTGTGCATGGAAAAAAGGGATACGGACAGGCTAATCGTATGGAGAACATCCTGCGAAGCGGGAACAGAAGGGAGGCGTACACGCGATGGAAAACGATATGGTGGAAATCCCCCAGATTCATATTCCGGATGAGGTCACACAGGTCGATCGACCAGAAATTGGAGAGACCACTCCACACCCGAAACCAGACAGCCCTCTGGCGTCGAGCGGGATAGCTGAAACCGTCAGTGACAGCGATTCGAAAGAGAGCAGCGAGCGAATCGGCTTTATTTCATAATACCGATCGGAGTTCGCGCCATTCGACAAAAGAAGTCATTTTCTCTCGTGGACAAGGCTTGCGATTTCTGCAAAAGTAGGAAGTAGAATAGCAAGCGAGATGCGAGGGGATAAGACTGCATGGCCCGATTGCTGATAGTAGATGACGCAGCCTTCACGAGAAGGGTGCTGACGGATATGCTAGGCGAACAACATGAAGTTTGTGGAGAAGCGAGCAATGGTTTGGAGGCAATTGAAAAGTACAAGGAGCTCAAGCCAGATATTGTCACCATGGATATTACCATGCCGCACATGCACGGGATTGAAGCCATGCGTCACATCTTGGATTTTGACCGTGATGCCAAAATTTTGATCTGCTCGGCAGTCGGGCACCGGCAGAAGGTGCTGGAAGCGATGAAAACAGGAGCGAGTGATTTCGTCGTGAAGCCTTTTCAAAAAGAGCAGATACTTGATGCCATCGCACGACTTTTGTAAACCGGAAAAAGCAAACAGCCGCCAAATCCCGGGTGGGAAGGCGGCTGTTTTTTTAAAAGCCAGGATTTACAAGCTGATTTCTGTTCCAATGCCGTTTGCTTTCGCCCGTTCATAGACCGTTTTGGCAACGGCTGTGTCCAAATAGGCAACACCCACGGATTTGTACAGCGTGATTTCTTCATCGTTTTCTCGGCCAGGCTTTTTCCCAATCAGAATGTCTCCCAGCTCAGCGTGCATTTGTTCAAAGCTCCATTCACCGCGTTCAATCGGAATAAGCAGATCGCCGGCTTCGTGCTGGGCTCCCTCGAGTGTATCGACCACGACTTTGCTGTTTTGTACAGTAGTCAAGTCGACCTCCTGCATATGAGGAAGAAAAGCACCGATGGCATTGATATGCGTACCAGGACGCAAGCGTGTTCCATCAAACAACGGGCTGGTAGCCTTGGTGCTGCAGATCACAATTTCGGCATTGGCAACCGCTTCATTGGCATCATCCATAACCGTGATTTCGCCATGCCACTCGGGGTAGAGCGAGAGCAGTGTTTGCTTCATTTCGTCCGCTTTCTCGCGTGTGCGGTTATAGAGATAAATGGTTGTCAGCGGACGGACTTCCATGACGGCTTGAATCTGTCCGATCGATTGAGCCCCGCATCCCAATACAGCGCAGCTTTGCGCATGTTCTTTTGCCAAGTATTTGGTTGCAACGCCACTGCTTGCACCTGTGCGCATAATCGTCAACAGGCTCGCGTCCATCATCGCCACATGCTGTCCCGTTTTAGCTTCGGTCAACACGATTACACTTTGGAGTGCTTTGATATCGTGCTTGTGATTCTCCGGGAAAATGCTGATGATTTTTACCGCTACGTAATCGTCCGTTTCCAAATAGGACGGCATGTATAGACTGGTTGCTCCGTATTTCGGATGGTCAATGGCAGTACGAACAGGGGTGGTAACGTTTCCGAGCATATGCTCACGGAAGACGTGTTCCACATCTTCCAAGCAATCTTTCATCGTATAGATTTGTTCAATGTTTTCACGGCTTAATACTAGCATCTCATTCTTCCTTTCCATCAGGATTCGTCCAAATCCTTTGTTTCCTTCGTAGCAGAAACCGCAATGAGAGAAATAACCCCGGAAATGACAATGTACAAAGCGATTGGCACCCACGAGTTAAAGGAGCTTAACAAGGCAGTAGCGATCAGTGGAGCAGTACCGCCTGCCAAAGCAGCACCGAGCTGGTAGCCAACCGTTACCCCAGTATAGCGTACATTTGTACTGAAAATCTCCGAGAACATCGTACCCAATACTGCTGTGACCGGAGCCCAGAGAATCCCGAGTCCGATGACTGTAGCGACGGTAAGCCAGAGGGCTGATTTCAATGACAGCATATAAAAGTAAGGAAATGCAAACAGCATCATCGCTATCGTTCCCACGATATACAAAGGCTTTCTTCCTACTTTATCTGACAGCATGCCCATGTACGGAATCGCGATGGTTGTCACTAATGTGGCGATCGTCACGGCATTGAGTACCGTTATTCGGTCGTAGCCCAAGTAGTTCGTCGCATAGGCAATAATAAACGTCGAGAAAATATAGAACGGTGCTGTTTCTACCACTTTGGCTCCGACGGCAATCAGAACAGCTTTCCAGTGATAGCGAAATGTATCTACGATGGGAACTTTCGCAATGTTCCCCGTCTTTTTTGCTTCTTGAAAAGCTGGCGTTTCATCGATGCCATTGCGAATCCAGAGTCCTAAAAAGACAAGTGCTGCACTCAATAGAAACGGAATTCGCCAGCCCCAAGACATGAATTGATCATCGGGAAGCGCACTCATTAAAGAAATGGCTAACGTACCGAGCAGCATACCAATCGTTACACCCATTTGCGGGATACTCCCAAAAAAGCCGCGTCTGCCTTTGCCGGAGTACTCTACGGCGAGAAGCAATGCGCCTCCCCATTCGCCGCCAATCCCCAAGCCCTGAATCAAACGCATCAGGACGAGAAGAATCGGAGCCCAGATGCCAATAGCATTGTAATCAGGCAGCAAGCCGATCAAGACGGTAGCGCCTCCCATCAGCGACAACGTCAAGACCAGCGTCTTTTTACGACCGATTTTGTCCCCGATATGACTGAAGATCACGCCACCCAAAGGCCGGATGAAAAAGGGAAGACCAAATGAGAGATAAGAGAGCAGTAAGCCTACAGTTGGATCAGAAGAAGGAAAAAATAGCTTGTTGAATACGAGCGATGCCATGGTTCCATACAGAAAAAAGTCAAACCATTCAATGGAGCTGCCAATCAGGCTCGCGACCAACGCTTTGTTTTGAACCTTTTTGGAAACGCCGGCTTGTGTTTGTAATGCCATCGGGTATTCCTCCTTTGTCAGTAGATATTGAAGTATCACTTCAATTTTAGAGTGAAGTATCACTTCAATTTTTGCAAATAAAACGATTACAAATCTGATAATAATAAAGATTATAAAATGCAACACAATTTGTAGCAATAGTAAAAATTGATACTTATGCTAACTTTACAACTTTTTTCGGGAAAGAGTATGATAGACCTATCCTTTTTACGGCGAGGTATGCAAATGGAACCTACCATTGGTGTATTAATCAAATCGCTTCGTGTCGGCAAAAAGAAGACACTCAAACAAATTGCGGAAAAAACACAGTTGTCGATCAGCTTTTTGTCCCAAGTAGAGCGTGGGAAGTCTTCCATTACGCTAGAGTCATTGAAAAAAATTTCGGAAGCCTTGGGAGTGAGCCCAGGCTATTTCTTTTCGGGTGAGTCGAGTGGAGGGAATGGGCAGGTACGCAGAGCGAGCAAAGAGCGGTCTGGGCTTTTGCATGCGCCTTTTGTGTATGAGGACCTGTCCGGTGAATTGGAGAATCCGTCGCTCGTACCGATTCTTGTCACGCTTTCACCACATGGAGAAAAAGGCACGCCTTTTGTACATAAGGGGCAAGAGTTTATTTACGTCCTTGAAGGTGTGCTGACTCTTTTGCTGGGGGAAGAGGAGCATGATTTGTTCCCTGGCGACAGCATTCACATGGATTCATCCGTTCCGCACAACTGGGTGAACCGTACAGGAGAGGTCACCAGATTCCTTTGTGTTAATTCGCATGACAGCGACATGATTCCGACCGCTTCTTATTAATTGACCGAGAGCATTTAGCGAAGTCATGTTTTCTACTATAATAGAGGAACGCGTAGAAAAGAGCGGTAAAGAGGTGAAAGTGTGCCCGTAGAGCCTAACTATTTTCAACAGTATCAGCATGCTGATATCGAAGAATTAGCTGATGTCATTGGAGAACTTTTGCAAAATCCGATAACGGTTGAAGATGCCGATCATAAACTGATTGCTTACAGCTCACACGGAGAAAGCACAGATGAAGCGCGCTGGTCTACCATCATGGGGCGACGGGTACCGGAAAAAGTGCTGACGCGCCTTTGGAAGGACGGCGTATTTCAGGAGCTGTTAACGCAAGACGACCCCGTACACATCCCGGCCAAGGACGAAATCGGTTTGGGTAAGCGTGTGGCGATAGCCATTCGCAGAGGGAGCGACGTGCTCGGTTACATTTGGGCACAAGAGGTGAATCGACCGATTACCCGGGACGATGATGAAATTCTTCGTCAGGCAGCACGCGTAGCCGTCTCGCGTCTCATCCAACGGCAGGGAAAACGCAAGGCGGAGGAGCAGCGACGCAAGGAATTTCTGTGGGAGCTGTTGCTGGGGAATCACAGTAGTGAGGCTGCTATTCGCCAAAAAGCGGACACCTTGCAGATGCAGCTTCCGACCTCTTATTTAATTTGTATTATTGAAGCGGCAGGAGCCCGTTTGGACCAGTACTTGTATCCGTTGTTAATGCGTGACAAGCTGCTCTGGGTTGTCGACGGCTCGCAAATTATCTTATTGATCGGTTTGTCCGATGCGAAAAAAGACAAGAGTGACGTGCTCATTCGCAAGGTGGAACAGTTCCTCTCCGACTCGCTCGGCAAGCTCGAAGCACATGTCACGGAAGGACGCCAGGTAATTGCCGGGTACGGGAGAGATTACAAGTCTTATACGGATATTGTGAAAAGCTACAGGGAAGCGCTGCATGCGCTCAAGATCAAAAAGCTGTTTCCGCAGGAAAATGAGGGGATTCACGGGTACCACGAGCTAGGGATTTATCGATATCTACTACAACTGAAGCAGTGGGAAGAGGAGCAGGGCTACCAGAATGAACGGCTGGAAAAGCTCAGACAGTACGATCGCGACAACCAGACCACGCTCTTGACGACATTAGAGACTTTTTTGGATGCCGCTGGCAAGGTCAACAAGACAGCAGAGCGCCTGCATATCCACATTAATACGTTGAGCTACCGACTGAGACGAATTGAGGAGATCATGCGTGTCGATCTCGACAATATGAACCAGCGGGCTGCCTTATATTTAGAGTTGAAAATAGCCAAATTAGATGGGGAACAGTAGTTTGTTTGTGAATTTTCACAAATGAAAAGACGCTAAAATTAAAGGAATCTCCAAGGAGTATGCCCGAAGATACGCTGTACAATAATAGTAACCGCAAAGAAATTGGCGTTTCCAAGGAGGACATACTTATCATGATCGTTGGAATTCCAAAAGAAATTAAAAATAATGAGAACCGCGTAGCCATTACCCCAGCAGGTGTAGCTGCTCTGGTACAAAACGGACATTCCGTTCGTGTAGAAACAAGTGCAGGGCAAGGCAGTGGTTTTACGAATGAAGATTACAAGGCAGTAGGCGCTGAGATCGTCGAAACAGCAGCAGAGGCATGGGCGTCTGACATGGTAATGAAAGTAAAAGAACCGCTCCCTGCTGAATACGGATATTTCCGCGAGGGTCTGATTCTGTTCACGTATTTGCATCTCGCACCAGAGCCTGAATTGACTCGTGAATTGATCGATAAAAAAGTGATTGCAATCGCTTACGAAACCATTCAGCTCGACAATGGCGCTCTGCCTCTGTTGATGCCGATGTCTGAAGTAGCAGGCCGCATGTCCGTTCAAATCGGCGCACAATTCTTGGAAAAGCAATACGGTGGAAAAGGTGTTCTGCTTGGTGGCGTACCAGGCGTACCAAAAGGCGAGGTAGTCGTAATCGGCGGCGGGATCGTAGGGACGAACGCAGCGAAAATGGCGCTCGGACTGGGTGCAAATGTGACGATCATCGATGTAAACGCAGACCGTCTGCGCCAACTGGATGACTTGTTCCAAGGCCGCGTTCAGACGCTGATGTCCAATTCCTTCAACATCGCAAACGCTGTGAAAAAAGCAGATTTGCTGGTAGGCGCTGTACTCATTCCAGGTGCTCGTGCTCCACGTCTGGTAACAGAAGACATGGTAAAAGAGATGTCACCTGGTTCTGTGATCGTAGACGTTGCGATTGACCAAGGTGGATCGATTGAAACCGTTGACCGCATCACTACTCATGACAAGCCAACCTATGAGAAGCACGGTGTGATTCACTACGCTGTAGCCAACATGCCTGGCGCAGTCGCTCGTACATCTACATTGGCCCTGACCAACGTAACCGTTCCTTATGCGGTACAATTGGCGAACAAAGGCTACGCACAAGCAATTCGCGACAACAAAGCATTGGCAAAAGGCGTAAACGTCATCGACGGCAAAGTCGCTTACAAAGCTGTCGCTGATGCGCATAACCTGCCGTATGCTTCTATCGAAGAAGTTTTGCTGGTGAAAAACTAGCTTCAACGGTAAATAGAAAGAAGAAACTGCTTGTCCGAGCTTCGGCAAGCAGTTTTTTTATTTATTCGGCCCAAGCGGGTCAGGGTATTTGACCGAATCCATCTTCATTTTTCCAGAATCACTTAAGAACATGTGGACTTGAATTTGGGTCAGGGAATCAGGTGTGAGCTTATTGTGCTTGCGAATTTCGTATTTTCGCCATGCTTGGTAGTCTTTTTTAAACAAACTTTCCTCCAAGCTATACAGATCAACCCCTGCTTTGACTCCTTTTAGAAACGTCCCGCGAATTTGCTCGGCTATCTGTTCTTCGGAGTTTTTCCGTACGAAAGCAGGCGTAACAGGACTCATCATTTCGCGAACGAACCCATTAAGTCGGACATTGACCTGATAACGAGGATGCTCTCCGGTGGTAATCGGAGTGATGTCCAATTGGACGTGCTCAATGCGCATTGTTGCTTTGGGAGTGTTGTTTTGTCTCACAATGAGCCCAGCAAATTTCGTGTTACTATTCATCCACCGAATCCCCATTAAATCACGATTGGGGAAATACCCCTGCCAATTTCCACGATGAATGGCGTGGATGCCATCGATGGAGAGACGAGAAATGAAACGGTTATTTTCTTTCCAGGAACGCTCGTACAGTGTGATGTTTGGTAATAACACGGTATTTGACGGCTCCCAAAAGTTCGAGATAAACCGATAAAATTGGATCGGCTCGATAAACGACCGCTGCTCGTAAACATCCTTTGGCTGATGCAAGAGAGAGTCCAATGGAGAAAATCCGACCAAAGAATGAGAGCTTAATACTCTGTCAATCGGCTCCCGCGTTCCGAATACCCATTTGGTGTAACGAATCAGACCGTATCGATTCATAATATCGTGGGTGGAGATCACTCCCTTTTGCAAGATGCGCTCATGAAATACGAGGGAGGATACAAAGCCTAGAAATACGGGAACCTGCGCATTTTTTTGCAGGTTATCAAAGGCAGACTGAAGCGTTTTCCCTTTTCCGATCGATATGGTCGCTGGTGGTGCTTGAAGGGTGGTTGATGACTCCTGCTTGGCGACGGTAGACAGATCGGTGGATTGGGCGTATAAAACATATTCATTGTTGACGTAATCAATGCCAATTGCAGATAAATAGCGAAGGTCCTGAATCGATTTCTGGTCCCAGCAGCCGCTAAGAAGAGTCGTTGCTAACAGCAGCATAGCAGAAGCAATCCGCATGCCCTTCATTTCTGATCGCCACCCTTAGCCGATCTCGTCCGTAAAAAACTGGTCATGGATTTGAACAAGACGATGAGCAGTGTGGACAAGGAGTTGGATGAACCCATCAAAATATACGATCTGCCAAAGGAGGTCAAGGTAGACAAATAGTATACGATGGCAATATTCCCGAGGATAAAGCCGTACATGCCGATGGTTGCGGAAAGGAAGAAAACAGCAAAACGAGCCACGGTAACGGCTCCGCTTAATGCCTGGTTGACCAGTGTAAAGGAGGCAACGACTGTAAGCGAGCCGATAAACAGCATGGAGGGCGATGTCAGTCCTGCGCGAATAGAAGCATCCCCGATAATCAGTGCGCCGACTAATGCTAGTGTCTGCCCGACGTTTTTGGGCAAACGGGCACCTGCCTCGCGTAGAAATTCAAAGATAAACAAGATAATAAATAGCTCCATCGGCGCGGAAAACGGCAGTCCTTTTCGGCCTTGTGTAACGGTAGCGAGTAATTGAAAAGGATATTGCTCTACATTATAGGCGGACAGGGCAATCCAAAAGCCAGGCAGAAAGATCGCGATCCAAAATCCACCCAGGCGCAGCATGCGTTCCAGCCATACATAAGTAACAGGATACTGATCATCTTCGGGAGATTTAATTAGTTCGAGCAAGGTAACAGGTGCCACGATTGCCAAGGGTGAGCCGTCTATCAACACGATCACTTTACCTTGCAGGAGCATGTAAATCGCAAAGTCAGGACGTCCTGTATAATCAACTAACGGAAACAGCGAACGAGTATTGTCGCTGAGTAATTTTTCCAGGATAGCGCTATTCAAGATTTTTTTGGACCTACAATTGAGGAGCCTCTCGCGCATCATCTCCACGAGATCCGAAGATACCCCATCTGTGATATACATCATCGCAACTCTTGTACGCGAGCGCGTTCCGAGAATAAAAGGCTCGTAGGCCAAGGTAATTGTTCTCATACGCTTGCGGATGAGAGCCACGTTTGTGGAGAGATCCTCGACGAAGCCGTCGCGAGGACCTTTGATCGATATCTCTGTATTGGCTTCCTCAGGGCCACGCTCCGGCCGATTGGAGATGTCCCAAGCGAATGGCGGGGAGTCTCCAATGAAAATCAGCAAATCTCCTGCAAACAGTCGCTCCACCCACAACTCTGGGTTCGTGAAGAGTGGGAAAAGAGGCAGGGAGCGCAAATCACCAATAGCCAGGAATCGCTCCAATTGAGGCAACGCCGTATCTTGTAATTGACGAACGTCCGCAAGTCCTTCGCAATAAAGCATCAATACAGGCTGGTCCTCGGATGTGACCGTGCGCAAAAAAACGACGTCCGCACAATGCGCGAGTTTTTCCCGCAGTTCCTCTTCAAGGGTCATAAGGGGCCCCCTCCTGTCTGGATGATTTGCGCAGGGATAGCAGGATGAGCGCGAGTGAGACAACAATCATGGTGACGAAGTAAAGTGGGTAGTATACACGCGATAAGAAGGCTACGAATTGCATGTCGCTGTAAGGGAGGCCGGTGAAGGCGATCATGCTTCCGCCGAAAAACAGCATCATGAATTTGCGTTGCTTTCGGGTTCGTATCGTGATCAAATCTCCTAAAAGAATCAGGCAAAGCGTTATTCGAATAAAAGCACCAGAAAGCCATTGAAAAATCGAGAAAAACTCCATGTTCTCGATGTCTTTTCCGATCGTGAGCAGCCGCCATTGTTCAAATGCAGGAAAACGTTGACGAGCGGACTCCACAGGTCCAAATTCTGCAATTGCTCCTGTCAGTGGGCTGAGTGTCAACAGCAGCGTGATACCGAGCATGACAAAAAAGTGTACGAGTCGAAACGGCTTTCGTACGTGATGCTGGAGCAAAAGGAGCAGAAACAGCTCGGTGAAACCGCCGCCAACGTAAAGCATCCCATGTAGCAGCGGACGAAAACCGTTTTGGAAAAGCGGGAGCAAAAAACTATAATCCTTTTTGGGAATATTGCCAAAAGCAACGAAAAATCCGAGCAACACGACTACGGGGAGCAAGACGCCTGCTGTGATTCCAACGGAGGTCATACCTCCAATAGAAGCGAGTACACATAGCCCGACCAAGGCTAAAGCGGTCACCCACTCGGGTGTACGAGGCAAGTAGTTTACGGTTGTCCAAGTTTGCGTATCGATCAGATTCGTCAGCGCCATTAGGTACAAGCAGATCATGATTGGAACGAGCAAGAGATTGCTGACGATTTTTCCTGACCGTTGTGAAATCCATTCATACAAAGACTTTTGATTCAAACTTCGATTAACCACAAACAGCAAGTACGCCCAGAAGGAAAAAGGGATACCAGCAAGCAACACGCTCAACCAAGCATCTCTTCCGGCTTTACTCAATAAGAGGGGGATGACGGTTACGTGGTTCGTAATGCCGATCGTCAGCATCATCACCATAATGGCTTGACCAATCCCGATTTTTCCGTCCACTTTCATGAAAGACTTATCCCCCTGTGCGTGGTGGTGCTGTTAGGATTTGCCTGCTTGCTTGGAAATATGTATCACGTATAAAGGTTACATCCGTCCGAAAAAGTATGGTATTCTACTATGAGGTAAAAAGGTAGAAACGGAGTAAGGAGTGCAGCCGATGTATCAGCTCATAAGAAAATATCTGTTCCAGCAAGATGCGGAAGAGATTCATGAAAAGACAATTGGTGCCTTAAGGCTGGTGGAGGATTCTGCTCCAGGCAAAAGCATCCTGAAGATGATCTATCAGGTAAAAGACCAGCGGTTGGAGAATAAGCTGTGGGGAATGACGTTTCCGAATCCAGTCGGACTTGCAGCCGGTTTTGATAAAAATGCAGAAGTCTATCATGCGTTAGGTGCTCTTGGTTTTGGGTTTGTGGAAATCGGGACGTTGACGCCGCAGGGGCAGCCAGGCAATCCGAAGCCGCGTTTGTTCCGATTGCCGGAACATCAAGCTGTCATTAACCGGATGGGCTTCAACAATCACGGTGCGTATTTGGCCTCCCAGCATTTGGTCGATTACGCATACTCAGATGTTCCGATTGGGATTAACATCGGAAAAAACAAAGTAACGCCGAATGAAGAGGCGGCCATCGACTATAGCAAATGTATGGACATGCTCTATGCATACGGTCACTACTTCGTCATTAACATCAGCTCTCCGAATACCCCGAATCTGCGTGACTTGCAGGAAACAGAGAGCTTGCGTCATTTGGTGCGTGCAGTAAGGGAAAAGGCATCCGAAATGGAAGCACGTTCCATCAAGAAAAAACCGATATTGCTGAAAGTAGCACCAGACATGTCGGATGAGCACATGCGTGATGTTGTTCACGCTGCTGTTGAAGAAGGCATTTCCGGAATTATCGCTACCAATACGACCTTGTCACGCGAGGCGGTTTCCGGACATCGATTTGCCGAGGAAGCAGGCGGCTTGAGCGGAAGGCCTCTTACGGAGCGTTCCACTGCTTGGGTGAAGGAGATTTATCAAGAAGTAGGAGACAAGGTACCAATCATCGGTGTCGGGGGCATTTATAACGGCGAAGATGCCTACGCGAAAATCCGAGCAGGAGCCAGTCTCATTCAGGTGTATACAGGGATGATTTATCAGGGCCCAGGTATTGCCAAGCAAATCAACAAAAAGCTGCTCAAGCTCATGCAGCGGGATGGTTTTAAACATATTAGTGAAGTAATTGGCGTAGACGCAAAAGAATAGAGAGAACAAGTGCGCATAGGTCGATGGCTCCGTTTGTAGTGGGTCATCGGCTTATGCGTTTTCGCTTATATTCTTCCGATTTATGTAGTGATCCGGTATAATGATGTGGGACAAACATGAATTATCTGTCAATTGTATATTGTCGGCGTTAGGTGCCTTTATGTGAAGCATAAAGGGTAACAGGGAATCGGGTGAAAGTCCCGAGCGGTCCCGCCACTGTAACCAGGGAGCTCTCTTTGAGAAGGAAACCACTCATTTTCGTATGGGGAAGGACAAAGAGCGCATGGATCTGGAAGCCAGGAGACCTACCTATAAGCCACACCCACAGAACCTTCGCGGAAAGGAGCGGTGAATACGGGCAATGAGGCTGTATAGTCAGTCTGTTGTTTTGTGTGCACATCTCGTCCAGTGATGGATGGGATTTTTTTGTTTGTAGGAATAGAACGAAAGTCAGTGAAGGAGGAATGAACATGAATCGATCTCGTCTGGTATCTACTGGTCTGATGATCGCGGGCTTTGTCCTGTATTTTTTGCTCAATGAACCAGAGACAGGACATGCAATGCACATCATGGAGGGGTATTTGCCATTATCCTGGGCCTTATTTTGGTGGGCTGTCTTCTTGCCGTTTTTTATCCTTGGAATTCGCTCGATTAACAAAATTGTAAAAGAACATCCCGAAATGAAGCTCCTTATTGGCGTTGCTGGAGCGTTTACGTTTGTTTTATCTGCACTGAAAATCCCTTCGGTTACAGGCAGCAGCTCTCACCCGACTGGAACGGGCCTTGGCGCCATTATGTTTGGGCCTTTTGCGATGTCTGTATTAGGGAGCATGGTGCTCTTGTTTCAAGCCTTGCTTTTGGCACATGGAGGCTTGACTACGCTAGGTGCAAATGCTGTATCCATGGCTGTAGTAGGACCACTGGTGGCATACGGAATCTATCAGATGATCATGAAAGTGGGCGGAAGCCAGCGTCTGGCTGTTTTTGCGGCGGCTGCTTTGGCTGACCTCGCTACGTATGTGGTGACTTCCATTCAACTGGCGCTCGCATTCCCGGCTGAATCTGGTGGAGTGTTGGCCTCGTTTGCCAAATTTGCAGGAATTTTTGCATTCACGCAAGTACCGCTCGCAATCAGTGAAGGTCTGTTGACCGTTCTTGTTTGGAACTGGTTGTTATCTTACAACGCAAAAGAGCTTACACAGCTTCGTTTGCTCAAACGGGAGGAATCGCTGTGAAAAAAGGATGGAACTGGCTATTACTCTTGGGGGTAATCGTACTGGCGATTGTCCCGTTGTTGCTGGTGCAGGATTCGGAATTTGGCGGCGCAGACGGCGTGGCGGAGGAAGCGATCAAGGAAATTGCCCCGAACTACGAACCGTGGTTCCAGCCGCTGATAGAACCGCCAGGAGGAGAGACGGAGAGTCTATTGTTTGCGGTGCAGGCGGCGTTGGGAGCGGGAGTGGTTGGCTACGCTGTGGGCTTGTACAAAGGTCGGTTGGATAAGCGGAAAAAATGAACGGGCTCCAACTTGATTCTCTCTCTTATCAAAACAGGCTGAAACGTCTGCCTACAGCACATAAGCTATTGCTGGCGAGTGCATTGTTACTGCTCGTCCTGGTGGGACATGTATGGATGCAGATGGCTGTCGTTGTCTGGATGTCGGTATGGATAGTGGTGTATGCCCGTATTCCTGTACGTATCTACTGTGCCTTTATGATCGTGTCGCTCTCGTTTTTCATGGCGGGGCTCCCTGCCCTATTGGTAGAAGGAGCGAGGGCAGGTGAAGTACAGGTCCAGGTCGCGGCAGTATGGGAACTGGGTTCGTATGTGCTCTATGTACCGATGTCCTCCTTCAGTAAAGTTTGGATCTTATTTTGGCGTACCATGGCGAGCTTATCTTGCTTTGCCTTCATTTTGTTTACTGTGCCGTTTGCTGAAATCTTGCAGGTGCTTCGCCGGCTTCGTATGCCTGTCATTGTGACTGACTTATTAATGATCATGTATCGGTTTATTTTTGTGTTGATAACGATTTCTCACCAGCTCTGGATTGCCCAACGTTCTCGTGGAGGTCATCGCGGCTTCCGCGCGACGCTTCGAGATGCAGGAGTTCTCGTTGCGCAATTGTTTGTCAGAGCGATGCGCAAATATGAAGCCTTGCACAAAGGGATGGCGGCTAGAGGCTTCGGGGAGAGCATGCAGGTGCTCGCGTTTCATACCCACGCTCGTTCGCGACGCTATGAGTGGGAGTCAATCGCAGGCTGTATGCTGCTGGTACTGCTTGAGTGGTGGACAGGAGGTTGGCGGTTATGACATCACGGTTGTTGGAGTTCATCGATTTGCAGTACACGTATCCGGGAGGGCGGGGACCCGTCCTGTCTGGGTTGTCCTTATGGATTCCAGAGGGGAAGAAATGTGTCCTTTTGGGACGAAATGGCTGTGGGAAATCGACCTTGTTCTTGCATGGAAACGGGATCATCGAGCCACAGCAGGGACAGGTGCTGTGGAGGGGGAAACCGCTGGTCTACAAACGAGCCGCCCTGCAAGAAATGACGCAAAAGGTAGGCTTGGTCTTTCAAGATCCCGAGCATCAGCTAATCGCAAGCACGGTCGCGGAAGATATATCCTACGGTTTATGCAATCAAAAGCTGCCTCTGGACGTAATCCGGGAGAAGGTAGAAAAGGTGCTGGATGCATTCGGGTTGAGAGAGCTGGCAGAAGCTCCGATTCATCATTTGAGCCTGGGACAAAAAAGGCGTCTCGCACTCGCAGGGGTCATGGTCATGGAGCCCGAGCTATTGCTGTTGGACGAGCCTACTGCGTATCTGGATCGCTATCAGACAAAAAATTTGCTACGCGAGCTCGATGCCATTCATCGGCAAGGAACGACTGTTTTGATGGCGACACATGATATGGATATTGCGTTTGAATGGGCAGAGTGGATTTGCATCATGGATGAAGGCAGGCTTGTGTTTGCGGGAGATCCGCAGGAGGCATTGGAAAATAGAACGATGCTGGAGAGTCTTCATCTGGGTATGCCGTTGCTCGTTGATGTGTGGGAGGCACTCCCTGAGCAGTGGAAGCGGGAACTTGGCGGAAATATTCCACGTTCGGTCGACGAGCTGCGAAAAATGCTCAGTGTTCAGCAAGTGTGGTGAATGGGGTGGCCGCTTTCGGGCAAGCTAACCCCAAAAAGCCATGGAGGTACGCAGTATGGAACAAGACTCTGTCGTGAGTTCATCTGTCCCGAATCATCAGGAAAAAGGAATCTCTCGCCACGTGAAGGATGAACTGTTGTATCAAGTTTTGGAGAAAGATATGACTACCGTCGAGCAGGAAAAAAAGCTAAAAGATGATTATTTAAAAGGAAAGGCGTAAATTTGCGCCAAAAAGCCCTTCTCGCCACATAAAGGCGTGAAGGGCTTTTTTGGCGTCTTAGGTAAGCGAGGGATTTGATTCTCGCTGAAAAGGTAAGAAGATTTGTGCGAATTTTGTAGGGATATGTCCATTCATCACGAATAACGTAAAGAAGGCACTTACTTACAATGGGAGAAGTGATGAGGTTGTGATTTCAACTTTGAATAAGACGCTATGCGTTCAGCAACTCGTAGAAAAATTAAGAGACAAGCAGCTTCTTCATGTACCAATCGCTGATCTTCGAGAATCCAATAAAGCGTTGTATGAATACGTCAATCAGCTCAATGACTCGATTGCGATCATTCCGACCACGATTAATTCTGTCATTACAGGCGTCATCCGCTTCCAGGAAGGGTACTTTATTACCTTGGGCATGCTCATTTGGAAAGATGCCAACAAAAAAGGGGCGTTCAAAGAAGGGACATTTCTTTTGTACAAGCATGACGCTCATGATTCGATTGAGGATTGCGTCCATATTACCAATTCCATCGAAAATCACAATCTGATGGAAAGCTTGTTCTTTGCGTGCTGTGAGAGCAAGGATGGCGATTCCGTGCTTTCCTATTCGCATATCGAACATGCGATTACATACGGAGAGCTGTATCGTGACATGAAGTCCAAAATCAAAAAAGGGTTTGCGTAATTACTGCAAAACGAGAGGTGGAAAAGCTTTACATTCCGGATTTTGAGTGATATACTGCTTTAAATTTTAAAAAATTCCAATTGAAGAGGAGTTTACCTATTCATGATGACCAAGAAGTAACGTCTTGCCATTCACCAGTTGGCCCGCCCCCCTCCATGTAAATGGTTTTGTTTACCCACAAATAAAATCCACTTACAACAAAATGGAGGAATATCACGATGAGTAAACCTGAAATGAATGTTGCCCTAGTAGTTGGTCCGGATACGGACCTGGATAGCCAAGCAATCCGAAATACACTTGAGTATTTTGGAGCCCGAGTCTTTACGTACTGGATTGGTCGACCAAGCGATTTAATTGATGTATTGAATGGCACCGACCTTTACCCAAATACCGACATGATTGTTCTGAATTTCCATGGCGATGAGGGAAGCCTCATCATGCCAGAACTGGGCGAGGACGTTTACGAGGAAGGAGAACCAAAGGGTGATTTTGGTCCTGACGAGGTTAGACGGTTTGCCAAGCTGGATGGAAAAATCGTGTTAGGTAACGGATGCTCGCTTGGTGATCCCGAATTAGCGAAGGCCTTTCTGGACAGTGGTTGCCACACGTATATCGGGCCAGATGATTACCCGGATGGAAATTCTGCGTTGATGTTCGCACTGCGCTTTTTCTACGAGGTAATTCAAAACAAGAAAAGCGTGGAAGAAGCTTTTCGAATCGCAAAAGCAACGGATGAAGAAACTGAGATGTATCAGCTTTATGTAAAAGAGTAATTGCAACGCAAAGGGAGCCTTGTATGAGGCTCTTTTTGCATTCTTCTGCCCGAGTTATCATACATCTTTGTCGAGAATTGTCAGGTTGTTATTCTTGTTGGCAGTCATATTTTGGATTATGGTAGGAGAGATTCACTTCAATAGAGGAGGTATTTCCCTTGAAAAAAATGGCTTTTTTCATAGTGGCTCTCGTTATAATGTTGGCTGGATGTAGCTCTGGGCAATCAACGGATACGCCAGCACCTGTGCCAACAACGCCAACTGGCAAGGCTCCAACACCTGAGGCAACCGCGCCAGCAACACCAGCAGCAACTACCCCAGCTACATCAACACCTGAAGCGACTGCTCCTGCGGCGACAGAAAAAGCGACGATCACGAAGAGTGAATTTGAACAGATTGAAAATGGGATGAGCTTTGAGGAAGTAAAAAAAATAGTGGGCGGGGAAGGCGAACTGCTCGCTGAGGTTGGTAAAGCAGGAGAGGAAGGACACACGATCGTCTACATGTATGAGGGAGAAGGGACGATTGGAGCAAATGCAAATTTTTCTTTCCGAGGCGGGATTCTGCAAGTAAAATCGCAAATCGGACTGCAATAGGATGAAAAAGGGCGCAGGCAAATGCTTGCGTCCTTTTTGCTTAGTAGGTCATGGTACAGGCAAAACTTCCGCGAAACGCATACAGTACTGTGTCTAAGGAAAGGAGGAGGCAGAATGGGTTTCTTTAATGGCTTTGATGACTTTGCTCTGATCCTGGTTCTGTTTGTTTTGCTTGTCATTGTCGGATGTGATTGTGATTAGGAAACGGGTTTAGCAAAGAGTAATGCAAAGGGACATACAATCCCTTTGCATTATTCATTTATGAATGGAGGGGAGGGTGAAAAGTGGCTAGAAAAATCCATGGTTTTACCCCTGAGTTTTCTGACTGGCTCAAGTCGAATAAGGTCTCGGTCAGAAAGTTGCAAAAAAATCCTGAATCCCTTGGTCAGTATTATCAAGAGTGGGCAAAAACAAGCCGTAGGACGAGAAAAGAGCCTCGAGCGCCAAGGGTTTCCAATTTAAACCTTGATATGGATACCATTTTAAATGGTGTACGCATAGCAAACGAGGTGTTCAGAACGTTCCAAGGAACAAATGGGATAGGAAGCATGTTTAGAAGGTTCATGTAGTGGATCACGAATCTTGTTGGGCGTTATTCCAGCAATCCCAGCTCTTCGTATACCTTCTTGGACACGACACCGTTTGGTATTAATTTTCGATCATGTTGAAATTTCTTTAGAGCTGCAGTAGTCGAGGATCGAAACTTGCCATCGCATACCCCATGATAATAACCAGCGCTCTTCAATCGAGATTGGATGAGCTGTACATCTCCACCAACATCGCCTTCGGCTAAATCTCTAGGATCGTGGCTCGGGTCCCCCAATACATGACCATAAATCGTTACTTTTGTTCCGAGTGGAATCATCTTGAACAGTTCGATGACATCGTTGTTTCGCATACGGATACAACCATGGCTCAAATGCTGTCCGATGGAGTGTGGCTTGTTTGTGCCGTGGATGCCATAAATTCCCCAAGGGACGTTTAAACCTAACCATCGTGGACCGAATGAGGGTCCCCAATCTTTTCCTTTGGATATGATTTTGTATTCTCCAACTGGTGTAGGTGTAGAAGGATTACCAACTGCGACCGGATAAGTTTTTATTGTTTTTCCATGCTTTTTGACAATTAACTTGTGTTTTCTGGGATAAACCTCAATCGTAATAATCCCTTGGTCGCTTATGATTGGTAACGAATGCTCGGCGTAAACGGTTTTTTGACCGATTTTGATTTCTACAGGAAAGCTTACGGTTAGGAGAAGGATTGCAGCAAAACAAATGAGCAAGCGAGATATCGTTCGATTCACCATTGTAAATGTTCATCCGATCATCTGTTTTTTTCGCAGTACAATTTTAATTTGTGAATGGAAACAGCATTTTATTCGGGAGCAAGTGAAAGCCCTACTCATCAGAGAAGGGCTGTTTCTTTGCTTATAGGTCGTAATACAGCTCATATTCTTTCGGATTCACAGTCCGCTCAACTTGCTCGATCTCACCGCGTTTTTGTGCAATCCAGCCTTCAATTACTTCTTTTGTGAAGACATCCCCTTCGAGCAAGAAGTCATGGTCTTGTTCAAGTGCGACAAGTGCTTCTGCGAGAGAGGCGGGAGCGCTCTTGATTTCATGTTTTTCCGCATCGGACAAGTCGTAGATGTTTTTATCCATTGGGCCGAAGCCGAGTTCACGCGGGTCGAGCTTGCGCTTGATGCCATCGAGGCCAGCCATCAGCATGGCAGCAAAAGCCAAGTACGGGTTAGCAGTAGAGTCCGGGGTGCGGAACTCAATGCGGGACGCTTTTGGGGTAACGGCAGCAATCGGAATCCGAACGGCAGCAGAGCGATTGCCTTTGGAGAAGACCAAATTCACGGGTGCTTCGTAGCCGGGAACCAGACGCTTGAACGAGTTGGTGCTTGGGTTCGTCAAGGCGATCAGTGCAGGGGCGTGTTGCAAAATACCGCCAATGTAGTGCAGCGCAGTTTCACTTAGATTTGCGTAACCACCTTGCTCATAGAACAACGGGGTATCGCCGTTAAACAAGCTTTGGTGAACGTGCATGCCAGATCCGTTGTCTCCAACGATTGGTTTTGGCATGAAGGTAGCCGTTTTGCCGTGTTTGGCAGCTACATTGCGCACGATGTATTTGAACAGCAATAAATTGTCTGCTGTACGAGTCAGTGTATCGAAGCGGAAATTAATCTCACCTTGACCGGCTGTCGCCACCTCATGGTGATGACGCTCTACATGCATGCCGCATTTCGTCATCAACGTGCACATTTCATTGCGGATATCCATTTGGGAGTCGGTTGGTTGAACAGGGAAGTATCCGCCCTTGTTGCGTACTTTGTAGCCGAGGTTTTGTCCTTCTTTTCCTGTGTTCCAGAAAGCTTCTTCTGAATCGATGTGGAAGAAGGAGCCAGACGGACCGGAGGCATAGCGCACGCTGTCAAAGAGGAAGAACTCGGATTCTGGACCAAAGTATGCAGCGGTAGCGAGGCCGGATTGTTGCAAATAGGCTTCGGCCTTGAGGGCAATGCCGCGGGGGTCGCGTGTATAGACGGTGTTGTCTGGATTGACGATGTTGCAGATGATATTCATGGTTTTGGCTTCTACGAATGGATCGATGAAGGCAGTTGCCGGATCGGGCATAGCTACCATGTCGCTTTCTTCAATGGACTTGTACCCGATTAGACTGGAGCCGTCAAATGCAACGCCATTCCGGAATGTTCCTTCATCTACCGCGTAGGCAGGAACTGTGACATGGTGTTGGCGGCCGAGGAGGTCAACGATGCGAAAATCGACATATTCCACTTTTTCTGCGTCAATTGTGGACAAGACTGTTTTCATATCCAACATGATTCACTCCATTCACGAATTAAAGTTATGAATTCATTATCAACGTTCGGTTTTTACTTGATTTCTATATTCCGAATTATATCGACAATTATTATTGTTCGTCAAGAGGTTTTCTTACGTTGAATGTTAGAATTTCTAACATTATATTGTGGGGTTTAGAAAATGGTTACTTTTTAATAAAATGAAGACAAACCATGACTTATAAACGCGGAGGCGGTATAGATGAAGGTTCTCGTACTGGGAGCGGGGGGCATTGGCGGTTATTTTGGTGGCAGGCTGGTTGAATCGGGGGTAGATGTAACGTTTCTTGTGCGCGCACGTAGATACAAACAGTTGCAGGAGCGAGGCTTGCGCATACAGAGCATTCATGGGGATTTGCTTTTGGAACAGCCGCAACTGATTCAAGCAGGGGAGGAAGCAGGACCTTTTGATGCTGTGCTTTTGTCCAACAAAGCTTACACGCTGGAAGATAGCGTCGATGCCATCGTTCCGTACGTAGGCGAGAACACGGTCGTCATTCCGCTGTTGAACGGAATTGCACATATGGAATTGCTGTGGGATCGGTTTGGTCGGGAGCGCGTGCTCGGAGGTCTTTGTTTCATTGAGACGACGCTGAATGCTGACGGAGATGTCGTGCAGACAAGTCCGATCCATGATACCGTTTTCGGTGAGTGGGATGGCGGAAAAAGCGAGCGAGTAGAGCGAATCGAGCAAGCCTTTTCCAAGATAAAGGGAACGATGCGTGCAAGTGCAAATATTCAACGGGAAGCCTGGCACAAATACTTGTTTATTGCGACGTTTTCCGGTATTACCACGCTGATGAATTCCGCTGTTGGTCCAATCCGGGATTCGGCTTGGGGCGTAGAGCTGACACGTCAGCTCGCAGAAGAAATCGCATCTGTCATGATCGCCTTGGAGGCGCCAATCAAGCCGGATATCGTCGACAAGCAGATGGAGACTTTCCAAAATCAGCGTCCTCAAACGAAATCTTCGATGCTGCGTGATATGGAAAAAGGTCTTCCGGTGGAAGCGGATCATCTTCAAGGCTATCTTTTGGAGAGAGCGGAACAAAAAGGCTTGTCTACTCCCCTTTTAAAAGTTGTCTACAATAATCTGAAGGTTTACGAACAGAAGCGTGCAGGAGACAAATAAGGTATAATACGGGGTGAAATGTCTTTTGCTCACGCATTATAAAAAGTAGGAGGGGTAAAGATGGAAGTCATCAAGATTTCCCCCCGTGGATATTGTTACGGTGTAGTGGATGCCATGGTGTTGGCACTGCGAACAGCGCAAAACTTTGACTTGCCCCGCCCAATTCATATCTTGGGCATGATCGTACACAATGCTCACGTCGTCGAGGCGTTTGAAAAACAAGGGATAAAAACATTGGATGGAGAGGATCGACTGGCTCTTTTGGATCAGGTCCACGAAGGAACGGTAATCTTCACTGCCCATGGCGTGTCTCCTGAGGTGCGCAAAAAAGCGCGCGATAAAGGCTTGACCGTCGTCGATGCGACTTGCCCGGATGTAACAAAGACACATGATTTGATCCGTGAAAAAGTCGCAGAAGGCTACCATGTGCTCTACATCGGCAAAAAAGGACATCCAGAGCCAGAGGGTGCGATGGGGATCGCGCCGGATCACGTGCATCTGGTTCAAAAGCTGGAGGAGCTGGACGCGCTCGATCTGCCGACAGACAAGCTGATCGTAACGAACCAGACGACCATGAGCCAATGGGATGTCAAACATCTGATGGACGCCATTCTTCAGCGTTTTCCAGGCGTGGAAGTGCATAATGAAATTTGTCTCGCTACACAGGTTCGTCAGGAAGCTGTAGCGGAGCAAGTTGGAGAGGCAGATTTGTGCCTCGTCGTAGGCGATCCGCGTAGCAACAACTCCAATCGTTTGGCGCAAGTCTCAGAAGAAATCGCGAATGTACCATCGTATCGAATCGCTGATTTGTCTGAGCTGGACATTGAATGGCTGCGAGGAAAGAAAAATGTGGCGGTTACTTCTGGTGCTTCGACGCCGACACCATTGACGAAGGAAGTTATTTCCTTCCTGGAGCAGTTCGATGAGTTCAACCCGGCTACATGGGAGAAAAAACGCACCGTCAACATGGCGAAAATATTGCCAACGGTAAAATAAATAAGGAAGGCATGCTCTGCGTTATGTTTTCTTACACGGTTAATGAACCTCAAAAATAGGAGAGTACTATGCCAGAATCACTTTCCGGTTTAGGGCTGGGGGGCGCAAAAGGCAGATACGTAAGTCTTTGCGCCCTTTATCTTTTTATTTACTACGGGTTTGGTGCTTTTGCCCCGCTCATTACGCAATATTACGAATCCATTCATTTAACGGGGACTCAAATCGGTCTCATCAGTGCAGTTGCGCCGATTGTTTCCATTGTGGCGCAGCCGATGTGGGGTATGATTTGTGATCGTTATCAAATTCGCAAAACTGTGCTGATTCTGACATTGATCGTCACCGGCTTAGTCGGACTTCTCTTTACGGGTGTCTCCACCTTTGTTTACGTATTTTTGCTCTACATACTCCTTTCATTTTTTCAAAGTGCCGTCGTTCCCATCTCAGATAGCTTGGCTCTTGGTTATGCCAAGGGGCATGGCATGCAGTTCGGCGATATTCGCTTGTGGGGAGCGATCGGCTTTGCACTAGCGGCATTCATCACAGGTCTTCTCGTCGAGCAGTGGGGGCCACATGTACTTTTTTACTCGTTTTGCTTGGCGTTTCTGATTGCCATTCTGTTTCTTCAGAAGGTTCCGGAAGAGGTGACAGAGGCTTCGCGGTTTCGTGTCAGTATGCTTGCAGGGATCAGGGATTTGGCGCGGATTCCGCGATTTGCGCTGTTTTTGATTTCATCGTTCTGCATGATGGGCTCTGTAAACGCCAATAATATTTGGTTTTCCCTGTTTTATCAGAATATCGGAGGGACCGTTGCCGGAATCGGCCTTGCCTTCTTGTTGTTTGCAGGCAGCGAGGCTCCTTTTATGAAGCTAGCGGGTTATATTGTCCGCAGGTGGGGACTGGAGCTGACGTTGTTGTTGTCGGCGATTTTTTGCGCGATGCGCTGGTTCTGGTATAGCTCTGCTCCGAGTACCACTGCGGTAATTGCCATGTTCTTTGTGCAGGGGGTCTCAGTAGGCTTTTATTTGGCAACAGCAGCCCAATTTGTGCGCGAAAATACGCCCGCATCCCTTCAGGTGACGGCGTTGGCCATCTTCTTTTCAGTGGGAGGCGGGCTTGGTGCAATGTTTTGCAATTTGGTAGCAGGGTGGATCAAAGATTCGTTTTCGGTGCTAGCCATTTATTTGTTTTTTGGAATCATCACCACGATCGGGATCATTCCTCTGCTCATGATAAAATTCGGACGGTGGAAGCAAATCTCACCAGATGAAGAAGTGCAAGCTAGTCAATGACGAGCATGCCTTGGAAGCCTGTTTCTGGATAGCCAGGTGCGTCTGATACGAAATGATACCGACCGCGTTTGGCTGCTGAAAACTGTAAAAATGTCGATTGGGTCGGCTTCAGCTCTGTGGATGTAAGGTTTAGATCACGAATGGATAAATTGTGAGGGCGCGTATCGGTGTTGACGATCATCAACGAGACTCGCTCTCCTTCGTGTGCAGTCAATTGATTGGGCAAAAAGCCAGCGCTAGAAATCGTAACGGTATGTGTCCGCGTCGCAACAGCGTACGAAGCGGGCAGGCGATGGTGATGATGTGTCCAAAGTAGCGTTAATGTCACAGCCAGAGCGATGATTGGATAACGAAGCTGCCGATACCAGTGACGAGACATTGTGCTTTCAACTCCTTTGAGGACCATAGCATGGGAAGTTACTATTATCCTGTCCCCGGAGTGAGGGGGATAAACACCTTTTTCCCTACTCGATTGAAGTCAATCACGCGACCTACTTGCAAGAGGAACGACTTGTGTAGGGCTACCTTACTAATCCCGATGAGCAGGCCCATGTCTATTGATGGATTCCTTTCATAGTTGCGCTAAATTACAATGGGAGTTGGTTTTTATATCCAATTTGAAGAAGGGATGGAAAAACGTATGAAAAAAATTGTTTCGAGTATGATCAGTATCTGTATGGCCGCACTTCTTGTACTTTCCCTGCAATCCACAACAAATCCGTCACAAGCTTTTGCCTCAACGAATGCCGTAACGACTACGAATGCAGCAACAACTACAGAGGGAGCCCCGAAAAATACCGAAAGCGCCTTGCAAAGCCAATTCCATCTGGGTCACGTGGTCAAAATCTATGTGCCGTCCACAATGAATGGAAGCACGCCGGTTACAGATGAGATTCATGCAAAATACGTAGATCAATCGTTGACTGAATTTTCAAATCTATTTGGTGGAGCAACTGCCATTAGTGGAACGGGGGCGTGGGTGGACGATGACAAGAAGCTGATCAAGGAAAAAGTCACGATCGTTTACAGCTTTGCCGAAAAACTCGACAACAAGGCACTGGATGAAGTCGTAGCCTACGCCAAGCAATTGAAGAAGGACATGACGCAATCCGCTATTTCTCTTGAAGTGGACGGCAAAATGTATTTCATAGAATAAGGCTACATGCTGAAAGACTGTTGATGATTGATTCAACAGTCTTTTTTATTTTGCATTTTTTGTAACCTTTTGCTATTTCTTACGATTAATTAACGTTGAAAAAAATACGGGAGGATGTACATGATGAAAAAGCTGAATAAAGTGATTTTTTCGGTAACAACTGCAACTCTACTTGCTACTACGCCAATCTATCTGACGAATAATGGTCAAGTGCTGGCGGAGGAGAGCAAGGCAAAGGAGCTTACACCTGAATGGAAAGTGAAGGTAGAGCTTGCAATCCAAAAGGTAAAGGAAAGGCTACCATATTTAGCCGATTTTTCTTACAGTACGCTAGAGATTTTAGAAAAAAAGGATGGAACGAATCGTATAACCATCATCTTGCAAACGTCCAAGGAGAAGAAGAAACCGTCTTTTGAATTCGGTTTGGATAAACAAGGGAATCCCGATTGGTTTAGCTACGACGAAGAATTTCCCGAAGAAGGAAGGCCGAAGATTGAGCATGATAAGGTAGTCAGCAAAGCAACAGATTTTATGAAGCAATGGTACGGAGCAGATATGGGTGGCTTCAAATATAACCCTAATTATTCGAATAAAAATAATGCTTTGTTTACGAAACAGGTAA
Organism: Brevibacillus sp. Leaf182; assembly: GCF_001423865.2. Lineage (NCBI taxonomy): Bacteria > Bacillati > Bacillota > Bacilli > Caryophanales > Paenibacillaceae > Brevibacillus > Brevibacillus sp. Leaf182. Next base: position 149,578 of record NZ_LMPN02000018.1, on the reverse strand, counting down.
ACGGTCTTCCATATTTGAATGTGAATGTTAATCTAACCGTAAACAGCAAGGGGGAAGTCATATCGAAAGGGTCAGGCTTATATGATCTCGGGGGCGATGATGCACCAGCCCTCGAAGATTTGAAGTTTGCTGATCCTAAGGAAGCCATATCCAAGGATCAGGCTGAAAAAGCCTTCGCCAAACACCTGAAGCTCTTTTATTTGAAACAGCCAGTAGAGGGATGGAACGAGAAAACGAAGGAATACTTGTATGGCTCTCCTACCTTACGCTACAAATCGGAATTCTCGGAATTTATCGATGCCAAAACAGGCATGGAAGTTCCTGATGATGAAGGTTCGGGGAGTGCTTATGAAGGTTCGGGGAGTGCATATAACCCCATTGTCAGAGTGAATCCTGTCGGTAAGGAAGTAACCGTAAAGACGACAGAGGAAGCAGCAGCTTTGTTCGCTGCTTTTGGAATCGAGAGCAAAGCTGAAAAAATAAAAGAAGGCATTTCTGAAGATACGAAAGGTAAGGAATATACACATGAAATCAATAAAGACTTTGAGGCTATCATTATAACGGAGGAAGAAACAGGACGATTTATGAGCTACGGTAAGGTTGACAAGAAAAAGAAAGAAAGAGAATACCCTGAAGAAGATCCGAATGGAAATAAATGGATAACGCCAGAAGAATCGATGAAACTAGCTATTGCTGCGCTGGAAAAGTACGGACCAAAGCATTTAAAAGAAGTGATGCCGATTGGGACAGCAGAGTTTCGACAGAGAGGCGCTGAGCAGGGCTTCAGGTTTGTAAATGTGCACGAAGGGATTCCCGTTCTGGATGATGAGATTTATATCAGAATAGACCGTATCACGGGAGAGGTGATAAGTCTGCGTATGACGGATGTATCTTGGGAACCACTCATTCTGCCTGACCCCAAAAAGGCTGTATCACATGAGCAGGCGCTAAAGGAATACTTGAAAGTGCGTCCACTGGAGCTGCAATATCTCACACCGGAAGCCGATATTTTGTCGGATAACCCAAGTTATCAACCCATTCTGGCGTACAGAACAGCCATATCCCTAGACCACCGAGAAATTGATGCCCTAACCGGCAAATTTACTACTACAGGTGAATTTCATTAATCCGTACTAAGACAGGAGGCTAACCCGTGCAGGAGGATATCGAGCAGAGGATCAGCGCGATCTATCATGCTCACTATCAGGACGTTTACTACTTTCTGCTCCATTTTACCGGCAACCAGAATGATGCCGAGGATTTGACGCAAGAGGTTTTTACGAGAGTGTTAAAAGGGCTCGCCGGATTTGATGGCAGAGTCACTCTGAAAACATGGCTCTTCTCCATTGCCAAGCATGCGGCGATCGACCAGCATCGGAAGCAGAAGGTCAAGTCCTTTTTCTCAGAAAACTGGCTGATGAAGCTGGCGACCAAGGAAGGGAGTCCGGAAAACGTCCTGACCAAGAGGGAAAACGTTCGTGAGCTGAAGCAAGCGATCCAAAAGCTAGCGCCCCATTATCGTCTGGTTCTGATTTTGCGCTGCATCGAGGAATACAGCGTCAAGGAGACGGCAGAAATCCTGGGTGTATCGGAATCCAAGGTGAAAGTAAACACCCATCGGGCATTAAAGCTGGTCAAAGAAATGATGGATGATACGGAGGAAGGGGGCTTTCTAAATGAGTGGGCTAGAGGATGAGAAGCTGACGGTCCAACTACGAGGGTTAAGAAGGAAAGACCCACCCCCTCGTCAGGAATTTGTCACCTATTTGGATCAGACGCTGGTTAAACAGGCAAGGCAGATGAAGCAGAGGAAAAAAGTGGGCCGTATCTTGTCGATGGCAGGAGGTGCAGCTGCAACTTTCGTACTGGCTCTCTTGGTAGCTGTGCCTGACGGAAAAGAAGCACAAGATGGGACCAGTAGTGTACGTATAGAGCAGCGTGCAGAGAATGCGCCTTCACTGGCAAAAGAGAAGGACATACCGGAGCAAAGGAAAATTCCTCCTGTTGCCGAGCAGCGGAAAATAAGCCAGGTGAAAGAACAGCCCAAACAGAAAGAACAGAGTGTCATTACGCAACCACAATCGCTCCCAAAAAGCCAAGCACTGCCAAAAACGGCAACCACGGCAAGCAATACGCCAACGCTGTCTGTCGAGCAATATATGAAGCAGAAATTAGGCGATAAGAGTAAGCAATATCAACTCGCTTCTAACCATCTGGAAAAAGATACGGCTGTTTTTCAACGCGTCATTAACGGTATACCGTTCGCCGACAGTGTCGTGAAGGTTCACTTGGAGTCAGATGGAACACCAGCGGGTATGGTCATGGAAGAGAATCTCGATGCAGAAGCGGATCTCTCGCTATTTCCCAATCCAGAAAAAGCAATTTCCAAAGAGGAAGCAGTACAAAGGCTGACAGCCAGTTTGAAGCAAGAAGAAGTAGCGACTTTTGCAGGCTATATCAACGCATTGAACGGGGAAGTCCTCGATCATCGTTTTCAGAGCGTGGCAGCAACTGGTAGCTATAGCCTCATCCCGATTCAGGCACAAGGTAAGCTGCTCATGGCCAACTCAGATGAGGAGATAGCCACTCTGATCCAGAAAGAGTTCGGTGTACGTATCGGAGGCGATAACCGTCCATTATCAACAGAAGAACACGAATCGTACATGGAATATACGTGGAAAATGACAGATGCTACTTATCTCACTGCGAGGTTTGCCAAGAAATCTGGTCAACTGCTGGCGTATCGGATGAAAACAAATACGGAGTCACATACTTCCCCTGAGCTGTCCCAAGCAGAAGCAGCCCAAATCGGTGCAAAAAAACTGGCGTACTATTTGCCAAGACAAATCACACAGCTTGCAATGGAGGGCGCGGCGGTGGAAGACTCAGCAATCAGGCTAGACTTCATTGCCATTACACAAGGAGCAAGAGCGGAGAGTCACAAGTATAAGGTTTGGGTGGATAGCACCAGCAGACAGGTAGTAGGCATGGAAGGGAATTTTTCAGAGATAGGCGAGTCATCTACAGAGTCTAACAAGGGGAATAGTCCCTCACTGGAACTGCTTTATGTTTGGCCGGAATTAAACGGAAAACGGACGCCAGCACCCTATCTGGTGTACCAGGTGAAACAATAAAACCACCGGGTTGCCTATTTGTTCAAGACCATCTCAACTTTTTGAGTGGTCTTGTTTTTTGTGTGTAGATGCAATTTAATACATATTACTTTGTCATACATAGTAATGTGTGTTATGTTATAGTTGCGAGGTGAACGAGATGAGTGACAGCAGTATCAGCAGTGACATTATCCGCGGTCATATCGATACGATTATTCTCCGTGTCCTGTGTGACGGCGATAACTATGGATATGAAATCATTAAAGCCATTTTCAAAAATAGCGGCGGGCGTTACGAACTGAAAGAGCCTTCCTTGTATACCAGTCTGAAAAGATTAGAGTCACACAAGCTGATCGCTTCGTACTGGGGAGATGAGAGCCAGGGGGGCAGACGCAAATATTATCAGGTGACAGAAGCAGGGAGAGAGGCGTACGAAAAAGCGCTGGCATCTTGGAAGGTCGCCAAAGAATTGATTGACCAGCTCATCGAAAGGCGGGAGGAAGTGTGATGGAGAGTTTGCAGCACTATGTCGATCAATTGTTTCAAAAATATAGAGGAAGTAAACAAATCGAGGAGCTCAAATGGGAAGTATTGAGCAATTTGGAGGCAAAGGTGGCCGACCTGGTTGGAGATGGGCTATCACTGGATGAAGCCGTGAAAAAAGCAAAGGCCAATCTCCCTTCGATTGACTCGATTGTCGGGGAACACCGCAAAGTCTACATACGTCCACTCCTCCAAGAATTGTTGCAGCTCGGATTGCTGTACGGACTTATGGCCTGGATTGTGACAATGCCTCTGCGAATATGGGGTATGGGTATCTTTTTGAATTATAGTATGTTTGCGATTAGCATCCTTATCGGAATCGTCTATTTGATCTTGTTAGGGATCAACCGACCGGGTTCCTCACATCATTTGACCAGCATGAATGTACGGTCTGCTTTTATGCTGCGAAAAACAGGCTGGATGCTGTGGGCGCTTTATATTGTCGGGACACTCGTTTTTACGACTGCGCTTCACTTTGGCAGCAATCTATGGTTTTCAAGGCCGGTGAATCTTACAGGACCGTATCAATTCGCTAACGTTGCCGTATCATATGCGCTACCTGTTCTCTCTATCCTTATACCATTGTGGCTCCACGCCATTCCGCGGCTTATTTTGAAATACGATGCAGGGGAAGGTGACGTCATTGCGAAATAAAATCATACTTGCTTTGGTTCTCATAGGGGTTGTCCTGTTCATGGTCATTCAGATCGTGATTCTTCCGGAGAACGAAGCGCAATCCGAGCAATATCAATTGGCTCAGCAAAGCCCGCTGACTCACGATTTGGAATCCATTTTGCCATACAAAAACAAGTATATGGGCGCTACTTCGAATCTGGTCATGTTCAATCATCTGCCGCTGGATCAGCTCAAGCGAACCTTTCAGCTTCGTCCGGAGAAGTTTACGATTGAGATCCATTACGAGGATAAGACGACCGATGTCGAGGCGAAATTATTTAAACAAGCAATGCTATATAACTCCGTGGCAGCCTTTGCGCTGGTAGACAATTTGCAAACAATCGAATATCGTTTTTCGGATACTACGATTGTTGCCACACGAGTTGTTATTCAAGGTCTCTTCGGTGAGGATTTGGGAGCGCTGTTGATAAAAGAAAAGTGGCGGACAGGTGTGCAGGACAAGTTGCGGGATGACCAATTTGTTGAAGAGGGTATGAAAAAGCTAATTAAAAAGTAAGAGAATAGCCATGCAAAGCAGAAGAGGGGAAATGAGCGATGATAACAGAGAGTGTGAAAAGCCAGGTATTTACCCAACTCGGTTGTCAGTCATCGGAAGCCAAACTCCTTGGAGGTTATAACCAGCACGTATTTGAGGTGAACCGTGGTGGCGAAAAGCTTGTGGTCAAAATAGAAGAGGGCTCAGCAGCCTCCGAGCAAGATGTCTTATCTGAATGTGAATGGTTGTCTTATACGCATGAACACGGGCTGGGTGTGATAAGACCATTACAGATTGCCGCGGATACCTATCTTAACCGAATTTCAGAGGGATGCTTTTTTGTTGTCTATGAAAAGGTTGAGGGGGCTCACGTCAGTCCGCAAGACAAGGACGTGTGGAACCACGATTTGTTCGAGCGATGGGGAGAGACGATGGGGCAAGATGCACACCCTCGCCAAAACGTTTCAACCTGTTCATCAGCGGCCACAGCGTTGACCCTTCTCGATTTTGGAGACAGCGAATACCATTGGTTTGCTTATGATATAGCGATTGCCGTCTATCATACAGCCCAGACAGTACTAAAGGGACCAGCGAGGAAAGAGTTTGTCCACTCCTTTTTCCAATCGTTTATGGAAGGCTATTCACGTGGTAATCCCTCTACGGTGTCTCTGTCCCAGATCGATTTCTTCATAGATTACCGCCATCTCTTTTCCTATGCCTATCACAGTGTTCATGCAGACATGAGCCAATTAACGGACCAACAGCACAAGTATTTGGACGATATGCGATTATCTTTACAGAATGGAGAGTCTTACTTAGGCTTTCAATTAAGATCATAGAAAAAAGGGGCGAGCCTGTTACTCGTCCCTTTTTCTTTTAGATAAATACATGTAGCAACAAATACGTAGCAGCAGCGAGCAAGGCAGAAATCGGCAGCGTAATAAACCAGGTGATCACGATTCGTTTGGCGACGCCCCAATTGACACTCTTCAGCCGTTTGGCAGCACCTACCCCCATGATCCCGGAAGAGATGACATGGGTAGAGCTGACAGGCAATCCTAGCTGCGTAAAGGTAAAAATGATTGAAGACGAGGTGAGGTCGGCCGTGGCTCCATTGATTGGTTCAATCTTGGTGATTTTGCCCCCGACCGTCTTGATGATTTTCCAGCCTCCGACAGAGGTTCCCAAGCCCATCGCGAGCGCACAAATAAACTGCACCCAGAAAGGAATCGTACTCGTATCTGCATGCAGGTCTGCGGCTACGAGAGCGAACACGATAATGCCCATCGCTTTTTGTGCGTCATTCGTTCCATGTGTAAAGGATTGCAGGGCCGCCGTGAAAATCTGAAAGAGGCGAAATCCCCGATTGACCTTGGTAGGGGGAATCATGATCCGACTGAAAATGAAATAAACCAGATTCATCATGAGGTAAGCGGCAACCAGTGCGATAACCGGTGACACAATAAGCGCCTGGAAGATTTTCAAAAAACCAGCCCAGTTGATTTGCGCGCTCCCGGCGGAAGCGAGGACTGCACCTACGAGTGAGCCGATGAGGGCGTGAGACGAACTGCTCGGGATACCGTACCACCACGTAATCAAATTCCAAAGGATCGCAGACAAGAGAGCAGCCATGACCACAAGCACTCCGAATTCCAGCTTGGCTGGATCGGCGATATCTCCACCGATTGTTTTGGCGACCCCGGTAAACGTCAGGGCACCGATAAAATTCATGATAGCCGCCAGGCCAATGGCAATCTTTGGCGGGAGAGCTTTGGTGGATACGGTGGTTGCGATAGCATTGGCTGTATCATGAAATCCGTTGATAAAGTCAAAGGAAACAGCCAGGATGATTACTGCAATAACAAGAGGAAGGCTCGTATACATGAAAGTAGGTCTCCTTGGTTTAAGAGTTGCCCATGATCACAGATTCCATCGCATCGGCGACATCCTCGCAATGATCCATGACATCTTCGAGCACTTCGTAAATCTCTTTGAGCTGCATAATGTGAATCGGATCGCTCGAGGTTTTGAACAATTGCCGGATGCTCCCCCTGACTAATTCATCCCCTTCGCTTTCCAAATCGTTAATGCGGATGATGTACTCCTTCATATCGGACAGCTTTTGCTTTTGGAGCAGCTCGATGGCGAGAAGAATTTGCTTGGTAGCGTCTTCAATGAGTTGTCCGAATCGCACCATCGTTTCATCTGGTTCCATAATGTCATACATATAGAGCCTCGAAGCGCAAAACTCCAATCCGTCGAGCACATCATCCAGCTTGACGGCAAGGTCCAGGACGTCTTCTCGCTCGATGGCGGTAATAAATGTCTTGTTGATTTGCACGATGATTTCATGGATGAGCTTGTCGCCTTTTGTTTCGTACTCTTTCATTTCTGTAGAAAAGGTTTTGACAGTCTCCAATGAAGTAATCTTGTATTCATTAAAATAGATCGCTGTTTGATGCACATTTTTCGCAATCTCATACAAGTCATCCAAGAGTGCGTCCGATTTGGTAAAAAGCATAAACAAACCTCCACTTCAAAAACCCGAATAGAAGTATTTTGAGTGGAGGAGGTAGGGATTATGCACTTTATCACTAACTCTTTACGTCGTGAGTAATTGGGCTGCCATATAGACGGCCACTCCCCACATAATCACCGCTGAAACCATATTCAGGCCACGCTGCAATTTTCCAGACCGATCCAATCGTCCTGCCGTACGACCAGCTACAGAAAGGCCAAAAAACCAGAGGCAGGATACGAGGATGCTGGCTATCGTAAAGCCCCATTTCTCTGTTCCGGCATAGCTGAGTGAGCTGGTGCCGATCACGCCGATCGTATCGAGAATCGCATGCGGGTTCAACAAAGAGACAGAGGCAGCAAACATGATTTGTTTTTTGGCCGAAAAGCGTTCTTTCTCTCCATCCTCCGTATTGGGACGGCTACGCCACGTTAAATATCCCATATACACCAAAAAGAAGAAGCCGACGACATACAGAACTGTTTTCAGCCATGTGACTGTCAATACGACCAAAGAGACTCCGAATACCGCCAATAAAATGAGCAGGGTATCGCAGAGTGCCGCAGTCAGTACGACGGGCATGGCGCGAAGTAATGTAGGTTGTAGAGCCCCTTGATTAAAAACGAAAACATTTTGTGCGCCGAGCGGTAAAATAAGTCCAAAAGCAAGCACAAAACCGTGCAAAATCGCTTCCAGCATGATCATTTCCTCCCCGTTTCTCTCTGGATGCAAAGGCTACTTGCATTACTGTCATTATTCACGCTTGAGTACCTGTTGTCTCCAGCCAATTGGTTTACATCCAAACCAACCAATTTGTACAATGATAAGACGAGGAGGAATGTGCCTGTGCTGACCATAGACTGGAAGCCTGACAAATCATCTGACATACCGATCTACGCACAGATCGTGGCTTATATAAAGGGGAAAATTGCGGGCGGAGAGTGGCCGATCAATAGTAAATTGCCTACACAAAGAGCGTTGGCGCAAGCCTTTGATGTAAACCGCAGCACGGTGGTGACGGCGCTGGAAGAGCTAAAAGCGGATGGCTTCATTGAAGCAACTGTAGGCAGTGGCTCCGTCGTTAGCAACAACACGTGGTCCTTGCTGACGACCACACCTCCACCCAATTGGCTGGGTTACGTTCAGGCAGGAGCGCATCTCCCTAACTCGCCAACGATTCAGGATATCAATCGTTATGAGCCAGACCCGAGGTACATTCGTTTGGGGACAGGTGAGCTGTCGCCTGGCTTGATTCCTGTTGCAGAGATGGAAGAAGTCATGGCTAGCTTGCAGGGCAAAATGACTCATCTCGGATATTCGGAGCCAAAAGGGTTATTGCCTTTGCGTCAGGCGATCAGCAATCATTTGCGGGGCAGGGGTATCGAAGCTTCTCCGGCGTCTATTTTGGTCGTTTCGGGGGCCCTTCAAGCCTTGCAGTTGATATCGATTGGCATCCTTCACCGTGGATCTGCCATCTTGCTCGAACAGCCTTCGTATTTATTCTCGCTGCCTTTGTTTCAATCATCGGGAATGCGTCTGGTTGGTGTACCGATGGATGCAGAAGGAATTTCTCCCCAAGTGCTAACGAGACAAAAACAGGCGCATAACGCGGCACTACTCTATACGATTTCGGCTTACCACAATCCGACGGGGATTAGCCTATCAGAGAATCGAAGGGAGCAAGTGCTGGCTGCATGCGAGCGGGAGAGACTGCCTGTGTTGGAGGACGATGTTTATGGAGAATTGTGGTTAGACGAACCGGGGCCATTACCGTTGAAGGCGAGGGATCAGAGCGGGCTGGTCTTGTATTTGGGCAGCTTGTCCAAAACCCTTAGTCCGGGACTGCGTATTGGCTGGATTGTAGGGCCTGAGCCTGTCATTGAACGCCTCGCAGATGTGAAAATGCAGACGGACTACGGAGCGAGTGCTATTTCCCAATGGGTGGCGACAGAATGGCTCACAAGCGAGAGATATTCCCGGCATTTGGATCAGCTAAGAGCGGCACTGCGACACCGAAGGGACAGGATGTGTGAATGGCTAAGTCGCTGGTTTGACGATCTGGCAGATTGGCGTATGCCACATGGCGGTTTTTATATTTGGCTGCGTCTGCATCAGGCTGTTTCTATGCGCAAGCTTTTTACGGAAGCATTGGCAAAAGGTGTACTGTTAAATCCCGGCTTTGTATATGATCAGACGGATAGTCATCATCTTCGCTTGTCCTACGTGTACGCAGAGGAAGCCGACATGGAAAAGGCGTTATTTATCTTATCGCAGCTCCTGCGTGGCAGAGGGTAATGGAAAGAAGACACCTGCTTGGCTCAGGTGTCTTCTGCTATATCAATGATAAGGGAACTGCGTGGAGTACCCGCTAAACTGCTGATAAGCTTGCTGTAGTTGTTGCTGTTCGGCAGCTTCCAGCTTGTACCATCCCTTTTGGAACATGAGATTGAAAGCATCGCGTGCTGACTGATGGGTTTCGTTCAAAATTTGTACCATGTCATCATAAAGCTGCTGGTGGCTGGCTTCACGAACGGCGATGTTAAAGTTATCCGTTAAATACTTGCACGTAGCCAGACAGTCGTTGAGGTAGTCACGATCGTTCATTTGCGGACCTTTTACTTGTGGCATCTGACCGGATTGCGGATTGGCGATCTGGTTTTGGTTTGGCATCCCGATTCCTCCCTTATTGCATTTGATGTTGTGGTTGGGATTGCTGTTGTTGCTGGGACTGTGTCTGCGGAATGGTCGCCATCACTGCGGTGTTGTTGTTTTGCAGGTGACTCAGCAGTTTTTGGTAGTGACGCTGGTGCATTTGTCCTTGCTGTTCCAGACATTGCTTGACCTGGGGATCAGTTGCTTGCTGTGCGAAAGCATGCAGCTTTTTGAAAGCGATCAGTTCCCATGACAAAGCATCCTTGAGATAGCTCAAATCCTTTGTCGTAATGACCTTGGGCGGTTCGGGAATCGGAGCTTGTGTAAAGGGCTTGGAAGACAGGATGGATGGCATCGGGTTGCTCCTTTCAGATGGAATCATGTATAGGATGAGCAACAAGCCAGGATGTAACCCCTGAGGATTACAACCAAAAAAATCCGGTCACAAAGGACCGGATCAGGTTAGCTCCAGCGAAGAAACGACGATGTCGATGCTGGCGGGAGCGATATTGAGACAATATTGAGCTTCTTTGTACAACGTAGTTTGAAGTGCATGGATAAGTGCTGGAATATTTGTCATGTAAGGCAGTTGAAGAGCAATCGAAACCTGGAAACGAGGCAAATCCTCAAAGCTGGAGACGATTTTGACCACATGATGGACCTCGTCAAACTGGTCGCAGGTCGCTTCCACGATTTTTCGCAACACCTGAGGATGAATCATGATGCGTCCACCGGAAAACGGAGGATGAACCACGGTTGTTTCCCCGATGACTTCTTTTTTTGAGCTGAAAATTTGTTGGGCAGAGGAGATGAGGCGCTGGAGGAAATCTTTTTCTACCTCCACACGCGGAATCGGTATCGTGTGCTTGCCCATTGTCTCCCGCACGTAGCGGGCAGCCTCGATTTCTTGCGGCGGCTTGATGGATTCAATCGGGATGAAGTCCACTTGAAAAGGCAAATGCAGCGCTTCGACGATACGACCAATCATCCGCTGCGAAGTTCCTAACACGAGTAGTCGGTTTGGTTGAATCTCGCCAAGACTGCGCCGTACTTCTTCCGCATGCTCCTTATAATGAAAAATAGCTCGTTTTACCGCCTGAATTTTTGTCTTCTCATATTTGGCAGAGGTTCCGGCCACCTTGCGTCCCTGGTAAATCAGGATGCCATCATCAATAATGGCGTCGATATTCATTCGGTGAGCAAGTTCTAATGCACTGGTGCTTTTTCCTGTTCCACTGGTGCCGTACAAGGCGTAAATTTCCATGGGACCTCCTCGTCATTTTTCTCGACTATGCTTGATCTTTTTTATTATACATGACAAGGAGGGGGGACAAAACGACTTTACTGGTATTGTGCCCCCATCTCCCGCGATCTTTCCGCAGCACGCAGAATGGCTGCAGTGACGGCCTCCTGGAATTGATAGGCTTCCAATACTTCCAGTCCAGCCTGTGTCGTTCCACCCGGACTCGTTACTTTTTGGCGGAGAATCGAAGGCTCTTCGCGTGTGTCGAGCAGCATATGTGCTGCGCCGATTACGGTTTGCAGTGTTAGTTGGCGTGCCATTTCCCGATCCAGCCCCGCGGTGGCACCTGCCCCCATCATGGCTTCTACCAAATAGTAAATATAAGCAGGACCACTTCCAGACAATCCAGTAATGATGTCCAGCTCTTCTTCGGCGACTTCATATACGGTGCCAATTGCTTCGAAAAGTTTGGTAGCCAGTTCGCGGTGCTCTTCCTGGACAAAAGGATTCGCGCACAGTCCTGTAGCAGACAAACCAACGGCAGACGAAGTATTGGGCATCGTGCGGATGATCGGGCATTCTGCACCGAGCCACTCTCCGATCAGGCTGGTAGAGACGCCAGCAATCACCGAAATGATTAATTGGTCGGAACGAACGACCCCACGCAAATCCTGCAAAGCCTCTGCGGCATCCTTCGGCTTGATGGCCAAAATCAAAATATCGGAAGAACGGACAACCTCAAATTTGTCCTGAGTAGCAGTTACCCCGTAGTCATTTGCCAACTCTTCCAAGCGCTCCATATTGTTGCGGTTCGTGACGGAAATACGCTCAGAAGGGAGTAAGCCTTTCTTTACGATACCGGAAAGCATGGCCTCCACAATCGAGCCTGCACCGAGAAAACCGATCCGCCCTTCTGTAATCGCTGTTGCTTGGTTACTCATGGTGATTCCCTCCCTTTGGACTATCGGATTTGGCCGTTTCCGCGTACGACATACTTGTAAGAAGTGAGCGCTGGCAAGCCCATTGGCCCACGAGCGTGGAGCTTTTGCGTGCTGATGCCGATCTCGGCACCGAAGCCGAATTCTCCACCATCTGTAAACCGGGTAGAGGCATTATGATAAACCGCGGTAGCATCGATTGCAGTCAAAAACTGACGGGCAGCGACTTCATCTTCCGTTACGATTGCCTCGGAATGGCCGGAAGTATGTGCTGTAATATGGTCAATGGCCTCGCCTAGGCTATCGACAGTACGAACCGCCAGAATCAGCGCAGAGTATTCCGTATCCCAGTCTTCTGCTGTTGCATGGTGCAGTTGAGCGGCGAGGTCGGAATGCAGCTTTATCGTACGCTCACAAGCACGGAGCTCGACACCCTTCGCCAGTAGCTTTTGGAGCAAGGCTCGTTGATTTTCTTGTGGCCAATTGCGATGCATGAGCAGTGTTTCGGCAGCATTGCAAACGGCAGGTCGACTTGTTTTGGCATTAATCACGATGCTTACAGCCATGTCATACTGAGCGGCTTCATCTACATAAATGTGGCAATTGCCGACGCCTGTTTCGAGTACAGGAACGCTTGCGATTTGCAGAACCCGCTGGATCAGTCCTGCGCCACCCCGAGGGATGATGACATCGACGAGACCATTGGCGGTGCACAAGTAATCGACAGAGGCATGTTCGGCAAAAGGCAAGTACTGTACCGCTTCTGCGTCAAGTCCGGTTGCAGTGAGCGCTTGACGAATGCTAGTCACCAACGCGAGGTTGCTGTGAACAGCGCTGTGGCTGCCGCGCAAGACGATTGCATTGCCCGTTTTGATGGCGATAGCTGCAGCGTCAACGGTGACGTTCGGTCTGGCTTCGTACACCATTCCAATAACACCGAGTGGGACGCGGATTTGTTCGATCAAAAGTCCGTTTGGTCGTGTCCACGAGTCGATTCGTTCCCCGACCGGATCATCGAGGGATACCAACTGCGCCAGGCTATCCACGAGCTGGGCAATTCGCTCTGGCGTCAGCAAGAGACGATCCAGATAGGAAGGAGGCTGACCGTCTGCTTCCGCGAGGGCGATGTCCTTGGCGTTTTCTGAGAGAATGACAGCCTCATCTGCCAGTAGCTGGTTGCCGATTGCGACGAGCACCTGGTCTTTTTCTTTGCGAGAGAGTATGGCCATTTTTCGTGAAGCCTGTTTGGCCAGGCTTACTTGTGTATGCACTTTTTCTTTCAAGCTTTCCATGGTTTCTCCAACTCCTTCTTTCTATTTACATGGATTCGTTTAAATGACAGGCGTCCATTCATCCCGATGTATAACAGTACCGCTGTGTCGCGTTACGTTATCAGGGGAAAGAAAATCACTTAACTGTGTTGCAGTAAATCTGCTGATACCGCGACCGATCAGCGTACCTTCACAGTAAACCTCGATAACTTCACCTTGCTCGAACATGCCGGATACATCGCGGACACCTGCCAAGAGCAAGCTTTTGCTGTTTTCCAAAATCGCTTCCGCTGCACCGCTATCAACCGTGATTTTACCGCGGGTAGGGGAGTGAAGCGCAATCCATTGCTTGCGTGTAGGAACGCCGTTCGTTGCAGGCGCTTCTGGATGATAGTTGACGTAGGTGCCATTCCCGTTGCCAGTAAGGACATCCAGCAAATCAGTGGGATTCGTCAATTTTCCGATAAAGCCGGGAATTCCTAATGATTGGGCGGTTTTTGCTGCAATCAGCTTGGAGCGCATACCTCCAGTACCTAGTTGGGAAGCTCCGCCTGCAAGTGCCTCGATTTCGTCTGTCACACATTCGAGCCAGCCCATGTGTTTGGCATCAGCATGATAACGTGGGTCTTTGTCGTACAAGCCATTCGTATCAGTCAGGATCATGTACAAATCGGCATGGATGAGACCAGCGACGAGAGCACCAAGCATATCATTGTCTCCGAAGGTCAATTCCGCTACGGATACCGTGTCATTTTCATTGATGATTGGCAAAATGTTTTTATCCAAAAGCAGTGACAACGTGGAAAATGCGTGCTGATACCGTTCCTTGTGAGAAAAGTCACCGCGTGTCAGTAAGATTTGCGCCACGCTGAAGTTATGGGCGCCGAACATCTGCGTATAGGTTTGCATCAACAAGCTTTGCCCAATAGCCGCGGCTGCTTGCTTGGCTGCCAAGGATCGCGGTCGCTGCTGATAGCCGAGACTTTGATAGCCGCTGGCGACAGCTCCCGAGGAGACTAAGACAACCTGATGCCCCGCTTCCCGCAATTGGCTGATAGCCGAGACGAGCAGCGACATTTTCGCCGGATCAACACCGCCAGTAGCTGCTGCAATTGAACTGCTCCCCACCTTTACTACCAAACGCAACTTACCCTTTTTCATGCGTAAAAACCCCCTTCTTGCATACAAAAAAGCCCTCTCGTCTCTTTGATAAGGACGAAAGGGCTTGATAACCTCACGCGGTACCACCTTATTTGACGTTTTGGACTGAAGGCATACTTCAACCAAGAAACGCCCGGCTCTCTTTCTTTGATAACAGGTGAAAGAAACCTGTCCAGGTCTTCCCTGGATGCTCTGGGGTGGGTTCAAACCGATTCAAGGACGAAACCTCTCAGCCGGTGGATTTCGCTCTCTGGACCTGAAGGGCGGTTTTACTATTCCCCGTCATTGCCGCTCACTATGTGCTTATTAATTCACTATTATTCGCTTGATCCGTAAGAAATGTCAAGAGGCTTATTGAAATTGTTCATTCCCATAAGCGCCCAGCCGTGATTTGATTTCGAAGCGCTTGGTCTTTTGATCGCGCACGAGTCGGTAGCGCAGCGTGCGGTCAGAAGCAAAAGAAGAATCAGTTACATCTTCCACAGTCACACTGAGTTCTCCATTGTTTTTTTGGACAGTCGTGTTTCGTACCGAGATCAAAGTCGGATAGTCGACACGGGGGATTGCTACGTATACTTTTTCCTTCACCAGCTTGGTTGTCATGTTGTCGTACATGGCTTCTGCCAGTGGACGGCTCCAAAAACGCCCGAAGTACCCCGTTATCTTGTCTTTACTGTCGAAGCGCTTAGGCAACTCACGAAAGACGAGACCATCCTCAATCACAGATTTGCCCTTCGCATTGTCCGCAGCAGCGTAATATACATTTTCTAGCTGATGCTCGGCTTGCTTCAAAAAGAGGACGACGTCCATTTTGTTATCGCCAAGCTTTTGGATGGCAGACTGCTTGGCAGGCTTACTCTGTGTTTTGGCCTTAGTTTTTGGCTGCTCCTGCTTTACTTGCGTCAGGCATCCTGTAACGAGCAAAGAGAGAACGAGAATAAACATCCAGTTTTTCCAATTGACTTTCATGGTGCACCTCACTTGGGAGCAGTCGTTTTACGTTAGCGTGTGTGTGAAAAAAGACAAATAGCCCAGTTAATATATGGATAGGGGTTGTCTGACTCTCGGATTATGTCTATCATGGAGAGAGTTGGACAGATCGAACGATTGAGGTGGAATATATGTTTGGGTTTGGCAAAAAAGCAAAAAAGCCGGACGGTATTGATGTTTTGATTATCAAAACCGATGAAGCGAAAAACCGCAACTTTTATCAGGTTGCTTTTCCGAGTGTGGTAGCGAATGATATTTTGTCCATGCTGCAAAAATTGGAGAAATCAAAAATGAACAAGCAAGAGTTCCTAGGGGAAATCGGCGGTTTCCGTATCGTGACCCACTTGGAAGCCTTGACTGGTTTTGAAATTTTGGATGAGGCGGATATGGAGGCACATCCGATACAGATTCAAGATTTTGCCAACATGCTTCTGCGTCGTTTGGAAGCTTTGGAAGAGAGTGGAAAGTTCGGCGAAAACGAAGATTTAGCGTTCCTCATGGGCGAATTGACTATGCTGCGTGATGGTAGCTTTGTACCACAAGACTAAGATTAATAACGAGGGCCGTTGGGATAACCGACGGCTCTTTTTCTTTTCCCGTTGGACATAGGTCTTATGGCAGGAGGCTTAGTCGTCCTCGCCAGTTTTTCGCTAGTATATCCGTATTAAGAACCGCTCTTGGGATTTTCGTCCTGTTCACTCTCATCAACATTTTCTTATATCGGCTGCTTGTGACCAAGGGAGCAGGCTGGTTAGAGCAGATTGAAGGATAGTCAGCGTATAGAGAAAAAGGATATAATTGGGCCGCTCATACAAAGTGCGGTTCTTTTTCATTTGTTTTGAAAAAGTATAACAAAGTTCCGTTTTCATCCCGATACAAGAAAGAGAGAGATCAGACCCAGGAAAATAGACCAATATGGCAGGAATGGATGCTACTGGGGACGAATTCCAAAAAAAAGGGAGTAAGGCAACGATCATGGAAAGAAAGGAGTTATCGTAAGTCATGGTAAAGCGTTTTGCTATCGTTTTTCTCTTGGCACTGCTAGTGGTGCAAAGCGTTTTTTCAGGGAGTGCGAATGCGGCTGCACCTGGCATGTATACAGACATACAGGGACATTGGGCGCGTGAGCAAATCAACGAAATGGCGGATCTGGGCATCGTAAAGAGGAAGGGATATCAGCCTTTTTACCCAAACAAGCCAGTTACTCGAGGCGAAGCTTTGGCTATGCTGAATCGCGTTTTTGAGACGATATACGGACCGATTGAAAAGCCAGAACGCAAGCCAAACCTGGATCACCGCTATCTACTCCGGGGGGAAGTAGATCAACTGCTAAGCAATCTAAAGACCATGATGAAAATCGAAACGGACGATTTGGGTAAGTTTGATCCGGGAGACCGGATGCTGTACTATCTATATTTGGCTGAAACCGGGCACCTGATGAAAAAGCAAGAGAAGGAAAATCCGGACTGGTGGATGTCTAGTGCCGGGATGCAGTGGCCATTGACGAGAGAAGAAGCCAGCTTGATGCTATTCCATATGCTGGCACCACAAAAATACCGTACAGCTAATATTAAACCACAAGATACAGTCTCTTTCTTTAACAGCCATTACGAATGGAAGCGCGACCGCTTCTATCGGGATACATATTCACCGTACCCACTGGCGATCCGGGAATTCAATCTGTTTCTCACGGACAAGACCTTTTCTCCGAACAAAATTCTGACGCGTGCAGAATACGTCGTTGTGATGGATCGACTGATTGATTATTACCGGATGGATGTAGCTTCACAGTTCCGTGGTTCATCTGCGAATCAGCAGCACATCGCGCAGGTGTTTTTACGAGCAGCGAATTTGGCGTACGAAACCAAAAATCAAAAGCAGTTGTCTGCGCTCTTTACAGACGATGCGCTCAAAAGTATGGCAAAGCTGGAGCAAGTGCCCACGTACAACGGACCGGTAAAAGTATCAGTCAAGGCTGACGAAAACAATTCGAAAACCCTCTGGGTGATTGCTCATTATGTAGACCCGAAAAACGGAGACTTCCAGATTGAATACCGATTGGAAGAAGACGCATCCAACGCTTATGGGCGCAAGATCACCACGCTGATTTACTTGCAAAAATAGCACAGAAAAAGGGGCACTGGACCATTGCTGCCCCTTTTCTTTTCTTTCGCGAAGTGACGATTGCAACTGACAGAATTTTCGATTACAATAAAAACTGAACGGTGATTCAGTTGGTGGGAGCGTAACATCTCCAGGGCATGTAAGACAGCCAAAACGTGGGATGTCATTTTTTAACCCACATACTGAATGAGCATTCATTCAACTTAAGACATGTGCTGATGTACACAGGAATATCTATAGAGAAAGTAGAAGTTTTAAAAATGATCTTCTAGTCTGAAAATTAGGTATTCACTGTTGCGAGGCCATTCTTTTGACCATGAATAAGCCATGACTAGGTTTTTTAAAAGGAGGATTTGGAGATGGAACGCAAAATTCGCAAGGCGGCAGTTCTCGGTTCAGGCGTTATGGGCGCCGGGATCGCAGCACATTTAGCCAACGTCGGTATTCCCACTTATTTACTGGACATCGTGCCGCGTGAATTGACAGCAGATGAGAGTGCAAAAGGGCTTTCTTTATCTGATAGCGTGGTGAAAAACCGGATCGCACAAGCGGGCCGTGACCGACTTTTGAAGGAGAAGCCGGCGCCGCTCTACGATAAAAAGAACATCGACCTGATTACAGTTGGTAACTTCGAAGACCATCTCTCTTGCTTGAGCGAGGTCGATTGGATTATTGAGGTCGTTGTCGAGAACATCGAGGTGAAGAAAAGCGTCTTCGCTATGGTAGAAGCTCATCGCAAGCCAGGGACAATCGTGTCTTCCAATACGTCTGGGGTTTCCATCAACGAAATGGCAGAGGGACGCTCTGATGACTTCCGCAAGCATTTCCTCGGCACACACTTTTTTAACCCACCGCGCTACTTGAAGCTGTTGGAGCTAATCCCAGGTCTAGATACAGACACACAAGTCATTTCTTTCATGAAGCATTTTGGTGAGCATGTGCTCGGAAAAGGAATGGTTGTTTGCAAGGATACACCTAACTTCATTGCCAATCGCATCGGTACATATGGATTGCAGGTTTCGATCCACGAAATGGTGCGACTGGGGCTTGGGGTAGATGAGGTAGATGCGTTGACAGGTCCGGTCATCGGCCGTCCGAAAAGCGCTACGTTCCGCACACTCGATGTCGTCGGACTGGATACGTACGTGCATGTGGCCGGTAACGTCAGGAACAAAAGCACGGATGAGCAGGAGCGCTCGGTTTTCGAAGTACCGGAGTTCGTTCTGCAAATGGTGGAGAAAAGATGGATCGGGCAAAAGGCTGGTCAAGGCTTTTTCAAGCAGGTGAAGACAGAGAAAGGCAAAGAGATTATGGCACTGTCGGTTGACACGCTAGAATATCGTCCAAGTGTGAGGCCGAAGTTCGCTTCCCTCGAAACAGCCAAAACAGCAAAGACATTGCCTGAGAAGTTGAGAACGCTCGCATACGGCAAGGACAAGGGCAGTGAGTTTGTCTGGAGTGTCTTCAAAAAGGTACTGCTGTACTCTGCTGAAAAAGCTCATGAGATCGCAGACGATATCGTCTCTGTTGATCAGGCCATGAAGTGGGGCTTCGGCTGGGAGATGGGGCCGTTCGAAACATGGGATGCCATCGGTCTCGAAAAGTCAGTGGCAAAAATGCGTGAGGAAAACGAGAAGATTCCGGCACTTGTCGAGGAACTGCTCGCGAGTGGGAAAACCTCCTTTTATCAAAAAGAGCAAGGGAAGCGCAGCGTGTTTTCCATCGGAGGTACCTACAAGGACGTCGAAGAGAGCAAGGAAAACATCAACTTGGCTGCGCTTAAGGAACAAGGCAAGCTGATCAAGAAAAATGCGGGTGCCGCCTTGATCGATTTGGGCGATGGAGTTGCATGTCTGGAATTTACCTCCCCGCACAATGCACTTGGGATGGATGTCTTGCAGATGGCAAATCAGGCCGCAGAGGAAGTGCAGAAGAATTTCGCCGGGCTGGTTATCGGTAATCAAGGCAAAAACTTCTGCGTCGGGATGAATCTCGCAATGGCGTTGATGGAAGCACAGGATGAGAATTGGCTGGAGCTCGACATGCTCGTCACGAACTTCCACAAAACAGCACGGGCACTGCGCTACATGCATCGTCCAGTCGTCGCAGCACCGTTCGGCATGACGTTGGGCGGCGGTGTCGAGGTGGTCTATCTCGCGGATCGCGTACAGGTTTCGGCAGAGACGTACCTTGGACTGGTTGAGGTGGGAGTAGGACTTCTGCCAGGTGGCGGAGGAACGAAGGAGATGCTGTTCCGAGCAATGGAAAACGTTCCAGAGGGAGGCAGCATGCCAGTTGATCCGTTCCCATTTGTTGCGAAGGCGTTTGAAGCCATTGCCATGGCAAAGGTATCTACGAGCGGTCAGGAAGCCATCAATCTGGGGTACCTGCGACCGACCGACCGCATCAGCGTGAATGCTGATCATTTGTTGAACGATGCGAAGCAACTGGTGCTCACGATGGATAAAGAGGGCTACACGCCGCCAGCGCCACGCAAAATTCGCGTCATCGGAGAAACGGGTTATGCGAACCTGCGCCAAAATATTTACGCTATGAAGAAGAGTGGATATATTTCCGAGCATGATGAGCTGATCGCAAGCAAAGTTGCCTATGTCATGTCCGGTGGTAACGTGCCAGCGGGTACAGAAGTGACAGAAAGCTACATTCTGGAGCTGGAAAAGCAAGCGTTCCTCGAACTCATCAAGACGCCGAAAAGCCAGCAACGGATGCAGCACATGCTGACCAAAAACAAGCCTTTGCGTAACTAGGGAGAGGGAGGGATAACGATGAGAGAAGCAGTTATTGTCGCGGGCGCCCGCACCGCTATCGGTAAATCGAAAAAAGGAAGTCTCAAGGATTTTCACCCAGTCGATATGGGAGCCGCAGTTGTCAGCGACCTGTTGCGCCGCGTGCCACAGCTCGATCCGGCTGATATCGAGGATATCATCATGGGGACGGCTGTACCGGAAGCTGAGCAAGGAATGAATATGGCTCGCCTGATCGGACTGCGTGCCGGATTGCCAACAAATGTATCGGGAATCACGATCAATCGCTTTTGCTCCTCCGGTTTGCAGACGATTGCTTACGCTGCTCAGCAGATCATGGTCGGCAGCTCCGATGTGGTTGTTGCTGGCGGGGTGGAGAGCATGAGTCTGGTACCAATGCTTGGTCACAAAATCGCACTCAATCCGACTCTGGTAGAAACGAAGCCGGAAGCGTACATGAGCATGGGCCATACGGCTGAAGAGGTAGCGAAGAGGTACAACATTTCTCGTGAGGATCAGGATGCTTTTGCCCTGCAAAGCCATCAGCGTGCGACGGCTGCGATTGCTTCAGGGAAATTCCAGGATGAAATCGTACCATTGACAGTCAAGCAGCATTTTGTCGATGAAGCTGGCAAGGTTCACGTTCAGGAACGTGTTTTCGATAAGGATGAAGGAGCGCGCTCGGACACGACGATGGAGGCACTCGCCAAGCTCAGGCCGGTCTTTCATGTGCAAGGTAGCGTAACAGCAGGAAACTCCTCACAAACGAGCGATGGCGCGGCAGCAGTTCTCGTGATGTCTGCCGAAAAAGCAGCCGAGCTGGGTGTCGAGCCGATTGCCAAGTTCCGTTCCTTTACGGTTGGCGGCGTAGACCCTGATGTCATGGGGATTGGTCCGGTTGTCGCGATTCCAAAAGCATTGAAGCTAGCGGGAATCAGCTTGGAGGATGTCGATCTGTTTGAGTTAAACGAAGCGTTCGCGTCTCAATCGATTGCTGTCATTCGCGAGCTGGGACTCGATCCTGAAAAGGTCAATGTAAATGGTGGGGCAATCGCATTAGGGCATCCACTCGGTTGCAGTGGTGCCAAGCTGACCGTCCAGCTTTTGAATGAAATGAAGCGCAGAGGCGGCAAATACGGAGTCGTTACGATGTGTATCGGTGGTGGAATGGGAGCCGCTGGCGTTTTTGAAATGATCTAATTTTCATATAAGGAGAGGGATAGTAATGGCAGAAACAAAAGATTTGATCCGCGGTGGAAGCTTTTTGATCGATGCAGGTTCAGTTGATGATGTATTCGTGCCAGAAGAATACACGGAAGAGCAAAAGATGATTGCCAAAACGACGGAGGATTTCGTCAACAATGAAGTTCGTCCTCATCTGGAAGAGCTTGAAAGCCACCAATTTGATATTTCAGTTCGTCTGCTGAAGGAAGCAGGGGAGCTCGGTCTGTTGGCTGGAGACGTTCCGGAGAAATACGAGGGGCTGGGGCTGGATAAAGTCAGCACGGCACTCGTAACAGAGAAGTTCTCGCTGGCTCGTGGCTTTGCGCTCAGCTACGGCGCCCATGTCGGTATCGGTTCACTGCCGATTGTGTACTTTGGAAACGAGGAGCAAAAACAGCGCTACCTGCCTGATCTGGCGTCTGGAAAACGAATCGCTGCCTACTGCCTGACAGAGCCAGGCTCTGGCTCGGATGCGCTGGGTGCGAAAACGACAGCGACTCTCTCCGCAGATGGCACGCACTATATTCTCAACGGAGAGAAGCAATGGATCACTAACGCTGGCTTTGCTGATGTATTTATCGTATACGCGAAAATTGATGGCGAGAAATTTACTGCCTTTATCGTCGAGCGCACATTCCCAGGTGTTTCGTTTGGACCGGAAGAGAAGAAGATGGGGATCAAATGCTCCTCGACACGCACGGTCATTTTGCAAGATGTACCTGTGCCGGTAGACAATTTGCTCGGTGAGCCTGGAAGAGGTCACGTGATCGCGTTCAACATCTTGAACGTAGGTCGTTACAAGCTCGCGGTAGGCGCAGTCGGCTCCTCGAAAAAAGCGGTGGAAATCGCGACGAACTACGCAAAAGAGCGTAAGCAGTTCAAAACGCCAATTGCCAACTTTACGTTAATCAAAAACAAACTGGCGAACATGGCAGTGAAAACGTATGCGGCTGAAAGCTCCGTCTATCGGACAGTGGGTCTGTTCGATACAGCGCTGACTCGCTTGGGTGAAAAAGCAGACGATGGCGCGGAAGTTGCGAAAGCGATTGCTGATTATGCAATCGAATGCTCGATCAATAAAGTATTTGCCACTGAGGTTCTGGATTACTGCGTGGACGAAGGCGTGCAAATCCATGGTGGATATGGCTTTATGTCCGAGTATGAGATCGAAAACATGTACCGTGACTCGCGGATTAACCGCATTTTCGAAGGAACGAACGAAATCAACCGCATGCTCATCCCGGATACGCTCGTGAAAAAGGCGATGAAAGGCGAACTGCCGCTCCTGCAAGCAGCAAGCAGCCTGCAAGCAGAGTTGATGAGCTATTATCCAGAAGAAATTGAAGATGCACCTTTGGCTATGGAGAAGCATCTGATCAACATCACGCGCAAAATCATTTTGATGGTGGCTGGTTCTGCGATGATGAAATACCAACAAGCGATGTCAAAAGAACAGGAACTCTTGGCATTCGCGGCTGACATGCTAATCGAGCTGTATGCAATGGACAGCATCGTGAAGCGGACAGAGAAAGCAATGGCGGCAAATGGCCTCGAAGCCGAGCAGCAAAAGCTGGAAATGACCGCTGTCTATGTGCATGAGGCATTCGACCGTATCGAAGGCTGGGCAAAAGAAGCATTGGCGGCAATGGAAGAGGGCGACGAGCTTCGTCTGCGCCTCTCGATCCTGAAAAAGCTGACCCGCCGCACGCCGATCAACACGGTAGCACTGAAACGTTCAATTGCAGACCGCGTAATCGAAGCGGGAGCGTATGTGGTGTAGTTCGAAATAGTAAACGGAAAAAGGAGCAAAGCTCAACGCTTTGCTCCTTTCGTATTTAACGCACTTGCTTCACCTTCGAAATCCCGCCATCGTGAATTGTCACTTTGACGTTCACCGCTCCCAGAGAAGAATGCTGAAGCGGTAGTGCTCCATTTTGCTGCATTCGTTTCCATTCTTGCGGATATTTCCGATAAAGGGTGTGACCGAGCTGAAGCGTGTCCATCTGCTGCTCCCGACCTTTTTCGTACAGCCCTCGAATCTCCTCTTCAATTTTTTTCGCGGCTTCTTTTTCGATTTCCCGAACGGGGCTTATGTGCTGGTATTGTGGCATGAAACCTAGCAGCTCCACATCAATCTGAAACGTGACTTGATTGTCTCGCAACAGCGGCTGTATCTTTACTTTTGGTTTTTGCAGGACGAGGTTTGCGAGAGGTTGCTTGCCTTTTTTTACGGTCAGTAACGATCGGTTGGTATGTTCGTCTAACCAGCGCAATCCGAGCAGTTCAGAGCGCGGCCAGCATCCCTTGACCTCCTTGTTTTGCAGCATGCAGGCACCCGTTGTTTTAAGCTGGGGTAAAGGTTTGTTGTCCTCTGTCCAGGTCTTTCTGTTGATAGAGAGCATTGGCAAATAGACGACCTTGTTGGGCTCATCTCTTTTACTGACAAATTGAAACAGCTTCATCGGGTATATCACGGAGTTTTGCTTGTGAAGATCCTGTGGATTGGACAATTGCGAGTAAATGACAGGCTGGTTGAATACTTGCTTGGGCGTAAGAATATCCATCAGTGGATCTTTGGTCGCATACGTCCAGATTGTGTAACGAAATTCGTAAAACCGATCAAGCTCATCGATGACCTGATCGAGATGCTGGTGTTTCAGTACTTGTTCACTGAGAACCAGAGAGCGAATATGACTCCAAGTCATTTGCTCCTGATTTGTGGGATAGAGACTAAAGAGGGCGCTCACAAAAGAATCGCCGCTTCCTTTTGCAATGGCGACCCCACTGGCAGACCGCTCTCCTCCCGCTTCTTGTTTGGCGATGGTAGAGAAGCTCAATATTTGGGCATATACCTCGAACTTATTGTCCACATAATCGACCCCAAGTGCATTGACATAAAGCAGATTCTCAATTTCACGCGCGTTCCAGCAGCCACTTAGCAGGAGCGGAAGGAGGAGGAGGACAGCTATTGCGCGGATGTGAGCCATGTCAGGAGCCCTTCCTTTTTTTATGATTATGCAGAAACTCAGGACTTTTCTCCACTTTACGCCATGGTGTGCGGAACAGCGTTTTATACAAGTCAGGCCAAGAGGTCGGGGCAAGTGGAGACAAATAGTACACGCCAAAAGAGCGCATGTTGGAAAAGAACAGAACCATTGCGAGAAGCGACATCATGAAGCCAAACATCCCAAGAAGCGAGCATAAGAGCAATATCCCGAACCGAAACAGTGTGACCGACGAGACGATATGCTGATTGGATAACGTAAAGGTAGCCATTACGGAAAGCGCGACAATGACAAGACTCCCTGTGGAGGTTAATCCAGCCGATATCGCTGCCTGTCCGACGATCAGGCCTCCTACAACAGATAGTGTTTGACCGATGGACAGAGGAAGGCGCAAACCAGCCTCTTTGAATAGATCAAACAAGAGCACCATGAGCAAAACCTCCAAGGCAGCCGGCAATGGAACACCTTGTCTTGATTTGACGATGGTAGCAATGAGTGTATAGGGAAGCTGTTCCTGATGATATGTAATGAGTCCTACCCAAAAGCCGGGTAAAAAAAGGGCGATGATGACACAGGCGAGTCGTAGAATCCGAACAAATACGACGGAAAAAACAGAGGAGCTGTTATCTTCAGCAGCGTTTAGCAGCATGAAAAAGTTTACAGGACCAATAAGCGAAATGGGAGAGCCATCGACCAAAACAGCAAATCGTCCCTTTAACAGGGCATTCACCACATAATCGGGTCTTCCCGTGTATTGAAACTCAGGCAAAAGAGTAAAGGGTGATCGAGATAATCTTTCTTCTACTTGCATACCGCTAATGATGCCTTTGCTATCAAGAGCGTTCATTCTGTCTTGAATTTCTTTCAACAACGGCGGATCGATTTGGTCCTGCAAATATAACAAACCAACACGCGTATGCGTGTGGCTGCCGATGATATACGGGACGAATTTCAATTGATGCGTCCGCAGCCTTTTGCGGATGAGTCCCAGATTCGTATTTATTTCTTCTGTAAAGCCATCTCGGGGGCCGCTAATCGAGGCGTCCGTATTCGTTTCCTCGGGTTCGCGCCTGGGAGGATTGCCAGTCTCCACATAATAGACTGCTTGAAAGTCTTCAAACACCAGCAATAAATTTCCGGAAAAAACGTGCCTGCATATCCAATCGACATTCGTCGGCTGCGCCAGCTCATTCATGAAAAAGAGCCGTTTCTCAAATAACTCTTCTGCATGGAGAATGTCTTCGTTGACAAAAAGCTGAATGAGCTGCGGCATCAAGTACTCACTGATGTGATCTAAATCGCAAATGCAGTCGGCGTAGATAAAATGCACACGAGTGGGAGAGCGTCCTGGGACCAGCGTGTGTGTATCTATGCATACGTCATTACAGTCTTCAAACAAATCTTGAAACGCCTGTACAGAAATCGAGGGCAATTCTTTAACATCTGATGCTGGCGTATACCCTTTGACCTTGGCAAACCTACGATTCTTCATGTTGTTTCCTCCTAGGGGCGAAGGCTGTCAAGAGAGCGAAAACGACGGAAAGAGACAGGGCCAATACCAAAAGACTAGGCATAATCTGTTTCGATAAAAGGCTGTAATATTGAATCGCACTCATCGGATAGAGGGAGAGGGCAGAAGAGAAGAAAAAGAGCCCGATCAACCACCAAATCCGTTTCTTGCCATAAGGAATCATCAGGATCTCTACAATGAGCAAAAGCGATAGAGAAATTCGCGTAAAGGCACCGCTAAACCATTGGTATATACTCAGGAAATCGAGATGCTCGATATACAGGCCGATATTGGCGAGTCGCCATTCTTCATAGGCAGGATAGCGCAATTTTCCGGCTTTATCAGGACCGAATTCTACGATTGCCCCTAGGGTTGGCCCGAATGTAAGGCCAATCATGACAAACGCCAGGATGAATAGTTGATAGTACGGCACTTTGGATTGTAGATGGTGTTTCAAAAATAAAAAGAGGAGCAGCTCGACAAAGCCAGTGCCCGCATACATCATTCCTTTTAAAACAGGGGGCATCCCATTTTCCATGATGGGGAGGAGAAGACTGTAATCCTTGTTTGGAAAGTTGGTAGACATGACGAAAAATCCTAAAAGCACGACGAATGGCAAAAGGACAGATGAGGTAATGGCGATAGAGCGGATTCCAAACAGGGCATTTACGAGACACAGGACTGCAAACAAAATCGTATTTACCCCCAGAGGTGTTTCTGGAGCAAACGATAAATTGATCCAGGTAATTGTATCGGTCATCGTCATGGTGGCGATTGCGAAGCAGTAGATACATGTCAGTAGTGCCAAAACAAAATACAGAGGGAAGCCATAAGTCTGTTTCATCCACTGGAACAGATGCTCATTCTCTGTTTTTTTATAGACCGAATAGAGTAAACCAGTCCACAACAAGTAAAGCAGCCCAGCTAACAAAACCGAGATCCAGGAGTCTCTTTTGGCCGAATCTAGCATCATCGGAATGACGATGACATGGTTCATCAATCCGTTGGTTAAAAGCAGCATGACGACGATTTGTGTAAAAGATAATCCGTTTTTCATGATTTCCCCGCCAAAGTAATCTCGTACTCCCAACAGTATTTGCAGGGTGTTGGGATTTATTCGATTCAGCGGCAGAATGTGCCAAGTCGCATGCATATTTTGGGAAGCTCTCACGAACGCTAATGGAAACATACTTCGTAAAAGGGCGGGAGCTGTAGGAGATGGCGATGAGAGGGTGGCTGAGAAGAAAAAAGACATCTGTCAAAGACAGGATGAGCTACTCGAGTGAGCCTATCCGTGTCCGGGAAATCAGTGAGCGATTAAGTGATAACCTTGCGGAGCTGAATGCGATTTTTACGCTGACTCCCGATTTGGTCATTCGAACGTTTGCGTGCCAGCATATAGAGGGCATGGTTACACTCGTCTACTTGAATGGCTTGGTTGACAAAAATTCGATTAATAATAATGTGCTTCGTCCACTTTTGTCACACCCAGAGGGTGAGAAATCGACTCTTTTTGACCTGTTATCTGTCGGGAAGGTATCCGTTGCCTACGACTTTCGGAAAGTAGAAACCGAGATTTTGCTTGGGAGCAGTCTTTTATTTATCGAGGGTCGAAAAGAAGTTCTTGTGATCGAAACGAATGGATGGCCGCAACGGGCGATAGAAGATCCGCAGTTGGAGGCTGCGCTTAAGGGAGGACACCAAGGTTTTGTCGAAACGGACGCGCAGAACATTGCCCTCATTCGCCGCTATATCCCCAACCGTGAATTAAAAATAAAAGAAATGTGGTTGGGAGAACGAGGCCTTACAAAGCTATCAATCATGTACTTGGCTGATGTGGCGAATCCGGAAGTATTACAGGAGATGGAAGATCGGCTCAAGATGATCAAGGTTGACTCGATTCTCAATGCGTCTGAACTGGAGGAGTATATCGAGGATAATCCTTACTCGCTGTTTCCGCAGTTTTTGACCTCAGAGCGGCCCGACACAGTTGCCTCTCACATCTTGCAAGGGAAGATTGCTGTCGTTGTCGATCGCTCTCCAAGCGTATTAATCGGACCGGCTACTTTCGCTTCCTTTTTTCAAAGTGTGGATGATTATGGTACTCGCTGGCCTGTCGCCACGTTTATTCGCTTGCTTCGATATTTAGCTTTTTTGATTGCTACTTTTTTACCTGCGATTTATATTGCGTTGATTTCTTTCAATTATGAGGTGATCCCACTCGATTTGATTTTGTCAGTCGGAGAGTCCCGCGAAAGGGTTCCATTCCCACCCTTGTTAGAGGCATTTATTATGGAGCTCACACTGGAAATGCTCCGGGAATCGGGTATTCGCTTGCCGGCTCCTATTGGACAAACTGTGGGTATCGTGGGAGGTATCGTGATTGGTCAAGCGGTTGTGCAAGCAGGGATTGTGAGCAATATTATGGTGATCGTCGTTGCATTTACAGCGATCTCATCCTTTATTATTCCGAACTACGATATGGCCTCGGCAGTCAGGCTTATTCGTTTTTTAATGATGATCCTCGCTGCGATGTTTGGGTTCGTTGGAATTATTGTGGGATTAATGGCACTGATTGGCCATTTGATTACGCTGGAATCATTAGGCGTTCCTTATGGAGGCCCTCTTGCTCCTGTGCGCTTCGGTGATTGGAAAGATTTGTTTATCCGCCTGCCACTATGGAAAATGAAAGAGCGTCCCCTGTCAGCCCATACGATTGAAGAGGAAAGACAAGGCGATAATCGGCCAAGGGAGGACGGGTGATGAAAAAGTATACGTACAACCAATTGAGCATCCTCCAGTACATTCTCCTCATTCATGGGGCACAAGTAGGGATCGGCGTATTGACGATCCCCAGAGAATTGGCGGAGAAGGCGAGTACCGATGGTTGGATATCGCTTTTGATCGGATGGCTTGCGGCAACGCTAGTCAGTCTCGTCATCACGAACATGATGAAGCAGTACCCGGAGAAGACGATCATCGATATCTTCCCATTGATCCTGGGCAAGTGGCTCGGTCGTATCGCTATTGTTTTCATGTTCATTTATTGCGGGGTTGCAGCGTTCGTTTTGCTGATAAATGCCACGGGAATCATTAATGTTTGGCTCCTGTCTCAAACACCCGCCTATGTCGTCGTGTTCCTTTTTACGCTGCCGACTTATTTTGTTCTCCAGGGAGGGGTTCGCGCCATAGGAAGGTACGCCGAGCTCGTATTCTATCTTACGCTTTGGATACCTTTTGTTCTCACGACGGCTTATCGAGAGGTTCATTGGTTAAACTTGCTGCCAGTGATCAAGGAGGGCTGGCACCCGATATGGGAAGCGAGCAAATCCACCGTACTCTCCTTTCTTGGATTTGAGTTTGGTTATTTTGCCTACCCTTTTCTTCAAAAAAAGCAATATGCGCCTCTTGGCATTGTCATTGCGAATACATTGACGTTGTTCGTGTATCTGTCTGTCGTTGTCGTTTGCTTTGCATACTTTAGCCCCGATGAAATCACGCAGTATACATGGCCTACGCTCAATTTATGGAAAGCCATTGAGTTCCGCTTTTTAGAACGTGTCGATATTCTTTTTCTCTCTACTTATATGTTTATATTGTCAACGACTGCATTGCCGTACATCTATTTCTGTGTCTTTTCATCCAGTCAGTTATTCGGCATGAAGGATCACCGCAAGCATTTGCGCCTGTTCCTTCTTCTGGTTCCAGTGGTGCTATTGTTTTATACGCCATCCTTTATTGATCTGAAGAAATCGATACAAATTTGGAGCTATGCAGGCTTAGGCTTTGCTTATGCGCTTCCTCTACTGGCTTGGGGGCCGATCAGGCTATCGAAACGAGCAGAAAGGGGGGAAAAAGCATGAGGGCATTTGCTCAGATTCTGTTATTGAGCTTGCTGGTAACGATGTTGACAGGTTGCAGGGATCAGATCAATTTGGAGGATACCACTTTATCACTGATGGTCGGAATTGATTTGAACGAAAAAAATGAGCTTCTCTTTTATATCTCAAGCCCGGTGTTCAATCGGGAGGCGAAGGAAAAATCTGAGGAATACGGTATCCGGTCATCTACCATTAGAGAGTCGAGAATGGGTTTTGATGAGCGAGTGACAGGCTTGACCCAAGCAGGCAAAATTCAGGTGCTTGTGATGGGGAAAAAGCTGCTGGCTCACCCGGACTGGTTTCGGCTGCTGGATGTCGTTTTTCGGGATGCAAAATTCAGTGTCAACGCCCGCGTGGCTATGCTTGATGGTCCGTTGCATGAGTTGTTTGATTTTAAACCAAAGGACAAGCCTCGTCTAGCCATTCATGTAACAACGCTGATTGACACAGCCAATAAAAGAAATCTGACAGTAAAGACGAGGGCCCAGGAGCTCCATCGACAAATGTATGAAAAAGGGATGACACCTAGCTTGACTGAGTTGAAGAAAGAAAAGCGGGCGGTCAAGGTAGTGGGGACAGCTTTGTTAAAAAAAAATGGAACGTATGTAGGCTCGATAGAACCGCGGGATACGATTCTTTTGCAAACGCTGATCCATGAAAAACAAGGGGAATTGTCTATCACCATCCCGATTAAAGAGCCGAACGATCAAAAACAAATTACGAAAGACAGGATCAGCTTTTTTATCAAGGGGGTTCAAAAAAAAGTAAAAACATCCTATCAAAACGGTCGGTTTCATTTTGACGTTCATTTCAGGTTGCGAATTTCCATATCGGAGCGCATGTTTCCGTACGACATGGAAAAGGACTACAAAAAGATGGAGCGAATGATCAGTGACGAGTTGCAGAAGGATTACATGAAGTTAATCAAGAAATGCCAGGAAACCGGTACAGACCCGTTTGGGTTTGGTCTCTATGCGCGTGCTTATGAATATAAGGAATACAAAAAGGTAGAGGATGATTGGACGAAGGCTTTTTCCAATGCCACATTTGAAATCAAGTCTGATGTATCGATTAAGGGAAATGGTGTCGTAAAGTGAAGGCAGAAAGACAAAACCCCCTGGCAATCAGTAAATGCCAAGGGGTTCGTTATTAATAGATCGCTTCCCAGCCTGCAGGAGTGACGAACAGGCGAATCGCCTTGATTTTGCGGTCGTCCATCAGAGTGAAGTAGTGGCGGTAGTTCGGTGGTACGGAGATCAGATCGCCTGGCTCCAGCTCGACGTCGAAGTAGCGACCATCTTTGCCTTTGATGGCGAAAATGCCGTGACCATCAACGCAAAAGCGGCACTCATCGTCGGTGTGGTGATGCTCGCCCTTGAATTTCACCAGCAGCTCGTCGAGGTTAGGCGTTTTGTCAGAGAGGACGATAATGTCCGCTGTCAAATAACCGCGACGTTGGCTGATCGCATCGATTTCCGGCTTGAAGGTGTCGAGAATCTCTTGTTTTTCCTCGTCAGTCGGGCTGTAGTTATCACGGTGCTTCGGATCAAGGCGATCCACGCCCCATTTTTCGTAAATGATCTCTTGAGTGTCCAGGAAGGAGACAACTTCCTCGGGTGCTGAGATGTACTCATTGTTGTCGTGAAAACGAATTTGTGCCATCGTTTATTCCTCCTTAATTGGTGGTTGTAGTGGACACGACTGCTTGGCGCAATTGCAGCCAGCGGGCGTGATACTCGAATAGGAATTCAAAAGCCTCCAGGTGGCGCTTGGCCTCGAAGTCATTGCCGCCCCATGTGTAGATACCGTGGTTACGGATGAGTACGCCGGGAACCTCTGGTGTGATCACTTTTTCAATTTCGGCGGATAAGGTCGGAATATCGGCAAAGTTCTCAACAATCGGAACAGTAATGCGTGCGTTTTCTTCCCAGATTCCGAGTCCCTTGATCAGCTCTTGTCCTTGAATGGAGAAAGCGCGTTGTCCAAAGTACAGCTCGGAAATGAGGTTGTTCCATACGGTATGGACGTGGAAGCAAGCACCGGCCTTCGGGAACGATTTGTAGACGACGGCGTGGATGAGCGTTTCCGCGGAAGGCTTGAGCGTAGTTTCATCCACCGGACGCGAGTCTTGATCCACGACCAGATAATCTTCAGGGGACAGCTTGGTTTTGTCTTTACCGCTTGCCGTTACGGCAAATTGCAAGGGATCGTTTTGTATCTTAATCGAGAGATTGCCACTGGTGCCGGGAAACCAGTCCCGGCGGGCAAATGTCAGCTTGGCGTCATCCAGACGGCGAAAGGCATCCAGACGTTGTTCGAGTGTTGCGGTCATGAATTAGACAACCTCCTGTTGGACTTGCTGTAAAATGCGAATCACGTCGTGGAATGTGGCAAACTTGCTATGCGGCAATTGCAGCTCTTCCGCCTTTTCAGCGAGGAAGGAACGGGCAATCACATAGTCAGCGATTTTGGCTCCAGCCAAATCCGTGATAGAGTCGCCGATGACGATGCGGAAATGGGTTGCTGGATCGTAACGGCGGATGATTGTCGTCTTGCACATGCCGCAGCCGTTCGTGCAATGTTCATCGCAAGCGTTTGGCCACGTAATGGTGATGCGCTCTCCGCTGAAATCACTTCCATTGCAGTAAATCGGTACATCGGAGAGATCAAAAGGTGCCAGGATAGGCTCCAGGAAAAAGTCGATGCCGCCACTCGTGATCAACAGCTCGATGCCTTCTTCGCGACAATAGCTCACGAATTCAGCAAATCCCAGGCGAATCGTCGCTTCATGGACAATAAAATCGATAATGTCCTGGCGCAAGGAAGAGGGCAAGAGTTGGAACAGCTTGCCAACTCCTTCCTGAACGCTTATTTTTTGCGAAAGGATTTGCTCCGTCAAGGCTTCCCACTCAGGGGGAGCAAACTTGCGGACAATCGCTACAATGTTGTCTTTTTCGGTAATCGTTCCGTCGAAATCGCAGAACAGGACGAGCTTCTTGCTCATCGTGCGCCACCCCACTTTTCTAGGGCGATCGCCAGTTCTTGTGAATCAGCGGCGGCTTCTTCCAGTGTTCGGTTAGCGGTGACTGCCTCAATCGCAGCAACGAATGCTTTTGCTCCTGCGGTTGCTCCACCGGGATGACCGTGGATTCCGCCTCCTGCATTGACGATTTGATCCAGACCGAAGTCTTTATAAAGCTGTGGAACCAGTCCCGGATGAATACCGGCAGATGGAACCGGGAAGGAACGGCGTACACCATTCAGCGGGTCAGTCAAATGCTTGGCGAGCTGCAACGCTTCTGTTTTGTCCAAGGCGACATTGCCATATGGAGATGGGAAGAGCACCAAATCTGCCCCAGCTACACGCATCAACGTTCCGAGCAGAAGCGGGGTGGCGATACCGTAGTCGGGTGATGGATAGTAAGCGCCTGCCAATGCTGGATGCGCCATGATCGGTACGTGTACATCAGGATCGGCTGCCAAACGGTGCAGGGCATCGAAGCCAAAGGCCAGCACATTGAACAAGAGGCAGTCAGCACCCGCATCTACCGCACGTTTCGCTTTTTCGTTCAGCTCATGTACAGGTCCAGTCAGGTTGGCTGCATAGAGGACGGGCTTGCCTGTTTCGGCTTCGGTCTCCTGAGCGATCTGCTTGAACGCTTTGATCCTTTCGATAAAAGGAGCACGGTCATCTGCAAAGAAGATTTCGTCATCTTTCACCAGATCGACTCCGCCCAAGGCTTGTGCCCGGAATTGCGTTTTCAGGTCGTCGAAAGGAAGGCCCAGGCACGATTTGAAAATGCTCATCAAGAGCGGTCGGTTATGTGCTGCTAAACGTTCGCGCAGACCGTCAATGCCGAACTTCGGTCCAGGAAAAGCCTGAAGGAACGAGTCAGGAAAAGCGATGTCGACGAGCTTGATCTTGCCGTCCATCGATAGTTTGCCGAATATTCCGGTCAACAAGGATGGAATGTCTGCTGTAAAATTACGAGTCGGATAGCTGACGGTAATCAAACCGCGTGTTTCTCCGTTTTCCAGTGTCTCAAGTGGTGTCGCGCTCACGGCTTCACCAAGATACGGCGCTAACTCAGCTTGCTTGGCAAGCGGCAGGTCCGTCCAGGAACCGACTGTCATGCCGACAGCAATGGCCTGCGCTTTCTTGTTCAAGTCTTTTGCTTGTGTGAGATAGGTGACGAGGATACGTTGTTCACTCATGGTACGTCTAATCCTCCTTGTATAAATTAAAAAAGCCTCCCCATTGAGCGGGGAGGCGGTTGTCGACTAGGAAAGCGTCTCGTCTCATCTCTCGGGTCAGTAGCCGAGAGGAGCCAAAAAAGCTCGATCTCGACTCTTATCCGTTGGAATTAGCACCGTTTCGCTATCCAAGGTACGCATCATCAGCGTACGATTCATGGTATAGCGCCGGTTGCCGGGCATCATAGGGCCAGTCCCTCAGCCAGCTCGCGATAAGAGTTATTCGTTTCCCCCATGATATGACGTTCATTGTCAGGAGTCAATCTTTGTTTTTGCAGAGAATGTGCAGCGGATTATTAGAAAAATAAGACGAAGGTGAAACTTTTTGGCAATTCTTTCGTGGTAAGGGAGGAAGGGGTGTGAACGGCTTGGGAAAGTAGGTCTGGAGGATGTGTACCAGCTGCATGTAAACGATATTTACCGCTATCTTTTCCGGCTGACACGAGATGAGAGACTGGCAGAGGATTTGACACAGGAAACCTTTTGTCGCGCCTTCTCTTCCTTGGACGACTACCGTGGGGAAAAAGTACGGCCCTGGCTGTTCAAGGTGGCCTATCACGCTTTCGTGGACGGTTATCGCAAGAAGACGAAACAACGATTCGCCTTTGTGGAAGCCTTGCCAGAGCGACGTGATCATTCGGTGGTTGATCCGGCAGAGCATGTCGTGAACAAAGAGCTGTGGGAAGTGGCCCATGACTATTTGGAGCAACTTCCGGAAAAGCAGAGACAGGTCATTTTGTTGTTTGCCATGCAGTTTTCCTACGCGGAAATGGCAGAGGTACTCGGAATCGAGCTGGCAGACGTCAAGCGTTCCTTGTTTCGGGGGCGACAAAAGATGCGGCAGTTGTGGAGGGAGGAAAACCGGTGATGAACAAGGATGATCGCGAGCAAAGACTGCTTGCTTATTTGCGTGGGGAAATGGCGGGAGAAGATTCAAAACAATTCGAGGAGGAAATAGCCGCTGACGAGGAATACGCACAGCGGTTGGAGAGGCTTTTGTTGGGGGAAGAAACGAGAGAGGACAACGTGAAAACAAAACAGCCTGAAACACTGTCGGCTGAAAAACAGCGTGCGATTGTTCGACGGGGGAAATGGAAAAATCGGTTGTCCAACGCAGGATTCACCATAGGGCTTCCCTTTTTGGCCGGAGTTGTGTTGCTGATTCTGAATGGCTGGGTTGGGTCACTGATGCATGAAGATCTGTTCCGCGTTGCGAAGTCGATGGTCAATTTTACTCAACCAGGTGTGAGAGTGGGGAGTAGTGGTTCACAGGTCGGATTGCTGTACGGAAACATCAGCATGGAGCTACGCGAGCGGGTTGGGGGAGAAGAAAAGAACGCGGGCCGATTTGAGAGTACGAATGTGCTATGGAACGTGAAAGCCAAGCCGCAATGGACGGACGGGGTCAGGGAGCAAAAGCTGTTTTTCCGTTATCCGACAGAGGGGGAAACGGAGGATACCATGTCTCTCACTTCGGCTGCCTGGACGACGATGGAGAAGCTGCCCGAGGGTACCGTTTCGCAGCTTGCGATTTCTTTTGATCACTTTTTGACGTATGACGAGTACTATAAACTGGTTACCCGCCATGTTACCTCTTCTGGACAAGATACAGTTTGGTTTGCGGTAGATACAGGAGTAGAGCTCAAGCAAGCTGAAAGTGATGCCGGAGATGTGCTGTTTGGTTCCGGGGAAGTATGGGGATTTGCCCAGCGGGAAATGGATTACGGTGGTGCATATGAAAAAGGGGATGGGGACAAGGTAATCGCAAACTATCTGGAGGAGATGAGGTATTTGTCAGAGCAAGAAGAACTGGCTCGCGATATCGGAAAATCCTTACTCTTTGGCAGAGATCTACAGATAGCAGAGCGATACAACTACATGCAGCAAAACGGAGTGCGAATCTACGGAGCCGTCCTCACTGGACCTACGAAAGAACTACTGAAGCTCAAGTCCGAAAAGTCGATAACAGCAGCGTTTCTTGGCAAGGTAGACTGGTGGAATTGGGAGCGACCTGCGGCATCCGGAACACAATACAGCTACTGATAGCAAGGTGCGAATTTTTGCACAAAAGGGTGTTGACATCGTGGAAGCGTTGGTTGTATGATTCAAACTAAATCAAAAACCGAATACGTTTTGGATACCTTATCCAGAGAAGGTGGAGGGACTGGCCCGATGATACCCGGCAACCGACATGACGCCATTCAGACGCGAGGAAGCGACTGATTGACAGGCGACATGCACGGTGCTAATTCCTGCAGAAACAAAAGTGGTCTGGAAGATAAGGGGGACATCAACACGGTTCTTACACGTGACGACAGCGACCTCTTTTCTTCGGGAAAAGAGGTCTTTTTATTGCTCCAGGTACTCAAACAAAACAAGTAGAGATAGAGGAAAAATACGTAGAGGGGAGTTTTGGAATCATGGCATATCGCGCATTGACTGAACAGGAAGCAGTGGAGTACGTAAAAGGAATACCGGGTCTTTTTAGCGAAGGAGCCGAGCTGACCAGCCGCGAAATCGGGGATGGCAACCTCAATCTGGTTTTTGACATTCAGGAGCCGGCAACCGGTAAGAGCGTCATTGTCAAGCAAGCACTGCCTTTTGCCCGCGTCGTGGGAGAATCCTGGCCGCTTACGATTGATCGGGCTCGCATCGAGAGCGAGGCACTCCGCATTCAGCACAAATACGTTCCAGACTTGGTGCCGCAGGTGTATCACTTCGACGGGGAGCTTGCGTTGACTGTCATGGAAAACGTCGGGGACCACATCATCATGCGTAAAGGTCTGATCGAAGGAAAGCGGTACCCACTATTCGCAAAGCAAATTGGCCGTTTTCTCGCGCAAACGTTGTTTTTCACATCCGATCTGGGCGCACATCCATACGATAAAAAAGCGCTAGTCGGAACATTCATAAATCCAGAATTATGCAAAATCACAGAAGACCTCGTCTTTACCGATCCATATGAAAATGCGCCTACCAACGACTTCAACCCGTTGATCCGCCGCGAAGTCGAGGCGATCTGGAGCAACAGGCCGCTGAAGCTGGAAATCGCCAAGCTGAAATACGATTTCCTTACGCGCGCAGAAGCGCTGCTGCATGGTGACTTGCATACCGGAAGTATTTTCATCACGGAAAACAGCCTGAAGGCAATCGATCCAGAGTTCGCTTACTACGGCCCAATCGGCTTTGACATTGGGGCGATTATAGCCAATCTGCTGCTCAACTACGCAGGACAGCACGGTCTGCAAAAAGATCAAGGAGAACGGGAAGCGTACCGCGAATACTTACTGGAAACGGTCGAGGATGTCTGGAATGAATTCGTTTCGCAATTCGTTCAGCTCTGGCACAAGCACGCCAAAGAGCGCAGCGCCCATGTCGAAGGACTGTGGCAAAGCTACGTGAAGCGCTTGATTCAGGATACAGCAGGCTATGCCGGATGCAAAATCTTGCGTCGTGTCATCGGCTTGGCAGGTGTAGCGGACCTGAATGCCATTGAAGACGACCGGACTCGCGCAGAAGCAGAGCGTCTGGCTCTCTCGATTGGAGAAGCGCTGATTCTTGGTCGCGGCAACATAGACGAATCGACAGATATCACGGACATCGTACGCACTGTGACCGAACGTTACTATCAGGAGGCTACTACAGTATGACAACCAGCACCCAATTGGCACCTGTTAAGTGGGAGAATGACGCATTGGTCTTGCTTGACCAGACGCGTCTGCCAGTAGAAACGATCTATTTGAACTTGACTACCTCCGAGCAAGTATGGGGTTCCATCCGTCGTTTGGAAGTGCGTGGCGCACCAGCGATTGGCATGGCGGCGGCTTACGGACTCTACCTTGGGATTCGTGACAGTGAAGCGAGTAACTACGACGAGTTTTGGCAGGAACTGAACCGGCAGGCAGACTACCTGGGCTCTTCCCGTCCGACAGCCGTGAATCTGTTCTGGGCATTGGATCGCATCAAAGCTCGTGTTGAAAAAGAAAGCGGTGGGTCGATTGCAGATTTGAAGACGGCAGTGCTTGATGAAGCACTGGCGATTCAAAAGGAAGACGCTGAAGTATGCCGGACGATCGGAGAGCATCTGCTCACACTGTTGCATGACGGTATGGGAATTCTCACGCACTGTAATCCAGGGGCATTGGCTACAGCAGCGTACGGTACGGCTACCGCTCCCTTTTATTTGGCAAAGGAACGCGGCTGGAACCTGAAGGTGTACGCGGACGAAACCCGTCCTGTCCTGCAAGGCGCTCGTCTCACTGCATTTGAATTGCAGCAAGCAGGGATTGATGTGACGCTGATCTGCGACAACATGGCCGCGATGGTTATGTCCCAAGGGAAAATAGAGGCTGTCATCGTGGGTACAGACCGCGTAGCAGCGAATGGCGATGTCGCCAACAAGATCGGTACCTATGGGGTAGCGGTATTGGCAAAAGCTCACGGCATTCCTTTTTACGTGGCAGCTCCGTTGTCCTCTGTTGATCTGGAGACAGCGACAGGCGCAGATATTCCGATTGAAGAGCGTCCAGCCGAGGAAATTACCCATGGCTTGGGCAAACAGGTAGCTCCAGACGATATCAAGGTGTACAATCCTGCGTTCGATGTAACGCCTGCGAAGTACATTACAGCGATCGTCACGGAGACAGGCATTTTCAAACCAGAAGAGATCGGCAATAGCAAAAAATAAAAGAACTATTTTAAGCGTTCGCCCTGTTGTTACTGGCGGGCGCTTTTTGCTCATTTTGGTGTTTTCCAGTAAAATAGCCAAGAAAAGGGGAGATTCGTATGCAACCGGTTCAACGGATAGCCATCAATGAAGATACGTACTTGAAACAATTGGAATTAGCTGATGCTGAGGAGTTATTTTTGCTTACGGATTCGAACCGGGAGAACCTTATGGAATGGCTGCCGTGGCTGAATTATACGAAGAAGGTAGAGGATTCGCGCCAATTCATCCAAGCGACAATCAACCAGTACAACGATAATCGCGGCATCAACTACGGTATTTGGTACCAAGGACGTCTGGCTGGTACAGTCGGTGTACATACGGTGGATTGGATTAACAAAAAGACGTCCATTGGCTATTGGCTGGGTGCGCAATTTCAGGGCAAGGGCTTGATGACAGAAGCAGTGGCGACTTACTTGGACGTATTGATCTTCGGGTCATGGGATTTGGAAAAAGTAACGATTCAGGCTGCTACGGAAAACTTTAAGAGCAGATCGATTCCGGAACGATTAGGGTTTCAACTGGAAGGGATACTGCGTAGGAATGAATTTCTTTACGATCATTACGTGGATCATGCCACTTACAGCCTGCTAAAAGAAGAATGGCTCGACTGGAAAACCGATAAAAAATCTTAGATTGAACTGTATACTTCGATTGACAATGAAAATTCTGTAAATTACGATGGTGAAGACAGATCAAGAGGGCTGCGTGTGATTCGCAAGCCCTTTTTTAGTCGTGCTGTTAGGCTTGAAAAAAATAGAGGTGAAATACATGCAGACACTTCGGCAATTATCTTGGTTTTTCCGTGCCTATTGGAAACGGTACGTCATTGGAATCGCTGTGCTGTTTATCATCGATGTGCTCATGCTTTGGCCGCCGAAATTAATTGGCGACACGGTAGATTCGATTCGCAACAGTTCCCTGACGGACGCTGACTTGACGCTAACAGTGGTCATCTTGCTCATTTTGGGTGTTAGCTTGTATGGATTGCGGTTTCTCTGGCGGTACTTGTTAAATGGAGGAGCTTTGATACTGGAGAGGACGTTGCGTGAGCGACTGTTTGCCCATTTGACGAGAATGACCCCGTCGTTTTTTCATCGCAAACGCAGTGGCGATCTGATGGCCGTCGCTACCAACGACATTCCTGCCATTGAACAAACGGCCAGTACAGGGGTGCTTACGCTTGTCGATGCGCTGTTCATGACCGTGTTAACGCTGGGCGTCATGGTGACCGCGATTGATTGGAAGCTGACGCTGGCTGCGCTGATCCCGATGCCGTTTTTGGCTTGGTCAACGGCGTACTATGGAAGGTTGCTGCATGAGCGCTTTTACTTGGCGCAGGAAGCATTCGGAGAGATGAATGATCATGTCCAACAATCTGTGTCAGGCGTTCGGGTATTGAGAGCGTTTGTACAGGAAAAGGCCGATATCGAGGCGTATCGCCGGGTCAGTGAAAAAACGTTGGAGCGAAATGTGAGTGTTTCGCGGATCGACGCCCTGTTCGAGCCGACGATCGGGATTATTATTGGCTTCAGCTTTTTGATCGGGCTGGGCTATGGGACGTATTTGGTGTTCACCAGCGCCATCTCCTTAGGGGATTTGGTTGCGTTCAATTTATACTTGGGTCTTTTAATTTGGCCGATGTTCGCTTTTGGGTGGCTGGTCAATGTGTTGCAACGCGGTGGTGCTTCCCACAAGCGTTTCACAGAACTAATGGTGGAGCAGCCAGATGTGACGGAGGCAGCGAATCCGGTCACGAGCCAAATCGCCAATACTGTAGAAGCACGCCATTTTTCTTTTACGTATCCGGGCACTGACAAGCCGGCACTCACCGACATCTCGTTTCGTTTGGGCGAAGGAGAGACGCTTGGGATTGTCGGACGGACAGGAAGTGGTAAGTCGACGCTATGCCGTGCCTTATTGCATCAATATCAGATGAAGGAACAAGCTCTGTTTATCGGGGGCATCCCGATCGAAGGACTCGCATTCGATACGCTGCGGGAAAAAATCGGCTACGTGCCTCAGGAGCATCTGCTGTTCTCACGGACGATTGTCGAAAATGTTGCATTCGGGAAACCACAAGCGACGACCGAGGAAGTGAAGCATGCGTTGGAGCTTGCGGAGATGAAGAGAGATATGGAGCAATTCAGAGATGGATTGCAAACCATGGTTGGAGAGAAGGGGGTCACCCTCTCAGGGGGGCAAAAACAGCGCATTTCCATAGCACGCGCTCTTTTGATGGATGCGGGTATCCTGATTCTCGATGATTCGTTATCGGCTGTTGACGCCCGGACTGAGGAGAGCATCCTTCGTCATCTGCGGCAGGAGCGCGCGGATAAAACGACGATTATTACCGCTCATCGTCTGTCTGCCGTTCAGCATGCCCAACTGATTCTCGTGCTGGATGAGGGGCAAATCGTCGAACGGGGGACACATGACGAGCTGATGCAGCGCAAAGGCTGGTATGCAGAGCAGTACCGTCGTCAGCAAATGGAACAGGATGTGGCTGGTTGAGAGAGGGGGAAAGCGTTTCATGAGCAAAGAAAATGTATGGGGGCGTTTGACCGAGTACGCCAGGCCATTTCAAAAGCAAATACTGGGGGCGCTGTTCCTGCTCTTGCTGGGAACGAGTGCAGAGTTGGCAGGTCCTTTTTTAGCCAAGGTCATGATTGATAATCACATCCTGGCGATCCAAAAGCCTTGGTATCAACTGGACGAAGTGCCACCACAAGCAGCGGGGCAAGTCGCCTCACTGAACGGTACGAACTATATTCGTGAAGATGTTGCAGCAAAGACGGGTCTTGCTTTGGACAGTATCAAGCAAAAGGAAGTAAGCGTGCTGACAGAAGGCACGACCTATTACTTGGTTTTAGGCAAGGTGAATCCAAACACACAGAAGCAATTCACTCCGATTGCGCCAGAAAACGGCAGGGAGCGCTTCGAGGTAACAACGAAGGAGCAATCAGGTCAAAAGATGACCTCCACAGGCATTCGGCTGACCGCAGAGGAAGTCAAGGCGATGTATCAGGGGGATGTCCTGCCCATTGTCTGGCTGTCCGTAGGTTATGGAGCACTGATCTTGCTTTCTGCTGGATTCAATTACGTCCAGATTTTGTGGCTGCAAAAGATCGCTCAGCGCATCATTCAGCAAATGCGGATGAAGCTGTTTATCCATTTGCAGAAGCTCCCGGTTGCCTTTTTTGACAAAACGCCAGTAGGTGCGCTCGTCTCCCGTGTGAGCAATGATACAGAAGCCATCCGTGAGCTGTATGTAAGTGTGCTCGCCACATTTGTACAAAACGGTCTTTATTTGATTGGAATCTTGATCGCGCTCTACATCTTGCAGCCTGAGCTCGCCCTCTTCTGCTTTTTGACTGTGCCAGTGCTCGTACTGTTAGTCTACGTGTATCAAAAGTACAGTTCTCGCTACTATTCGGTGATTCGCGCGAAGCTCGGTGATATGAACACAACGATCAATGAAATGATCCAGAACATGACGATCGTGCAGGCTTTTCGTCGGGAGAAGGGTGTACAAAAGGAGTTCGCTGATGTAAACGAAGACTACTTCAAGGTGCGGATGAAAGAGATCAATCTGGAATCCTTGCTTTTGCGCCCAGCGGTAGATTTGATTTGGAAAGTTTCCTTGACACTGATCGTCTGGTATTACGGCT
Source organism: Brevibacillus sp. Leaf182 (assembly GCF_001423865.2). NCBI lineage: Bacteria > Bacillati > Bacillota > Bacilli > Caryophanales > Paenibacillaceae > Brevibacillus > Brevibacillus sp. Leaf182. The sequence continues at coordinate 106,818 of NZ_LMPN02000018.1, read as the reverse complement.
CGACCTCCTTCCACAGCGCGATTTCCTTTGGTGCGCTTTTTGCTTTTGTCGATTACATGGGCCGTTTTTTCGAACCGATCAACATGATCATGAATCGGTTATCACAAATGCAGCAGGCGACCATTTCGGCGGGGCGCGTCTTCGAAATTATGGATGAGACCACGGAGAAGAAAGAAACGGGTGCACAAATCGAGCGCCCGCGTGGAGAGGTTGTTTTTGATAACGTATCTTTTGCTTATCAAGGTGACGATTACGTCTTGAAAAACGTCTCCTTTACGGCGCAGCCTGGTCAGACGATTGCGTTGGTGGGACACACCGGATCGGGAAAAAGCTCTTTGATGAATTTGCTGCTCGGGTTCTATCCGGTGACGAAAGGGAGCATTTTAATCGACGGCCAAGATATGAGACAGATTGATACGCACTCATTGCGCAGTCATGTCGGACTCGTTTTGCAGGACCCGTTCTTGTTTACGGGAAGCATTGGATTCAATATTCGTATGTACAAGGATACGATTACGGATGAAGAAGTAAAGCGGGCTGCAAAAGCTGTACGTGCTGACGAATTCATTTCCAAGCTACCGGGTGGTTATGACGAACCAGTCGTCGAGCGAGGCATGACGCTATCCGCAGGCCAACGCCAATTGATCTCTTTTGCCCGGGCACTGGCTGCTGATCCTGCGATGCTGATCTTGGATGAAGCAACGGCAAGCATTGACAGCGAAACAGAGCTAGCCATTCAGGAAGCGTTGCATGTACTATCAAAAGGTAGGACGACATTTATCATTGCACATCGATTGTCGACGATTCAGCACGCCGACCAGATTCTTGTTTTGTCCCGGGGAGAAATCATGGAGCGAGGTACACATGATGAACTCATGGCGCAAAATGGTCTTTATCAAAAAATGTATCAGCTTCAACAGGGGAGTGCTTCCGTAGAGAGTGCTTAGTAGGGAGCTAGGAAGGAGAAACAACACCATGTCACAGTCACGTTACACCTTTTGGGTGTTGATTTTGGTTGTTGGTATTGCGGGGTTAAGCCAAGGCTTGACGATCCCGATGCTGACGGTTTTATTGGAAAAACAAGGTGTATCATCCGTGATGAACGGACTCAACGCCGCTGCCTTGTATATCGGGATGGTCATGGTCAATCCATTTTTGGAAATCCCACTGCGGCGGATTGGATACCGATCCACGATATTATGGGGGTTGCTGTTGGTGACAATCGCAACAGCACTCATCCCGATGTTTAGCCATTTGGCGGTCTGGTTCGTATTACGCTTACTGATGGGTGTGGGCGATAGCGGATTACATTACGCCAGCCAGATGTGGGTGACCAAGATTGCTGCTCCCGAGAATCGTGGACGCGATCTTTCCATTTACGGGCTGGCATATGGCGTGGGCTTTAGTATTGGTCCATTAGGCTTAAGCGTGCTGCATTTGGGGATTTGGGTACCTTTTGGCGGCTTGCTCATTCTGTATCTGATTGCCTTCTTATTATTATCCCGAATCAAAAATGAGTTCCCTGCACAGATTGAACAAACGGAAAAGAAGCAAAACAAGTATGCATTTGTTTTGCGACTTGCCTGGCTGGCACTGATTCCTTCGTTTTTGTTCGGATTCATGGAGACGTCACTCAACGGCAGTTTTCCCGTTTATGCCTTGCGTACCGGCTTGTCCGTTGAATGGGTTTCCTTGATCCTTCCGTCGTTTGTTGTGGGAAGTATTATCTTGCAGATGCCGCTGGGGGCATTGAGTGACCGTATAGGACGCAAGCAGGTCATGCTCGTGTGTGCCCTTGTAGGGGGATTGGCCTTCTTCCTGTTCCCGTTTGCAGGTGAAAACGTATGGCTGATGATGCTGTTGTTGGCCATAGCAGGAGCGGCAGTCGGTTCCTTTTACTCGCTAGGCTTGGCTTTTTCGGCAGATATTTTACCAGCATCGATGGTTCCTACCGCAGGAATTATCGCGGGCGTCAATTTTGGTGTCGCCAGTATTTTGGCTCCGAATGTGAATGGTCTGCTGATGGACGTGTGGGAGCCGTGGACGATCTTTTGGCTGATGGGATCGCTGCTCATTGTTTTTGCGGCAGCATGTCTATTTTTCAAACAAAAAGCAACCCAGGAACAGACGTATTCGATGCCGTTGCAAAAACAGGGGTAAAAACAATAATGGATAAGCTTCGCCAAGCTTTTGGCGGGGCTTTTATTTTTTTTTGCCCAAAAAAAGCATAAACGGGCATCAAGGAGGGAAGCGTATGAATAGTAAGTAGAACAGCATGATTGGAAGGGGTTACCCGATGCTGACACCATGCATATTCAGAAGAGGCATTGCCTGGATCTTATTTTTCGTGCTCAGTCTGGTAATCATCCCGTTTTTCTCAGATGACGGCCAGGCTCCGACACCGTCTGCACCTGCACCTGCCACTACAAATGCAACTTCGCAGCCATAGCTTTGCTCTTTTGTACACAGCAAAAAGACACGTCACCGACGATGGCGTGTCTTTTTGCTGTAGTATTAGCGAGTAACAAAATTTTGCGTGAAATACGGGCGGCCATCTTTCATAACGATACCAACGCCAAGCTGCTTGAATTTTGGAGAGAGCAAGTTTTGACGATGACCTGCGGAGTTCATCCAGCTCATATGGGCTTCGACTCCGTCTAGTTGGCCGTAGGCAATATTTTCACCAGCTGAGCTGTAACGAATACCGGCTTGCTTCAAACGATCAAACGGACTTCCCATAGATGGGGAGGTATGGTTGAAAAAGTTGTTCTGGGCCATGTCTTGGCTGTGTGCTCTGGCCACTGCTGCAACTTGTTCATCCCAAGTGATAACAGGCAGCTTGGCACGTTGCCTTGCCACGTTGAGCAAGTCCAAATTTTGTTTCTCGTATGCAAGCGCTGCTTGCTTTATTTGTGCGTCTGTCAGTTTCGGCAGTTCCGGTAATTTCGTATAGGAAATGGGATACATTAAGCCAATCGCGATGGTAGCAAAATGCTCTGGAGTAGAGATACGCACTCCTGCGACCTTATTTCCACCCAACTGATCAATAGAGAAGGTGATCGCCTGATTGTTTTGGATATAGGTCGGATGAGCAAGGGTATTTTTTTGGATACGCAGACTTGGTGTGATCGTCAGCGTGTTTTGCGGTGCACCCCAGCTATTTTGTAGGTCTTTGGTAGTAGAACCAATCGAGATGCCATTCAGATTCAGCTTGGCGCCATTGGTAAACAACGTCACGACTTTGCCGTTTTGCATGCCGACTTGAATGTAGTTGTTCAAATCTTGATTGTAAATCCACCATTCCACGCCTGTATGACTAGCATCAATGCGGGCAGGCTTGCCTAATGTTTGTTCGACCTGTGCTGTGCTCATTCCTAGCTGAAGGTTATAGACGTCATTCGTTTTATCGGCTGCTGCTTGAGGGACAGCAGATGCTGCTGAAACAGGAAGGACAGGGGCAACGTGGCCGAGCAGAGCCAGCGAAAGGCTCAGGGCGAGGATGCTGGTTACTTTCTGTTTACGCATGTATCTTCCTCCTCGGTTGGGATAGGATCTGCCTTGTTGGTAATGGTATCGGCAGGAAGCCGCTACAAAAATAGGGACCAAGGATGCAAAAATAAAAACCCCCGCGATAGAGCGGAGGTTATGGTCGACGATCCCGGATGACATACGTTTTGGCGATCAGATCATGCCAGCCTTGCTTACGTGGGTGCCACGCAACCCATAGATAGCCCAGTCCGAATACGAGTGAAGCAAGGAATTTGCCGATGACTTCGCGCAATAATACCTGCCCGCCTGTCAGATTGCCTCGTGCCTGTCTTGCACTGATGACACGGATGCCTGTGATCAGCTTTCCCAAGGTTTGTCCGGTCCACCAGGTTAGCATAATCATATAGAGGAGATCAAACAACACCTCCAACAAATCAATGAATGGAAAAGAGGCGTAAGGAACGGCAAAAACACGCCGTAACGGATTGAAAACGAGGTAGCTAATCCCGATCAAAAACATCGAATCAAGGAGTGAGGCTACGACACGAATCCAGAAGCCTGCATACGAATGCTGTGGATGGACTTCTTGATAGGGTTCATGGGATACAGGATCATGTGCTTTTTCATCGTCGGGAAGCTGGTTCATGAGAAGCCACTCCTTTCCGTAATAACAGGCTAGGGCATGAACTGATACAGGAGGCGAGGTGAACTTTGGCGGTCCCATATTCGATTGAGACCAAGCGGATCAGGATTCGACCAGTACTGCTTCATACTGAATAACAGCTTGCTGATGGAGAGCTGGTCTGCATAGCGAATGACCATGGCTTCTTTTTCGCCAGACAAAGAGAGAGCGTAGCGTGTCGCTTCCTCCAAATCACCAAATTCATCTATGAGCCCCAGTCGTTTTGCTTGCTCACCGGAATAGACGCGGCCGTCAGCGATTTCCAGCACGCGTTGGCGAGAGAGGTTGCGGCCCTTCACGATGACGTCGACGAAATTGTTGTAGCTTTCGTTGACAAGTGTTTGGAAAATGTGCCGTTCTGGGTCCGTCAGTGGTCGAGCTGGACTGCCAATATCCTTGAAGCGCCCGCTTTTGATCGCGTATTGATGTACACCCAGCTTGTTCGCAGCTTCACTATAGTTAAACAGGTTGAAAATGACCCCGAGACTACCGGTCAGTGTGTTGGGATTGGCAAAAATCGCATCGCCTGTTGTGGCTAAGTAATAACCGCCTGAGGCTGCTGTGGAACCCATGCTGACGACAATGGGAAGATTGCGAACCTGCTTGAGCCGTAGCAAGCGTCGGTGTAGCTCATCCGTAGCGACGACCTCTCCACCTGGACTATCAATGCGAAGGACCACGGCTTTCACCATCTGATCCTCTTCAATTCGGCGGAGCTGTTCAGTCAATAGTTCCGTCATCGAAGGCAGCCCGGCACTATTTTGTTGCCCCGAAATAACGCCGTTTACAAAGAGCTGCACAACTTTGCTGTTGCCATACCCCGATACCACATTTTCTTCCCAAGCGAACCCAGGATGGTCGACGAGATCTGTATAAGTCCCGTAAATAACCTCCACCAAAAGCCCTAATAGAAAAACGACCAGTACAATTACGAGAGCGACCCACTTTTTTCGATGCATGAAAACCACCTCGCACTTAGCATGAGCCGTCGAGGGCAGAGTTACGCATGGGACGAGCACTGGAAAAAATGGGATTGACGCGACTGTCTACGAGGAAGGAAACCAAAGGCTGAACAGTAAATTCATGCAATCTTTAGACTATTGCGGTAAAATGGAATCACAAGGACTACAAGCTTGTTTTATCGTAATAGGGGGACAGACAAATGATTATACAGGTGTCGGATTTGACGAAGAACTACGGCGATCTGAAAGTGTTGAAGGGCATTACGACTCAGGTAGCAGAAAAGGAAGTAGTCTGTGTCATTGGTCCGTCTGGCTCGGGCAAGAGCACGTTTTTACGTTGCTTGAATCAGTTGGAGGAAATGAGCAGCGGAAAGATTGTCATCAACGGACATGATTTGTCAGACCCCAAGACCGATATCAATAAAGTCAGAGAAGAGGTCGGGATGGTCTTTCAGCGCTTTAATCTCTTTCCACATAAAACAGTGCTGGAAAACGTCATGCTGGCCCCTGTAAAAGTGAAGAAAATGTCCCAGGAAGAAGCCCGCAAGCAAGGCTTGGCTCTTTTACAGAAGGTTGGGCTTCAGGATAAGGCAGATGTGTATCCCGAGCGGCTGTCTGGCGGGCAGATGCAACGAGTCGCAATCGCAAGGGCGCTTGCCATGAATCCAAAGGTTATGCTGTTTGATGAGCCGACATCCGCCCTAGATCCGGAGCTGGTAGGAGAGGTGCTTGCTGTCATCAAAAATTTAGCCAAAGAAGGCATGACAATGGTGATCGTGACACACGAAATGAATTTTGCCAAGGAAGTGGGCGACCGAATCATTTTTATGGATCAAGGTATCATCATGGCAGAAGGTCATCCCAGTGAGGTTTTTGGCAATAACGTTAACGATCGCTTGCGTTCGTTCTTGGGCAAGGTATTGGCGTAAAAAAGAAGGGCACCAGTTGCTTCGTTTCGCTTCAGGAAAACGAGGCACTGGTGCCGTATTATTTTGCTGCATCCAACAATTGACTGACGGTGACAAATCGATAGCCCTGCGAACGCAAATCTGTGATGAGCTCCCGGAGTGCAGCGACTGTTTGCCGTTGGTTTAGACCCCCATCATGAAACAGGATGATATCCCCGGAGGAGACATTGCTCTTGACGCTTTTGGCAATGACGTTAGCCGTGCGTGCCAAAGACCAATCACGAGGATCAATCGACCAGTGAATGATGTCGTAGCCACTGGATTGAACTGCATTCATGACGTCATGTGTCAGGATGCCGTAGGGGGGACGGTAGTATTGCGCCAAAATGCCGGTCGTTTTCAAAATGGAGCGTTCTGCATGCTTGATGTCTTCGTACACTTCATGCTCGGTCAGCTTGTTCAGATCAAAATGGTGGTAGCCGTGGTTGCCGATTTCATGCCCAGCCTTGTAAATCCACTGCATGACCTTTGGATGCTTGTCCACTTGGGAGCCAAGGACAAAAAACGTAGCGCGAACATTGTACTGATGCAGCACCTCAAGAATTTTGGGCGTATAGATAGCATCTGGCCCATCATCAAAAGTGAGAGCGACGACCTTTTTCTCAGTGTCAATTCTGTGGATCGGCTCATACGAAGGCAGTGTTTGCTGGGCAAAAGCAGGTAGGGTGCCGTAGCCAAGAAGGCAGGCGAAAAGCAAGGCGTACCGTATGCATTTGCGCATGAACAATCGCCTCCTTCTTCTGGGATGTGATTAGGTTCACCTCCTGCCAGGGAAAACATGCTACCAAAAGAAAACAGCGGTCAGAGTAGGCGGCGATTATGTTAAAATGGAAGAACCGTACATAGGAGAGGAGAGAGTTTGGTGGAACTCCGCGGTATTTTGCAAGGACTAACACACGAGTACCATGGAGGGGACAAGCCGGTAGACTACTATTTGAATATTGGTGAAGATCGCCTTCCGCTTAATGAATGGCTGGGCAGTGAATTGACGATTTCGTTTTTAGGCGAAAAAAATTGCATTGCCTGTGGCCGCAAAACAAACAAGACGTTTAACAGCGGGTATTGCTATCCCTGTTTTACCAAGCTTCCGGAAAATGACTTGTGCATCGTCAAGCCGCATGAATGCCATTTTGACTTGGGGACTTGCCGGGACGAGAGCTTCGGCGAGAGATATTGCATGATTCCTCATTTTGTCTATCTGGCAGTGTCGAGTGATATAAAGGTAGGATTGACTCGCAAGCATAATGAATTGAGACGCTGGGTGGATCAAGGCGCAATTCGCGCGATTCCGATTGCGGAGGTTCCCACTCGTCGGATGGCTGGGGAGCTTGAATTTCACTTGAGCCAGTTTTTGCCGGACAAGACCAACTGGCGTAAAATGCTTAAAGGAGATGTGAAGGAAATCGACTTGCTCGCCATGCGTGACGAAGTGTACGGTCATTTTCCTGAACAGTTTAAAGCATTCCAATATCGCGAGGACGAATGGGTAGATATTGCCTATCCGATCTTGGAGTCGCTGGATAAAATCAATTCCAAGTCACTTGATAAAGAAGAACAGCTCGGCGGTCGATTGATCGGTGTGAAAGCACAGTATTTGATCTTTGATAATGGTGTATTCCAGGCGAGAAAGCACGCTGGCTACCAAGTGGAGATCAAAGCAAAACCATCTGCATAATGACGTGCAAACTCCTCACACTAAGACATGTGAAGGAGGATGGGCAGATGGATGAGCACATTGAGTACACCATGCCTTTAACCGGGACACTGGCTGAGGCTGTGGAAGACCAGAATGCCAAGCAACTAGGGGTGCCCTATTCGCCACTTTCGCAAATGTGGCAGGTGAATCCGGATGCTCGGACGAATGAAGAAGAGACTGCGAAAAGCAGGCGTAATGAAAGCAACATGCCGCAATAGCAGCTTACGTATGAACGACAGCCAGAAGACAGAGATGGCTGTCGTTTTTGTTTAGCACGGTGAATACGTGAGGAGGCAGAGGTATGCAAGTCTGGTTGCATTCTTTTTGGGTAGCGATGGTGCTAATCGGTTGCATGTGGGGGATGTACGCAGTCGGGGCAAAGCCGGTTACTTCCACACAAGCGAGTCAAAAGTCGGTGGACCGTGACGCCGTTGTGGAAGCGTTTGAGTGGACAGACGATAAGGGTGTAGGCCTCGAGTATAACGAAGCTGAGCTGTTACAAATGCAAAAAGATCCGGACAACCATAATTACAAAAACGTTCTCCGCCGTTTTGTGCAGGATGAGTTGAAAACGGAAATCGAGAGCTTTCAAACGATAGGCAGTCAATTAAATCCCAGGAGAATTCTTGTAGCGACGACAGACGGCATGCTGTACGAGGTGACGATGAAAAAAAGGAGTAATCATCGGCAAATGTGGACGGTAGAAGGGTACAACATGACGGCTGGATATAGGACGGATGTGGAGCAAGAGCAAGATCTGCTGCCGGAAGATATGTATCCAACCTATCGGGTGAAGGAGCTAGTCGAAGCCGATTTGCAAATCCAAGCGTGGGCGAAGCCGCTTATTCAAAACAGTCAGGGCCATACATTTCACACCGCTCTAAACGGAAAAACCTATCTCTTGATTAAATCATCCCAGAGTGAAACAGATTCGGTGGAGATTGAGGGAATTAGAATCTGGGTGGAAGAAATGCTCGTCCATTATCAAACATATGAATTTGGAGAAGGGGCAGATCGTTCCATGCTTAATAACTACTTACTGATTGAAGTGCCGGAAACTGCAGAATCTGGCGTGACGTTTTCCAATACGGTAACCGTTGTACGCTAGGTGTACTTCTTTTACAATGAAAGAAACAACGACATAAACCAAAAGTGAGGAAATACATATGACGATGAAAGCTTACCTATACAACAAATGTGATACTTGCCGCAAAGCGAAAAAATGGCTCACGGATCAAAAGATTGGCTTCGAAGAAATTCCGATTGTGGATGCACCGCCGTCCAAAGAAGAGCTGCGCCAAATTTGGCAGACAAGCGGTCTCGACTTGCGCAAGTTTTTCAATGTGAGTGGTGTTCATTACCGCGAGCTTGGCTTGAAGGACAAGCTTCCTACGATGACCGAGGATGAAATGCTTGAGCTATTGGCTTCCAATGGCAAACTGATCAAACGGCCTCTTATCGCAAGCGATCAAACCGTAACCCTTGGTTTCAAAGAAGAAGAGCTGGAGAAGGCTTGGGGAGGGAAGGCATGATGCGTCAACCTTCCAAAAGACTGAACCATCTTTCCGCCGATATTTTTTCAGAGATGGAGGCTCGCAAAAGGGAAGTTGCCAAAACAAGAACGGTATACGACTTGAGCATCGGCAGCCCTGATCAGCAGCCTGACGAGAATCTTCTGCAAACGTTAATCCATGCTATCCAGCAACCAACTGCTTTTCGCTATCCATTAAGTGATGGAACGGCGGCCTTTCGAGAAGAGGTCGCCCGCTGGTATCAATATCGTTTTGGGGTGGAGCTAGCACCAGATGGGGAGGTTCATTCCTTGATGGGGTCCCAGGATGGTTTGGCTCACTTTGCTTTGGCATGGACCGATCCTGGAGATATCGTTCTCGTACCCGATCCTGGGTATCCGATCTACGAAGGCAGCGTTCATTTAGCGGGAGCAGTACCTTACCGTATGCCTCTGCGGGCAGAAAATGAATTTTTGCCAAAGCTGTCAGACATTCCAGAGGAGATAGCGGCTCGTGCAACTTTCATGATTCTGAACTATCCGAATAATCCGGTTTCCGCGGTTGCTACCCTTGCCTTTTTTGAAGAGGTTGTGGCTTTTGCCAAGCGTTTTGACATTATTGTGGTTCATGATTTGGCCTATTCGGAGATGGTGTTTGACGGCTACCAAACGCCGAGCTTTTTGCAAGTGCCAGGAGCGAAAGAAGTGGGAATTGAATGTAATTCGTTTTCCAAGAGCTTCAACATGGCAGGTTGCCGGATCGCTTATGTTGTAGGGAATGCCGACATCATCAAGCCGCTTGCGATTGTGAAATCCAATATCGATTACGGTGTCTTTTTGCCTGTACAGGAAATGGCCATTGAGGCTTTACGAAAGGATCGGGAATCGGGTGGGAAAAACACAGTTGCGCCTGTCTATCAGGAACGGCGTGATGTGTTGCTGGGGGCATTGGCAAAGGCAGGGTGGAGCATTCCATCTCCAAAGGCGACCATGTTCGTCTGGGCAGCTGTACCGAACGGCTGGACGTCACGAGAGTTTGCCTTTGCTTTACTGGAGAAAGCCGGAGTCGTGGTCGTTCCGGGAAGTGCCTTCGGTGAAGAAGGAGAGGGGTATGTTCGAATTGCTCTCGTCCAACCTCCCGAGATTCTTTTAGAGGCTGTGGCTGCCATCGATCAATCCGGGATTCTTCACTTGAAAACAAGCGTGTAGCGGTTGAAGTTAAAAAAGAGGGGATGAGCTTTCATGCGTTTGCGCGAAGAAATGCCTGACTTTCCTGGGATTACGGAGTGGATCAACGGGCAGGTAACCAAAGCTGATTTAGTTGGAAGTCCAGTCTTGGTGCATATTTGGTCCGTCAGTTGTTACATGTGCAAGGAATCAATGCCAAGCATGAACGAATGGCGAGATCAATACGCGGCTAACGGTTTGAAGGTCATTGGAATTCATATCCCTCAATCGGAAAAAGATACAGACATCGAAATGATCAAGAAGGCGATTGCAGAACAACATTTGACACACCCTATTGCAATCGATAATGATAGAGAGACAGTCGATGCATTCCAGAATGAATACGTCCCCGCTTTTTATTTGTTTGACGAGGCTCTTCAGTTACGTCATTTTCAGGCAGGAGAGAAGGGTCTCCAACTGGTAAAAAAACGCTTGTTCAGAATTTTGGGGATCGAAGAGGAATCCTAGAATGTTCGTCTAATTATGTATGTGTAATGGATTGTACCCGATAGGAGGATATGTAAACGATGGAATTCCCGAAAAATCTACGTTACAGTGAAGAGCATGAGTGGGTGCGAGTAGAAGGAAACAAGGCGTACATCGGAATCACTTCTTTTGCTCAATCAGAGCTGGGTGACATCGTGTTTGTCGAGTTGCCTGAGGTAGGCGCGACAATCCAACAGGATGAGCCGTTTGGCAGCGTGGAATCGGTAAAAACCGTTTCTGAACTGTACGCTCCTGTAACTGGTAAAGTAGTAGAAGTAAATGGCGAGCTGGAAGACGCACCTGAACTGGTTAACTCTTCGCCATACGAGCAAGCATGGATGATCGTCGTCGAATTGTCTGATACGGCTGAGCTGGACAAGCTGATGGATGCAGACAAATACGAAGCGATGGTAAAAGAATAGGAAACAAAAAAGCCGGGGCTTTTGTGCTCCGGCTTTTCTTTATTGCTGGACGGACTACTCCAGCTTGAATGTTCGTACTGCATCATTAAGCTCTTCTGCCATTTTCGCCAGCATTGTTGCAGCCGAAGAGATTTCCTCCATGGAAGCGGTTTGTTCTTCCGCTGCTGCTGCAACCGTTTGAGAGTTGCCGGCTGATTGTTCTGCAATTTGTGTAATATGGGTAATGGCGGATACAATCGTCTGCATTTGCTGACTGATCTTGCTCATTTCCGTTGTCACTTCATTCATGCGGACGAGCAGCTCCGACGTGGAGCCAGTAATTTGCTCAAAAGCATTTCCTGTTGAGCGAACGAGAGTCATGCCTTCTCCCAAAATAGAAGAGCCATGATTCATTGCCGCGATCGCTGAGCCTGTATCCTGCTGAATCACGGTAACGATGTGACTGACCTGCTCGGCGGCTGAGCTCGACTGTTCGGCCAGCTTGCGCACCTCGTCGGCTACAACTGCAAAGCCTCGTCCTTGTTCTCCGGCGCGAGCCGCTTCGATAGCGGCGTTCAGAGCGAGCAGGTTGGTTTGATTGGCGATTGTCGTGATGAGTGAGATCATTTCTCCAATCTCTTGGGAGCGTTGGCCTAGCGTATTGACAATGGTAGAAGTCTTGGCCATTTGGCTATGGATTACATTCATGTGCTCGACTGTTTTGGCTGCCATCTGATTGCCATCTGTGGCTTGGCGGTTCGCTTCTTTTGTAGAGAGATTTACATCCTCAATGCCTTTTTCCATCTCTTCGATGTGTACAGCAATCTCGTTGATGACTTCATAGCCTTGAACAGTCGCATCCACTTGCTGCTCCGTACCGTAGGCAATTTCTTGAACGGATTGTGCGATCTGCTCTGTTGCTTTGCTCGTCTGTTCCGCACTTGCCATTAATTGCTCAGACGTAGCAGCGACCTGCTGAGCGTTGAAGCTGACTTGACCCAGCGTTTCGCACAAGGTTGCGGTCATGGAGTTGAAGCGATTTGCCATAACCCCCATCTCGTCGGCAGTCTGAATATCCATGGAAGCGGTAAAATCGCCATTGGAGAGGGCATGCGCCAGTTGGTTGGCGCGATCGATTTGTTTGGTCAAGTATTTGCTGAAGTAATAAATGACAGCAATCATGATCAACAGACCGATCAGACTCACCATACAAAGCTCAAAGAACAAGTCGTAGAGTGGATCGGCAATTTCCTTTTCTGGCATCACGAGAGCGATTGTCCAGTTTGTATCACCTAACTCTTGAAAGTAAACACGATTGATCCCGTTTTCATCGTTAAACGTCTTCATTCCGGACTTCTCTTCTAGAAGAGAAGGACCTATTGCTGCCAAGGAAGCATTATCGTCAGATTGAACGGAATGATTCATCAGCTTGTCTGCTTGAGGATGAGCGAGGTATCTCCCTTTTTGATCCACCAAAAAGGCCCAGCCTGTTTCGCCTACTTTTGTACTGGAGACGAGCTTTTCCACGTCAGTGAGTGTAATATCGTCTGTGGCTACACCCAGAAGCTTTTTATCCGGCGTGTAAAAAGGAGCGACTACCGTCACCATGGAGACCTTGGAAACCTCGTCAAAGTACGGCTCGGAATAATCGGTTTCCTTCTTGGTCGAAATACCGACCTTGTACCAGTCTTGATTTGGATAGTTATAGGAATCACTGCTGTACTCATCAGTAATGGTAACCTTGCCGTCGGTCTTTGCCCCGTAAGTAGCAACGAGTTTCTTGTTCGGGTCAAAAGCGTAAGGTTCCATGAAAATTCCCATTCCAACCGTCGTATCATTAATGAGAACAGTTTTGGACAGCAGGGAATTTAACTGCTCTAGCGAATGTGTAACAGGACCCATTTCAATAAAGCGAGCCATACTCAGCGTTACCTTGCTATGGGCTTCCAGTTGCTTTTCCACATTACTGCCGACCATATCTAGTTGATAATTCATTTTGTCCTCAATTTCCCGATTGAGTTGGTCGACAGAGAACCAGAAACCGATACCCACGACGAGCAAAAGAGTCAAAATAATGACAGGCAGTGTAATGGTCAGTGTTCGAGCACGAAGACTTTTGAAACGAAACATGGAACCGCTCTCCTTTTGAAGTTTTGCTAAAATGATTATTATTCCTTATTATCGGATAGATTAAGACTAACTTGTATGATGGATTTAGGCAAATGAGGGGAAATATTCATACTAATCAGAAAATGTTGCAGGAATCTAAGGAAATCGAGTAAAATGGATAAACCAAATCTTTATGCGATTTCCTTCATTGGTATCATTTGCGGGTGGAGTGTTAGTGGGCATATAGGCTACAATGCGGATACAGACAAAGTTTCGACCAAAAAACGGACATGGACGTTTCATTTGGCGAATAGGGAGGGAGACTATATGAGTTTTTGTTGTGGTGCTGGAATGGTAGGTTCCGTAGGCTCGGTCCGTCATTATAAAACGCTTGTACACAATGTCCCGATCATGTTTTGTCCTGTATGTGACAGAATTGAGGTTCATCCCGGTATTGAGGGAGAATACGAAATTTTAGTAGAATATGCTCAGGGAGATCAGGCTCCAGAAGTGGATTTTGCTGACTTTGTGAGTGTTGACAATACATCCGAGTTGTTTGAGAATTGTACCATGACGGATGAAGCGGCCAGCTTCGCCGAAGTATTAAAGCAGCAGATCGATATTTCACTTGATCTGCTCGGGGTCGCCAAGGAGTTACAGGATGACGACTGGCGGGAAGCATTGATGATTCGTTTAAGACGGTTAAGCGAGCGATTGAAGCAGTACAATAAAAGAAAAGCTAATGTCGCACAAGAACGCATGACCTGAGTTGACGTGGGAGGCAGTGTGAATGTTTCATTTGAAAGCCGTTCACCACATCGCATTGAATTGTAGTGATGTTGTGAAGGTAGCTCGTTTTTTTAAGGACATTTTGGAAGTCCCTATCCCGGAAGAGAATATGACGGAAGGAGCACCTGTCTACTTTCAAATTGGCACATACACACGGATCGGTCTTCATCCTCATGGCGGGGAAGCTGGGAAAGGTGGCGTAGGGCAGGTCGATCATCTCGCCTTCTCTGTGCAGAGCCGAGCCGAGCTGGACTATCTGGTCGATAAGCTGGAGGCAGAGAATATTTGCTATCGTGGCCCCATTACACAGCCTACTAGCTATAATTTGTATTTTGAAACACCCGATGGTCACCACCTTGAGGTGCGACTCGATAAAGACGAGTTCGATGAGTAGTATTTACGAAAAGCATCTGCGTAAAGCAGATGCTTTTTTGTTGTGGTTGATCTTCTTTAACGTTTTAAAAAAGGTACCGATGAACCAACAAAGCTGTTGAGAAGAAAAAGCACAGAGCTCGTAGACCTTGACAACGCCTCTCCAGTCGGAACTTCAAAAAGGGGACCACGCTTGTCGAACACTTCTTCCCTGAGAAACGTCCGCCCGTAGGGTGGCTTTGGCTCGACGGTCCCCTTTTTTAAGTGGAGACGGCCAGTCAATCCCTCTTGCTGGCGTGTCAGAGTCGAAGAGAACTGTGCTTTTTCTTCTCCTCCACTATGTTGACTCAAAAGACCTTTCTAACAATGTCGAGAAAAACATGGCTCCCATGACAACAGCCGACAGCGCCTCTCATTCCTCGCCAAAGGATTCGACCTGACAGGCCACGAACCCAATTGGGAAGAGAGGGGTGGCGTGCAGATGATCGGAATGGGCAGACTGCTTTTTGAACTGGGCGAGCGACTGCAAGGAAAAGCACACTTGCGATTCATAACAGCAGGATGGGAGCGCAGAATCAGAATTGTAGTGGATGATTCACCGTCACAGTGGCAATTGACAATAGCAAAAGGCGTTGCATCCTGGGAGGTATGGACAGAAGAGCAGCCTGCCGATATGATCATCAGGGGAGAGGAAAAACAAATGCACATGCTGTTCGGCGGCGATGAGCTCGTCTATGTTCTCGCCAAAGAAAAGGTGCAAATAGCAGGGCCATTGCGCGATCAATTGAAGCTCGATGCCATTTTGCGACTGACCTGTCGGTGAACTGTCTATTGGGCAGTGTGATATAATAGGAAGAAACGGTTTTGGAGGAGGCGCTTTGATGTCTACTGTAATGTCGTTGCAACAGGCGGTTGCCGCACGTAAAGATGCTATTGCCGAAACATTCCGTCATCTGCATGAGAATCCGGAGATAAGCTGGAAGGAAGTAGAAACGACTCGCTACTTGGCGGAGCGCATGCGTGCCTTGGGACTGCGTGTCACGACTTTTGACGATTGTACAGGATTAGTAGCTGAATGGGGCGAAGGGAAGCCAGTTGTTGGCTTGCGCACAGATATCGATGCTCTCTGGCAAGAAGTCAACGGGGAATGGCGCGCGAATCATTCCTGCGGTCATGACGCCCATATGACGCTAATCGTGGAAACGGTAGAAGCATTGGTTGCCGCTCGATATCAACCCCCGGGAACGTTAAAAGTATTGTTCCAACCAGCAGAAGAAAAAGGAACGGGAGCATTGAAGCTGGTGGAGAAGGGTGTCGTCGATGACATCGATTATTTGTACGGTGTTCACCTAAGACCGATTCAGGAGATGGCAAATGGAACGGCTGGACCTGCTATCTACAACGGAGCGGCCATGTTTCTCTACGGGGAAATCACAGGAGTTGCTGCGCACGGAGCGAGACCGCATCTCGGGATCAATGTGATTGAGGTAGCGGGAGCGATTATTTCTGGACTCGGACATATACATATCAATCCGATGGTGCCTGCCACCGTTAAAATGACCATGCTGCAAGCCGGGGGAGAGAGCTACAACATTATTCCGGACAAGGCGCGTTTTGCTCTCGATCTGCGAGCGCAGACGAATCAAGCGATGGATGACCTGGTGAATCGAGTTCGTCAAATGATCGACGGAGTTGCAGAGTCTTTTCAGGCACGCATAGAAGTAGAGGCCGGGTCGCGCATGGTAGCGGCAGAGGTCGATGATCAAGCGAAGGCATTTATGGAGGTTGCGATCGTAGATGTGCTCGGTCAAGAGAATTTGCGTGCGGCGCCTGTCAGTCCGGGAGCGGAGGATTTCCACTATTATACGGTGGAGCGCCCTCATATCAAGGCGACGATGCTGGCTCTTGGATGTGATTTGATGCCAGGGCTGCATCATCCGCTGATGCATTTTGACCGCTCTGCATTGGAAAAAGGTGTGGCGATTTTGTGTCAAACAGTCGTAAAAACGTTTGAAAATACGTAAATCTTTATGCCTTGTGAGAGCAACACTAAGAGAGTAAACTCTTGGTGTTGCTCTTTTTGTGGGGAAAATGTCCCTGCGTACCTCACGAATAACCGATAGACTGATTGGTTTGTGGACAAAATACTGCTGTTGGGGAATAATACGCATGAGGAGGGTTATTCACACATTATCCATAAGAGATTATAAAATTATGTAGCTTATTTAGCTAAATGTGATATACTAATTACAAATCGAGCGACAATTAGAAAGTCACAATAAATGATACACATTTTGGGAAGGAGATCGTTCACACATGGAAACCAATACGGTTCAAAAGCTTACTGACATTCTTGGAGCTACGAAAGTGTATCATAACTTGCCTGTAGCTAATCTTGTTGAGATGGCAGTGAAGCGTGGCGAAGGGATTTTGACCGATAAGGGGGCGCTCAATGCGCTAACAGGGAAGTTTACCGGCCGTTCGCCAAAGGACAAATTTGTGGTGGACGAAGCTTCCGTACACGATAAAATCAACTGGGGTCCGGTTAACCAACCTATCAGTACCGAAAAATTCCAAGCACTTCAACAAGACGTGCTCCAATACTTACAATCAAAAGATGAGCTGTTTGTCTTTGATGGCTTTGCAGGGGCAGATACAACCTATCGTCTGCCAATCCGCGTAGTGAACGAATTCGCTTGGCACAACCTGTTCGCACGTCAGTTGTTCATCCGTCCGTCCGAAGAAGAACTGGCTGCGCACGAATCAGAATTCACGGTTATTTATGCCCCTAATTTCAAGGCCAATCCTGCGGTACACGGCACGAACTCCGAGACTTTCATCGTATTGAGCTTTGAGCAAAAGACAGTATTGATCGGTGGCACTGAGTATGCTGGCGAAATGAAAAAGTCAATCTTCAGCGTAATGAACATGCTGCTTCCAGAGCGCAACGTACTTTCGATGCACTGCTCTGCGAACGTAGGGAAAGACGGAGACGTTGCCCTGTTCTTCGGATTGTCCGGTACAGGAAAAACAACGCTGTCTGCTGACCCAGACCGTTTCCTGATCGGTGACGATGAGCACGGCTGGTCTGACAATGGCGTGTTCAATATCGAAGGCGGATGCTACGCAAAATGCGTCAAGCTGTCTGAAGAAGGCGAACCGCAAATTTGGAAAGCAATCCAGTTCGGTACTGTACTTGAAAATGTAGACGTAAACGAAGCGACTCGTGTAGCAGACTACGATAGCACCAAATATACAGAGAATACACGCGCTGCGTACCCAGTGGAAGCAATTCCGGGTGCTGTAATTCCAGGCGTGGGCGGGCAACCAAATGTCATCGTCTTCTTGACAGCCGATTCGTTCGGTGTATTGCCTCCAATCTCCAAGCTGAATAAAGAGCAAGCCATGTATCACTTCCTGTCTGGCTACACCAGCAAAATGGCCGGTACAGAGCGTGGCGTAACTGCTCCGCAAACAGAGTTTTCTACTTGCTTCGGATCTCCTTTCTTGCCACTGCATCCAGTAGTATATGCAGAAATGCTCGGTAAGAAGATTGACGAGCGCAAGGTTCAAGTATACCTGGTGAACACTGGTTGGACTGGTGGGCCGGTAGGTGTTGGGCAACGTATGAAGCTGTCCTACACACGTGCGATGGTAACAGCAGCATTGAACGGTGAGCTGGAAAAAGTAGACTATGTAGCTGACGAGATTTTCGGGGTACAAGTACCGACTTCTTGCCCGAACGTTCCTGCTGAAGTTCTGCAACCACGCAATACATGGGCAAACAAGGAAGATTATGACAAGCAAGCGGCTGATTTGGCTGCACGCTTCATTGAGAACTTCGAGAAGAAATTCCCGAATGCAGCAGATATTGCAACTGCGGGTCCAAAAGTAAAGTAATCGTATACGAAAGAAACGGGTAGACAATGGGTCTATCCGTTTTTTCTTCGTGAAAAATATAAAAAACCGTCAGCGTGTGACTGACGGCCTTGGATAGGACATTTACTCGCTGGCCTCGAAAACTTTCGAGGTATTGACTGGTACAACTTTTCCATTTGACTGACGGAAAAGAGTCAGGTAAGCTTCCGAAGGGAGCCCTTCAATAGTGTGATAGCGATACATAACGAGAAACTCCTGATCACTCGTTCCTGTCAGATTGACATAACCTTTGGACACGACTTCTTTCTCAGGAGAGCAATAGTACAGGCTGCCTTTTACGTCGGAAGTGTCACAAGGAAGCGGTAATGTTTTTTTGGCCTGTTGGACAATTGCTTCTGGAATGGAGCTGCCACCAGTAGTTCCACCGGTGCTACCGCTATTGCCAGAGAAACGGACAGCAGGAGTTTTGTTATCCCATTCCTGCTTAATGCCGAGTGCATTGGCAACAGTCGCTACAGGTGCATAGACGTTTCCATTATAGATGAATGGTTCTGCTTTCGTTTTGACGACCTGGTCATTGACTATCAATTTAATGTTGGAGAAACGAGCAGATATTTTCTCTGTACCCGTTTTTGCGAAGACTGTAGTCCCACCTACGAGTAGTAAGACAGTAGCTAGTCCAATTGCGAGTTTCTTGTTACTCTTTTTCAACATGATCCATCCCTCTCCAGTTATCCAGTGGTGTTTTTTTACAAAAAGTACCTGGAGTTTAGACGGAAATGTATGTCAAAAAGTTACAAAGGGAAAAATGCAGCGGAGGCAAGAATATTTAGGAAGGATTCATGCGCAAAAACGGACTTTCTAAATATAATGATATAAAAAATACAGATATGTTTCATTCCTTGATTTATAATTATTCTTATTATAAGATAGTTATTGAGAATGGATTGAGAATTTACCAACTCACTTTTGACGTGTATGGAGGGAATTCAGATGACAGCAGTACCGCATTTGCAAATAAAAAACCTTCGCGCCAAGATCGAGGACAAAGAGATCCTCAAAGGCCTGAATTTGGAGATCAAGGGCGGCGAAGTGCACGCGATCATGGGACCTAATGGTACCGGTAAATCGACATTGGCATCCACGCTGATGGGTCACCCAAAATATGAGGTAACCGATGGCGAAGTGCTGATCAATGACGAAGACTTGTTGGAAATGGCAGTAGACGAGCGCGCACGTGCAGGTTTGTTCCTGGCGATGCAATACCCGTCCGAAATCAGCGGTGTAACCAACTCTGACTTCCTGCGTTCCGCGATCAACGCACGCCGTGGCGAAGGAAACGAAATCTCCCTGATGAAATTCATCCGTGAGATGGACAAAAAGATGAACACGCTGGAAATGGATGAGTCTTTCTCCCACCGTTACCTGAACGAAGGTTTCTCCGGTGGTGAGAAAAAGCGTAACGAGATTCTGCAAATGATGCTCTTGGAGCCAAGCATCTGTATTTTGGATGAAATCGACTCCGGTTTGGACATCGACGCATTGAAAATCGTTGCAGCTGGTGTAAACGAAATGCGCTCCGCGGACCGCGGATTCTTGATTATCACGCACTACCAGCGTTTGCTGAACTATGTAAAGCCTGACTTCGTACACGTCATGATGCAAGGTCGTATCGTGAAGTCCGGTGGTCCTGAGCTGGCTGAACGCCTGGAGGCAGAAGGCTACGACTGGATCAAGGAAGAGCTCGGCATCGAGGACGAAACCGTAAACGCCAACGTGTAGGATGAAGGAGGCAGCAGTGAAATGAGTGTGGATGTACAGCTACGCTTCGATTCCGAGGCGATCACCCAGTACTCCAAAGCTAATCAGGAGCCTGCCTGGTTCCTGGAAAAGCGCCTCGCTGGACTGAAGGCGGCGGGAGAGCTGGCGCTCCCTGCCTTGGAGAAAACGAAGATTGATAAATGGAATACCGTTGATTTCGATCCGTTCCAAACCACTGCGAAGGTGGCAGCGGCGAATGAACTCAGCGATTTGGTAAAAGCACAAATTGATGTCGACAGCGTGAAAAACCTGTTGGTACAAAAGAATGCTTCTACCGTTTTTCAAGCAGTATCTGATGAATTGAAGGCACAAGGCGTGATTTTCACGACCTTTGCTGATGCACTGCAAACGCATGGCGATCTCGTGCAAAAGTATCTGCTTAACGTTATCGCACTTGATGAACACAAGCTGACTGCTCTGCATACTGCAGTAGTGAATGGTGGCGTATTCCTCTACGTTCCGAAAAACGTGGAAGTAGATGTGCCACTGCAAGCTGTGTATGAAATCGCAGGCGACAACGCTCTGTTGGCCCCACATGTTTTGATCGTAGCAGAAGCGAACAGCAAGGTAACCTACGTGGATACATATGTATCTGGCGAAGGGAAAAGCATGGTTGCGAACAGCCTAGTTGAAGTATATGTAGGCGCGGGCGCATCTGTGCAAGTAGCTTCTGTTCGTTCTCTGTCTGTAGACGTTCACGACTACAGCTTCCGTCGTGCAACGGTTGAGCGCGATGGAAAAATGGAATGGATTTTGGGTGAGATGAACGATGGCAATACTGTTGCTAACAACACCACCATCCTCAAGGGAACTGCTTCGATCGCAGAGACCAAATCCATTTCTGTAGGTACTGGTTCCCAACGCCAAAACCTCACTTCCCAAGTTCAGCATATCGGCACGCATACGGAGTCTGACATGGTGAGCAAGGCTGTTATGACGGATGAAGCAGTGAGTATCCTAAACGGTATCACGAAAATCGAAAAAGGCGCTGAAAAGGCAAACGGCGTACAGGCGGAAAACATCCTGATGCTGAGCGATAAATCTCGCGGTGATGCCAACCCGATCCTGTTGATCGACGAGGATGACGTTAAAGCGGGTCACGCAGCTTCGGTAGGACGTTTTAGTGAAGAGTCTATCTTCTACTTGATGTCTCGTGGTATTTCCCGTCAAGGCGCAGAACGTCTGATCATTCTCGGCTTCCTGGAGCCAGTTGTCGCTGAGATTCCAGTAGAAGAAGTGAAAAACAGACTCCGTCAAGCGCTTGAAAGGAAGTTAGGCTAATGAACGCCAAGGAGCTTCGGAAATATTTTCCCATCCTACACCAGGAAGTAAACGGACATCCGCTCGTTTATTTGGATAATGGTGCAACCTCTCAAAAACCGATCCAGGTTATTGAGGCGATGGATAAATACTACAGGGAGTATAACTCCAATGTGCACCGTGGCGTGCACACCTTGGGTAACATAGCGACAGATGGGTACGAGGGCGCGCGTGAAAAAGTTCGCGCCTTCATCAACGCCCGTGAAGCCGCAGAAATCGTCTTTACGCGTGGAACGACCTCTGCTTGTAATACGGTAGCGTACGGCTATGCTCGCATGTTCCTCAAGCCGGGAGATGAAATCGTGACCACATTGGTGGAGCATCACGCCAATTTCATTCCTTGGCAGCAGGCAGCCAAGGCAACCGGAGCGACTTTTAAGTTCATTCCGCTGGCAGAGGACGGCACCGTTACTCTGGAAGCGGTCAAGGAAACGATTACGGATAATACCAAACTCGTTGCCATTCACCATGTTTCCAACGTATTGGGGGATACTACCCCAATAAAGGAAATTGCTCAAATCGCCCATCAGCATGGCGCACTTTTGTTCGTTGACGGAGCGCAGGGTGCTCCACACAAGAAAATCGACGTCCAGGATTTGGATTGCGATTTTTATACGTTTTCAGCGCATAAGATGGCTGGCCCGACAGGCGTAGGTGTTCTGTACGGCAAGCGTGAGGTGCTGGAGCGTGTGGAGCCGATGGAGTTCGGCGGAGAAATGATCGATTATGTGGATATGTACGATTCCACGTGGAAGGAGCTTCCTTGGAAATTTGAAGGAGGGACTCCGATCATCGCAGGAGCTATCGGATTGGGAGCAGCGATCGACTTTTTGGAAGAGATCGGAATGGACAATATCGAGCGTCATGAAAAACATCTCGTCAAGTACGCGATGGAACAAATGCGCGAGATCGAAGGATTGAAGATTTACGGCCCACAGCAGGACCGCAGCTGTTTAATTACATTCAACCTGGATACAGTACATCCGCATGACCTGGCGACAGTGCTGGACAGTTACGGAATCGCAGTTCGTGCCGGTCATCACTGCGCACAACCGCTGATGCGTTGGCTGAATGTGACGGCTACCGCTCGGGCAAGCTTCTACCTGTACAACACAGAAGAAGAAGTAGATGTGCTGATCGCGGGCTTGAAGAAGACGAAGGAGTATTTCGGCAATGTCTTCTCTTGATGATTTATACCGCCGCGTCATTATGGATCACTACCAAAAACCGCGTAACCGCGGCAAACTGGAAGAATCTGAAGGACTCATTGTGAATTTGAATAACCCGACCTGTGGCGACAGCATCTCGCTCTCCTTGAAAGTGGAGGATGGCAAAGTGGTGGACGCGAAGTTCCTCGGCGAAGGCTGCTCGATCAGTATGTCGTCTGCATCCATGATGACAGATGCTGTCAAAGGCAAGCCGGTAGCAGAAGCACTGGAGCTGTCGCAAAAATTCTCCGATATGATGCAAGGCAAAGAAATCGATGATTCGATTGACCTTGGTGATATCGAAGCCTTGTCTGGCGTAGCCAAGTTCCCAGCGCGTATCAAGTGCGCGACATTGGCTTGGAAAGCATTGGAGCAAGGTGTCAAACAGGCGGAGCAGGAATAGTGATGGGTAAGGGAAATGAACACGAAGGAGTGAGCAACGATGGCTGTTAAAGGCCCAGAAATACAGGAATATCAGTACGGCTTTCACGACAAGGACGTTTCTGTATTCCGTACCAAAAAGGGTTTGACCCGCGAGATCGTCGAAGAAATTTCGAAGATCAAGGATGAGCCAGCATGGATGCTGGAATTCCGTCTAAAAGCATTGGACATCTTCAACAGCATGCCGATGCCAAAATGGGGCGGCGATCTGGACGACCTCGATTTTGACAGCATCACCTACTACGTAAAGCCTTCTGAAAAGCAAGGCCGTAGCTGGGATGAGGTGCCAGAAGAAATCAAGGCAACTTTTGACAAGCTGGGTATTCCAGAAGCAGAGCAGAAGTTCCTCGCAGGTGTATCTGCTCAGTATGAGTCTGAGGTAGTTTACCACAACATGCAGGAAGACCTGGAAAAACTGGGCGTTCTCTTCTGCGACATGGATTCCGCAGTTAAACTGCACCCAGAAATCGTGAAAGAATACTTCGCGACAGTGATTCCTCCAGCAGACAACAAGTTTTCTGCACTGAACTCGGCAGTATGGTCCGGTGGTTCCTTCATTTACGTTCCAAAAGGCGTAAAAGTAGAAACTCCCCTGCAAGCATACTTCCGCATCAACTCCGAGAACATGGGTCAATTCGAGCGTACGCTGATCATCGCCGATGAAGATTCCTTCGTTCACTATGTAGAGGGCTGTACAGCTCCAATCTACAGCACGGATTCCTTGCACTCCGCTGTTGTAGAAATCATCGTAAAAGAACGCGCTCGTTGCCGTTACACCACGATCCAAAACTGGTCCAACAACGTATACAACCTCGTTACCAAACGTGCGGTTGCTTACGCGGATGCGAACATGGAATGGATCGATGGTAACATCGGTTCCAAGCTGACGATGAAATACCCAGCTGTTATCATGAAAGGACCTCGCGCGAAAGGTACCGTTCTTTCTATTGCAGTAGCAGGAAAAGGACAACACCAAGACGCAGGTGCGAAAATGATTCACCTGGCGCCTGATTGCACATCGACGATCATTTCCAAGTCGATTTCCCGTGATGGCGGAAAAGTAACCTACCGTGGTCTGTCGCAGTTTGGACGCAAGTCGGAAGGCTCCAAGTCCAACATCAAGTGCGATACGCTGATTCTGGATAAACTGTCCACGTCCGACACGATCCCGTACAACGAGATCATGAACGACAGCATCACGCTTGAGCACGAAGCGACTGTATCCAAGGTATCCGAGGATCAACTCTTCTACCTGATGAGCCGCGGACTGTCAGAAGCAGAAGCAACTGAAATGATCGTAATGGGCTTCATCGAGCCATTTACAAAAGAATTGCCGATGGAGTACGCGGTAGAGATGAACCGTCTCATTAAGTTCGAGATGGAAGGCTCTATCGGATAATTGATGATGGAACGTGTAAATACGTGTCTGATTCGATCAGACACGTATTTTTTATTTGCAGGTATTCAGCAATAATAGAGTAGCCCTCCTTCGGAACAATCCGGGGGAGGGTTTTTGATCTTGATCATAATCGTTTTTTAACAGGCGATCACGTAGAAGGTGACTCTGTGGGGCCATCCCATCCGAGAAGCAATTTATTCTCCACTCTCGCTTAAACTCTTAATCCGCCCGCCGATTTCATCACGAACTCGTTGAAGCTCAGACTTCTTTTTCTGCTGTGGTAAAGGTGAACCATATAAAAAGGGAATTATAGAGGGTTTAATAAAGATAAATAAAATTCAATAAACCAAAGAATAATTACCAATAATTTACATAATTTTAAGTTGTAACTATCATTTGAAAAAGGTTGGTGTTGTTATGTTTTTGAAAAAATTGGGTGTAGGCGTACTAACGGTCGTTTCTGTTATTTCTCTTAGTTCATCTGCTTTTGCTAAGGAGACTTCTGAAAGAGTAATACCGATTCATATTGATGTAAACAAACAGTCTTCATTCACAGTTAGCCAGGATGCTACGGCAAAATACGATAGAATCTACACTGTGGGTGAACAAAGACATTTTGCTGGAGATGATTGGAATGTATTGGCAGGGGAAGGTCTACTTAGGTTTTGGATTGATCCAGAGATAGAGAACCGAATTAATGTAGAGGCTCTTGCTGCAGGAACCGCTAAAGTTCGAATCTTTGATGCGTCAGGAAGTTCCAGATTGTATAGGATTCTTATCACTGAATAATAAAATATCCCAGTAGAGTTAGAAAACCCTCCTTCGGAATCATCCGGGGAGGGCTGTTTTTACGAGGACAAACCGAATTTCCATAAAATGATCATGAATATCGCCATCGGAATGACCCAAAGTAAAGGAATGGCGTTGAGCGCGTAACTCGTTTTGAATTTCAACTTGTGATAGTAGTACCAACTGCCCAGCGCCGAGGCAAGTAGTACAAGCGGATACGACAGGATCGTATAGAACACCTCAGGGGCTCCAGTATCATATTCATCTTCAGGTAGAAGCACAATGGTAAAAAGAACAGAAATGATCCAAGCCAATAAGAAAATGGCATATACGCTTTGACTAATAGTAAGGATGAGACAAGCTGTCTTGTTTTTCATAAGTGCCTGATTCCTCCCGAAAAATGGAATTGCCAATAAACAAGACGCGAGAAAATGGAAAAAGGTAACCGTAACAGAATCGTACTGACGACCAAATGTAGTAAAAATGCCAGCCCTTCTGCATAGAAATCAAAAGAGCAAAATTTATCTTAAATTTGAAACTTTTTACATTTTTGTGCGTCTAAAGTTATAGATTGTTTGCGAGATGGCTAGACGTTTCTTTCTAGCTTTCTTGTGACAATGACAAAGAGCCGATTTCCAGATAGGGCATGGACGGGCACTACCGGAAACCGACTCTACGCGCGCTCTTTCCTTTGCGACTACAAAGCAAACAGCTAGATTTTATTATAGTAGAGGATCAAGCTCGGTAGCAAACGATAGAGTAGCTTACGTAAAAAGGGGGGAGTTTTTTAGAGGCAGTATCCATCTCAAATGACGCTTAGGAGGTATAACGATGTCAACAATCCTGATTCAAGGCGCGTATATTTTATCGATGGATTCTCAAATTAAAGAAATTGAAAATGGAGATATTTTGATTGAAAACAACATCATCAAACAGGTCGGAAAGAACATCGAGCTGACGGAGGATATGGAGGTACTAGACGGTTCCGGATACATTGTGATGCCGGGCTTCGTGGATACACACCGCCACGTCTATCAGCATTTGTTCAATCAAGCCTTTACGAATTGGTCGCTGACGGACTATTTTACACGGTTTCTTGGTGATATCGGACAACGCCTTCGCCCGCAGGACATCTATGTAGGCAGTTACATCGGTTATTTGGAGGCGATTCATTCTGGCGTTACAACCGTGCTGCACTGGGCGAATTCGACCAACAGCTATGGGCATGGCCTTGAAATTTTGAGAGCGGATTCAGAAATCGGGATGCGTACCATAGTGGCGATTGCAGATTCTGTGGTAGCCCATGATGAAGATGCGAACTTTAAAAATATGCTGCGGTTGCGGGAGACAAACAGCAACCCGCTGACTCAGATTGCGCTTGGGGCGCTCAGCAACGATGTGGAAAGGTTGAAGTACAGTATAAAAGAAGCACATGAGCTGAATGTGTTCGCTACCGTCCATGTGGGAGGGGTGCCTGGTGAAGATGGGCTAATCGCTCATTTGCACGAGGAGGGTCTTCCTCTCGATTTCATTAACTTTGCCCACTGCAACCAATTGTCCGAAAAGGACTACGAGCTTTTTGTGCAAGAAAATATGTCTGTCTCCATTACACCGGAGATTGAAATGCTGATGGGACATGGATACCCGCCATTTTATCAGATTCTGAGTAAGGGCGGCAGACCGTCAATCGGTGTGGACACAACTTCCGTGGTTGGAGCGGATATGATTACACAATTGCGGGTAGCTTTGGCGTACACCCACAGCGTGCATAATGAACGGGTCAACATCAAGGGTGAAGAACCAAGTCTGGGCGTCTTCAACGCGAAGAGTGTGCTGGAAATGGGCACGATTGACGGAGCACGCGCGTTGAGGATGGAAGATGAAATCGGCAGCCTGACACCAGGAA
This sequence comes from Brevibacillus sp. Leaf182, assembly GCF_001423865.2. NCBI lineage: Bacteria > Bacillati > Bacillota > Bacilli > Caryophanales > Paenibacillaceae > Brevibacillus > Brevibacillus sp. Leaf182. The sequence continues at coordinate 79,364 of NZ_LMPN02000018.1, read as the reverse complement.
AGAAGGCTGATCTCATCATGATTGACACCGGGGGGCACCAAACAGCGCCACTCTACGATCCTTACAATTATGTATTGATGAATGTGAATGCTGGCAATATCGCGCATGTCATGATTGACGGTCGATGGATGAAGAAGGACGGCAGGGTTGTGCATGATCCTGTTGATATTGACTTGTTGAATGACAGCACACGCTTTATGAGAGAGGAATTGGAGAGATATCAAGGTATGCGAGTCTGATAGAGAGCTGTCGTAATACGTGCCTGTAGTGACTGGTCACACTTTGGTGATTAGGTCGCTCAGGCACGATTCTTATTAACTTTAGTTAGACGACGAACTTATAGACATAATGCTATAATTATTAAATTGTACTAATTATGTGATGATAGGAAAGATTTAAGAAGGAGGGAGAATTGTTGGTTTCATTTTATAAAAAAATGATGAGGGTCGTTCTGGGAATGCTGCTGCTGATTGGCAGCTTGTCAGGACATGCTCTGTTCGCAGAAAGCACAGCGTATGCTGCAGGTGCAGGCAATTGGTCGCAAGTAAGCAAGACGGGAATAGAAGGTGCGCAATATGCGACCCTCTTGAACGCAAATGAAACTTTGTATATCGCCTATTCGGATTCTAACCAAGGCGGAAAGGTCACTGTGAAGAAATTCAACGGAACGGACTGGGAGTCGGTTGGGGACGAAGGTTTTTCCGAAAGTCAAATTCGGTATCCGTCTTTAGCTGTTTCTAACGGAGAACCTTATGTGGCCTATATCCATAATGAGAGTGTCGTGGTGAAGAAATATGAAGGAGGTAGCTGGAAAACAGTAGGGACAGAGACGGATGCATCGAATGCTGTCCTTCCATCCCTGATTAGCATAAACGGGAAAATATATTTGGCATATGCACGTAAAGTCAAAGTAGGGATGGCAAGCGTTAATGCAACGGTTAAAGAATTTCAAGGAAACGACTGGAAACTGGTATTGAACGCTTCCAATTCGGGAAAAGCCATAGCGAATATTGCGTTAGCGAATCAAAACGGAAAACTCCACGTAGCGAATGTATGGCCAAATCTTACTCAAGTATTGAGTTTAAATGGGACTGATGGTACTAATCCATGGTGGAATTTCGAGGAGGATTATTCGATTTCATCACGTAACGCGATAGCTTTTACTGCTAGTGATTACAATGACTCTACTTATATGGCAATAGTGGATCAGAATGATAAGTCCATCGTGGTGAACCGTGACACTCCGGGTAAGAAGAGCTCACCCTTAAGCAGTCCTGGTACATCTGAAAATGATGAAGGAACGCATGTATTGTCCATGACTGTCAAAGACGATATTCCTTATGTAGCGTATATAGACAGCAATAGCGGAAAAGTAGCAGTGAAGAAGTATATTGGCCAATGGGAGACAGTAGGCAACGAGGCTTTTACTCCATCAGGTACGAATGCTGTTTCGTTAACGATCGTAGATGATATTCCCTATGTAGTTGCAACTGATTCTTCAGGGGATTCCACCGTATACAAAATGGTATCTACACCTCCTCCTGTACTTTCCACAACTGCAACGAGTAGTGATGTAGCCAATGCGATCGACATCACCTTTGCAGATGATCCGATATGGCGTCAAAACATTACGGCTGTCAAAGACGAAACGAACAAGCAGCTTGCTTACACGGCTGCTCCAGGGAAAATTACAATTCAGGCCAATGAGCTGACGGCTGTCGGGCATACGATCACGGTAAGCGCTACCGGCTATGTAGATACATCTGTAAAAATCGTATCCAATAACGCGGATTTGAGCAGCATCAGCCTGAATTCGGGGGCTTTGAATGAAACATTTGATTCGGCGAAGACGGACTACACGCAAAATGTTGGTCAAAGCGTTACAAACCTGACTGTTACGCCGACTGCTGCTGACTCGAAGTCAACGATAACGGTCAACGGAAGTCCTGTCAGTAGCGGACAAGCAAGCGGTGCAATTTCTCTACAGATGGGAAGCAATCCCATTACCATTATCGTAACAGCACAGACAGGTACAACGAAGACGTACAACATTCAAGTGAATAAGATGTTGGTGTCGACGAACGCCAATTTAAGCGGCTTAACGGTGAGCAGCGGTTCTTTAAACGAAGCGTTTGATCCAGATACCACAAGCTACACCCATGATGCTGGGAGTGGCACTACTAGTTTGAAAGTAACCCCGACAACGGCTGACTCAAAGTCAACAGTCACAGTGAACGGTACGGCCGTAGAGAGTGGACAAGAAAGTGCTGAGATTTCACTGACTACAGGTAGTAACATGATTACCATTATAGTGACAGCAGAAGATGGCACGGTTACGAAGACGTATACCGTACAAGTGAGTAAAGCTTCTACATCGACAAACGCAGATTTAAGTAACGTAGCATTGAGCAGCGGACCTTTTCATGAAGCATTCCATCCTGCGAAAACGAACTACACGCAAAGAGTCGGGAACAGCACAGCGAGCCTGACCGTGACACCGACTGTGGCTGATTCAAACGCAACCGTAACCGTCAACGGTTCTCTTGTCAAAAGCGGGCAAGCAAGTGCAGCAATTTCCCTGAAAACAGGTACGAACGAGATTACGATTGTGGTAACAGCAGAAGATGGCACAACGAAGACGTACACGATTGTAGTGACCAGACAATCTGTTACGCCACCGCCTCCCCCTCCATCTTACTATCCCGTAACAGACGTGAGCCTCGACCAAGAGGAGTTGTACTTAACGGAAGGCGGAGAAACGGCTGAATTGCGCGCAACGATAACCCCTGCGCATGCAACGAATCAGAGCGTGAAGTGGAGCAGCAGCGATCCAGAAGTAGCATCCGTCGACGATCAGGGTGTGGTTACTCCTCTTGCGCCCGGGAAAGCAACGATTACCGTGACGACCATTGACCAAGGCAAGACGGCGACGATCCGGGTAAAAGTTGCCCGGGAAGGCGAAAAGAGATTGGTCGGACTGCGCGTATCGGATAAAAACATCCTGTTGAAGCCAGGAAAATCCTCTTCTATCAAGCTGTATGCGATGTACGCCGATGGCACGAAAGAGGATATTACCAAAAACAAAGATGTCCGATATGAAACAAACGAAGAAGAAGTAGCGACTGCCACAAAAGGTGTAATCAAAGCTGGCAAAAAGAAAGGCGAAGCAACGATTACGATTTCGTATCAGGACGAAGAACTCACCATTCCTGTCGTTGTCTCGGATGTATATGTAAGCAAATTGAAACTCACCCCAAGTAGCTTGAGCTTGGACGTGGATGAAGAGGAGCAGCTAATACTTGTCGCTACGTTATCCGACCGGAAAACGGAAGATGTTACGGAACAGGCATTTTGGGATAGCAGTGAGCCAGAGGTGGCAACGATCAATGAGGACGGAGAAATCATCGGAATTGCTCCGGGTGTGACGGTCATTTCAGCCAAATATGCCGGAAAAACATCCAAGCTGACAGTCTATGTTGGGGGTGCTGAGCTGATCCGTCAACTTTCCATTAGTAATCGATCTGTCACGCTTGCTGAAGGAGAAGAGGAAGAGGTCACAGCAACCGTTTACTACCGGGATCAATCGAAAAAAGACATAACAGACGATGCGGTATGGTCCAGTGAAGACGAGGAGATTGCTACCGTAGAAAATGGCGTCATTACAGGACATGCAAAAGGAACAACGAAGCTCAAGGTGAAGTACCAAGGTAAAAGCATGACCGTTTTCGTGAAAGTCACGAAATAAACAAGAACAAGGCCCTCGGAAAAACCGGGGGCTTTTTTGCGCGAGTTGAAACATGTACATTCGCTCCACACAATGATAAAATGTTCGTATATACATGATAACGCTGTCCAACATCAACGAAGTATGCCTACGAATCCGGGCATGCTTTTTTCGGGCGAGCACGAACCATTTCGCAAAGATGCAGTTGCTCTTCTATGAGAGGCAGCCGTAGACGTTTTCATACTTTTTGGAGCGGAGTTGCACATATGATAGTGGTAAAGCAATTAATGGATCATTGCCACCGCTTTTTTGGAAGTAGAGGAGAGCTGTATCAATCCGAGGATGCGGATATCCTGATTGCCGTCTATCCGGCAACACGCAAGCGAGGATGGTGGACATATGCCACGCTTGAGCTGCACAAGATGGGAGCAACGGAGTACCTCGTCTATTCCTATCAGTTTGAGCAGAGAATGATTACGCATTTGGCAAGAGTAGCGGCCCAGGTGATTCGTCAGTGGGAGAGTCAAACGACCCGTATGGAGTCTGGGAGCATCTTTTCGCTTGGGGATACAATCGTGGAAAAATCGGTTTTGAATCATATGGTACTGACCCCTGCCTATTATGAAGAGGCTGGACTTGAATATTATACAAACGGCAAGGACGTAATCAGGTTCATGATGCTTCATGCAATCGCGGATTCTGAAGCAAAGTTTTTGGAACAATATGGACTTATGGCATTACAGGAATGGTTAGCGCACTCCGGTGTCGATTCCCTGAATGTTACGCGTACGCCTGCCATCTGAGAAGGGAGCGAGCGAAATGTCAGCGATTCGCTTGAGAGTCACCGTAGTAGTGGAACACGAAGGGAAAGTCCTCCTCATCCGTGAACAGACACAACGAGGCATCTTTTACAACCTGCCAGGGGGAATCGTAGAATATTTAGAAGCGATTCCAGATGCGGCGAAAAGAGAAGTAATGGAAGAGACGGGGCTCCTCGTGGAAATGGAGCGATTGATCTGGATAGACGATCGGATCGATCAGGAAGGGAACGGCAAGCATACAGTCGGAGTGGGCGTTCTGGCGAAGCTCGTCGGTGAAGAGACAAACCCTACGCCAGGTGGTATCGTCGATGAAGAAATCGAATGGGCTGGCTGGGTTACGCTAGAAGAGTGGAAGCAACTGCCGAACGACCACAAAACACGCCCGGATCAAGTCAAGCAGGTCTTGTCTGATCCCACTTATCAACCGATGTACTTGGGAAATATGCTGAGCAAAGCAGAATAAAAACAAGAGACACCGCCCTTTTCCTAGAGAAGAGGAGCGGTGTTTTTTTACTTACGCTTTTTGCTGAACGGAAGCTTTTCTTCCTTTTGCGACAGCCAACACGACAATGACGGCCGAGAGAACAGCACCAAGTGTCAATGGCTCGGACAGGAGCAGCCAGGCGGCGATGATTGATAAAAAGGGTTGAAGGTATTGAATTTGACTGACTTTGGAGACGCCACCGATTGCCAGGCCGTGATACCAGGCGAAAAAACCGAGAAACATACTGACCACGCTAATATAGCCAAAACCGATCCAGACAGGCCAAGTGGCTTGTTTTAATTCAGTGAGTAGAGGACCCGCCAGCGGAACGACGAGTAAAGGAAAGGCGAAGATCAATGACCAACTGATGACCTGCCAACCGCCCATAGTCTTGGAGAGCTCACCGCCGACTGCATATCCGATCGCCGCACTGATGACCGCTCCGAGCAAGGCGAGATCCGCCCATTGGAGGGCACCAAAGCCAGAGCTAATCGCGTAGGCGATAATCGTTACACAAGCGATCGCACTAGAAAGCCAATACTTTCGAGCGGGGCGCTCTCCTGAAAAAAATATCGCTGCGCCTGCCGTAGCCAAAGGCAAGAGTGCAATGATAACTGCGCCGTGCGTAGCAGGTACTCTCTCCATCGCCCACGATGAGAAAAACGGGAAGCCCGCTACTACGCCAGCAGATACGAGCAACAGTTTTTTGGTCTCGTGCCAGGTAGGAAACGGTACGCGTTTGATCAGGAGAACCAAAGCAGCCAGTACCCCTGCGATCAACGCTCGTCCCAACCCTGCCGAAAGGGGAGAGAGCACGGTAACCACTACCTTCGTCACAGGTAAGGTCAAGCTGAAGCTAAGCACCCCGATGAAGCCATACAGCAAGCCCATTTTCTCTGTATGCTGCTGCTCGAGAGTGATGGACTGTTCTTTTTGTAATTTCTGCTTCTCGATAGGAAGCTGTGCGCTCATCCGAATCCCATCCTTTATCGAATAAAAGTTTCTGTTGTTCCATCTTAGAGGCGAGCGATCATGAAAGGTAGAGCCAATTGGCAGCAGGAGCAGTAAGCCAATTTGTCGAAAGGGAGGAAAACAGCAAGTGTGGAGGAAGGATCAGGATGGAATGGAAGCCAGACAAAGACGCAGGGATTCCGATCTATATGCAAATTGCCAAAGAGCTGGAACAACAGATTGTGCTAGGAGTGCTGCCCCCTGGTACATCACTGCCGCCGGAAAGAGTGTTGGCGCGGCGCTTTGGCGTCAATCGTGGGACGGTATCGGCAGCGTATGAAGAATTGCGGGCCAAAGGTATTTTACAATCGTGGCAAGGGAGCGGTACTTGGGTAAGTCGTGATCTGTGGGGTGTCAAACAGATGCCAAACTGGTATGCCTACACGAATGGTGGGGCATTCTTGCCAGCCTATCCACTCGCAAAACGAATACAGGATGCGTGCTTCGATTCCTCGATCATCAATCTGGCAAAGGCTGAATTGGCCACGACGATGATCCCGTCATTGATCCCAACGACGCTGGGGGAAGAAAACGAGATCAAGCTTGAGCTTGGCTACGCGCATCCAAAGGGGGAGCCGCGTCTGCGGGAGGCATTAGCTGTGCATTTGCACGAAAACTACGGCATTCATGCTTCTCCCGACGAAATTTTGGTGACCTCAGGAGCGCAGCAGGCATTGCATCTCATAACACTATGTCTCTTGAATCCCGGAGATGCAATCGCAATGGAGGGACCTTCTTATTCGTATTCTCTTCCCTTATTCAGCTCAGCTGGCCTGCGTTTATTTCGCTTGCCGATGGATGAGGACGGTATTGTACCCGAGGCTGTCTACGACTTGCAACGGGAGCACCGCATTCGCATGGTTTTCGCGAACCCGACCTATCATAATCCAACCGGGACGATTTTAAGCGAGGCACGGCGAGCCCAGTTGCTCGATATTTGTCAGGAGCTGCGCTTGCCACTTGTGGAGGACGACGCTTACGGTGCACTGACACTGGCTGGAAGCCCTAGACCGCCAAAGCCGATCAAAGCCATCGACAAGACAGGGGCTGTTCTGTATGTCGGGAGCCTTTCGAAAACGATTGCGCCAGGCTTGCGGATTGGCTGGCTCGTAGGACCAAGATCAGTCGTAGAAAGACTAGCCGATGCCAAGCAGCAAATGGACTTTGGCACGAGCAGCGTCTCCCAGCAATTCGCCCGGCAATTTGTTGAGCGAGAGAGCTGGAACAATCAGCAGGAGCGAGTGTCTCGTTACTTGTTGGAGCAGCAACAAACGACGGTACGGGCTATGCACAATCATCTCTTTGATTACGCCGTATGGAATGAGCCGGGTGGCAGCTATCATATTTGGTGTCGGTTGCTTACTCCCAGGGACGAAAAGGAATTGTTGGATGATGCGATTAGGGAAGGTGTCGTATTTACGCCTGGCAGCGTCTATGGAGCGGAAGTGGGCTGGCTGCGACTGACCTATTCGTGGGAGTGCCCGGCGAATATCGAGGAAGGAATTCGCCGTATTCAAAGAGTCCTTCAGCAGAAAAAGCGATAAGAAAAGGGATTATTTCCTTATTTATGAAACTAATTCCCATCTCACTCGTATGCACTATAGAGGCAATTTTAGAAAGGGGGGACAGTCGTGGACATACTTGAAAACGTCTACATGGTCTGCCTTGTACTTGGTCTACTCTACACGGTCATCTCGCTGTTGTTTGGCGATACGCTCTCGGATTGGCTGGGACATCTGCATCTGCCTTTTGCACAGCCTATTTTGTTGGTCAGCGGCATGACTGCCTTTGGCGGAGCGGGGTATTTGCTATCTCGTTACACTTCACTTGGTCCGCTTGTCGTGTTGATGCTGGCTGTTGCCATTGGCATCGCTTTGGGTCTTGTCTCATACTTCCTGTGGGTAAAGCCGATGAGCCATGCGGAAAATTCCACGAGCTATTCCATGAGTCAACTAGGAGGAAAGCTGGGGGAAGTAGGAACGACGATCCCTGCACAAGGACTGGGAGAAGTGCTGCTGCCGATGATTAGCGGAACTACCTACCATATGGCGGCGAGTCTTGAGGGCGAGATTATCCCGCAAGGAACCCGTGTCGTCGTGGTCGAGGTGCGTGACCATGTCTTGTATGTAATCCCCTTTTACACTGAATCTGGCGAAGGAGATGAGAAATGATGTTAGAACCCGGTATTTTGACGATAGTAGGTGTGGTCGTCGCAGTCTTTCTCGTTTTGGGCATTGCCTTTTGGGCCCGTTACAAAACAGTGGGTGCAGATGAAGCAATGATCGTAACGGGTAGCTATCTTGGCTCGAAAAACGTACTCAGTGACGAATCCGGACGCAAGATGAAGATCGTCCGCGGAGGCGGCGCATTTATCCTCCCTATTTTTCAACAAGCAAACTTTCTGAGTCTTCTGTCTCATAAGCTGGACGTATCGACTCCTGAGGTATATACCGAGCAGGGCGTTCCTGTCATGGCAGATGGCGTAGCAATCATCAAGGTAGGCGGTTCCATTGAAGATATCGCGACCGCATCCGAGCAATTTATGGGCAAGAGTGACGAGGCACTGCGCGGAGAAGCACAGGAAGTACTCGAAGGCTATTTGCGGGCAATCCTCGGCAGTATGACCGTGGAGGAAATTTACAAGAACCGTGAGCGATTCGCACAAGAGGTGCAAGCGGTAGCGACGAAGGATTTGAAAAAAATGGGGCTGTCCGTCGTCAGCTTCACGATCAAGGATGTCCGGGACAAAAACGGCTATTTAGCTGCTCTTGGAATACCGCAAATCGCTGCAGTGAAGCGCGATGCGACGATCTCACAGGCTGATGCGGACAAAGAAGCGCGGATCAAGCAGGCGCAGGCAGAGGAAGAGGCGCGCAAGGCAGAGCTACTGAAGGAAACGAACATTGCCGAAGCAGAAAAGGAAAAAGAGCTGAAGGTAGCGGCGTTTAAGCAAGAGCAGGACAAAGCAAAGGCGAGCGCAGACCAAGCCTACAAGCTGCAAGAAGCTGTCGCCAAGCAGCAGGTTACAGAAGAAGAGATGAAGATTGATCTCGTCCGCAAGCAGAAGGAAATCGAGCTGGAGGAAAAAGAAATTCTTCGCCGCGAAAAGCAATATGATGCGGAAGTGAAGAAAAAGGCTGACGCCGACCGTTACTCTGTGGAACAGGCGGCAGAAGCGGAAAAAGCGAAGAAGCTGAGAGAAGCAGACGCGATCAAGTACCGCATTGAAGCGGAAGCAAAAGCAAATGCTGAGCAGAAGCGTCTGGAAGGCTTAGCGATTGCCGAAGCGGAAAAAGCTCGTGGTAGCGCGGAGGCAGAAGTCACGCGACTCAAACTCGAAGCCGAGGCAGAAGGGAAAGAGAAGCTGGCTGAAGCATTTGAAAAATTCGGTCATGCGGCTGTACTCGATATTATTGCGAAAATGCTCCCTGAGCTGGCTGAGAAAATTGCTGAGCCAATGAAGGCGATCGACAAGGTAACGATCGTGGATGCAGGAGGCGGTCAGGGAGATGGCGTCAACCGTCTGAGCGGGAATGTTACGAAGCTGATGGCCCAACTGCCAGAAATGCTGAAAGACGTGTCCGGTTTGGATATGAATAAGATGATCGCAGACTTTATGCAAAAGGGTGGTACTGTACCTACACAGCAACAGCCTGTACCCGTAAAAGTTCAGGTAGAGACGGATTCTATTTTGGAGAACGGAAACAAATAATGAAATCGATCAGAGGAGAAGTGCCCCTTTTTAGCGAGGGGCACTTTTTTAATGAAAGAAAATCAAGGATAGTCTACCTGCTTCGCACGTCCATATCCTCTCAACAATTCGCTGACCGTTACGAATTTATACCCTCTATTTTTCAGTTCAGGCAATATTTGCTCAAGGGCTTTTACGGTCTGTCTGCGATTGCCTCCGTAATCGTGAAATAGCACGATGTCTCCATTCCGCGCGTTGTTCAAAACCTTGTTGACGATTTTTTTTATACCGGGATCGCTCCAATCACGTGTGTCTTGATGCCACGACCACATGATCACCAAAAAACCGGCTTTCTTGGCTGTATCGACGACGGTCTCGTTATAATATCCCCCCGGGGGACGAAAGAGGGTGGGACGAACCCCTGTTGCCGAATAAATCGTTTCCTGCGTTTTTTGCACCTCTTCTAACAGTCGATTCGCTGACAGCTTTCGAATATCCGGATGACTGTAAGTGTGATTGGCAATCTCATGTTGATCATTCACGAGAGATTTGACGATTCCCGGGTACTGGCTCACACGATTGCCTACGACAAAAAAGGTAGATTTCGCTTGATATTGCTTCAGCAGCGCTGCGATCTGAGGAGTGTATACCTGATCAGGACCATCGTCAAAGGTAAGGGCAATCACCTTGCTCTCTGTCGGCACTTCCCAAACGATATCTCCTCTTGTTTCGTAATACTCGCGATTTTTTTCCCTTATTGCATTGGCCGTCTCGCTGAAGGAAGGAGCAAGAATAACAGCGAGCAAAAGTGGGAAAAAGAGGATGTGCTTTTTCATTCGTTCACCTCGTTACCAGAGACTTTCCTGCTAGGTAGCTATACCTATTGATGTACACCCCGTTACTATGCGACAAATCTTGATGATTATTCCTGTGTGTCCTTGTGGAAAATACAGTTGTTCTTTTTGTGCGGATAAATTAAGCTAATAAAAGTAGAAGACGTGAGAGTTAGATGGAGGAATCGATCATGAAGGTAGCAAAATTTGGGGGAACATCACTGGCGAATGCCGAGCAAATAAAAAAAGTATGCCAAATTGTTTTGGCGGATCGGGACAGACGATTCATTGTTGTATCAGCACCTGGGAAACGGCACAAGGAAGACACGAAGGTTACTGATTTATTAATCGCATATGCGGAGCGATATTTGGCTGGGGAGCCTACAGAGGAAGCGAAACAAGCAATATTTTTGCGCTATCAGGAGATTGTGGCAGGTCTCGGGCTTTCTGCCGAGATTGGTCAAGCGATTGAAGCAGAGCTCGGGGAGGTTCTCGCAAACAAGGCAAGCTTGTCCAAGGAAAGATTCATGGATGCGGTCAAAGCTGCGGGAGAGGATACATGCGCCAAAGTTGTCGCTCGTTATTTGCAGAGCTTGGGCGAGGTGGCGACCTACATCAATCCAAAGGATGCAGGAATGCTGGTTACGGATGAAGCAAGCAATGCCCATATCCTTCCTGAAGCGTATGCCAAATTGTCGACATTGCGAGAGCGGGAGGGAATTGTGATTTTCCCTGGTTTCTTCGGCTATTCGCGTGCTGGTGATCTGGTTACTTTTTCACGAGGTGGCTCGGATATTACGGGATCGATTTTGGCTGCGGCGGTTCAGGCAGAGGTCTACGAGAATTTTACCGATGTCGATTCTGTGTATGTGGTCAATCCGAACCTGATTGCCGATCCGAAAAAGGTGACAGAGATTACGTACCGAGAGATGAGGGAGCTGTCCTATTCCGGTTTTAGTGTGTTCCATGAGGAAGCGTTGATTCCCGCGTATCAAGCAGATATACCCGTATGCATCAAGAATACGAACAATCCGTCTTCGCCTGGTACGATGATTGTGGCCGAGAGAGGATCTGCTACAAATAGAGTTTCGGGGATTGCAAGTGACAGCGGCTTTTGCAGCATTTACGTCAGCAAGTATTTGATGAACCGCGAAATTGGTTTTGGTCGCAAGCTGCTGCAAATTCTGGAGGAGGAAGAGCTTTCGTACGAGCATACTCCATCTGGAATTGATAACATTTCTGTCATTCTGCGTGAGCGCGATCTCACGGAAGAGAAGGAAGAGCGGATTGTGGAGCGCATCCGCCGAGAGCTGTGCGCTGATGATGTCGCTGTTCAGCATAGTCTTGCACTCGTCATGATTGTCGGGGAGGGCATGCGTCAGTCTGTGGGGACAACAGCGAGAGCCACTGCTGCGTTGGCTGGTGCGAAAATCAATCTGGAGATGATCAATCAGGGGTCATCGGAAGTAAGCATGATGTTCGGTGTAAAAGCCGAAGAGGCAGATCGTGCTGTGATTGCTTTGTATCAAGAGTTTTTTGGAGCAGAAGAACCAATAGCGTCCTCATCGTCACAAGCCGCTTCTGTCAGTATGTAGTCGCGTGCTTCGAATGAGGCGTTATTTTCATCCCGTCCCCATTGATAGACACACCATTCTGGCTGTGCGGATGCAAGTCCCACAATCCAATAGCTGAGCGTAGGATAATGCCAGCCTGCTATGTCGCGTGCAGAAGGGATTGGCGGCGTATGGGGGTGTGTATGCAAGACCCCCAACCATTGAAGATTGTGCTTGCGGATGTGCTGCAAGGCTTGAAGAAACGTTTTCCCATCCCAAGCGAACACGTGCTTGTCGGGTGAGACAGGCATCGGTACACAGGCTGTAATCGTTGCTTCACGACCTGCGAGCAATGCTGAATACTCATAAGGAAACGCCTCTTGTGCTTCGGCCAGGAGGCGTTTCGCTACTTTTTTCGTCAGGAATATTTTGTTATCCTTAATCGCAAAGGGTTCACCTAACCAAGCGGGATTTTTCATTTCGATTCCGTCCTTCTACTCTATTCGGCCATGATTTGGAGGTTAGTAATCGATGACTACGATACAAGTGGGAGTTTGCGGCTGGGGCGATCAGCACGAATTGTACGTACAAGGTGTACGCAATCGGGACAAGCTGTCGGTATATGCCAGCCACTTTCCAATTGTAGAGGTGGATAGTTCTTTTTACGCTATTTTACCACAGCGAAATTACGAATCGTGGGTGAAGGATACACCTGAACGATTTGGTTTTATCGTCAAGCCGCATCAGGGAATGACAGGGCATCAACGCGGGGACGCTTCGGGAAGCAGACGGGAATTGTTTCGTCAGTTCGAAGAGAGCATTCAGCCGGTCGTAGAGGCTGGCAAGCTCAAAGCATTGCTGTTTCAGTTTCCGCCGTGGTTTGATTGTACGCGAGAGCATGTCCAGTATGTGACCGCTTGTCGCCAAGCCATGCAGGCGTATCCGTTTGCGGTGGAGTTTCGCCATCAAAGTTGGTTTGAATCACGGTATTCGGAGCGAACGCTGGATTTCTTGCACAAGATAGAAGCGACACATGTCGTATGTGATGAACCACAAGTCGGAAAAGGCTCGGTCCCGATTGTTCCTGCCGTGACGAAGCCATCCTTGGCGTTGGTCCGCTTTCATGGGCGCAACAAAGCGGGCTGGCGTGATCCCGGAGAGGGACAAAATTGGCGAGATGTCCGTTATTTATATCGATACAGTGAGACAGAGCTTGCAGAGTGGGTTGAACACATCAGATTGCTCGAACGGGAAGCGGATGAAGTCTGCATTTTGTTCAACAATAACTCTGGAGGAGATGCAGCAGCGAATGCGAAGCAATTTTCGGAGATGCTTGGCCTTGCACCTACTGGTCTGAATCCTCGTCAGATGGACCTGTTCTCCACGTAGCAAGAAAGAAGGGGAGTTCATGCTTGTAGCAATTGCCATCTTGTTTGTCATCATCGGAGTCGTGGCTGGCGTCATTGGCAGCATCGCGGGTCTGGGTGGTGGGATTTTCTTCGTGCCTGCTCTGCTGTATTTTGCGAACGGGTACATGCCTGGATCGATGAACCCGCAAGTAGCAGCGGCGACTTCGCTGATCGTGATTGCGGTAACCGCGCTTTCTTCCTCTCTTTCTTATCTCAAGCAAAATAAAGTAGATAAGCAGAGTGCCCTGCTCTTTTTTATCGGGAGTGCCCCAGGTGCTATTGTGGGCGTGTATCTTAATACATTACTAGCAGTGGAGGGCTTTTCGCTGCTGTTTGGCTTGTTTCAGCTCTGCATGTTCGTCGTATTGATGGTCAAAGACAAAATCAAGCCACGCAGCATTAAGTGGGAAGTCCAACGCCACTTCATCGACAACGAAGGAAATGAATATGTGTACGGGTATAGCAAATGGTCCGTCATTACGATTGCCTTCTTTGTCGGGATAACCTCGTCGCTATTTGGCGTGGGTGGCGGAATCCTGATGGTTCCAGCCATGATGATATTGTTTCGCTTTCCGCCACACATTGCCACGGCTACGTCCATGCTGGTCATCTTTTTATCAGCGGTGGTTGGATCAATCACGAATATCTTCCACGACAACGTACACTGGCTGTATGCAGCGATGCTCGCGCCAGGAGCTTGGGCGGGTGGAAAGCTTGGGGCGATTATTGCCAGTAAAATGAAGGGCCGCACTATCGTGCTGTTCTTGCGTGTTCTGATATTGGGAATTGCTATACAAATGATCGGAGAAGCGATTTTTGGATAATGAGACGAGAGGGAGGGGAAAGTCGTGGCAGACACCTGTACCTTACACATTTTGCACACGAATGACTTGCACAGCCATTTTGATACGATGCCGCGAATTGCAACCTGCCTGAGCAGGCACCGAGAAGAGTGGGAGGGCAGGGGAGAGCATGTGCTGACGGTCGATATTGGAGACCATATGGATCGAATGGATATCCGATCGGAAGCGAGCTTTGGGAAAACAAACGTCGAAATCATGAATCGAAGTGGGATTCAATACGCGACGATTGGAAACAACGAAGGCATCACACTCCCAAAAGACAAGTTGAATGAACTGTACACAGATGCGCATTCCACGATCATTACGGGCAATCTGTTTGAGCCAACAACAAATTCAGTCCCGTCTTGGGCAGTACCATACGCCATTCATACCGTAGGCGAGCTGCGGCTGGCGATTTTAGGAATGACAATTCCCTTTGGCCCCTCCTATCAAAGTATGGGATGGGAGATCAAGGAGCCAATCCCGATTTTGCGTGAGCAGATTGCGGCGCTTCGCTCGTCTGTGGATGTTGTCGTTTTGCTATCGCATCTCGGCTATCAGACAGATTGTGTGCTGGCTAGTGAAGTCGATGGGCTAGATATCATTTTGGGTGGACACTCTCACCGGACACTGCCTCATGGAGAACGCCTAGGAGGCACCTTGATCACACAAGCTGGGCGATTTGGCGAGTATGTGGGTCATGTAGAACTCGTCTGGGACGGGAAGCATAAAAGGATTGCAGATATGCAAGCAGAGCTTTTTCAGACAGAACAGTACCAGTCAGACGAAGCATTGAGCCAGTTCATTGAGAGTGAAAAAGTATGGGCAGAGAACCGTTTGTTTCAGCCGATTGTTCAATTGGAGCAAGACATGCACATCGGCTGGACGGAGGAGACCCCCTATGGTTCCTTCATTGCAGCAAGTATTCGCAAATGGACGGGGGCTGAGATCGGCATGGCAAATGGAGGACTGTTGCTTGCTGATCTGCCTCGGGGCAGCTTGTCTTTTGCCGATTTGTTGTACAGTATGCCCCACCCGATCAATGCTTGTGCGGTCACGATAACAGGCGCGCAGCTCACCACTGTCCTGGAGCAGGCTATTCAACCGGAAATGGTTCATCGGGAGCTGCGAGGGTACGGTTTTCGCGGAAAAATAGAAGGCTGGATGTGTGTGGACGGATTGCACATCCGCTACAGTGAGGATGACCAGCCGCAAATTATCCAGATTGAAGTCAACGGGCAACCGCTTGATCGCGAGCGTCTGTATCGAGTCGGGACGATCGACATGTTTATGTACAATCGGATGTTTCCCGATTTGCTGCTCGGCAGTGAGGTTACGTTTTTCTTGCCCGAGATGCTGCGGGAAGTGCTCGCCACCACGATACAGGACCAACAGATGCTGCAAAACGCGTTTCGGCCACGTTGGGAAAAGATATCGTCAACGTCAAAAAACCAATCGTAGAGACCGGTTTTTCGGGAATGCTATCGAAAAACGGGAGGGGACGAGCGATGCGCTTCATTGATGAAGTATATGAGCTGTACAGAGGACATTTTAATGGCGATGAAGAGGATATTACAGCGGTTGTCGTCGGCATTCTCGCGGAGCAGTCTCGGGATGATTTGCTGGACTTGGTCGAGGAAATGGACGAGGAAGAGCTGTTTCACATGCTTGCGACGTATATGATTGAAGTCATGAAACGAAAAGTTGCGATGGAGGATGAGCACTTTCCGACAAGCGTCGTGCATTAAACGAAAATCTAGGTACTACCTTTGGAAACCTCACATTTTTCTTCTGAGCGTCATAGGATGGTAACGCTAACAGACAGGAGAGAAAAAGGAGGAATCTTGATGGTCGAGGTAGTGCCAATCCACTTCCCAGAGGGGACGGCAATTGCTGTCACCGTTCGTTTGCCCAAGACGACGCTATTGGCTGTAACGACCGATCATGGCTACATCATGTGTGGAGCGCTGGATGTGGGGCTCTTAAACGAGAGGTTGGCAGCGAGGGAAATTCTTGCCGGTCGTGCAGTAGGGGTCAAGACCATACAGGAATTGCTGGATGCGCCGCTGGAGTCTGTGACGACGACAGCGGAGGAGAAGGGGATTACTGCTGGCATGATTGGACGGGATGCTGTCGTAAAAATGCTGTAAACAAACAAATGGTTTGCCTATAGAAAAAACCTTTGTCCCATCATGACAAAGGTTTTTTAGTTTTCTCGGGTCTTGTTTACCAACGGGCTGATTGTTCTTCACAGATTCCGATCTTGCTTTGCACCGCAATTGTTTTTCCATCAGGTGTTGAGAGCGTCCCGTCATATCGGCCGATTACTTGATGCAGAGTGGTTCGCACCAATGCAAAATTTTTGTGCTCGGTTCGAGCAAAAAGCGGCGTAAAGGTAAGGCGTACCGCAGACGATTCTTCACTCGCAAGCGTCCAAGGGAGCATCCGGTTGTCAGGATCGTAGGAAAAATAAATTTGTTCACTCAGCTTGTAGAGGACACCATCGATCATCAAGCCATTTTCGGTCATACCCGTTCCGTCTGTCCAGCCTCTGCCAAAGTTAAAGCCTGCGACACCCTCCGCGTGACGGAAAGAGCAGGTCGTCCAGTTCCAGCGAGTGTGATACGGCCAAACGCCACGCCCAAAATCCAGACTGGCAAACGCATTCTGCGGATCGAGTAAATAGGTTTTCCCGTTATAGGCAATGGTGCCGTGCACAGGCCGCGCCGTTTGCTTCGATGTGAACTGAAAGCGCTCCGCACTCCACGGAATCACGACATTTAAGGACTCGGATGGCGGATCAATCACGATGTCGAGCGAAAGAGTTTTATCGCCGGGACAAATAGCAGTCGCTTCTACGCTCGTTCCAATGGCTCCTGGCTGAAAGGAGACAGAGAGCTTGCGACTCGTAAAATGGCAAGGTTCATCTACAGTGGCACCCAGTCGAATCCCTGCACCAAAAGGAACCGTTACGGCACTGTCCGCCGTTTCCCCTGTCGTTAGATCAATAAAATGGACAAAGACAATGCCAGCGTAATCCAGATTGACCATCGCAATCGACATCGCACATTCAGGCGCGGTGATAAACCAAAAATTCCATTTTTTCCGGCGAAACCAATGCCCGCTAAACTGGCAGTCATGCAATGGATAACGGGACCAGCCAATCGCTTCGGGAAGTAAGCGGCCATTTTGATCACATAATGAAAGAGGCTGCGTTAACTCTTTTTCGATCAGTGACATAACAATCATCTCCCTTGCAAACAAGGATTCTTCCAGACAAACTCGTCTTCCGTGTCTTTCCTCGGTAGACATGAAAAGCAAATCTAGAAAAAATTTCATGTAGAATCAAGTCGAATCACGCTATAATAGGGATACCCTGAGGAAAGGCGACGGAAGGAAATGCGACTGAAATCCATTCAAAAATGCCAGCCGGGTGATAAACTGGCTCGTTCCATCTATACAGAGAATGGAACGATTCTCGTTGGCGCCGGAGTAGAACTAACCCAACGAATGATAGCTCGACTTAAAAACAAAAACGTGAACAGTCTCTACATCCAAGACAAGCGCACGGATGATATCATTGTGGAGACAGTCATTTCCGAAAATACTCGCAGACAAGCAATGTCCATGATTCACGATACATTCCGAACGGTTCATCAAGTCCCGGACAAATGGCAGCAGCTTTTTTCGGACAAGGGTTTGGGACGTAAGCTGCGGGATGTCATGCAAACCGTTGCGGATGAATTGAACAATAATGATTCAGCCATGAACTTATTGGCAGACGCTTGCGCCTTCGACAATTACATATTCACGCACTCATTTAATGTTGCCTTGTATAGCACAGCTCTCGCCATAAATACTGGCTGTTCGGAAAAAGATGTGTTGGAGATTAGTATTGGCGGTATGCTCCATGATATAGGAAAAGTGCATATCCCAGACGATATTTTGAAAAAGCCTGGCCGCCTTACACAAGAAGAATTTGAAATCATGAAAAGACATACGGAGATCGGCTTTGAAATGCTGCGTCGGCAAGACGACATCCCTCTGCTTGCAGCCCATTGCGCTTTTCAGCATCACGAGCGCTGGGATGGCTCCGGTTATCCACGGCACCTGAAACAAGAAGAGATTCATCCGTTTGGTCGCTTGATGGCAGTGGCCGATGTATTCGATGCCCTGACGTCGCATCGGGTATACCGTCGAGGAATGCTTCCTCACGAAGCGATGGAGGTGCTCTACTCCGGTTCAGGAAAACTGTTTGATCATGTGTATGTAGAGGCTTTGCGAAATACGATTGCACTCTACCCTGTTGGTCTGACTGTCAGTCTGAACAATGGTATGTCTGGTGTCGTCGTCGATTCGAACAAAGGAATGCCGAGCCGTCCGATCGTCAGAGTCCTGGTGGATGAAGAAGGTCGGGATATTGAGCATCCCTATGAGTGTGACTTGTCCAAAATGCTGACGCTGATGATCATCGCCTGTGGCGATTTGGTATAATCAGAGCCAGTCCTTCTTTTTGAAAATGATAAACATCGTCGTGCCGATGGCCGCCATACATCCCAGCACGATGTAGTAGCCATAGGGTGAACGAAGCTCGGGCATCACATCAAAGTTCATCCCGTATATACCTGTCACAATCGTCAACGGCATAAAAATCGTCGTCAAGGCGGTAAAAACACGCATAATATCGTTGGCTCTGCCGGCAAGCGCCGCTTGATACGCTTCGCGCAAGTTTCCGATGAGCTCGCGAAAAGCTTCAAAGCTCTCTACAATTTTGCTGGCATCCTCTACAATATCGCCAAAGTACTTCCGCAGATAAGGCTGAATCAGCGGGAGTTCTTTTTTATGTAGGGCGTCAATCAAATCCCGCTGGGGAACGAGCATTTTACGGGCGTACAAGATCTCACTGCGCAGTCCGATAATTTGATCCAGATGGGATTTTTTCGTGTGCATCAAAATTTGTTCTTCCAGATCTTCAAGCAGGTCCTCAATTTTTTCGGTTACATCAAAATAGAGATCGACAATTTGGTCTACCAAGTAGTACAGAAACGCATCGGGGCGATTGACTTCTTTTTCCCGGATGATCGACAGCATGGTAGTGAATTCTGGGGCCTCCTGCTTCGTTACGGTGATGATGGTGCTGCTGCCCAAAAAAATATTGATCTCGCGCAAGAAGATATCATGGTTGTGGAAGGTAATGCCATTGATGACCATAAAGTAATGATCATCGTAATTTTGCAGCTTGGGCCGCTGTTCTTCCTCGTCGATGCAGTCCTCGACAGCCAGATGATGCAGTCCGAACAGAGGCTGTAAAATATCCAAATCGAATGGCGCGGCATGAATCCAGTAAAACCCGTTCACGGGAGGAGTTGCAGCCTCTTCGATGTCTTCTATCTCAGTGATGATTCCGTTTTGTACGAGCCTTATCTTCATGATCGATTCTCCTGCAAGTAGATTCGGTTGCAGCGGGGAGACGGGGCCAGATCTGTGTGAGAATCAATTCATATGCAGAACGAAGTGCCCGGCGGCTAGGCGGAGCCTGTGATGCACGCTGTTGCTTGGGAGTCTTCATGCAAGTAGCCTCCTCGATAAAAGCCTTCATCCTATACATATGAACGTCAACTCGTCCTTTTTCCCGCTGCGGCTAGTGGTAATATTGCCATAGTGTTCCTCACTTCCTACGATCCCTCTCTCTATTTTACCGTTTAGGACGGTTTGACCAAAGCCATTTTTTGCATACTACAGATAACTTGAGCAGATGAAAAGGTGGATGTATCGACATGTGGACAAGCAAAAGGGTAGGTATGATCGGCTGTATCGTATGGATGTTGACAGGAGCCGGGTGGGGACAAGCAGCTCTTGCCCTGGAGGTGAGAGACGTACAGCCTCCTCCGACTGTGTTCGAGGAAATCCAGATCAAACAGCAGGATGTGACAGGCGACGGTCGACCGGATCTCGTTACGTTGCTAGGAAAGAGATTTGCGGCAGACAGCCCTTACTTCGAACACTTAAAAATCATGGTTCAAGACCCCGTTGCAAAAAAAACAACCTTTTTTACAACACCGTATGGCGCTTATCAGCCGGAGATGTTCTTTTGTGATTTTACTGGAGGCGGTGTGCAACAAATTTTGCTTCAGGCACCGACTGGGGGCAGTGCAGGGACGTCAGAGTTTTATTTGTTCGCAAACAAGGACAACAAGCCGGCGATTCTGCCAGTTCCGCAGCCCTTGACGATTTCGGGCTCCTATCAGGATCATTACAAGGTGTCCTTGACGATCAAGGAGACGGGGGAGACTGTCGTTCTCGATTTGTCCGATCGCAAAAAAATCTATGAAGAAAATGGCGTATACAAGAACGGGAAGCTGGTTTCTCCAGTAGAGGTTATGCCTAACACGTTCAGCGTACTCAAGCCCATCGATGAGATTCGCGATGGAATCTGTGAATTAAAAGGGGAACAAAGAGTTAGTGGTGTTGCCAATGCCGATACGATCGCGTATGTGGAGTCGTACTGGAAATGGGACAAAACAAGCTGGAAGCTGCAACGAGTAGTTGTGAGGAAAGCGGAAATGTAGGCGTAGCTAGGCTCAAACAACCGCCCATAGCCAAGGTGGGCGGTTTACACCCGTTTGTAAAGGGGTATATAATTGAAAGGATATTCCAGAGATATATGTACTCGGATAAAAGGAGTTCAGGCTATGAGCACATGTCCGTTTTCCACCTTTTTTGGGTTGAAAGGGAAAGGAAAAAGTGAATCTTTTTTTCAGGGGGTGAAGGAAAAGGGGGAAGTGCATATTGTAGGGAAAAACACCCTCGCAAAGCAACTAGCAATGATCAACCTGACCGAAGAAGAACTGACCATTGTGAAAGCACTTCAGCCACTTATCATTCAAAATATTGACGCTATTGTCGACTATTTCTATGCCAGTATTGAAAATGAACCGATTTTAATGAAGATTGTAAACCAAAACAGCACCATTGAACGGTTGAAATTAACGTTGAACCGCCATATCTCCGAAATGTTTAGCGGACGCATCGACAGCGCTTATATTGAACAGCGCAGTAGAATTGCGGTTATTCATATGCGAATTGGCTTGGAACCAAAATGGTACTTGAGTGCCTTCCAAAACATGATGGTTTCCTTGATTGATCTCTTGCAAAAAAACATCGCGGACAAGGATGAATTCGTACGAGCCCTCACAGCCGTCACGAAGATTCTAAGCATCGAACAGCAAATTGTGCTGGAGGAATATGAAAACGAGCATGAAAAGGCACGGCGAGCGGAACAAGACAAAAAGGACGAGCTGCGAATCCTCCTGACCAATTCTGCACATGAGCTGGCAGCGGTCTCAGAAGAAAACAGCGCGTCAGTTGTGCAATTGACAGAACAGTCGAGAGAAGTGCTTCGTTTTGCTGAAAATGGCACGGGCTTTTCCACGAAAGCGCAAGACCTGTCCCGTGAAGGCAAAGAAAAGCTGGAAAAACAACAGGAGCAAATGTGCTTGATTCAGAGCAGCGTCAAGCAAATCTCGGAAGAAATGAACGCGATGGAGGAAAACGCAGAAAAAATCCAAGGGATTGTAGAGGTCGTGACGGCAATTGCTGAGCAGACAAATCTTTTGGCATTAAATGCTGCGATTGAAGCAGCACGTGCTGGTGAACAGGGACGTGGATTTGCCGTCGTAGCCGATGAGGTACGCAAGCTGGCAGAACAGACCAAAAAGTCGGTTTTCGGTGTGCGTGAACTGATCGAGAAGACGAACCAACAGACAGTGGTCCTCTCGTCTGTCGTGATAGAAATTCAAGCGTTGGTCCAATCGAGCACGGCGGTAGTAAACGAGACGAATGCCTTTTTTGAAGGAATCATGAGCGCTGTCTCAGACAGTAAAGAACAGAGCTCACGGATTCAGCGGGAGCTGGAAAACTTCTTCAAAGTCATGGAGGATATGAACCAAGCGGTTGCACAGGTAGCCAGCTCTGCGGATGAGCTATCGGAAATAACAGAAAACCTGTAAAAAGTATTACGTTGTCGGTTCAAAGGAGCAATATTGGCGGCAATTACGCAATGGAGGACTGTAAACGTTTACGGAAACAACTGGACTTTGTCCATTGTTGCGAATGGCGTGAATTTCCCCTGGCTCTACAAAATAGCATTCACCCGTGCTGACATGAGTTGTTTGTGCTCGTTGAACTTTATTTTCAATATTCGTTTGGACATAAATCATATTTGTTAACGTGCCTGAGACTACCAATTCCCATCCAAAAGAGTCACCGTGATTATGTGGAATGGATTCCTGATCTGCTGGCAGATGGATCAAGACAACCTCAACATGTGGCGTGGAGAATAATACTTTGCGTCCATAAGGCAGATTTAGCGGCTCCGGGATGTATGGACCGAGCTGTTCCATGCAGGGAGACAGGGAAATGAGAGCGTGTCTAAGCTGGGCAGGAGTAGGCGAAACGAGGGCCCCAAATGCTTGTTCCAGACGTTCCAGATTCATAAATAACCTCCCAAACGAAAGTCATACTCCCTATACCATATGATCAAATTTCAAGAGTAGTGATAGCCTGAGCTCGTCCAAAAGGGAATTATTTACCATTATTATTGCATTGTAAATCAACAGGATTACTTGAGATTGGGGCGCTTTGAAAGAAAAAGCGTCCTTTTTGTGCTATCGACAATCAGCCGACTCACCACCTATTATGGAAGTACGGCAACAAATGCCGAACAGGACGATTTGGGGAAGCGTCCCCCTTCAGAATGTTTCGAGTAACAAATGCTTTATCCTGATTTCATTCAAGAGGAGGCATGTGCATGTCAACTGCCATAATCAGTGTACGCACCCACTAGAGGGGGGCGTTGATTCAAACCACCTGTCATGATCGGGAGGTTTGGATGGAGATGAATAAGAAATGGTACTTGTATGTCAATGCGTTGTCATCCTTGGGATCACGGATGAATTTGATCGCGTGTAGCGCGTTGATTTTTACATTTGAACATAGTGCGTATTGGATGACCGCTTTTTTCGTTGCAAGGCAACTAGGGGGGATGCTGTTTAGTCCCTTGGCAGGCGTGTTGGCTGATCGAATGGACAGAAGGCGTACCATGATCGTAAGCGATTTGGGGGCCGGTCTTGCTATTTTGGCCATCGCTTTTTATCCGACACCGTATGTATTAATCGCAGCGGCTTTTCTCAATGGCATGCTGTATACGCTGTTTCATATTAGCTTCCAGGCATCCTTGCCACAAATTTTTGGGAGTGAGCAACTGGTTCAGGTCAATGGATTAAAGGTCAGGATGGAGTCATTGGTAGGCATCATGGGCTTCATGCTGGGAGGATGGCTAACAGATCACTATGGTTATACGATTGTGATCGTCTTGGATGGCGCCAGCTTTCTTTTCTCTGCATGGATTCTGACGAGACTTCGTTGGGAGGAGCAGGGAGACAATGTGCTTGCTACGTCAAAAGCAGCGAGTAGCTTTCGTGTCACCCTTCGGTACTTGCGGGATACACCTGTGCTTCTGACGATTAGCCTGTTAGCTTTTCTCGTATCGCTCAGTACGTCTGCGTATAATTACGGGTTGCCTTTTTGGGCGGATCAATTGCGTGATAGTGACGCTACTCTGCACGGATTAATGTGGACGGCGATGAGCGTCGGAGGCTTGATCGGCTCTTATGTGGCAGCTCGTTTGCGGGTGAAGCTGGTGAATGGGATGCTCGTGGCTTATGCCGTTTTTTCCGTGGGAATTGTAGGGGCATTCGCGGCAACCCATGCTGTGTTTGTGCTTTTGCTCTTGATTTTCGCGGGTCTATTTTCCGGCGCAGCACAGGTTTATGAGAGCACGCTTTTGCAACAAGCCCAAAATGAGCTACGCGGCAAGGTGATGGGGGTGCAGGGGCTTCTGAGTCGAAGCGGGTATTTCGCTGGTTTTCTTATGGCTCCATTTCTGGCGGGTGCCTCCACTTTATTTGGAATGCTAATCTTTGCCCAATTGCTATTTGTCACAGGGCTGATCGGATTTGGCTTGTACCTCGTTTTTTCTCCCAAAAAATAGAAAACGGCCTCCCGATACACGTAGTCTTTTTTCCACCTGCTAACCATAGGATGTACCAGTTGGGAGGTGTCGGGATTGGCCGTATTTCGACCCCGTCGGCGTTGGAGAAACCCGCTTTCACGTACGAAAGCGTTTTTGATCGCGTTGGTTATCTTTTTTGTTTTGACGATACAGACACTTGTGTTTTTGCAAAATCGATTGGAGCCTACTCTCTTGATTCTGGCGACGCAAAAAGCCGAGCAATTGGCGAAAGAAGCAATAACTGATGCCGTAACCAAGCGGATTTCGCAGCAAGGCGTCGACTTCAATCAGATTGTCAAAATCGAGAAGAACAACGAGGGGCAGATTCAGGCGTATCAGTTCAACTTCAAGGAATATGCAAGAATCGTGGGCGAAACAACAGCGAGGGTCCAGAACAAGCTCCAAGAGTTCGAGCAAGAAAAAGTAGACCGCACGATCCCGCTTGGATTGGCTACCGGGAACTCCTTTTTGGCATCCATGGGGCCGAATTTGCCAGTGACTTTCGTGCCCATCGGCTCGGTCAAGACCAAGCTGGAGACAGAGCTGAAGGAAGCAGGTATCAATATGGTGTTGGCGACGGTATATATTTTCGTGGAAGTCGATCTGCGCATCGTGATCCCTTTTGCGACTGAGGAGCAGACGGTCACGACGAAAATCCCGATCACCCACTCCTTGATCATTGGCGATGTACCGACGTATTTGTACAACAACCCGGAAGGCAAGCCGGATGTGCCGAGGATTCCTGGGGATACACCGAACAGCACTCCGTAATCGTTGAATAGGAAAAAGCGGCAGCGCATTGCTGTCGCTTTTTTCATAAGGCTTTAGGAAAGAAGGAATAGCGTAATCATGGACTTGAAAAAACTACGCTACTTTATTGCAGTAGCAGAAGAACTGCATTTCAATCGCGCTGCGAGTAAACTGAATATGACGCAACCACCATTGACGCAACAAATACAAAGTCTCGAGGAAGAACTTGGCGTAAAGCTGTTGGAGAGGACCAAGAGACAGGTTCGTCTTACGGCAGCAGGCGCGGTTTTTTTGGATGAATCCAGGAGAATGGTTTCCCAGTTGGAGCAAGCCGTTATGAGAACAAAACGGGCGAGCCAAGGGAAAATTGGACATTTGTCCATTGCATTTGTAGATTCGGCAGTGGGCGGTATGCTGGTTAACGTCATAAAGGGATTTCGGGAGCGTTTTCCCGAGGTGGAGCTGTCTCTATCTTCCCAATTTAAGCGGATTATAACAAGTGTAAGTTAATATGAAAAATATATAAAATGATCATGATTAATATGAAAAACGTATTATTTAGATCAGTCCGTATTCATTGACCAAGGTTTTCTAAGGTTTGTTAATTATTCACATTTTCAGCAATCATTTGCCGCTATGATGAGAGTTGGATGTGATACCTATGAAGAAACAAAGCAAAATCCTTTTTCTCATCTTGTTAGTGGCAGGAACTCTGCTCGATTGGTCCAGTAGTCAGCGAAAACAGGATGTCGATCTTTACACGATCGGAATTGTGATTGCCAATGAGGATCGAAAAGATAAAGTAGCGGGATTAAAGGCGGGATTGCAATCATTAGGTCTCAGTGAAGGAGCACGTATTCAGTATGTGCCCGTTTATTTGAATACGGTTCGGACGCTTGAAGAGGAGCGCTCGCTTGTCCAGGGCTTGATTTCGAAAAAGCCTGATGTAATCGTCACGACAGGGGCGCACGAGACCTTTTTAATTCAACAGGCGTCAACGACGGTTCCCATTGTTTTTATTGGTGTCGCCTCAATGGTCGAACTACCCCTTGTTGAGACCGAGGGGACGGTTACGTGTGGAATCAGCAATGGCCAAATGAATGTGATTGGGAAAAGATTGGAGCTGACCACTCGTTTGTTGCCTGATGCCAAGCATATTCTGATCATTGCCGATTCTCATGCTCCTACGACAGAACAAGCCATCGCAGAAGCAAGGTCGGCTGCTTCGTTGCTAGGTGTTCGCTTGCAGGTGAAGCATGTTGCTTCCCCTAAAGACTTGGAGCAATTGCTCAGTAGGCTCTCTCCAGGAGAATACGACGCCATGCTTCCTTTACCTAGCTATGTTCTGGAAGACGCGATTACCGATTGCTTGCCTCTTTTGATCGATAAGCAATTGTTTGTCATGGGCGCATACCCCGAGCAGGTGAAGGCTGGTTTGTATGCCGCTTACGGCGTTTCCTTTCATTCACAAGGCATGCAAGCTGCTCATATGGTAGCTCGGGTGTTGGATGGAGTCCCTCCGACAGATCTGTCAATCGAATGGCCGGATGACGTGCGGTTAGCTGTCAATGCTACTTCCCTGTCCAAGCTTCCTATTAGCGTAACCGATCAGCAGTGGTCACTGGCACAAGAATGGTATGGAGTGGGGAACAAATGAGGAGGAGCAGACTACCACGCATCAATCGACTGAAGACAAAAATGCTCCTGTTTGGTCTATGCATGTCCATCATCCCTTTTCTGATTCTTGGGTATATCAATTTGCATACCAGTAAAGATAAGGTTCGAGAAGAGGTAGACAGAGCCAATCAGATCTACGTGGAAAATACGTTAGCCCAGTTGGATATGCTTTTTTTACATACGTCCCAATCCATGCAGGTGGTTCAGCAGCGTTTTCTCAATGAGCGCCCTAGTGATGAGGATGCTTATTTCTTGCTGAATACGTTATTGAAGACTTCGCCTTACATGGAGGAAGTCGCGCTTTTTAATCAGGATGGAGAGCCGCAGTATTTGCTGAATCGCTGGAAACATCAAAAGCTGGACACACCTATGGAGCGAGACAACCAACTTCTTACCACCATCCAGTCTGGAAAACCATACATCGGAAGCATTGTCCGATCAGCGGAAGGGAAGCTGCTGGTAACGGTCGCGATCCCTCATGTATCTGCCAGAGGTGTAAAAGGTGGCATGTACGCAAAGCTCAATGTAAAACAGTTACTCGAACAAGTCACACTGCGAGCACGCTATGAAAACGAGGCCTATTTGTTCGTCACAGATGGGAAAAGCGATAGGTTTGCCGATCCGTTTATGCTGGGCAAGCCTTCTGATGGCTCTTTGACCTATTATGAACAAGCGGTTCCTCCCTTATGGACACTACCAGATCGAACCGACAAGCCTGTTATCCGTACATATCAAGCTTTTAATGGAGATGTCATGGTCAATTATGCCATGCGCTCTTCTGTCACACATTGGGTCATTATGCTGGAACAGTCGAGTCAAACGGTGTTTGCTGCCTTTTCAAAATTGGAACAATCTCTGCTCTTTACGACTTTATTCATCGCATTTATCGTTTTAGGAATTAGCATTGTGTTCTCTGTCTCGTTTAGCCGATTAATGGAAAAGATCGAATCCGCTGTGCAAAAAATCGCAGGTGGCGACTTATCCGTACGAATACCAGTGACGACCTCAGATGAAATTGGCAGGTTGGCAGCGTCCTGCAATGAAATGGCACAGAGTCTGGAGATGAAGACCAACCAGCTTCTCGAAGAAAAGAAGCGGCTTGATCTAGTTGTCAGTGGTATGGGGATGGGGCTCATTCTTGTAGATGAATCGTTTCGCATTCGCTGGATTAACCAAACAGCGTCAGCGTGGTTCCAGGATACGGCTCATCTTCTGGGGAAAGACTGCCATCTGACGATTGGTCAGCAATTTAGTTCATGCAGTAGTTGCATGCTCCGAACGCGACAAATGGTGAACCAAAAGCAGACTGACCTTATTTCCTCCAGAGTCGATCAGGATGGGCGGGTCCGTTTTTATCGACATCAAGTTTTCCCTCTGCATCCGGAGAAAGAATCGTCTGCTTTTCTGGAGGTCATCGAGGACATCACGGAGAAACGAGAGCTAGAAGCCGCAATCGCACAAGCAGACAAGCTCGCTGCTATTGGACTCTTGGCGTCGGGCATTGCTCATGAAATCAATAATCCATTAGGGATTCTGTCGCTGTATGGACAGGACTTGCGAGACCGTCTAGTGGACGAGGATATTCGAGATTTACAGGACTCGGGAGAGCTTACCCAATACTTGGACACGATGGACAAACAAATTAACCGTTGCAAGGAAATCACGACCCGATTGCTGCACTTTTCAGGGAAATCACCCATTACCGTAGAAAAAGTAGATATTCATCAAGTATTATCAGATATTCTCATTCTTTTGTCCCATGAAATACGTGTCAAACAGGTAACGGTAAACCAGTCTCTGTTGGCCTCTGCTCCGTTTCTTCTCGCTACGCCAGGACAGCTTCAGCAGATCGTGCTCAATCTGTTAACCAATGCGCTGTACGCGACCGAGGAGCGTGGAAATATTGAGATAGCAACGGATTCTCCATCGAATGATCGAATCCGTCTGTCGATCAGAGATGATGGATGCGGTATACCCGCAGCAGATTTGCCCCATGTTTTGGAGCCCTTTTATACAACCAAGCCTCCTGGAAAAGGGACTGGTCTCGGGTTATCGGTCTGCTACGGGATTGTGACGAATTTAGGCGGAGAAATCGAGATCGAAAGTACACCAAACATAGGCACAACGGTTACGGTCATCCTGCCGTCGGCAAAGGGGGAATGAACAAAAGATGCACGCTGACACTCGTATACTCATCGTTGATGACGAAGCAGATTTCCGCCATCTATTAACCAGTCGATTAAAGAGAAAGGGATATACCACGCTGGAAGCATCTGACGGAATCAGTGCACAGCAGCTAGTAACTAGCGAAACGATACATGTGATCTTGCTTGATTTGAAAATGCCCGGGATGGACGGCCTCTCCTTTCTGCAATGGTGCAAGGAAACCTCTCCTGCCATTCAAATCATTGTTGTTACCGGACACGGAACAATCGAAACAGCAATCGAAGCAATGAAACGCGGCGCTTATGATTATTTGACAAAACCATACAACCTCAATGAATTGGAGGTATTGATTTCCAAGGCCGTCGAAAAACAGCAGTTGACAGAGGAAAACCAACAGTTGAGAGAAGTTCTATCGACAAACGGGAAAACGACGTTTCAAATCGTTGCAGAAAGCCCGAAGCTAAAAGAGGTCCTAGCAACTGCCAAGCGAGTAGCCAGTACGGACTTTATCGTCCTCTTGAAAGGGGAAAGTGGGACAGGGAAGGATGTCATCGCGAGACTCATTTATGAATGTAGTGAGAGAGCATCAGAGGCATTCGTACCGATCAATTTGGGGGCGATACCAGAAACGATGCTGGAAAGTGAACTGTTCGGGCACGAAAAGGGAGCCTTTACAGGTGCAACTGCTCAGAAAAAGGGACTAGTCGAGATTGCCCACCTGGGAACGCTCTTTTTGGATGAAGTAGGGGACTTGCCTTTTCCTTTGCAGGTCAAGCTGCTCCGTTTTCTGGAAACCGGCGAATTTCGCCGAATAGGGAGCCCGATTCTGCACAAGGTGGATGTTCGGATCATTGCTGCTACCAATGCCGACCTGGAAAAGAAAGTGGAAGAAGGAACGTTCCGATCCGATCTTTATTTCCGGCTGCATGTCATGGATATAACGATTCCACCTCTCTCTCAGAGAAGTGAGGACATTTTGCCACTAGCGGCTTTCTTTTTGAATCGACTCAAGCGTAAGTATCCAGTCAAACCGCTTTCTGTGAAAGCACAGGCCGCTCTTTTGGCCTACACATTCCCGGGAAATGTTCGGGAGTTGGCTCATATGATCGAGCGTGCTGTCGTTTTGGCAAGAGGAGAGGAAATTGACGACAAGGATCTCTTTCCTCATGAGCAGTCAGTACCTCATCATCTGTCAGATAAGAAGCTCATTTCCTCAGCAGAAACGGGGGAGGAAGAGGCATTTTTACTGAAGAATGTAGAGCGAGAACATATCAAGCATGTGCTGGACGTTCTGCAATGGAACAAGACCAGGACAGCAGAGAAGCTGGGGATTAGCGTACGTAATCTGTACCGAAAAATCGAAGAGTACGAGCTGCGACCGTGACATTTTGTCGCGTACTGACCATGACATTTTGGCATGGTCTTTTCTTTTTCTTGCTGTTCGGAAGCGTCAAGCCGTTCGTTTTCCTGCTTTTATGGTTTGGCACGCCTCTTGCTACTCTCATGGTGTGAATGCACGATCAACATGGAGGAGTGAGACCTATGATCAAAAAAGAGAAGACAGGCTGGAAGAAGCTGTCTATGGTAGTAGTGGCGATGCTGGTCTTTGCAGGCTGCGCTACACAGCCGACCGCTCAACCCACCTCAACAGCGAATGAGGCCAAAGATAAAACGGCGAGTGGAGCGTCGGGAGCGATCAATCTAGCTTCCTACACCCCGCCTAGTATGGACAAGGTGCCAGAAGGTCCATTGGGAGAATCGATTAAGTATGGACATAAGCTGATGAATGAAACGAGCACAGTGATCCCTGAATACACAGGGAATAAGCTGTCCTGCTCTAGCTGTCACGGTAATGCAGGAATGGATGCGACCTCCCCATTAACGGGTGTCACCGCAGTCTATCCCCAGTACATTCCAAGGTCTGGAAAAGTGATTACTATTGAAGATCGGATCAATGGTTGCTTTCAACGAAGCATGAACGGAAAGCCATTGCCTTACAACAGCGACGAAATGAGAGCGATGGTTGCCTATCTGACATATATCTCAACAGATGTACCAGTAGGAATTAAAGAGCGCCCGTGGATAGAGAAAAATGATATGAAGAGCGTACCTCAACCGAATGTGGCAAATGGAGAAGCACTCTTTCAAAAATCGTGTATACAATGCCATGCAGCTGATGGTTCAGGAACAGGCCCAAACTCTGGACCAGCGTTATGGGGGGATAACTCCTTCAATATTGGTGCAGGTATGGCCCGAATTTCCAAAGCCGCTGGCTACATTCAGCGCAATATGCCTTTAGGGGAAATGGGCGGTATCAAGCAAGGCTCGTTAACCGATCAAGAAGCAGCGGACCTAGCAGCCTATATTTTGTCCAAGCCGCGTCCGGACTTTGCCAAAAAGGCACAAGACTGGCCAGCTGGAGGCGTTCCAAAGGATGTGCCGTATGAAGTAGATAGCGCCAAGAAGAAGCAATAGGAACTCGGCATCTGACCCCCAAAAGCGGCTGTCCCTTTCGTTTGCACATAATTTGAGCAACAGTAGATGAAAAGAACAGAGGCAGTTCTCAAGTAGAAATATCTACTGTTGGGATAGCCTCTGTTTTTTTTGTGCTTAACAATACATTGTGAGAATTATCTCTATTTTTGTGGAATATTTGTAAAATATTGGTATAATAAACCGGAATAGTAAAAATATAAAAATAAGGAAGGTAAACGGTAATGAACAAAAAATCAAAACTGTTTTCAGTAGCAATGGCTACAATTATTGGCGCTTCTCTTGTAACTTCTGGGGGATTACAAGCAAATGCAAAAACAGATCAGAATATTGGTAATATTCAAGGTGGCTACTATTACATCGATGGAATTGAGTATAAAGTACCGAACAGCGAGATTTATAATTTCGTAAATGAAAATAGAATCACGAATTTGCCGCATGTTACCTCAAATACAGCAACGACGTCATATAGAGGGGATGCGCGTAAAGTAAGACCCACAGCTGGGTGTGATCAAGGTGAATGGGTATTTACAGCGAAAAGGACAGCAAGCGGCTTCAAACTAGGGGATTCTGGAACGAGAGTTATCAATAAAACCAGTAGAGATTTGACTGAAACGTCGAAATTAAGTTCCAGCACTACGATTTCAGGTAAAGTTACTGGATCAGGAAAATGGAATTGGGGTGTAATCGAAGCGACAGCAGGCTTCGAAATAGGCGGTAGCATAACATGGACGACAGAAGAGTCAACTACCATTACAGTAGGCCCTGGTGAGTGGGGATGGATTGATTATGGTGCTTATACGGAGACTTGGGAAGGAGATCATTACTATGTAACCCCCACTTGCAAAATTCAAGACAAAAAGAGAATCAAGGTAATAGGTCCAAAACACAAAGCCAAACTAGCAAGAACTGAAAAATTCTAATTACTGCTAAGAAGGAGAAGAGTTGAGAATGAGAAATAGACTCCTAATACCCATAATACTCCTAGCTGTATGCAGCCTCTTATTAGGATGCCAAGAAGATAAACGTAAGGATCCGAACGATAAAGTGCTACCTAATAATACTGCAGCTCCTAAACCGGAGGATCATGCATTAAAAGAAGTGGAGTGGGTAAAGGTTGTTGATCCACCTCAAAATGTCTCTTCTCCTTCTGAAGCTGTCGTCCATCAATACGAGGTTGGGTTTAAAGATGGAACTACAGAATTTCCTAAGAAGGATTCTGTCATTTTCGAAACGACCCTTGGACAAAAGAGTATAGTGGCTTTACGTTCTCCAGAGGGGAAAAACAATTTTGCGGTTTTTTTGTATGAACATAATCCCTCATCTAATTGGGGAGTTTATGGGCTTGTAAGGTTGTTGGGGAATACAGAGTTTACAGATAAAGAGGGTTTACAATTACCTTTCGAAAAGTTCAATGCAACAAAAATGAATATTCCAGAAAAAGAAGTGAATGCTTGGGTGTTTGCAAACGAAAAAGAGATCGTTACGATTACTGTATATAAACGCTTTTCGTTTACACCCAGTTCTGATCGAGAAACGGTCTTATTAAAAAATGGGAACGAAGCATATATAGGTAAGGATCATCTGAATAATAACTACTTGTATTACTTTGATACTGAAAAGATAATTGTTGTTTCAGGTAATGTAGCCAAGCAGAAATTTATTGATGCAGCAAATTCTTTACCCCCTGTTACTTCTGCATTGTTTCCTAGCCCGAAGAAAAAGGAACAATAAAGGAAAATCCGTAGTGTGTGGAGAAGAGCGACAGTGTAGAACTGTCGCTCTTCCTTTTTTGTAAAAGATCGTAGGAGGCTTGGAAATGCTGATCAAATGGATTACATGTAAAGTAACAGAAAATCAGAAGCAATCGTTTTCCCATGCCCAAGCGAAATGGAGATCATTAGAGGACATAAAAGGCTTTCTGGGACAAGTCGGAGGGTGGAATCAGCATCAGCCGTTGGAAGCTTGTATTCTTACTGTTTGGGAGAGTAGAGAGCACTATCAATCTTTCATGGAGAAGGATCACGATCCTATTTTTCATCAGACAGGGCAGAGCCAGACATATGAAGCCATTTCTGTACAGCTTTTCTCGAAGCTCACAGACAGCGACGATCGTCAGTTGCTGGATGGACTAGAGAGCGCTCAAGTTCTTCGCGTAGTCTGTGGAAGCGAAAACAACGTACTCGCAAAAGCTGGGGCAGAGCCGGGAGGGATCGTTGGACAAAGCCTGAAGGATAGCCAGCAATATATAGCGGCGACTTTGTGGAATAATGATCAGCTCGCACCGACGGGCGACGCTCAAGCCTACACCGTTGCTCTAGAACAGACATGGCGAGTTGTTAAAAAAGGAGACCACAAATGAGTAAATCCTATACAAAAGGCATTATTTTCGATATGGACAACACCTTATTGCAATCCAGGATCAACTTTGCCGAGATGAAGAGGGCCATTTTTCAGCTATGGGTGGATAATGGGATCGTTTCTCCAACACTTGAGTGGGAGAAGTATACCGCATCACAGCTCATTGAGATTGGCAGAAAATCGGAGCAGATGACGAGTGAATTGGAACAAGCTATGTGGGAAGCAGTAACCGCGATTGAGAAGGAAGGCATGCATGGAGCTGTATTGGAGAAGCATGCGGTGGAAGTGCTGGATCGCTTGAAAGAGAACTACTATTTGTATATCCTGACCAACAACGCCTACGCCGCGGCAGAGGAGGCTTTGAACGGGACGGGAATCGCTCCCTACTTTGACGAAATCGTAGCTCGCGAACAAATGACGACCTTGAAGCCATCACCATCGGGCATTCACTATATTCGCAGCCGCAAGCCGGATTGGCCTGTTTCAGCTTGGACGATGATCGGGGATTCCTGGATCGATGGAAAGGCGGCCTGCGACGGACAAGTCGCTTTTATTGCCTATCAAGGGAACGAGCAGGACATGGAGCAAAATGGTGTTGTGCCAAAGGCGTACATAAGTGATTTGAAAGAACTCCTGACCGTCCTCGAAGAGTGCGAGCAAAGGTAAAGTGCACTTCTCCCATAAATGATTACAGACAATAGTGAAAAATATGCTATACTTTGCGTAACTGAATACCAGCCTTCAGGGTAGGGTGCAATTCCCGACCGGCGGTAATGACGAACGCACGTCTGAGCCCGCGACTCGCTATCGTAGCAGTTGATAGCGACTGACTTGGTGCAAATCCAAGGCCGACGGTACAGTCCGGATGGGAGAAGGTATTTGGAACGGCCTATTTCGCTGTTTTTTTCAAAAAAACAGTAGAAGCTAGGCTTCTTTCTGAACGCCCTGAGCATAATATTCATGGGCGTTTTTATTTTTATAAAACTTCATAGCGACAATCTTCAGGGCAAGGTGAAATTCCTGACCGGCGGTAATGGCGTACGCACGTCTGAGCCCGCGACTCGCTGACCACACTTACAGCGACTGATCTGGTGAAAACCCAGAGCCGACGGTACAGTCCGGATGGAAGAAGATTTTGTGCTTTCTTCATTTGTTTTTTTGTGAAAAAACGGATGAGGTAAGGCTTCTTTCCCTATGCCCTGAAACGTTTTGAGGTTTCAAGGGCTTTTTGCGTTGTGCTTGGCTGGAATGATGGAACAGAAAGGAGTGCGGTATGGAACAGGACAGCAAGTACATGGATCTGGCGCTGGAAATGGCACGATCGGCACGAGGCCAAACCAGCCCGAATCCCATGGTCGGAGCTGTGATTGTGAAGGATGGAACCATCGTGGGAATGGGAGCCCATCTGCGGGCAGGAGAACCCCATGCTGAGGTACACGCACTGCGGATGGCTGGGGAAAAAGCGCAAGGTGCGACCGCGTACGTGACGCTGGAGCCTTGCAGTCACTACGGAAAAACACCGCCGTGTGCAGAGGCGTTGATCGCAGCCGGTGTACGTCGTGTCGTTGTAGCGACGCTCGACCCGAATCCACTGGTGGCAGGAAGAGGAATCGAGATGCTACGGGCAGCAGGGCTGGAAGTAGCTGTGGGCGTGAGAGAAGAAGAAGCGAGGGCGCTCAATGAAGTCTTTTTCCATTACATCCAGACCAGACGTCCATTTGTGACGGTAAAGATGGCCAGTACATTGGACGGGAAAATCGCTTCGTTCACGGGACACAGTCGGTGGATTACTGGAGCAGAGGCTCGGGCAGAGGTGCATGAACTGCGCAGGCAGCACGATGCCATCCTCGTTGGGGTTGGGACGATTCTCGCGGATGACCCGCTGTTGACGGCGCGCCAGGAAGAGCAGCGTTTTGGAAGCCAGCCAGTTCGCGTGATTTTGGACAGTCATTTACGTACGCCGCTGGATGCCCGTGTCGTCCAGAATGCAGATGCGAAGACGTGGATCTTTACGACAGATGCAGCCCCAAGGGAAAAGCAGGAGCTGCTTGCGGCAAGAGGTGTAAAGGTCATCACAACGGATGCACCCATTCGCGTGGAAAAGGTGCTGCGTACGTTGGGAGAGCTGGGGATTACCTCGTTGCTTGTGGAAGGCGGGCAAGAAGTAAACGGCTCCTTTTTGCAGGCGAGAGCGATTCAAAAGGTCGTGAGCCATATCGCACTAAAGCTGATCGGGGGAAGCGGCGCGCCTTCGCCATTCGGTGGTCAAGGCTTTGCGACGATGGGAGAAGCGATACCGTTGACAAATGTCACGATCACTCCGATGGGGAAAGGTGATGTACAGATCATCGGGTACCCACAATGGGAGAAACAGGCGTAGCAAGTGAGGAGGAGAGAGCATGTTCACGGGACTGGTCGAAGAATTGGGCGTGTTGGAAGCAATTCAAGGGAACGAGCAGGCGAGTCGACTGGTCATCCGCGCTCAGCAGGTACTCGAAGGGGTGAAGCTCGGGGACAGTATCTCGGTCAATGGCATTTGCCTTACGGTTACTTCTTATACGAATCGTCAGTTTAGCGTCGATGTGATGCCAGAGACAATGAACAAGACGAGCTTGCGGAAATTACGAAGCGGACAGCGAGTGAATCTGGAGAGAGCAATGCGGCTGGGGGACCGTTTTGGCGGGCATATCGTCTCCGGACATATAGACGGGACCGGAATAGTTGCTTCACGAGAGGTGAATGCGAATGCAGTCGTGTTTCGGATTGAGGCCAAACCGCAGTTGTTGAAGTACGTCATTGCCCGAGGATCGATTTGCATAGATGGCATCAGTCTCACCGTGGTGGACGTAAACGATAACGGTTTTACCGTTTCGATCATTCCGCATACGCTGGCGAATACGAGTCTTGCAGACAGACGACCTGGGGACTTGGTGAATCTCGAAACAGATGTCATCGGCAAATATGTGGAGCGTTTGTTAGGGTATCAAAATCATGGCGGTACAGAAAAATCTGGCGGGCTCAGTCTAGCCTTTTTGCAGGAAAATGGCTTCGCGTGAGTAGGAGGGAGAAAGTATGTTTCATCGCATAGAAGAGGCATTGGAAGATTTGCGTCAGGGCAAGGCAGTCATCGTGGTAGATGATGAGGATCGGGAAAACGAAGGAGATTTTGTCTGCATGGCCGAAGCGGCTACGCCTGAAATGATCAACTTCATGGTCACACATGGCAGGGGACTCGTTTGCGTACCGGTGACAGAAGAGCACGCGACTCGCTTGCAGCTCCATCCGATGGTAAATGCCAATACAGACAAGCAAGGAACGGCTTTTACCGTGTCCATCGATGAAGGGTGTACACACACAGGGATATCCGCTCAGGAGCGCTCTCAGACGGTCTTGGCGATGCTGGACGATCAGAAGTCCGCAGAAGATTTCCGCAGACCGGGACATATTTTTCCGTTAATCGCGAAGTCTGGCGGTGTGTTGCGCAGAGCGGGTCACACCGAGGCGGCAGTTGATTTGGCTCGCTTGGCGGGGGGCATACCAGCAGGAGTCATTTGCGAAATTATGAACGAGGATGGCTCCATGGCACGTCTGCCGCAATTGGTAGAGATCGCACGCCGCTTTGATCTCAAGCTGATTACGATTGCAGACTTGATCGCGCATCGGATGCGGACGGAATCCATGGTGAAAAAGGAAATTGAAGTGCAGCTTCCGACCGCCTACGGTGATTTTCGCATAGCGGCCTATACGAACGAGCTGGACGGCAAAGAGCATGTGGCTCTCATCAAGGGAGAGATCAGACCGGATGAGCCCATTCTCGTCCGCGTTCACTCGGAGTGCTTGACAGGCGATATTTTCGGCTCTTATCGCTGCGACTGCGGTCCACAGTTGCACGCTGCATTGGAACAGATCGAAGCGAACGGACGCGGCATTTTATTGTACATGCGCCAGGAGGGCAGAGGCATTGGCTTGATTAATAAGCTGCGTGCCTACAAGCTGCAAGAGGAAGGCTTGGATACGGTTGAGGCCAATGAAAAGCTAGGGTTCGCCGCAGATCTGCGAGATTACGGGATCGGTGCACAAATTTTGCGAGATGTAGGTGTGCAACGCATGCGGCTGTTGACCAATAATCCACGAAAAATCCGCGGGCTTACCGGATACGGATTAACAGTAGAAGAACGGGTACCGCTTCAAATGCCGGAGCATCTGCACAACAAACGGTACCTATCAACAAAACAAGAGAAGTTGGGTCACCTGCTTCATTTGCAGAGATAAGGAGAGGGAATAAGCGATGAGAACATTCGAAGGACATTTGGTTGGAACAGGTTTGCGTGTAGGGATTGTGGCAGGACGCTTTAACGAATTGATCGTAAGCAAGCTGGTCGGAGGGGCTCTCGATGCCCTGAAGCGTCATGGCGTAGAAGATGAGCAGGTAGACGTGGCTTGGGTGCCGGGGGCATTTGAAATTCCGTTGATCGCTAAAAAAATGGCGGAATCCGGTCGCTATGATGCCGTTGTTACATTGGGAGCTGTCATTCGTGGCTCCACTCCGCATTTCGATTACGTCTGCAATGAGACCGCAAAAGGAGTTGCGTCTCTATCGCTATCGACTGGGATACCCGTTATTTTTGGCGTGCTGACGACAGACAACATCGAGCAAGCTATCGAGCGAGCGGGAACAAAAGCAGGCAACAAAGGCTGGGAAGCAGCAACGGCAGCGATCGAAATGGCTAATTTATCTAAGCAGTTCGCCTAATCAATTCATATGAAGAACGAGATATTTCAACGGGGGCTTCGGCTCCCGTTTTCTATTTTTTTGGATAAAATCACCACGGACAGGCCAAAGTAAGAAAGATTTTCCTGAAAAAAGGGGGGATCTAGCGTGAAGCCGACTGAGTGGTGGAGAGCGCAGGTAGAGGCCATACAAGCAAAGCGGCACAAGGGTTCGGATCAAGCGCGGCGAAGCGAACAAATTACACCGGAAATGGTAAAACAATGCATGCAAAACGTGGATGACCTCAGCAGCTTGTCATTGAAGATGAATGACGAAGAGGTACACGTTTTTTTTCTCGATACGCTGGTGGATGTTTCCCGGATTTATGAGAATGTCTTTCTTCCGTTGCAGCGTTCCGACGGTAAAGATCCGATGCAAGTGCTCCCTTTTTCACAGGAATGTCTTCTCGACGATATGGAGACGTTGATGAGTAACTTGCTACGTGGTCATACCATCTTGTTTTTCCTGGAAAGGGATCTCATTCTGCATGTGAATACATTTCAGGTCGCGCATCGTTCCATTACGAAATCCGAGACGGAGGCGACCGTCCTTGGACCGCAAGACTCCTTTGTTGAAATGCTGGAGATCAATTTGTCCTTGCTTCGGAGAAGACTGGCTACACCTCATCTGAAAGTATCGAGCTACACGATTGGCACCCAAGCACAGAACAAGGTAGCCGTGATTTATTTGGACAACATCGCGAATGCAGAAAATGTGGAGCGCGTGAAAAAACGGCTCGACAATGTCATTTACCCTGGATTTGTCGGAATGCCGGTCTTAAAGCAAATGCTGGAGGACAAGCCGTACTCTCCGTTCCCGCAATTTGGCTTGACCGGTCGGCCTGACAATGCAACAGCAGCCTTGTTGGACGGCAGGATCGTGATCATGCTGAATGGCAGTCCGGATGCTGCTATCTGTCCGACTTCCTTTCTGGAGATGTTTAGCAGCCCCGAAGACTTTTACAATCGATGGTCAACGGCCAGCTTGCTGCGGATGATTCGCTTTTTCGGTTTATTTATCACGATCATGCTTACCTCCAGCTACGTCTCTGTCTTGACGTATCATCCGGAAATGCTTCCACCCGCTTTGCTGACGATTTTGTCAGAATCACGCAGTCGGGTGCCTTTTCCACCCGTGATTGAAGTACTCATTATTGAGCTCGTCATCGAGATTTTGAGAGAAGCAGGGATACGCATGCCGACTAAAATCGGACAAACAATCGGTATCGTTGGCGGTATCGTGATCGGGACAGCCTCCGTACAAGCAGGGTTAGCCAGTAATATCCTGATCGTCCTTGTTTCTGTATCAGCGCTGCTTTCTTTTGTGCCACCCAATTTTTTGATGAGTAATGCGATTCGGCTAGTTCGTTATGGTTTTATCTTGATGGCAGGTATATTGGGCATGTACGGCCAGATGCTGGCACTGGCGTTTTTATTCGCACACTTGCTCAATCTGACTTCGCTCGGGACTCCGTACATGACCCCGGGAGTTCCGCGTCAATGGACCGATTTGATGAATAGTCTCGTACGTGCGCCATTGAGGTTTATCGTCAATCGAAACCGCATGTCCCGGGCAAAGCAGAAGCATGTCCGGCCAGTTGGGGAGGACTAGGGAGATGGATAGAGGGAGAATTCACAGCCTGAATCCGATCCTGGTAATCGGATTGATTATGAATACGATGGTGGGGGTTAATTTACTTGGACTGGCTCACCATGCGAGCAAAATGGGCTACAATCTGTGGTGGTCTCCGATTTTGCTGGGATGCATCGTCAGCTTAACGCTATTTCCGATGATGGCCCTGTGCCGACGTTATCCAGAGGATAATCTGTTTCGGATTCATGAGAAGCTGTTGGGAAAATGGCTGGGACGCTGTTTCAATATCCTGATTATCGTCTACGCCATTTTAAACGTATCTACCGCCAATGAAGGATACGTCAGGCTGGTTCAAACCTCCATGCTGAGCAATCAGACAGCCACACTGCCACTGTTTGGATTAACATTGGTCATGGTCTACATTACGAACGGCGGCATCAAATTGATCGCGCGTTTTTGTCTGCTAACGTTCTTTTTTACGGGCTGGATGGTTTTTCTATTGCAGTACGGCTTTCAAAAGGGAGGATTCACGCATATTTTTCCTCTTTTTAATACAGATTGGCGCAGTATAGCCGAAACGGTGCACAATTCTTACGCGAGCATGCTTGGGTATGAATTGGTCCTGTTTTTTTACCCATATATCCAAGAGAAGAACAAGGCACACAAGCATGTACTGATTGGGGTATGGATCGTGGTTTTGTTGTACGTCATGATCCTGATCACAAGCGTAGCTTATTTTTCTGAATGGCAAATGGACAATCTCATTTATCCCATTTTGAATTTGTTTAAGGCTGTAGAGCTGTCTTTTTTGGAGCGGATCGAAAATCTCGGGATTGGTCTCTGGGTCTTTCTCATTCTCAGCACGAGTACGGGATACTTGTGGGTTGCCCGTACCGGTCTGGAAGAAATGGCAGACAAGACGAAGCTGTGGCATCTGCTTTTACCGACAATCATTTCGTTTCTATTCATTGTGGGGCCATTATCTGTAGAAAAACAACGCTATATTTATGACAAGGTGACTGTTTATATGGCCTATGGATTGATCTTATGGCCGATTTTTTTGTTATTGCTTCATTCCTTGAGGTTCGGTAGAGGAGAGCGGGTATCATGAAGAGGGCGAGCTGGTTCATTGTTACGGTTATCCTTTTGCTCAGCCTTTGCGGTTGTGGGGGAGAACTCGAACGGCCGGCACTGGAAGACATGGCCATGATTGGGGTTATGGGCTTCGATTATGTGGATCGTGAAAAGATTGATGTCACCGTATCAGTACCGGTTCCCTCCAAAAATAAGGAATCTACGCAGGTATACACTACGTATGCCTCCATGACGAGCGAGGCAATGCTGAATCTCGCGACAAAAGCAGAGAGGACCATGTCCCTCTCACAATTACGTGTGATTTTGTTCAGTGAAGAATACGCCCGCAAAGTAGGGATCGGAAAAGTCATTCTTGATCTCTATCGCAATCCGATTGTAGGAGAAAATGTATACATTGCCATCGTAAAAGGAAAAGCGAAAGATGTCATCAAAAGAACCTATAACCACAGGCCGGAAATCAATACGTATTTGAACAACTTGCTCCGTCCGCGAGTAGAAACGGCCTTTTCGTCTTTTGCGACCATTCACGATTTTGTTTTTATGATGACCAGCAACACGATGGACCCCAATCTTCCTTATCTTATCCACAGTGACGGAGAGATTCAGATCACCAAGGCGGCCCTTTTTCGCGTAGACAAGATGATCGGAATGTACTCACAGCGAGAGGGGAAGCTGGTTCAGGGGTTTCTGGGTAGAGAGCGCTTGCCCCGTATGAGCTTCGAATTCCGGCACGAGGCGAAGACAGGTAAAAAACAAACGGAAAAGGTCGTTTTCGATTTTGTGCGGGCAAAAACGAAAGTAAGCAGCAATGGCAGCCTGAAAAAGCCTGTCATCAACATCAAGCTTCGGGTAAGAGGGATGCTAGTGGGCTATTCAGGCAGCAAGGATTTGGAGAAGCGGGCTCAATATCGGACCATGGTTCAGGAGCTTGAGAAACGGATCAAAAAGGAAAGCATGGAGATGCTGGTGCGTTTTCAAAAGCAAGGGGTTGACCCGGCGCAGCTCGAGGAGAGCATTCGCCAAAAGTATTATGGCAAGTGGACACGCGAAACGGGTCTCGCCCTTTATAAAAAAGCGAAATTCAACGTCGAGGTTCATGTGGATGTAGTCGGCTTTGGCACACTGAAATAAGGAGTAGCTGCATTCCGGGGTGGTTAGAACAGACGCTTGAATTCGCGCCAGATTGCACCCAAAGTCCGGCGATTTACGTTTTGGAGCTTGCCGTACAACAGGTTCGTCAAACCAATAAAGGTGAGCTCCTGATCTTTCGTATACGGATACCAATTGAACTCGCGCTTGCGTTTACCCGGATCATGGATGACAGAAATGCTGTGCGTAAAGGCTTGCAACCCTGAAGGTCCACGATAACGGCCGATGCCACTCTGTTTGACCCCGCCAAAAGGAAGATGGGGATTGGCGTAGCTGATAATGACGTCATTGATACACACATTGCCGCTGTCGAGCTGACGAGCTACGCGATCCGCTTTTGTTTGATCGGCTGACCATACCGAGGCATTCAGCCCGTACGGTGAGCTGTTAGCCAGTCGAACAGCCTCTTCTTCGGTGGCAAAAGTCATGATCGGCAACACTGGACCAAAGGTTTCTTCCCGCATGATTTTCATGTCAGATGTCACGTTTGTGAGAATGGTCGGCGCGATATACATGCTGCCAGTGGAAGGAAGTCCTCCCGTGACTGCGGTCGCGCCCGTAGCCAGTGCTTCGGTTACATGCTCGCGGACAATGCCGATTTGTTGGGAAGACGTCATCGAACCGACCTCGGCCTGATTCGGATAGCTTTGGCGCAATGCCTTTGTCTTTTCGGTAACCAGCTTGAGAAATTCAGGGTATACCTTTTCATGGACAAAAAGCCGTTCGACAGACATACATACCTGTCCGGAGTTCGTAAAAGCCCCCCACACCGCGCCATTTGCTGCCCGCTCCAAATGAGCGTCTTCAAACACGATCATCGGGTCTTTTCCGCCTAGCTCCAGTTCTACCGGGATCAAATGTTCCGACGCTGCCGCCATAATTTTTTTGCCTGTCGCGACAGAGCCTGTGAAAAAGATTTTATCTGGGCGCGCAGCTACCAGCGCCTGTCCAGCTTCGCGTCCCCCATGCAGGACGGTCACGACACCATCCGGCATAGAAACAGCGGAAAACACCTCTTCAATGAGCAGTCCGGTAGAAGCAGTCACCTCGGAAGGTTTTAAAATAACGGTATTGCCTGCTACGAGGGCAGATAATACAGGAATGATGGCAAGCTGAAACGGATAATTCCACGGAGAGATGACCGCGACGACACCCATTGGCTTGTAGTGAATATACGATTTTTTCGGCCACAGCACGATAGAGGTTGGTACCGGCTGATCGGCCAGCATCTGATAGGCATGTTTTTCATAAAAACGAATCGTGTCGACAGTGACGAAAATTTCGGTCATGTACGCTTCCAATGTAACTTTTCCGGTAGCCTCACTAATTTTTCGGGCGATTTCTTCACCGTGATCGACCAAATAGTGCCGCAACCGTGTCAAATAGTCCAGACGCTCAGCCAACGAAGTAGTGGACCAAGCTGGAAAGGCAAGACGCGCGCGTGCCATCGCGTCTTCTACTTGTTCTGGAGTCGCTTCCTGTAAAGAGCCAAGTAGCTCACCAGTGGCGGGATTTTGCATGGACATGACAGCCATTATGATTCACCTCGATTCAGAAGATAAAGATTCAGAAGAGAAGAATGTATGCATCAAATGGACAAAGGCCTGTTCAAAACGGGCAATCGCTTCTTCCGGCTTCTGTAACTCATCGAGCAAAAATTGAATAAGGAATCCGTCGATTGCAGAGTAAATGAGTGAGATGGCATAATCTTCGTCTATGGTCAATGAAGATTGTTCTTCGCGCTGCAATCGTACGAGCATTCGAGAGATGAGCTGATGCAGACGGGACCGAATCCCTTTTACCTGTTCACCAAACGCAGGAACGTACATGGCCTGTACCTGCAAGTCATACCAGAGCCGATGCAGCTTCCGATCCTCTTGTAGACTCCGGCACAAGACACGGGCTAGAGCTGCTGACCATTCGCCAGATGGAGCTGCGAGCACTTCGCGTTCCAACTCCTCCATAAAACGTCCTTTGTAGCTAGAGATAACAGCGAGTAAAAGCTCTTCTTTGCTTGCAAAGTAATAATGCAGAATGCCAAGTGAGACGCCAGATTCCTTGGCAATGTCACGCAAGGAAACAT
This sequence comes from Brevibacillus sp. Leaf182, assembly GCF_001423865.2. NCBI lineage: Bacteria > Bacillati > Bacillota > Bacilli > Caryophanales > Paenibacillaceae > Brevibacillus > Brevibacillus sp. Leaf182. The sequence continues at coordinate 34,786 of NZ_LMPN02000018.1, read as the reverse complement.
GTGCATACCCTTTTTCAGCCAGACAAGCAGTCGCTTGCTCAATCAGAAATGCCCGTTTTGCTTCGGCTTTTTTCTGGGTAGTCACTTTCTCACCTCTTTTTTGGACGATTGTCCAGTTTTTCTGCTTTTATTGTATTTTTACGAAAGATGTCTGTCAATCAAAAGAGCTGCTCATAAAAAAAGAAGCGACTTCATTGCCGCTTCTTTTGCCGCTCCCAGCGTCGTAAATACGGATAGGGATCAAATGACCAATCTGCTCCACCTGTTTCCCGATACATACCGTAGTGCAGATGGGGAGGGAATTTGCCTGAGGTGCCGGGCTTCCCATATCCAGAGCTGCCGATATATCCAAGGACTTCACCCGGCTCCACGATGTCACCCGGCTTCAACCCCTTTTTAAACGAGGACAGATGGGCAAAGTAATGATACACATTGCCCATATCGCGCATGCCGATTCGCCATCCGCCAAACCTGTTCCAGCCGATTACTTCGATGACTCCGTACGCTGTGCTGAGTACAGGGGTGCCGTGACTCGCAAAAATATCGGTCCCCTCGTGGATACGACGCCCACCCCAGCCGCGCGGAGCCCCCCATGTACTGCGGTAGCTGTAATCGTACCTCGCGGGGATAGGAAAATGCCGCTCATCTAGGTCCAGGTGTTGATACTTTGCATACACCTGCGCGAACTGCCTGATCGTCTTTACGGAACGATCCCGCTGGTAGTACGACCAGAGACCAATTTGCCAATCCTGGTGGGAGAAGCCGTATTGGGATAGGTAATGAATGAAGGTCGTGAGTGCATCAAGATCGTTGTGACGATCTGCGACACCATCGCCATCGCCATCCATCCCCATGCCTTCAAAAAATTGAATGGATACCGGATTCGTATCCTCTGCATCAGGATTAAATGCACCTGCCCAACGTTCGCTAGGTATGTCCAAAGCTGTTAGCCGCGAAACGTTTTCTTGCTCCTGCTTTTTCCGGCGTATTTTCATGGTTCGCTCGTATTGATCAATGGCTGCTAAATAATTCCACGGAATACCATACATTGATTCCAAGCGCAAAAAAACTTGCAAGCGCTCTTGAAGAACCGGGTCTTGCTTATTGGCGGACGGAGCAATTCCGGCGACGGATTCTAGTGGTGAAATAGCTGCAACCACGCACAAGCTGATCTGAATGATTAGGCGGAAAACTCGCATGCCGTCTCCCTCCAGCCTCGTAGTCTTTTGTTGTAGTTTCTACCAGTTGGAGTGGATTATCCAAGATACTTTTGGAAAGCTTTTTGGCAATTGTTGAGGAAAGTTTTGTAAATTTGCAGGAAAGGAGGCAGGAGCACACCGTACAGCCAAAGAATTGAAATCAGGAGGAGTGTATTCCTTAAAAAATCGACCTGAGGAGGCTGTGTGATGAGCAAAAAAGTGTTGATTGTAACAGGTGACGCTGTAGAGGCACTGGAGGTTTTCTATCCGTATTACCGCTGCTTAGAAGAAGGGTATGAAACGGTTATTGCAGCACCAAGCGTGAAAACCCTGCACACCGTTTGCCATGATTTCGAAGCACACAGTGAGACATACACAGAAAAGCCAGCTTATCAGCTTCCCGCCCATGTTGCATTCTCAGACATTAACCCTGAGGCGTTTGACGCCTTGATTATTCCGGGTGGACGAGCACCTGAGCATATCAGGCTCAATGAACACCTGAAGCCGATTGTGGCGCACTTTTTCGAGACGAACAAGCCAGTCGCAGCCATCTGCCATGGCTCTCAAGTATTGACTATTGTTCGCGAGCACTTAGCTGGACGTGAAATCACAGCTTATCAGGCATGCAGACCCGATGTAGAAGCGTGCGGAGCGATCTACCAAACAGAAACACTCCATGTCGATGGCAATCTTGTTTCCGGACACGCATGGCCAGACTTGCCAGGCTTCATGCGTGAATTCCTCCAATTGCTCAAGTGAAAACCAATACTCCAAACTTCCGTCATTACTGGCGGAAGTTTTTTCGTTCTGACAGATGCTTTTCATCCAGCCTTTTCCTCTGTATCATAAAGGGAAAGTATGTTCGTCTGTTTCATGTGAGGAGTGAAATTGGTCTTGCTGTCATTTATTCATACAGCGGATGTCCATCTGGATGCGCCGCTTCAAATGTTGGGGGAGCGTTACGAGCTGCGTCAGGATGATTTTCGTCAAACGATGAAAAGAATCCGTGACCTTGTTCGGCAAAAGGGAGCAGACTTCTGGCTCATTGCCGGAGATTTGTTAGAGTACCACGGGGGAAGACGATCAACTGCGATGTTTTTACGTGATCTGTTTGCCAGTATCGCACCAATCCCTGTCGTTATCGCACCTGGCAATCACGATCCGTGGCGAGCAGATTCGTTTTATCAAACATTGGAATGGCCAGGAAACGTCTACTGGTTTACACCGGAATGGGGTGTGTATGAATTTCCCGAAAAGTCGTGTGTGATTTACGGCTGGGGCTTCGGGCAGCCACATGTGTACGAATCGCCACTCGATACGTTTCCAGGCAAATTGGAAGGGTATGCCCATCATCTGATGGTTCTGCATGCCAGTGTGCTCTCCAATTCAGGTGACGAAGAGCATCATCCGTATGCGCCTGTAACCTTGCAGCAGCTCGTACAGACGGGCATGGACTATGTTGCGATGGGACATATCCACAAGCCGGAGCAATTCATGCATCCTGTCAAAAAACAACCGTTCGCAGCTTACCCAGGCTCTCCAGAAGGATTGACGAGTAAGGAAGCGGGAGAACGAAACGTCTTGTATGGAGAGCTGGATCATGATGGCAGATTGCAGCTCACGGCGATTCCTGTCCAGTCACGTAAAATTCGAAAGCTGGAAATCGAAGGAAAAGGAGTTGAAACCACTGAGCAGCTCATTGACAGAATGGAGCAGCAACTCGCAGAGGAAAAGGATTCCGATCTGATGTACATCACGCTGACAGGAGAACGTGCTGCGCATTTTCAGCCTCCATTGTCCGTTCTTCAACAACGATTTTCCCGTTTTTTTGTGCTGCAGTTGACAGACCGGACCTGGCCTGATGTGGATGAGGACAAGCTGATCGCAGAGGGTGGCGTTTGGGGGAGATGGCTTTCCAAACTGGCAGAGGCAGAGTCCCGTGCGCAAAATAAGGACGAGCGAGAAATCGTCAGGCTAGCCAAGCAAGAGGCTTTGGCGCGGATTGGGGGGACCATTCGATGAAAATAGAGGAGCTAGTGCTAAGGGGCTTCGGAAAATGGCAGGATGCTACTTTTCGTTTTGCTCCAGGCATCAATCTGTTTTATGCCCCCAATGAGTCAGGAAAATCAACGATCCTACAAGGTATTTTCGCTGCCTTGTATGGAATGAAGCGCGATTACGTCAAATCAGCGAGATACTTGCCTGAATATGAAAAATACCGTCCGTGGCAGAGTGGCTCGTATGAAACGATTATTTCGTACAAATTAGCGGGGAAAACCTATCGCCTGCATCGCCAGTTAACGAAGGAACGGGAGGAGGCGCGCCTCTTTTTGGACCCCGAATGGACGGAAATGACGGATCTATATCTGGAAGACAGACGCAAGGAACGGAATTTTATCGAAAAGCATACGGGCCTTACACGCAGTCTATTTACGGATTTGACATGGATCAGGAGGGAACCGCTTCAGGCGGCTGAACATTTGATTCCGACTTTTACGACTGCGGAAGAAGCCAATCCGGCTGTCCAACAAATTTTGGCGGAGCTGGATCGGGAGGTTGCCCTCATCGGCAAAAAAGAACGGGCCGAAAATACCCTTTTGGGAAAAGCCGCTACGAAGGTGGCCCAAAAAGAGCTGGAGAAGGAAAGCGCAAAAGCAGCGTGGCGAACGATCAGCCAACTGACGCTGCAAATCGCGGAAGCCACAGAAGAATGTCAGCAATTAGAGCAGCGGCGGAACCGATTGCAGCAGCGTCTGGAGCGCTCAACCGGACAAGCAAAAGCGTTGCAGGAACGCTGGCAACGAAGTCATGCTCCTGTCAGTCAACAAGACTGGGCGTGGTGGGAGCAAACAGCTCGCTCTGAGGTTGAGTTAGCTATTCACGAAGAGGCAAAACGCGGTTTTACTCAGGTAAACATGCCGACGGATGCTGTACAACAGGGTGATGAACGTCTCATTCCCTTACAACATGATTATGAAAAAGGCACACAATGGCTCAAGCAGCGAGAAGCATTGCATATTCGTTTGGCGACCCTGGCTGTATCCGCCCTTTCTACAAGTCCGCGAAGTACAGCCTCACGCAGCTCCCGACAAGGCAATCAAGCGAAAAGGAAGCGGGGAGCTGTACTCATGTGGGTCGGCGCAGGGATACTATCTGTTCTCGGGGGAATCGGCTTTGTGAGTGGACAACCCGTTCTGGGAGGAATTTCTGTGACTGCCGCTTTGTTGTTGTTCGGCTTTGGGGTTTTCTTGCTCCGAGTAAAAGGGAGTACGGGCGGATCTAAACAGGCAGCAGATCATGATACGGTACAAGAAAGTCAAAGGGTACAAGAAGAGATCGCTTCACTCGATGCTGAACTCGCCACACTCGTTCAGCGATGGGGTGCGAGTAATTGGGATACATTTTTGGAAAGACGGGAAGAGCTACTGAAAAGCACACGCAAGCAACAATCTGAGCAGCTTCTATCGGAGATGGCCAAAACGAAGCAGGAGGCCGATTTGTCTGCAAGCTGGGGTGAGGCACTTCGGGCCTTGCTGGATCAGGAAAAAAACGCGCTTGAGACGGAGCAAGGCAAATTGCGCATCGAGATGGTGGAGATTGAGGAAAGACTACAGGAACTGCGGGAACAAATAGCCAGAGGAAATGGGGAGATGGCGGTTCATGAGAGCCTGTCATTATCTCGCGCGACTGATGAGCTTGAGGAAGCGCAGGCAGCACTTCGTCAGCTACAAAATAAGCGAGATGCCCTTCAGTTGGCTCGGGAAATGCTGCAAGAGTCAGTAGGGGAATGGCGGCGGGATAGCACACCTGCTGTGAACCAGCAGGCTTCGGAGATCATCGAGCATATTACAGGGGGAGCGTATCGGGATGTCAGACTCGATCCCCGTGACGGATTTGCCGTCCGTTTGCTGGAACCGACCAAGCAAATGGTGCTCGAACAGGATCAATGTTCTACAGGGACTATTGATCAGCTATACCTTGCCCAACGTTTGGCCTTGGTGCATCATGCCAAGCAGTCGGAGCCATTGCCGCTCTTTTTCGATGATCACTTTGTCCATTATGATGACGAGCGCCTGCGTCGAACGCTTGACTATATAGTGATGCTGGCACAAGAACAGCAGGTGTTTCTCTTCACATGTCATGAGCGAGAGCTGCGCATGCTTGGGCCATTGCTTCGTCAAGGGAACCACCATGCCGTGCATCGGATCGGGTAATTGTTTCCGGGGGAGGAAAGAGGTTGCCCCTCCGAAATCCAACCTCTATAATGGAGATTGTTATTGTCTTGTACCATGATGTCACATGAGGAGTGAGCCCTATGACGCAACGCAAGCCGGAGTGGCTCAAGATCAACCTTGTTTCAGGATCAGAACTAGCCAGCTTTAAAGAGCTTAAGCAAACCATGCGCACGAAGACGCTACATACCGTTTGTGAAGAAGCAAAATGCCCCAACATTCATGAATGCTGGGCAAGCGGTACAGCAACTTTCATGATTTTGGGTGATATATGTACCCGTGCCTGTCGGTTTTGTGCAGTAAAAACTGGATTACCAACGGAGCTGGATATAGCTGAACCAGAACGTGTAGCAGAAGCAGCAGAACAAATGCGTTTGAAGCATGTCGTTGTTACTTCAGTTGCTCGTGATGATTTGGCAGATGGAGGCGCACAGATTTTTGCCGATACGATTCGTGCGATTCGTCGTCGACTGCCATTTGCCTCCGTGGAAGTATTGATTCCTGATTTTATGGGGAACTGGGATGCGTTAAAAGTGGTCATGGACGCAAAGCCTGACGTACTAAACCACAACATTGAGGCGGTTCGCCGGATGTCAGATCGCGTACGGGCAAGAGCCAAATACGATCGGACGCTGGAACTGTTGAAAAAGGCGAAGGAATTCCAGCCGAGCATTCCGACCAAGTCCAGTCTGATGATTGGTGTAGGGGAGACGATGGAGGAAATCATCGAAACGATGGATGACCTGCGTTCTGTCGACGTCAACATCATGACGATTGGCCAGTACTTGCAACCGACCAAGAAGCATTTGAAGGTAGAAAAGTTTTACCATCCAGATGAATTCGCTCACTTGAAGGATGAAGGCATGAAGCGTGGCTTTAGTCACGTGGAGTCAGGTCCATTAGTGCGCAGCTCGTATCACGCTCACGAGCAGGCGAGTGCCGCGAAGGAAACGATTGCGAAAGAATCTATGCCAAAAGCGCAATAATAAGTAACCCCCTCAACCGCCCATACGAGCGGAAAAGAGGGGGTTTTTCACTACATGGGGGAGAGGGCTTTAGCGACTGGTTGTAGCTTTGTGAGTAGACACGTTATGGGATGTTCCACCCATACGCTTGATAAGCGTATCAATGCTTTTCGCATCTTCTGTACGCGCTGTACTCACGTTGCTGGAGCGGCTTGCTACACGAGCGATTTCTTGGATGTCATTCGGATTATCGGTAACATACACTTTGTAATAGCGTGGTGAAACCGATTCGGCGTTCATTTTTGCCTGTTTTTTCGCTGTGTGCGCATCTGCTCCTTGTGTGTGCACACCTACAAAAACTTCTTTATCCGTTACCAAGACCGTAGAACGCTGAACACCAGGGCAACTTGCAGTGACATTCCCTACAGCTTTTGCCAATGCATCACGGTCTACGTAGACGTTTGTTACACTGGCAGTTTTCATATGCTGACGGTCAGTCTGCGCATAGCCCATGTGTGGCATTCCGGTTTGCATGACACCTGCTCCACCGCGGTTCCAAGCATGCTGTTGATAAATGGAATGGTGTCTTCCGGTAGGAGTATTGTAAACACCTGCTGTACCCATACCTGCTTTATGATCCGTAAAGGCATTGTACGGTCTCATACCGCTTGTGTAGGCGTTGTAGTTGTTTACATTTGCATGCGGATAGGCACCATTTGGATATACACCATAGTTAATCCCAGCATTGTTGGTCAGACCCATGCCATTACGGACGTGAAGTCCATCACGTGTTCCGTCATAGTTGCGGGTATGAAGCCCGTCGAAATTAGTGGTGCTTGTACCCGTGTAATTACGAGTGTGATGATACCCGTCGATGTTCGTCGAGCGCATGCCATCGTAGTTACGGACGTGCATTCCATCAAAATTTCGAACGTGCGGAGCAGACTGGTACGACATCGTCTTGTTCGGATGCGTGTAATTAGGCGCAGCATTATTTGCACAACCAGAAGCCAAGAGCACAATACCTGCAATTGCAGGATACAACCATGTCTTTTTCAATGGTAACACCCCCTACACGATAGAATGTCCAAAGGCACAGGTCAGTTATCGTGGGAAATTTAGCTCATGTTGCGTGAAATATGATAAGATGGACGTAGTATACATGCGTAAGGAGGAAGCGAGTTTGATTCGCACGCAAGCCGGTACTTATGAAGTCATGGAAGTAAATCGAGACGGCTGGAACCTTGAAGCGTTCAAGGAGCGCTATAGCGATATCCTCGACAAGTACGATTATATTGTAGGGGACTGGGGCTATGGTCAGCTTCGTCTTCGTGGGTTTTATACTGACGCTAATCGCAAAGTACCGTTCGAGCAGCGGATCGCCGCTTTGGATGAGTACCTGCATGAGTTCTGCAATTTTGGTTGTCCGTACTTCGTTTTGCGCAAGGTAAAAGCAAACGTTGGCAACGGTGACGACCAAAGCGGGCAAGACGAAGCTGCCTTTGATGTCATCATTGATATTCGTCAGGACATTCCCCGTGAAGAGGGTGGCTCTTCGCCCTATGTAGAACGAAAAGAGCGCAGACGCTATCACCCGCGTCAAAATAAACAGGATCGCCAGAACAATGCTGGGGCTGATCGCAACAGAAATGAGCGCGGGGAGAAGCCAAAGTTTCAAAAGGATCGACCCGATAAAAACGGCAAGGACGCCAACTCACGAGAGCGCCGTCCCAATCAATTGAAACCCAATCGCGAACGCGATAAAGTCCCAACAGGACCAAATACACCAAAGCGTGATTCCTAAAAATGAATCAACATAACCGAAGCATAAAAAAGAGCCCTGTATCTCAGGGCTCTTTTCATTTTTCGATCTAAAAACCACCGGGTCCGCCGAAACCACCGGGTCCACCAAAACCACCGGGTCCACCAAAGCCACCAGGTCCACCAAAGCCACCAGGTCCACCAAAGCCACCGGGTCCACCAAAGCCACCGGGTCCACCCCAACCAGGCCAGCCCCATGTGGGCCAATAGCCAGGCCAGCATGTATTGCATCCCCACCAAGGATATGGCTGTGGGACGACAACGACTTCAGGACCTCGTCTTCTACGGAAAAAGACTGGATGTGCCTGATCTTCTGGAATGTATCGAAAATCCTGGTCTGCTGGGTAATAAGGAGGTTGGTCATATTGTGCAGGAACAAATTGGTTTTGGTCGTATTCGTTTGGATCGTATTGAGTTTGATCATATTGAGTTTGATCGTATTGGTTTTGGTCGTATGAGCTTTGGTCGTATGGATAAGATTGCATGATGCGAATCGCACTCCTCTCGTTATCTGTCTGTGCATCTGTGCAGTAGCAGTATACGAGGCATACGCCTGTAAGGAGCATTGTCCAGCAGGAAATGGGCGGGGGCTACAAATAAAAAAGGAAGAGCCCGCAATGGCTCTTCCTTTGGTAATTAAATGGCTGCTTCCAAAAATGCTTTCAATTCTTCTGCTTCACGCTCATTCAAGTTGAACGCGAATTCCAGATAGCCTTCTTCTTCCAGATCATCATGTCCAATAATAGCGGAGCGTCCATTTTGAATATTGATGACAATCGCCTTCCCATAAAAACGGTTGGTCGTGGTAATCGCGAGGTCAAAACGCGTAGCTTCGCCTGTGAAGCTGACAAAGCGCGTTCGAGTATCCTCAGCTTCGTCGTACAAGTAGAACAAATCATTTGCCATATAGGTATCCCTCTACTTCCATAAAAGATTTGGTTTGTGTTCGGTATTGTGTACAGCGCGGACAAAGCGAATGGTTTTGGTTTTGGCACGCATGACAATCGAATGAGTTTCCACCATATCATCACCGAGATAGCGCACGCCTTGCAACAGCTCTCCATCAGAGACACCTGTTGCTGCAAAAATGGCGTCGTCCCCTTTGACCAGATCGTTCAGCGTCAAGAGCTGCTCCGGATTGACGAGCCCCATTTTGATGCAGCGCTCGCGCTCGCTGTCGTTTTGTGGCTTGAGCTGGGCTTGCATATCGCCACCCAGGCACTTGATCGCCGCAGCACTGATCACACCCTCTGGCGCACCACCGATCCCCAGGAACAGGTCAATCCCTGTATGCGGCAGACAAGCAGCAATCGCCGCACCCACATCGCCATCTCCAAAAAGCTTCACGCGCGCACCCTTTTCACGAATGGCGTCAATAATCGCCTGGTGGCGGTCGCGTTCCTGAATAATGACGGTCACATCCTGCACGCGCTTGTTGTTTGCTTTTGCTACAACCTCTATCATTTTATCCACGGGATCGTAAAGGTTGATTAGTCCGGCAGCTCGTTTGCCGACGGCCATTTTCATCATGTACATGTCTGGTGCATGCAACAGTGTACCACGGTCGCCAATGGCGATAACAGACATGGCATTGTTGTGACCCTTGGCGACAATCGTCGTTCCTTCAAGCGGATCAACTGCCACATCTACCTCAGGACCGCCTGCTTCCGGGTTACCGAGCTTTTCACCGATATAGAGCATGGGGGCCTCATCCAGTTCACCTTCGCCAATGACGACGGTACCCCTCATGTTGATCGTGTCAAACATGGCGCGCATGGCGCTGGTCGCTGCTCCATCTGCTTCATTCTTTTTCCCGCGTCCCATCCAGTGAGAAGAGGCGAGTGCAGCCATTTCGGTTACCCGCACAATTTCCAGAGCCAATTCGCGTTCCACAGTGTGTTCCTCCCCTTATACTTGCCGGCAAAAATTCACCCCATCATTGTAACATAAAGTGAACGATCAAAAAGTCGTCTTTTCAGCACCAAAAGACGAACGTGATTCGTGACAGGTCGTACAAATTTGGTATACTGAGGGATGAAAAGAGGTGAAACCGGTGAGCAATTCCTATTTGCAGGAAGGGGAATTGGTGCTTCTCGTCCTGGTGCTAACATTTGTGTTTACCGTTTACTACTCAAAACGCAAATCAAAAAAGCGAAAGTAAGGAGAAATATATGTACGACGTGAATACAAAACGAATCGACCAAGTATTGGAACATATGTCTCGTATGCTTGATCTGTTGGACAAGCTCAGCGAACGAGGAGCCAAAGCCGTTTTGGCAGATGAAGTTGCTGTTGCAGCGATGGAGCGAGCCCTGCACTTGTCTATCGAAGGAATAGTGGATGTCGGAAACGCACTGATCGACGGATTCATTATGCGAGATCCAGGAAGCTACAGCGACATCGTGGAAATTTTGCGGGATGAGCAAGTCATCACGAATGAACAGGCTTTGATCCTGACACGTGTAACTGATTTCCGCAAGCACCTGGTCAATGATTATACAAGTGTGCCGGTCAATGAGATGTACAGCCTGGTAGAAGAGGCTGCCGGTACCATTCGTCAGTTTGAGCCACAGGTGAGAGCCTTCCTGAAAAAAGAACTGTTTTAAAAAGTGTTTTCAATCCATCACCAACGTAGCGGATATTTTATACAAAAGACTTTCGTTTGTTTACTAAAACGTCTTCATCCACTACAATAGGGAGAAAGGACGGTGATACGTATGACAAACGAAGGAACGTCCACTCGTGATCAAATCCTGCACATGCTCAAGGTCAAAGGTTCACTCCCTGTCAGCGACATGGCCGTCGAGCTAGGGATTACGGAAATGGCGGTTCGACGTCATTTGAACACCCTGGAGAGAGATAATTTGATCAAGTCTACGCTTGTTCGTCAAGCGATGGGGCGCCCAACGAATGTTTATTCATTGTCGCAGGAAGCAGACGAACTGTTTCCGCGCAATTATTCTCATTTGACATTAGATTTTTTACAGGACATAAAGGAAATCGACGGTTTGTCCAAAATAGAGATGCTATTTAGACGCCGCGAGAATCGTTTGGAGGAGACTTATCGCTCCCACATGCAAGGTGACTTGGAAAATCGTGTAGCCAAGCTGGCCGAGCTGCAAAACGATAAAGGCTACATGGTGGAATGGGAAAAGGACGAAAATGGAGACGGTTATCGGATTCAGGAGTTCAATTGCCCAATCTCGCAAGTAGCCCGTGAATTCAACCAAGCGTGTAGCTGTGAGCTTTCCTTGTTCCGCCGGGTTTTGAATGCCAATGTCGAGCAAACCACGTGCATGGCAAAAGGCGGAGACAAATGCGTGTTTCACATCAAGGAAGCGAAATAAGCAAGCCATAACGAAAGTCCACTCGAGTTGGGTGGATTTTTTTCTTTTGTTTACAAGATTTCCACGGCACAGGATTCGGTTAGGGTCCTGTGTCTTTTTTTCTATACTCAGGCAGGCATTAAGTACCTTTTTGCTCCATTCTAGCAATCTTAATGTTGGTTTAACGTTTTCTTTATGTTGGACATCTACTATTTATGGTGTAAAGAAGCAACAAAACACACAGAAAAACAACAGAAAGGCGGGGTGATATCAAGTTAATGTTGGTAATTCGGATTGTCGTCGTGACGAAAAACAGATGAGGAGAGATCCGTAATGAAAAAAATGGTATCAAGTATCGCTGCTTCTGCCATCTTGTTGGGTGGAATCCTGCCAGTCGTTGATTCCGCTCATGCAAAAGACAATTTTTCTGAGAAAAAGATGACGATGACCTTTGACGTGATCAGTGACATCCAAGGAGACCTCCGAGATTTTGATCACGTTTTGCAAGACATCCATGAGGAAAATCCAAAGTCCGAAGCGCTGATCATTAACGGTGATATTACTCCTCGCGGCTACGATTTTGAATATCAAGCCGTGCAAGATGTGCTCGATAAAAATCCTCACCCTGAAAACGTGTGGTACAGCATCGGCAATCATGAGTTTTATGTGCCGAAGTGGAAAAATCCCCAAACGCTTGCACAAAGTAGCTGGCCAAACGGCACAACGGAAGAAGAGTTGTTCGATAACTTTTACCAATTTAGCGGAGAAGACAAAGTTTATCACCAAAAAGAAATCAATGGATATCCCTTTCTCTTCCTCGGTACAGAAAAATATATGAAATACCACGATCCAAAATTGTGGGATGAAGTATACATGAGCGACGAGCAACTGGATTGGCTGAAAGATAATCTGAAGCGGTATAGCAAGAAGGACAAGAATAAGCCTATTTTTGTATTCTCCCACCATGTGCTCCCGGACAGTATCTCGGGCTCCAAACAAAATCCATACAAGAACGATTACCTGAATGTGGACAAGCTCCTTGACATCTTGAAAGACTATCCGCAAGTGGTTTTCTTCTCAAGCCACACCCATTGGGATCTGAACCTGCCGGACTGGGCAGGCAAAAAGAAAGTCAAAGGCGGAGACAAACGCGGCTTTACCGTCGTAAACACGGCTGGCATTGAAACGGGATGGATGTCAGCCGGTCCAGACGGGGGCGAAAAGGTCACGCCGGATGGAGGGGCTTTCAAGCAAGGGCTGCGCTTGCAAGTGTACGGTAATGATGTCGTCATCCAAGCATATGACTACCAACACGACAAAGTAATTAAGAAGCTTGGCATCCGTAACGGAAAAATCGAGCAGTTGCCGCCGGATGTACAGGCGGATGATGATAATAATGTGCTTGTCAACGCGACGCAATACATGGAGTACGCAGTTGGCAAGCAAAAAAACTGGCGGGATTTTGATCCCAAAAATCCACCGACATTTCCGGGAAACCAGGTCGTGTATGTCCGTCATAAAGGGGAAATGAACCTGGAAGACGGCACGCCAATCATGGTCAGATTCAAAAAATAACGGGACTGACGTGGATTGTTCGGCTGGACAGAATTGTGGCGATGAGAGAAAGCGACGATTTAGACAAAAAGCAGGAAGCGGTGGAAGGCCGTTTCCTGTTTTTTTGCGATAGGAAGGACGAAGGTTTACACTAAGAGGGGAGAGCTTGAACAACCGGCTTACGACAACAGATGGGAGATGGACCAAAGTGAAGCAATATAAAGGCTACTTGCTTGATCTGGATGGGACGATTTATCGGGGAAAAGAAGCGATTCCGGGAGCCGCAGCATTCATCACCCACTTAAAAACACATCAGATTCCGTATTTGTTCCTGACCAACAATTCTTCAGCCTCTGTACAGCACGTCGCAGAACGGTTGGTAGCAATGGGCATAGAAGCACAGGCTCGGGACGTGTATACCACAAGCATGGCGACCGCTACCTATTTACGAGAGCAGGCACCAGCGGGTACACGCGTCTACGTGATTGGAGAGGCAGGCTTGCATGATGAACTGACGGATGCAGGCTATGTGATTACAGAAGAAGATCCGGCTTATGTCATTGTCGGGATTGATCGGGCTTTTTCATATGAAAAGCTGGCGATCGCCGCCCGCGCGATCCGTGCAGGAGCCACTTTTATCGCTACAAATGCAGATGCAGCCCTGCCCACGGATGCCGGTTTGTTCCCCGGCAATGGTTCACTGGTGGCAGCCGTCTCCGTTGCCTCCGCGACCAAACCAATCGTGATGGGCAAACCAGAGTCTATCATCGTCCGTTACGCTTTGGATCAGCTTGGTACTGCTGCGGCAGACACGCTGATCGTCGGGGACAATTTATATACGGACATTGAGGCAGGAGCCAACAGCGGCTTGGACAGCTTACTCGTTTTGACAGGCTATTCCACGCGTGAAGAAGCAGACAAGCATCACGCTGCGCCTACCCATATTGCGGCAGATTTGCCTGAATGGCAGCAACGAATCTCATTATGATTCTGCGCATTCCTCCTGCTGCTTCTGGCGGTGGGCAATACGACTGGAGGCGGCGGCTGCAACCGCACCGACGAGGTCGTCCAAAAAAGTATGGACACCAAAACGCTTGTCGTTGAGATCGGCGAGTTTGCCGTGCTTTAGCTTGTCTACATAACCGAAGTTGGTGAATCCGATGCTCCCGTATAGGTTGACGATGGCGAGGGCGAGTACCTCGTCTATGCCATATAGAGGCTCATCTGATTCAATAATCGCCTGGAGCGGAGGCAGTAGCTGCTTTTGTTCGGCGAGGATGTCGAGTTGAATCCCGGTCAGTAACGCGTTTTGGACCTCGCGTTTTTTCAAGACAGCAGCAACACTGTCCAGACACATGTCCAAGGTGATGTCCGGGATGTATTTTGACTGTAGGAACATGACAATTTCAGCAATGTCGTTCATACTGACTCCTCGTTTTTTCAACAGCTCAATCACGAAGTCCAGACAACTCTCGCTATTTAGTGGATGTTCACTCATGCTTGTCGTTCCTCCTTTTTAACATGCGTGTTAAGAAAGCCGACTTTTCAGCCACCGGAAAGTCGGCATGAATGTATCTAGTATCTGCATACAGATAGGCACCTATCCCGATCTAACGACATACAATGCCAGAAGAGCAGTATGCAAGGAGGGTGAACGACTGTATGGAAGAAAAAGAGCTTCTTCAGGAGAAGTACGGATTTGAACTCCAGGGATATCGCACGACGGGGGCAAGTAAGGTACTGGAAACGGATCGAGGCCTTTACTACTTGTTCGAGGCGCCAGCCGGATATAAATACAAAAGCAAGTTTATTGAGAAAGTAAAACAGCATTTGAGTCAACAGCAGAACATTCGCCTGTTAAAGCTGGTGAACACAACAAGCGGGCAGGCTCACATCGTTGATGATGAGCAGCTTTACTATTTATACAGAGGCGTGCGGGAAGCGGTACCCGACAATCCATATTATGCCAGTGGCCAATCACTCGCACAGTTCCACCTGGCCACGAGTGATTTTTCATCTGACAAGATGTTTATCCCCTTTAGCTCTCTTGGCAACTGGCCGAGTACGTGGCGCAAAAAGCTACGGAATTATAATGATTATCGGGATGAGATGGATGAGGAAAATGTAGAGCTCACGCCAATGGATGAGTATTTGTTGACTTGCTTCACGTACATTACCCAGCTCGGTGAATTGTCCGTTCAATATTTGTTGGATGCTGGATACGACAAAGTCGTGAAGGAAACAGCTAGTCTCGGGAAAGTAGCCTACCAAAATTTTGATCAAGGGTATATGCTATGGAAAGAGAAGGATGTACGTCTAATGGCAGGTGAATGGAACTGGGTTCTTGATATGCGTACTCGTGACGTGGGGCAGTGGATCAAAGCCGAGACAAAGCGAAACGGCTGGAATGAAGAGGCTGTGACCAGCTTTCTCGACGGCTACAACAGCGTGTCCGCTCTACAGCCAGATGAATATGCCGTGATTTTTGCGCTCATGCTCTACCCAGGCAGGTTTTTGAAGCTCGTGGAGACCTATATGGAGTTGCCGGTAGAAGAGCGTCAGGAAGTCAACATTCAAGCATGGCAAACGCAGTTGGAAGACGAGCTAACCAAAATGGAAGACGGACTTCGAAAGTACCCGCTATTCATTGCACAGCATTATGGCGTATCCATTCCACAAATTGATTGGTTGTGGAGGAAAAAAGATGAGCAAGCAACAAGTTTTCGTTACGAGGAAACTCAATCCTGAAGTGATCGCGATGCTTGAAAAAGTAGCCCAGGTCGAGCAATGGACAAAAAATACGCCGATCCCGCGTGAATTGTTGCTGGAAAAGATTGAACATGTAGATGCCGTCTTGACCATGCTGACAGAACGAGTGGACGAGGAATTTTTGGCGTGTACAAAACGACTCCGCATCGTGGCGAATATGGCGGTCGGTTACGACAATATTGATTTGGAAGCGTGCAGACGACACGAGGTCATCGTAACCAACACGCCCGATGTGCTGACAGAGTCTACAGCCGATTTGGCTTTCGCTTTATTGATGGCAACAGGCCGCAGATTGACGGAAGCCAATCGATTTTTATTGCAGGGGGAATGGACATCGTGGAGTCCGACCCTTATGGCTGGGCAAAATGTATATGGTTCGACTCTCGGGATTATTGGGATGGGGCGAATTGGGGAAGCGGTTGCGAGACGCGCCAAAGGATTTGGCATGCGGATCTTGTATCACAACCGGAATCGCAAACCGCAGGCTGAGCAAGAGACAGGAGCACGGTATGCTGATTTGGCGGAGCTTCTGCAAGAATCCGATTACGTCGTTCTGCTTACACCGCTGACAGAGGACACACGCATGTTGATGGGGGAAAAACAATTTTCGCTCATGAAAGAAACGGCTGTGTTTATCAATGTTTCTCGTGGTGGGACAGTCGATGAGTCTGCACTGTACCAAGCGTTGGTAGATAAAAAAATTTGGGCAGCAGGCCTGGACGTTTTTGCGGTCGAGCCTGTCCCGATGGATAACCCGCTCTTGCGACTGCCGAATGTAGTCGCATTGCCACATATCGGTAGTGCAACTGTGCAAACGAGGGCAGAGATGGCGAGGCTGGCTGCTGCTAATATCGTAGCGGTGCTAAGTGGAAGGGGACCACTAACTGCCGTATGAACACGTTCTTTGTTTTGATTTCAGGACTCTTCACGCTTCTCTTGCTTGCAGCAGTAGCTGTTTCGTTTCACGTAACCTGGAGCTTGACACATCCTGTACGAAAACCGATTCACATGGAACCCCGAGATTATGGAATCGAACAGGTGGAGCCCGTTGTTTTTTCGAGCAGGGAAACAAAGATTTCGTTGGCTGGATGGTACTTGTCCGCAGAAAAAAATGGGCGGGTTTCGAATGGAAAGACGCTGGTCTTTGCTCATGGGTACAGTCAAAACCGATTAGAGCCACACTTGCCAGCATTGTCTCTGGCGGCAAGACTGGTTCAGGCTGGCTTTGATGTATTGATGTTCGACTTTCGCAATGCAGGGGAGTCCAGCAAAGCACTGACGACGATTGGTCTTCGAGAACAGCAAGACCTGCTTGGGGCCATCGATTTTGCAGCAGCGAAGAAGCCGGAGCACAAACTCGGTCTCGTCGGGTTTTCTATGGGGGCCGCAACCTCCTTGATGGTAGGTGGAACGGATGAGCGCATCACTGCGATTGTGGCAGATTCACCGTTCTATTCCTTGCGTGAATACTTGGCTGAGAACTTGCCGCAGTGGACGGGCCTGCCCCGCTTTCCATTCAACTGGCTCATCCTTACCTTATGTCCTGTTTTGCTAGGTGCCAACCCGCGAGACGTCAATCCGTATCAGGCAGTCCAGCAAGCGAACAAACCGATTCTTTTTATACACGGGACAGGCGATACGACGATTCCACTGGTTAATAGCGAACGACTCTTTGAGCTGACCCAGGACGAAGATTCCGAGATTTGGATCGTACCGCGAGCGGGTCATGTCCGCAGCTATGCATTAGTTCCTGAGGAATACGGGAAGCGCGTCATTGCCTTTTTGGAAAAAGGAAGGGAGAAGGGGAAATGAAAAAAGCAGCTACGCGTTTGCTGTAGCTGCTTTCATGTCGATGTGACTGGATTAGAATACTTGTTGAACTTCTTTGATGCCTGGGATTTCTTCCACCAGTGCACGCTCGATTCCTGCTTTCAGGGTGATGGTAGAGGAAGGGCAGCTACCGCAAGCACCCATCAGGCGCAGCTTCACGATGCCATCTTCTACATCAACGAGTTGTACGTCTCCGCCGTCACGTTGCAGGTAAGGGCGCAGTTTATCGAGAACTTCTTGTACTTGATCCATGATATCCATGTTACATTCACTCCTTTCCAAAACCTCTCCTTTATTATAATCATACCATGGAGAGAAATCCATGGCTTACATGCCCTGTTGACACTTTGAAGTTCAGCCGACACACCGAAGTTTAGTAGCATGGACTTTTTGTAATCTTTGCATGTTATAATGAAAAAGAAAGAAGCAAGTACTTCAATATAAGGAGTCAGATCTTCGTGAACGTATTTCGCAATGTGAAGGAACTGATTGGTAATACGCCGATCGTCGAAATTACACAATTTGAGCTCCCTGAGGGTGTCCGCTTGTTCGCCAAGCTGGAGTATTTTAACCCAGGAGGCAGCGTAAAAGACAGACTCGGCATGGAATTGATTCGTGCCGCAGAAGAGAACGGCCAATTGGCCCCAGGTGGTACCATTATCGAACCGACAGCAGGAAATACAGGAATTGGTGTAGCGCTGGCCGCTGTAGGAACTGGTTATAAAGTCATCTTCTGCGTACCAGCGAAGTTTTCCGAGGAAAAGCAAGAGCTGATGCGTGCCCTCGGAGCAGAAGTCGTCAATACACCGACAGAGTTGGGGATTAAGGGTGCAATCGCCAAGGCAAAAGAACTCGCAGAATCGATTCCGGGTGCTTTTGTTCCACAGCAATTTGCTAACCCGGCGAATCCAGACGCACACTACAAGACAACAGGTCCGGAAATTTGGAGTCAAATGGATGGCCAAGTAAACGTATTTGTGGCAGGTGCAGGCTCTGGCGGTACTTTCATGGGTGCTGCTCGTTACTTGAAGGAACAAAACCCAAACGTAAAAACGGTCATTGTCGAGCCAG
The DNA here is from genome assembly GCF_001423865.2 of Brevibacillus sp. Leaf182. NCBI lineage: Bacteria > Bacillati > Bacillota > Bacilli > Caryophanales > Paenibacillaceae > Brevibacillus > Brevibacillus sp. Leaf182. The sequence goes on along the minus strand of NZ_LMPN02000018.1, from coordinate 16,019 downwards.
AAGGTTCCATCTTGAATGGGGGAGAATCCGGCCCGCATAAAACAGAGGGGATCGGCATGGAGTTTTTGCCTCCATTCATGGATACGAGCTACTTCAATGCCATTCACACGATTCTCGATGTGGAAGCATTCGATCTGGTCAAGCAGTTGGCTGCCAAGGAAGGATTGCTTGTAGGAAGCTCCTCAGGTGCAGCCATGGCAGCGGCACTGCGCGAAGCAAGAGAAGCAGCTCCAGGGACGAATATCGTTACCCTGTTTGCCGACGGCAGCGAACGTTATCTAAGCAAGAAAATTTACCAGGGGGGAATTTAAGATGCGTATCAAAACTCGTTTGATCCACGGCGGAATCGATGGAGATCCACATACAGGAGCCGTATCCGTTCCAATTTACCAGGTAAGTACGTATAAACAGGAAGCCATTGGCGTTCACAAGGGCTTCGAATACTCCCGTACCGGGAACCCGACCCGTCACGCATTGGAAACGTACATCGCAGAAATCGAAGGCGGCGCACGCGGCTTTGCATTTGGTTCTGGTATGGCGGCACTCTCCACAATCCTCTCCATGTTCAACAAAGGCGACCATCTCGTAGTAGGTGACGATGTATACGGTGGTACTTACCGTGTCGTTACGCGTGTATTCTCCCGTATGGGTCTGGAAGCAACTTATATAGATACGAGTGATCTGGCAGCGGTAGAGGCGGCAATTCGCCCGGAAACCAAAGCAATCATTATGGAAACACCGACAAACCCGCTGCTGAAAGTAAGCGACATCAGCGCGTTGGCAGGCATCGCGAAAGCAAAAGGCGTGCTGCTCGTGGTAGACAACACGTTCATGACACCATACTGGCAAAATCCGCTGGATCTCGGTGCTGACATCGTGTTCCACAGCGCAACCAAATATTTGGGTGGACACAGCGACGTAGTAGCAGGTCTGGTCGTAGCAAAAGATGCGCAAGTGGGCGAAGACCTCCATTTTGTACAAAATGCTATTGGCGGTGTGCTTGGACCACAAGATTCTTGGCTCTTGCTGCGCGGTATGAAGACGCTGGGAATTCGTATGGAAGAGCATGAGCACAATGCTCGTACGCTGGCAAAATGGCTGTCTGAGCGCAGCGACATCAAACGCGTCATTTATCCTGGTCTGTCCAGCCATTCCGGTCATGAGCTGATTCAAAAGCAAGCGCGTGGCTTTGGCGGCATGATTTCCTTCGACGTAGGCAGCGCAGAGCGTGCTGACGAAGTGTTGGCAAAGGTAAAATACTACACGCTGGCAGAATCGCTGGGTGCAGTGGAGAGCTTGATTAGCGTACCTGCACGCATGACACATGCTTCTATCCCGGCAGAGCGCCGTGCTGAGCTGGGCATTACGGATGGCTTGGTGCGCATCTCTGTTGGTATTGAAGATGTCCAGGACTTGATCGAGGACCTAGACCAAGCATTGTCCTAAGCTAGCTGACCCGGGGGAGGGCGGATATAGTGACTGTCGATATCAAGGTTTTTGGGACAGAGCAATTGTGCGCAAGCTGCGTCAATTTGCCATCTGCAAAGGAAACAGCCGAGTGGCTGGAGGCGGCACTCTCTCGCAAGTATGGGAGTGACCGCATCCGCATCGTTTATAGCGACTTTCAACAGCCGCAGACAGACGATGACAAAAGCTGGGCGAATCGCATTATCGAGGAAGATTTATGGTATCCGCTTGTCGTAATTTCCGGGGAAATTGTCGGTGAGGGAAATCCGAAATTAAAGGATATCTATGAAAAGCTGGAGAGCATGGGCGTGCAGCCGATTGCTTCGACAGCAGATGCCGAATAAAAGGAGCGACCAGATGCTTACGTCTGGTCGCTTTTTTGATAGTTTAAATTCCAGTTGAAATCACACCGTTCATCTATCAGCACTTCAAAGTGTGCTGGATAACGTGCTGTTTACTTTTTGTATATCATTCGTAAACATTCTGTAACGAAATAGAGCAGGCTTCGTCCTATAGTAGTAAATGTAACCAATAACTTACCATCTAGTGGAGGCCATAACGATGAATAAAAAATGGATGAAGCCTGTTACATATTTGCTGCTTGCAGGAGTTGTAGGCGTAGCTGGATTTTCTGCAATAAATACACAAGTAGCCCACGCAGACTCTGAAAAAGGAAAGCTGTTCTCTGCCGCAACTGAATTGAAGCTCGCGAAAAACACCTATGTGATCGATCAAAAAACGGCTGACGTGAATGGCGATAAGAAGGATGACGTCGTATACCTGATTGGCGAAAAGGAAAAAGCGGACGACATCTATTCCTCCAATATGAACATCGTAGTGAAAGACGGAAAATCCGGCGCTTATAGCCAAACGGATATCAAAGAGCTGGGCGGCTATGAAGGCGAGCTGACTCTCGTAGACTTCACGGGTGATCATGTTGCGGATGCGTTTGTGAAAACAGCGACTGGCGGAAGCGGCGGTGTTTACAGCCACGTAATCGCTACCTTTGAAAACAACAAGCCAGCCGTGATTTTTGGTGAAAAGGAAAATGAAGGAATCCGTTACGAGGGGAAATTCGTGGATGGCTTTAAAGTAGAGGGCAAAGGCTCCCACTTGGATAAGCCGCTGACGCTTGACGTGAGTGCCAACCAGGATGTATACGTAGCGGCCAAGCTGTATGACAAAGCAGGGAAAGTACAGCCAACCGAAGATGCTGTTTCTGTATTCTCCTATCCATTCGGTTCTTTGACTCCAGTCGATATGGATGCGAACGGCACATTTGAGCTGGTAGGGGAACAACGTCTAGTAGGAATGAACAACACAGATACCGTTTCTCGTATCAATTCCGTCTGGGGCTACCAAGGGGAAGGCAAATGGAATCCATGGGAAGTAGAGTACTCTACTTTCTTGAAAAAACACCCGGGTGAAGCGATCAACACAATGATTGAAAAGTAAAAATTATAGAGTTTGATACGCAGCCTCCTTTTCATGACGGAAATGAAAAAGGAGGCTGTTTTTCGTAGCCAGCGAATGGTTCTATCAACCGACTTTTTCTCATATGGATTTTGGGTACAGGGGTAACCAAAGGAGGAAGAGCGGATGGACCAACCGATTGCTCGCTACTACGAGTTAAAGGAAATTCAAAAGCAGGTAGAGGAAGAGTTGAACGAGCTACGTAGTAAGCTACTTGAAGCTTACAGCGAAGCAGGCAGCGCAGAGGAAGGAGAATACAAGCTGCTGATCTCCTATCAGGACCGGCGAGAATACAACGATGAACGCCTTTACAATGCCTTGCCAGATCCTTCGCTTTGGCGCCTCATGTCGAAGGCGGATACCGGGAAAATTTCGAGTTTGCTCAAGCTGAACGTTATTCAAGAGAAGGTACTGGCAGACACCTTTGAACCGAAAAAAGTACCAGTTTTACGTGTCCAAAAGCGATAAACCAGCAAAATAAGGGAACCGTCAGGAATAATCTTGACGGTTTTTTTGCATGGGAAGAATTATTTTGTATAATGGAATGATATTGAAAATTCCTGTTTTTTCCTTGTTTTTCTCTAGTAAATCTTCCATAGAAAGAGGTATCCCCCATGAAAATAGGCTTGGCTCAGACGAGGTTCCCCCAATCAGCGGCGGAGGGGCTAGCGATCATCAAACAGCAGATGATCAACGCTGCGCAAAACAATTGCGATCTGATTTGCTTTCCTGAATCGGTGATTCCAGGGCTGCGTGGTGTAGGCTATGAAGTGGAGGCATACAATCATGAGGTACAACGCAGAGCTTTAGAAGAGATTCGTGCGCTGGCGAAGGAATGCCAGCTCGCCGTCATTTTACCGATGGAATGGAAGGATGAGCGCGGCTATCATCTAGTCGCCTTTGTTGTGGGGAAACAGGGAGAAGATCTTGGGCTGCAAATAAAAAATCAGATCGATCCAGAGGAGGATCAGTTTGACTATGTTCCGGGCGAAGGGCGCCTATTGTTTACGATAGAGGATGTGTCGTTTGGCATTGTCATTTGTCATGAGGGATGGCGATATCCAGAGACGGTACGGTGGGCGGCACGCCGCGGGGCCAGCATCGTTTTCCATCCGATGTTTACAGGAGAAGTCAGCAATCCCGATTTTTACAACGGGGCAATGGTTTGCCGAAGCTTGGAAAACAACATCTACTTTGCCAGCGTGAACTACGCGATTCCGAATCAACAAGTGACGACGACGCTGATCTCGCCGACCGGGGAACGGCTATGTGTGGCGGCTTCAGGGGGCGAAGAGCTACTTGTGTACGAGATTGATCCTGCGAAAGCTACGCGATTATTGGCCAAGCGCTTCCAGCCTAAGTTGGTTGAATAGGAAGGTATCGTCTTACCAAAAAAGCTGACGCCCATACCACCCCGACGTCAGCCTTTTTGTCTGCCTACATCTCCTTGTCCACATAACGTCCATACTTGGGGACAGCTACCCGATCAAACTCCGCAACCAATTGGACCAATCCATCGGCCAGCTCCTCGCCATACATAGGTGGACCGTGACCGGTGATTGCATACGCAGGGGCGAGATTGGCAAGCTTTTCGACGGATTGCCGAGCTGCCTGCCAATCGGTTGTCAAATAAACAGGAGGACCGGTCAATTGCTTTTGCTGAGTCACGACTTGATACAATGAGTCCTGCTTTACCGTAACAAAAGCGTCTCCTGCGAGGAGAGTTCTGTCTTCATCACGAAAGAAGGAAATGTGCCCTGGCGAATGTCCAGGTGTATGTATCCAGCGCCATCCAGGCATTCCGGGAACACTCCCGTCTTCGGGCAAAGGATGAACATGGCTGCCCAAATCGATTGGTTCATTTGGAAACAACGGCGAAATCTTCGCAAGCAGCCCGCCCTCAACCGTTCCATCTGGCTCCGGATAGCATTTTTGGCCTGTCAAATAAGGGATTTCAAGCGAATGGGCATAGACAGGAACCTTCCACGCTTTTACGAGCTCGATGACTGCCCCGACATGATCGAAATGGCCGTGAGTAAGCATGATGGCTCTTGGCTTGGCTTCCTTCCCAAAGCGCTCCCGGGCAATCTCGATGATTTGTTCGGCAGATTGTGGCATCCCTGCATCTACCAGAACCCATGATTTTGAATCTCCGACCAGCGCGATGTTTACAATTTGAATGGTGTAGCATTCTACATCTGGTCTGACTGTTTCTTCGACTCCACTTCGAAAGGAAGTCATCGGCATGTAATTGTCAGCCAGCGTATCTTTCATATCCTCGTATGTATTTGGTTCCATTGAAAAAACCTCCAAGCTAGTTATTCTGGTCTAGCATATTATGTGGGTTTCGCTTGGAGATTATATACAAAAAGAAAACCTGTTAGGCCATCCGGCCAACAGGCTTGTGCACTATCCCATATGCTTTTTATACATCCATAGCTGACCGCTCTTGATGACACGAGCCATCTGACCGACCAGAGACATTTTTCCCATGCTGGCGAAGCCTTCCTTTTTGCCGAGGGAACCGAGGAAGCCTTTGTGCTTGAGAGCAGGCAATGAAGCTGGATACTCCTCACCTTTGATGTCTTTTTTCAACATCAAGGCAATTTGATCGCCTTGGATCTCGGCTGTTTGCGCGCTCGGCGCGATGATGGTGCTTGCACAGTCACCTACTACATACACGTTCGTATGGGATGGGATTTGATGATACTGATTTAGTTTGGCGCGTCCGATGTTGTCTGTTTCGATCGGCAGAGAGCGCACGATTTTGTTTGCTTGAATACCTGCTGTCCATACAATAACATCACTTTCAACAGGCTGATTGTGGTTGTACACGATCCCTTGCTCGATGCTAGTGACATTTGCCATGGAAACAAGCTGTACATCGTGTTCAATGAACCATTGAGAAGCATATTCCTGAAGCTTTTTCGGGAATGGGCTCAAAATGCTTTGACCACGGTCGATGATGCGTACATTCAGGTCGGGACGGCTCTCGCGCAGCTCAGCAGCCATTTCCACCCCGGAAAGACCACCGCCCACAACGCTAACCGTACCGTATGGGTTCACATTATTGATTGCCATGTATGTGTTGCGAGTAGCTCCCATGGTTTGGATCGAACATGTAAATTGATCAGCACCAGGGATATCATGGTAACGATCCTCACAACCCAATCCGATTACTAGCCAATCGTAGGAGAGGGTGTCCCCGTTAGCAAAATTGACGACCTGCTCGTCCAATTCCACGCCAGCAATTTCACCGTATTTGACGGTCAGGCGTGGATCGTTTGGAAATGTAACACGCAGGTGAGATTCCGGTGTAGTACCTGCCGCCAGAGCGTAATACTCTGTTTTCAAGCCATGAAACGGCATACGGTCTACGAGGGTTATAAACACGTCATCTGGTAAATCAGGGGACAGGACTCGCTCAATAATACGAAGACCCCCGTATCCTCCTCCAAGGATCACAAGTCGTTTCATAGAAGGTCTAGTCCTTTCTTCTGTCCGTTTTTTACAGCACCCACTCTATTTTTAGTCTCTTTCACTAAAAATGCAAGCAGAATCTTTTTCCCGTTTTCTCCGCTGGATTTTTATCAAAGTCGCGGTACAATAAAGTACATGATGATGTCGAAATAATCGGTAGGTGACAATAGATGAAACCACTAGTAGAATTTTGCGCGAGCAATGTTTCCTCCTATACGCAATCCGTCGTGGATGCATTGGAAAATGATCCTGAGCTGGATGTGGACGTACTCGAGTACGGCTGTCTGGGGTATTGCGGTGAATGCTACATGGAGCCATTTGCGCTCGTAAACGGCACATTGGTACAAGCTCCAACAGCAGATGAATTACTGGTAAAAATCAAGAATAAATTACGGGAGGAAGAAGAGCTGCTGGATGCAGATTTTCCTCTGTAGATTGTTCTCTTAGGATGTTCATTGGGGAGCATGATCAACCGTGCGCGTATCAAAATAGTAAAGCTGATGCCCAAGTGATTTGGAGCATCAGCTTTTTTATGGATTAATGTTCTTTGATCACGTTGTAGAAGGTATCGCGTTCCAGGGCGCGTTTTCCTGCGCCTTTGATCAACCAAACCAACTCATCTACAGTCAGAGCTTGCTGGGTAAGTGCACCGGCTGAGTGGCTGATGCGCTCCTCGATCAAGGTTCCGTGAGCATCGGAAATTCCCATTTGCAGAGAAAGTTGAGTGAGCTGGGTACCGATGTTGATGAAGTATGCTTTGATATGCTGGAAGTTATCGAGCATCAAACGGCTGATTGCCATTGTTTTCAAATCATCAATGGCAGAGTTGCGGCGTTTGATGCCTGCTGTTGCTTTGATCGGTTGAACTGCCAATGGAATGAACACCATGAAGCCGTTTGTGTCATCTTGCAGCTCGCGCAGGCGGAGCATGTGGATCACGCGCTCTTCCAATGTCTCGATGGAGCCGTACAGCATGGTGGTATGTGTTTTCAAGCCTAACTCATGAGCCGTGCGGTGTACTTGCAGGTACATGTCTGTACTTGCTTTTTCCGGGCTCATTTTCATCCGATAGCGCTCAGTCAAAATCTCAGCGCCACCACCAGTAAGGCTTTGGAGACCAGCTTTCATCAGCTCTTGCAAAACCTCGCGGATGGATAGACCGGAGATGCGGGAGAAGAACTCAATCTCTGCACCTGTGTACGATTTAATCGTCACATCCGGGTACGCTTTTCTCAAGGTACGAAGGGTGTCGAGGTAGTAGTCAAATGGCTTGTGCTGGTTATGTCCGCCAACGATATGGAATTCACGGATACCGGGATGGAAGCGAGTTTCTACATAATGAAGCAACTCTTCCATGCTCATCGTGTAGGCACCTTCATCCCCTTCATCGCGGCGGAAGCCACAGAATTTGCAATGAGCTTCACATACGTTGGTTGGGTTGATGTACAGATTTTGCAAAAAGTAAACGTTATCCTGATTCTTGCGATAGTTAACAACGTTAGCCAATTGTCCAATCGTCAAAAGATCGTTGGAATTAAAAAGGGTGACACCGTCTTCCAAGGTAAGTCTTTCGCCATGCATAACTTTTTCAGCGATTCCGGCGAGAGATTTGTCTTGTATGGCAATCGTTTCAAGCGCCATTCCAAACACTTCCTTTCAAAGTCAATGGTTCTTAGATGAAAGAGCTTTAATCCAGTCGTACCCAATCGATATTCGTTCCATGGGAGTGGAAAGGCTCTTAGGAATAGAGTAAATCTCGGGCAACAAGAGCACCTATATTATAAACCTCTTGGTAAGTACGAACAATATCATAAGTTCTCCAACTCTCTTGTAGGAAGTCGCGAATGTAAAAATGTAACCATTACCGTCGTATTTTTGGTATATTTTCGGAAATAAAGGAATTTTTGTTTGCGAAATTCTAGCTGTTCTTGTAAAATATAGTAAGAAAGCCTGATCTATTACTAGGAGGAGCTTCAAATGCGGGACGTTTTGCTCGAGAAAATCGAACTCCTTCGACAGCGTATGGTAAATATGGGGTTAGAGTTTGGGTTAGATCATCCAGATGTCCTAGAATACAGTATACAAATTGATCAACTACACAACGAACTGAACCAGATCGATCATAGTCTGTCTAAGGCAGAGAACCGGAAGAAAGCTTATAGATTTTATCTAATGGAAAACAATGCACATTTTGCATAGGAAGGGGAAACCCTTCTTTATTTATTTGTAAAGAGAGAATGAGCGCGTAAAGTGCAGGGGAACCTTGTGGGAAGAAGCGTTTCTTAGTAAACTGAATATACTGGTTGTAACAAGTGCAGGAACGATGAGCCTGTGAAGGAGGGAAAGAAGCATGATTACATTGACAGAGCGCGCCAGTCTGAAGGTAAAAGAAATGCTGGCAGCAGAAGGCAAGCCCGATGTGTTTTTGCGGGTAGGTGTCAGAACAGGTGGTTGCAGCGGCTTTACCTACGGGATGGGCTGGGACGAAGAGATGAAAGAAGGCGACGAGACCTTCGAGCAAAACGGTGTGAAAATTGTTGTCGATAAGGACAGCTATCCATACATTAAAGGTACAGAGATCGATTTCAAGGAATCGATGATGGGCGGAGGCTTCTCCATCGAGAATCCGAATGCTGTCGCTTCTTGTGGGTGTGGATCTTCGTTTAAGACGGCACTCGCCGAAGGCAAAGCGGAGAAATGTGACGACTAAAATTGCATACAGAGACCTCTTGTATTCGTGCAGATAACTGACACGAATGCAAGAGGTTTTTTTATTGAAAAGGACAAAGTGTTTTACAAAATATGGTTCTCTTCATATAGTTAGAAATAAATGGAATGTACATACAAAAGGAAGGTAGGATGTCTTCAGCATGCAGACGATAAGACGGATTTTGACGATCTTTTTTTCGCTTATTTTTTTATATGGTGCAGTCCCTCCGACGATTCATGGGGCTCCCGAGTCAAAAGCGGTAGTGGGAGGTAGTCTTGCGTTCTCTCCCCGTGGGCAAGTAGAAGTTGGTCAGAAGGTCACGATAACAGCAACGATTGCCAAGAGGGGGGAGATAAAAGAAGAAGCGAGATTCAGTATCGAAGGCCCCGACGAAGAGCTTGAGATGGACGAAGTGAAAATAAAAGAAAAAAGTAAAAAATATGAGGTTACGGGAACATTTATCCCGGAGGAGCCAGGGAAATATACTATTAAGTTAAGTCTGTTCATGGAAGATGAAGATGGACAAGAGATAGAGGCATTGGTTGATGGCAGTATCCGTATCAACTCGAAGTGGATTTACTACTATGTTCCTGAGAATGGCAACCATTCGAGAGGAACAATCTACAAGGATAGATTGGAAAAACAGGAAGCACTGAAAGTAAGCAAGGCCAATCATTTAACGGGTGAAATTCATCAGGATGAGGATGGGATTTATTACTTGCGTGTCACGGATCCAAGAGAGCTTGGAGGGATATTCAAAAGCACGCTTTACACGATCAAACATGGACGGAATACGCCAGAAGCACTCGAGTTTGCAGGGAAAAAAATTACGTCCCTATCCGTTGTAGATGGCTATATACACTTTACGGCGTATACAAGTGATAACAAATTCGTATTGTACAAGTCAAAACGAAAATCTGACAAGAAAGATATAGTACGAGAAAACGTAGATTTCGCAACCGTATCAGATGATTGGTATTATTTTCACGACAGTGTGGATCAGGGACTATATAAAATGAGGCTGGACGGAACGGACGAAACAAAACTGACCGATGATGACACAAAAATATATATAAACCAGAGCCCGATTGGTGTCTATACTGATGCGATCTCTTTTCGGGATAGTAATTTTAAACATGTCCTCATGACCAAGGATGGAAAGATCTTAAAGGATATGAAAGCTCTCAACGGATATATCGTAGAAGTAGTGGATGGAAGCATCTACTATAGTACTCATGACAATGCGTTGTACCGTGCAGAGATCGATTCGGACGAAAAAGAAAAAATCGTCGATTTCGAGAAAGATGCCATTGTAGAGATTAACGTAGCGAAACAATATGTCCTCTACATGAAAAAGAACAAGGAGCTATATAAGGTGAAATGGTAATAACACTTGAAATCCATACGAAGGTATGGATTTTTTTGTGCGGATTTTCCTTAATGAAAGAAAAATTTCCAAATCGTGTCACAAAATGACGCCTTTGTTTGTTATACGTGCGAATCGGAGGTGAGAGGGCTTGGATCATAACGAAATGGAGCAAGCGCTAAAGGAGGTCAGAGCCGGGGATATCGACCAATTTGGTTTGATCATCGATGCGATGCAAAAGCCGTTGTTCGTGTACTGCTATCACATGCTGGGACACCGACAGGAAGCGGAGGATGCTGTCCAGGAGGTTTTCTTGAAAGCATTCGAGCAGCTAGATAGCTATCGACACAACGTTTCTTTCTCGGCATGGATGTATAAGATTGCGTATCATCATTGTCTGAACCTCTTAAACAGAGCGAGGCTGAATCGCGTGGTCACTTTTTTGCGAGCGGGGATTCAGACGGTCAGTCGCCATGAGGGGGAAAAGAAAGTAGAGGATACGGAGTATTTGAACAACCCTCTTCATGTAGCAATATCAAAGCTATCTGTAAAAGAGCGGAATCTGCTGATCTTGCGTGTGGTGGAAGAACGCAGCTACGACGAGCTGGCCTTGTTGTTTGATACAAAGCCAGCTACGCTGCGAAAACAGTATGAACGGGCATTGAAAAAATGTAAATCTTACATGCTCGTGAGTGAAGGCGGTGATAGACATGACTCGATCTCAGCAACCCGATGATTGGAAACAACAGCTAACCGCCGCCGCCGATGATTTCGATGTCAAGGAACAGGTCCTTCAAAGAATCAAGGAACGAAAAAGTATATCGGAGGGAAAACAAATGAAAAAAAGATTGGGATTAATTGTTGCAGCCATTCTTGTGTTCGGAGGAACGTCTGCCTATGCAGCCATGAAGGTATACGAATTGAAGAATGAAAAAGGGGAAGCAGTTGTGAAAGTGCAACAAACTACTACTCCACTACAAAAAGGTAGCGCTGAAAGTATAAAGACCTTTGAAGATGCACGAAATTCGCTTAAGCCAGGAGAAGGTGCAGCTATTTATATACCTGGACCGGACAATCCGAAAAAACGTGTTTCCTTCACATATATTCCTGTCGAACATCTGACCACAGCACCGTTGCAGAAAGAAGTGAGCAGCTTTTATGAAGTACCAGCAGAGATAGCAGGTGGTTACAAGTTTGTAAAAGGACATGTCGAGTATCCATTTGATTATAGCCAACCAGAATTATTCGCAGAAATGCACAAAGAGGCGGAGAAGGACAAGAAACAAATCGTCATGCGAAAAGTATCTCCTAAGCCGGTAATAAATAGAGTCTTTACGTTGTACAAAGGGAGTGCAGGAGCAGAGAAGGACGGGGACGTATACATCGCCATCACGAACTTTGAGGGTGTGAAATGGATTGAGGAAGAAGCAGGAGAGGATGCCATCGTAGAAAAAGTGAAAGTGCAAAAATATGAGGGAATGTATATAGCTAGGAAGCTAATAGATGGAACTGAAGAGAAGGTCGTAAAGGTCTACCAAGAGGACAAGAATAGACTCATCGAAGTGGGTGCCATGAATTCTGCCCCGACGAAAAAAGATTTACTGATGATTGCCGAAAATTTAAAGTAGATATACTTGGCTAAAAATGTAACATTTATCCAAATTTGCACGTACTTACAAGAGCAGCTCCTTCGTGGAGTCTGCTCTTACCTTTTTTAGGGCAAAAGCATGAGTAAGGAGTGAAGAAGTTGGCTGATGTTAAGCAAGTACAAAAAGGCTTGCAGTGGCTATTGCTGGGGGCATTTGGGATCGGTTTACTGTTTGACTGGATGTTTTACGGTAAAGGATTGGGTATCTCGTATCTATTGTTCGTAATCGGCTTATACGTTCTTTTTATTTGGCAGGCTAGACAACGTATTCATATAAGCTTTTCTCGAAAGCAAGTATTCGACTGGATATGGACTCTTCCGATTTTTCTATTGGCGCTAACCTTTTTTCTATTTTCCAATCCGCATTTTCACCTGTTCAATCTGTTGCTGATCCCGCTACTATTCGTGATCCAAACGATCCTGATCACCAAGCGTCATCAAGCGAAATGGTACGAGGCAGGCTTTTTTATGGAAATGATGGAGACATTGCTTCTTTACACCCCGAAGCATACGCGCCTGCCATTTAGGCTGACAAAGGAATGGATCAAGGGTAGGGTGAATCAGGAGAAGTATGGGGTGATGAAGAAGGTTTTCATCGGAATCGGCATCTCGGTGCCTCTACTGGTGATTGTACTTTCCTTGCTCTCGAATGCGGATAGTGTGTTTGGACATTTTCTGGGTCAAATCCCGCGGAGGGTGATTGATGTCAATTCACTTGAAGCAATCTTTCGAATGCTGCTAATCGGGCTCATTACGATCCTTGTGTTTGCTTACATGTATTCTCTTTTCGGGAAACGAGAAGAAGTAGTGGATTTGCCTGTACCTGAAGATGACAAAAAGATCGTCTGGGACGGAGTGATTCTCGTAACGATTCTGGCGATCATCAATATTGTGTACACAGCGTTTACATACATTCAGATATCGTATTTGTTCAGCGGGGCGAAGCGAGTTTTACCAGATGAATTGACGTACGCCGAGTATGCTAGAAATGGCTTCAATGAGCTGGTGACGGTCACCGTTATTAATTTCTTGATTCTCCTATGCACGATGTACTTCGCATCACGGGCAAAAGCAATGCTCTACCGGATCATTCAGGTTCTGCTGAGTATGCTGACGATTTGCACGGGCTTCATGCTCGTGTCCGCCTATTTTCGCCTCTCATTGTATGAGGATGCTTATGGGTATACGCATACGCGGCTGTTAGCTCACGTTTTCATGATTTTTCTGTTTGTGCTGTTTATCATTGCTCTCTTGAAAATTTGGCGTAACGGTTTTTCTCTGATCAAGTATTACGCGATTGTGACACTCGTGAGTTACGTCATTCTGAATTACATCAATATGGACGTCATCATTGCCAAAAACAATGTACAGCGCTATCATGCGACTGGACACATCGATATCGAGTATTTGAGCGAGCTGTCTTATGACGCCATACCAGTGGTTATGGAGCTTGTGCGGGACAAAAAGGTAGAAGAAAAATTCATGGAGTTGCTGCAAGAGCGGAAAGAGATTTTGTATGAGGACAATAGCTGGCAGTCCTTTAATCTCTCGGAGTATCGGGCAAAGGCATATCTTCCATGAAATATAGTGAGGACGGAGACGAGGTGATCTATCGTCTCCGTTTTGTTTGGAACCAAATGAGATAGAACAAGATTCCTCCTGAGATGATGACAATAACCGAGGTTAAATCATCATTCCAATTAAGATTTGCTGAAGGGACAGGCACTGTTCCAGACCCCAATACTTGCAAGTCTTCTCCTGCATCTGCTTTGAGGACTGTTCGTGTACAGATATTGGTTTCTAGCTCATTTAGCTCCCAATAAGAGGCATAGACAAGATATTCTTGACCTGGTTGAAAAGGAATGCCGCATCCGCCTCCAAGACCGCCAGTGACGATCTGAACTTGTGTCTGATCCACTCCTTTCCACGTGGACTGCACCTCGAAAATAACATCAAAGCCCCCTCGCTCTGGTTTATCCCAAAAGGGAAGCCAACGAAGCGAGTCAGTTCGCTCATTTACCTGAAGCACCTTGCCTGTAAATACAGCAGCAGACTGATCCTTTGCTGTTAAAGGGTCAGGAGGTCTGGCACAACTACAGGCCGACGCAGGAAAGGGCTGGATAAAAAAGGTGAAAAGAATCACGAACGAGAAAAAAGTAAGCATACCTTGAGCGTTCCTAATAATCATCACTGATCCACTCCTCTAAATCATAAGACGGGGAAAAGAGAGGATTGTTCCGAAAATGATGACAACGATTATTTTGTGTATCCTGGTAGGAATAATCTTTCTTGCCTACCATACGACTTATGTCAAAACATCGGTAGTGAAGCTGACGATCCCTTCTGTACCCCCACTTACATTGGTTCATCTTTCCGATCCTCATGGACGAACACGGTTTTGGAATGGAGAGTTGCACAAACTGGTGAATGTTCACAAGCCGGATTTGGTGATGGTGACCGGAGATTTGACACAGCACAGCGGGCAGTTGACGCGTGTGTTGAATGAGCTAGCGAAAATAAAGAGCGAGGATGGGATATGCTTCGTTCCTGGCAATTACGAGAGAGAAGTAGGAAGATTTCGCAAAAAGGTTTATTCCGATGCTGTCTACGGTTCCCAAAAAGAGGCCTGGCAGCAGGTGATGACGGTGTTGGAAAACGAGAGTGCCGTGATCGAAAAGGACGGCAGTCGCATTTGGATATACGGCTTCGATAATTCGGTTTACGGCAATGAACGGCGTCCGAGGCAAGAGTTCCAGCAGGCGAACTTGACGATATTTTTGGCCCACTCTCCCAAGATAATCTCATTGATTCACAACGAGCGTTTGAAAGCTGACCTTCTCTTGACCGGACACACCCACGGGGGACAAATTCGCTTGTTCAATCGTACTGTTGGTGCCTACAAGCATTTTCATATCGGGCAAAAAGAGGATCAATTCGTTGGCGTATTTGGCATCAGTCGCGGGCTTGGTACTTCCAGGCTGCCAATCCGGCTGAATTGCTTTCCAGAGATCACGGTGTACGCGATCAATCAATCATGAACGCTCGTGTTCATCAATCGTTCCCCAATTCGTCACTGTTCGTTCACACGATCCCAGATTTTGGATTGATTTCATCGAGTAAGATGGAAGTGTAGAAAAAGAAGAAAGAAGGGGTCAAACGTGAACAAGAAGTGGGGTCTATTGATTTCTTCAGTTGCATTGTCTGCCATGTTGATGACGGCATGCGGCGGAGACAAGGAAGCTGCTAGCACGGATGCAGCGGCTCCTGCGGCGACTACTGGTACACAAGTGAATATCGAAGCTAGTAACTGGAAATTCAATCAAGAAACCTTTGAAGTAAAAGCTGGCGAAGAGTTCACGATCAACTTCAAGTCGACAGAAGGCTTTCACGGTATTGGTATCCAAGGGCTGGATGTAGACCTTCAAAAAGATGGCAGCAAAACGATGAAAATCGATACAGCCGGTGAGTACACCATCTTTTGCAACGTGATCTGTGGACCGGATCATGGCAAAATGGTAGCAAAATTAGTCGTGAAATAATTCGATTCTCTCATTGTCATAAAACAACAAACAAGCACTTTGGCCTGCATAGCGGGTCAAGGTGTTTTTTCATTTCACAGGTGGGGACATACTACATAGGCAGCCACTCATCGAGTAAGGGAGGGAACCATATGTCCAAGCACAACAACAAAGACAAACGCCCAACAGAAGCATCTGCCGGCTCACGCAGCACTCCTCCGAAAACGGGAGAGAACACCGGACATAATTTGCGGAAAGAAGATCGATCGTAGCATAAGGCTAAGCAGAAAGTAGGAGAAAGTCCTCCCCTGACGAGAGCCGTGCAAAATACTCTCTATCTTGAAAAGAGACGTTCTC
>NZ_LMPN02000008.1:0-51917 GCF_001423865.2 Brevibacillus sp. Leaf182 | reverse complement strand
CCTCCAATAAAGTTTGTTACTGGTTCAAAGCTGGCAAATCATTTAATGATAGACTCATTAACGCTTTCGCTGTTCAGTTTTCAAAGAGCATTTTCGCACTATATTCAGTGCAGGTCTTTAATTTATCACACTCAACCTTCAAAGTCAACAACTTTTTTAGTTTTATGTGATTTGTTCTACTCAGTTAAACTTGTGTGTTTCGTGAGTAGATTCTTAATATAACACATTAGCTTTCATTAATCAAGAGGTTTTTTCAACCTCATTAAAATTAATGGTGCGGTCGGCGAGACTCGAACTCGCACGGGTCGCCCCGCCACCCCCTCAAGATGGTGTGTCTGCCAATTCCACCACGACCGCATGTAAAACGTCTCAGGAGAGGTTCGAACTCCCGACCGTCCGCTTAGAAGGCGGATGCTCTATCCAGCTGAGCTACTGAGACATATTGTAGTTATAAAAAAATGGGGCGATCGATGGGACTTGAACCCACGAGTGCCGGAGCCACAATCCGGTGCGTTAACCCCTTCGCCACGACCGCCATAATGTATACGTTTTAAAAATGTTCCTTGGCAGGGGCAGTAGGAATCGAACCCACACCAAAGGTTTTGGAGACCTTCGTTCTACCGTTAAACTATGCCCCTATGGTAGCGGTGGAGGGGATCGAACCCCCGACCTTTCGGGTATGAACCGAACGCTCTAGCCATCTGAGCTACGCCGCCATAATTATTCGTAATAAAAAGAAGTGGCGGAGGGAGAGGGATTCGAACCCCCGTGAGCTTGCACTCTAACGGTTTTCAAGACCGCCCCGTTATGACCACTTCGGTATCCCTCCGCAAAATATGGAGCGGGTGATGGGAATCGAACCCACGCGACCAGCTTGGAAGGCTGGAGTTCTACCATTGAACTACACCCGCTTGAATATGGTGCCGGTGAAGGGACTTGAACCCCCACGGTTTCCCTCACGATTTTGAGTCGCGCGCGTCTGCCATTCCGCCACACCGGCATATTCATTTGAAACATGGTCGGGAAGACAGGATTCGAACCTGCGACCCCTTGGTCCCAAGCCAAGTACTCTACCAAGCTGAGCTACTTCCCGATTATAGTTCTTCACTTTTTAAGATGAAGATGCGTGCCCTGAGAGATTCGAACTCCCGACCTTTTGATTCGTAGTCAAACGCTCTATCCAGCTGAGCTAAGGGCACATATTATGGAGCGGACGAAGGGTCTCGAACCCTCGACCTTCGCCTTGGCAAGGCGACGCTCTACCAATTGAGCTACGTCCGCATGTTTTTTGGTGCGGTCGAGAGGACTTGAACCTCCACGGTGTTGCCACCACTAGAACCTGAATCTAGCGCGTCTGCCAATTCCGCCACGACCGCATATAAAATTCAATCTCTCGTTTTTAAAAACTGGTGAGCCATGAAGGACTCGAACCTTCGACCCTCTGATTAAAAGTCAGATGCTCTACCAACTGAGCTAATGGCTCTCGAAAAATGGCTGGGGTACTAGGATTTGAACCTAGGAATGACGGAGTCAAAGTCCGTTGCCTTACCGCTTGGCTATACCCCAATAGCCATGAAGTAAAGATGGTGGGGAGAGACGGATTCGAACCGCCGAACCCGGAGGGAGCAGATTTACAGTCTGCCGTGTTTAGCCACTTCACTATCTCCCCAAGCTTGTCCTTCAAAAGCAAACCTTATTCAACTTTCAAAGAAAAAGTGGTGCCGGCAATAGGACTTGAACCCACAACCCCCTGATTACAAGTCAGGTGCTCTACCAATTGAGCTATACCGGCGTGTATTGTATAAATGGTGGCTCGGGACGGAATCGAACCGCCGACACGAGGATTTTCAGTCCTCTGCTCTACCGACTGAGCTACCGAGCCTCAAGCGTAATTATTTCGCCATCGCTTGAGAAAAATGGCGGAGCTGACGGGACTCGAACCCGCGACCTCCGGTGTGACAGACCGGCGTGAACTCCAACTTCACCACAGCTCCATGTAAAACGTTCAGTTGTTAAAAGTGGTGGAGGCTGACGGGATCGAACCGCCGACCCTCTGCTTGTAAGGCAGATGCTCTCCCAGCTGAGCTAAGCCTCCAGGACCCCTGCGATTGCAGGGCGTTTTACTAGGTGACCCGTAGGGGATTCGAACCCCTGTATGACAGCGTGAAAGGCTGCTGTGTTAAACCGCTTCACCAACGGGCCGTTTCAATGGCTCCTCGGGACGGACTCGAACCGCCGACCGATCGGTTAACAGCCGATTGCTCTACCAACTGAGCTACCGAGGAATAATCATATTTTAGAATGGTGGAGCTGAACGGGATCGAACCGATGACCTCCTGCTTGCAAGGCAGGCGCTCTCCCAACTGAGCTACAGCCCCATTCTAGCGCTTTCATGACTCGGTTGTCACATCAGCTATGTAAGTGGTGGGCCTAGGCTGACTCGAACAGCCGACCTCACGCTTATCAGGCGTGCGCTCTAACCAACTGAGCTATAGGCCCGTGATTACTTCCGGAACTTAAATCTATCACACTTTTAAATTCATTGCAATAGAAAATTTGATTTTTTTTATTGCGTGGGTGAACTTTTTTGTGAAATTCTGGTTTAACAAAAGCACATTCTATTATAAGTCATGTTCATCGTATATTTCAAATGTGTTTTCAGAATTTCATTAAGAAAAAGCTTGCCCGGTAGAGGACAAGCTTTTTCTTCGTTCCAAATTTAAATATCAAGATCGCGTACGTTTGCCGCGTATTGTTCAATAAACTCCCTGCGAGGCTCTACCTCGTCACCCATCAGTGTCTCAAACACCATATTGGCATCCATAGCATCCTCGAGATCTACCTGAAGCAACGTACGGACTTCTGGGTCCATCGTAGTCTCCCACAATTGATCCGCGTTCATCTCACCTAGTCCTTTATAGCGTTGGACGTTAGGCTTCGGTTGAGCCTTCAAGGTAGCGAGTACCTCATCACGCTGCTTGTCGGTATAAGCATAATGCAACGTCTTCCCTTGCTTGATGCTGTAAAGAGGCGGCTGCGCAATATAAATATACCCCGCTTCAATCAACTGTTTCATGTAACGGAAGAAGAACGTCAGCAGAAGCGTACGAATATGTGATCCATCGACGTCGGCGTCCGTCATAATGACGACTTTGTGGTAACGTGCCTTTGAAATATCAAAGTCTTCACCAACACCCGTTCCCAAAGCCGTAATAATGGCACGGATCTCGTTGTTGCCGAGAATTTTGTCCAGACGTGCTTTTTCTACGTTCAATACCTTCCCGCGAAGCGGAAGAATAGCTTGGAAATGACGATCGCGTCCCATCTTCGCAGAACCGCCCGCAGAGTCACCCTCTACAATGAACAGTTCAGATTCGGATGCGTCCTTGGAAGAGCAGTCCGCCAGTTTACCCGGCAAAGCACTTACTTCCAGCGCACTCTTGCGACGAGTCATTTCACGCGCTTTACGAGCTGCCTCACGGGCACGAGATGCCATGAGCGCTTTTTCCACAACCTTTTTGGCTACACCCGGGTTTTCTTCCATGAAGGTGTTAAAACGGTCACCGAAGACAGACTCGGTAATGCTACGCGCTTCCGAGTTACCCAGCTTCGTTTTTGTTTGTCCTTCAAACTGAGGCTCTTGGATTTTTACGGAGATAATCGCGGTAATGCCTTCACGCACATCGTCCCCGGAAAGATTCGGATCCTTTTCCTTCAGGAAGTTAAACTTGCGGCTGTAGTCGTTGATAACACGTGTAAGAGCCGTTTTAAATCCGGTTTCGTGAGTACCGCCCTCATGCGTGTTGATGTTATTGGCAAAAGAGTAAATGTTGCTCACATAGCTGTCGTTGTACTGAAGGGCAACCTCCACGACAAGACCTTCTTTTTCCCCTTCGCAATAAATCACATCATCATGCAGAGCTTCCCGGTTTTTATTCAAGTGTTCTACGAACTGGATGATACCGCCCTCGTAGCAGAAGGACTCTTCCTTCTGCTGATCTGGACGTGTATCTTTCAGCGTGATACGCAATCCTTTGTTCAGGAACGCCAGCTCGCGAATACGTTTTTGCAAAATATCGTACTCAAAAACGGTTGTTTCGGTAAAAATAGTCGGGTCGGGCTTGAAGGTTACTTTTGTTCCCGTTTCATCGGTCTCGCCTACGACAGCAAGATCGGCATTCGGTGCACCTACAGTAAAGCGCATGTAGTATACCTGATTATTTTGTTTAACCTCGACTTCCATCCATTCGGATAGCGCGTTCACTACCGAGCTACCTACCCCGTGAAGACCGCCGGACACTTTGTATCCGCCGCCGCCGAATTTACCACCGGCGTGCAATACAGTCAAAACGGTTTCAACTGTGGATTTCCCGGTCTTTTCATGAATGCCAGTCGGGATTCCTCGACCGTTATCGGTTACAGATACGGAGTTGTCTGGATGAATGACCACCAAGATCTCGTCGCAATAACCGGCCAGCGCCTCGTCAATGGCATTGTCGACAATCTCCCATACCAGGTGATGCAAACCCCGGCTGCTGGTCGACCCGATGTACATGCCGGGACGTTTCCGAACTGCCTCTAACCCTTCCAGTACCTGAATCTGACTCGCATCGTAGTTTGTATCTTTCGTCGTCACTTGATCCACTACTCTGTCAACTCCTCCACTTCAGCTTGTACAAAGGGAAACTGATCCAAGCTGTCCACGAACTGAGCGCGTCGCTTCAGCGTCAGAGAAGAAATAGGTGAACAGTAAATGGCGTTCTGGGTGATTACATAAGACTTCGTTTCTTCCTCGCTATGATCAACAACTGTCTTACTTTTTTCAAGCAAGAACGCTTTATTGATTTTTGAGGATTTCACAGTCTGATGATCGAGAATGGAAATGACTTCCTTCGTGCTCACCACAGTATCTCCACCAATGTGAATAAACATCCCTGTACCCCCTACCTTTCTCCGGAGATTTTCCCTTCCCTCACGTAAAAACGAGAGGCTTGCTGGAGAACCTGATGCTTTAAGCCTTCCACACCTGTGGTACTTACAAACGTCTGTACTCGATCCTGAATGGTTTCGAGCAGCAATGTTTGCCGATGTTCATCCAACTCTGACAAGACATCATCCAACAACAAAACGGGGTATTCTCCCACTTCTTCTTTAATCAGCTCAATTTCGGCTAATTTAATGGACAGCGCACTGGTGCGTTGCTGTCCCTGGGAACCATACGTTTGCACATCCATGTTGTTCACTTTAAGTGAAAAATCATCACGGTGTGGCCCAATTAGGGTGCTCCCCCGCATGATTTCCCGGTCGCGAACCTCTTCGTAGGCAGCAAGCATTTTATCTACAGCCTGATCTATCGTCATCTCTTCTGTAACGGGAGATGAGTTAACGTAATGCAAAGAAAGTCTTTCCCTGCCATCGGTAATGCCGGTGTGGATTTCCTGTGCCCACGTCTCCAGCTTCCGAATGAACTCAAAACGCTTCCGTAACAATTTTACCGCTAAATCGGCTAATTGGGTATTCCAAATTGCCAGCATTTCCAGCGAGTTACTTTTTTTCATGGCCAAATCCTTTAAAAGCTGATTTCGCTGGGCCAGCACTTTGTTGTAATTGCTCAAATAATAAAGATACGTAGGTGAAACCTGACCGATTTCCATATCGATGAAGCGTCTGCGCTGGGCAGGTGCGCCTTTGACAATGGAAAGATCCTCGGGTGCAAACATGACGACATTCAATGCCCCCACATAGGCGCTCAGCTTTTGCTGTTCCATTCCGTTGATTTTGGCCCGCTTTCCCTTGGTTGTCAACTGCAGCTCTAAACGAACAGAACCGTAGCGACGAAGAACATCGCTACGGATCGTGGCATAATCGGCATCCCAGGAAATAAGCTCCTTGTCGCGGGGCGTTCGGTGGGATTTGGCGAGTGCCAAAACATAGATCGATTCGAGAGCATTCGTTTTCCCTTGAGCGTTGTTGCCAATAAACAACTGGATGGGACCGTCAAACGACAGGGACATCGTTTCGTAGTTGCGATAATTGGTTAGCGACAGGTTCTTGAGAAACAAGAATCACGCTCTCCTCTCAGGGGCGTACCACTTGATAGCGACCATAGCCTTCAATCGCCACTTCATCGCCAGGATATAGCTTGCGTCCACGTCTGTTGTCCAGCTCTCCATTGATCTGGATCGGAACCTCAGCCAAAAAAGCTTTGGCCATTCCCCCCGTGTCAATAATTTCAGCCAGCTTCAAAAATTGGCCGAGAGCAATATAGTCTGTGCTAATGGAAACCTCACGCATGGCTTGGCTCCTTTCTTTTACGTAAAAACAAATTAGTACGTACGAACCGGTAAAATCAAATGGAGCATCCAGTCATGATCGGTCGGACGAATCACAAATGGACTCATCGGGCCGCTAAAGCTCGCTTTGATTTCCGCGCTATCGATTGCTCGCAGCGCATCGATCATGTATTTGGCGTTGAAAGAGATTTTCAATTCTTCGCCATTCATTGCTTTTGGCATCAAAATGTCCGTTACTTTCCCGATTTCAGGTGCATTGGACGTAATTTCGACGGTTCCATCAGGCATCGTAACGAGCTTGACTACGTTCGATTTGCCTTCGCGGCTGAGCAGGGAAGCACGCTCGATGGATTGCAAAAACTCCTTGGTGCTAACGGTGATCTCCGTTTTGCTTCCTTGTGGAATAATTCTGGTCGTGTCCGGATAGGTTCCTTCCAAGAGACGGGAATAGAACAGGATATGCTTAGACTTCACCAAAATTTGATTGTCCGCAACAACGATATCCGCGAGGTTTTGGTCGTCATCTAATATTTTTACCAATTCATTGCAGCTTTTACCCGGAACAACCACGTTATGGAAAGAAAGATCCTCTGGGCATTCGACCATTGCAGTACGGCTAGCCAAGCGATGGCTGTCGGTTGCTACAAAACGCAATTTGCCTTGATCAAGCGACCACATCAAACCGGTCAAGATCGGACGCATTTCGGAAGTGGAAACACCAAAAACAGTCTGGCGAATCATTGCCTTCAGTAAATCACAGGGAACACTGAAGACTTTATCTTCTTCCAGATGCGGCAGTTGTGGATATTCGTTGGCATCCATTCCGTTAATGGTGAACTCAGCTTGTCCGGAACGAATTTTGGTTACGAGACGATCATCAACTTGAATGTCAATTTCATTGCTTGGCAGCTTGCGTACGATTTCGCTGAAAATACGTGCCGTTAATACAATGCTACCAGGTTGATGTACGGTTACTCCCCATTCTCCGGCTTCTTCTAGCGGGATTTGAACTTCAATAGACACATCAGAATCGCTTGCTGTCAGTGTCAAACCTTCATCATCGGTTTTGATTTTAATCCCAGTCAAAATTGGAATCGTAGTTCTGCTAGAAACTGCTTTGCTAACATGCGATACGGCGTTCGACAGCTTTTCACGCTGAACGGTAATATGCATCGACGTGAGCCTCCCTCTCCGGCGCCATTATTTTTGGTTGGAATCTGCATAATGGCTGCGCCTTTATCATAACTTATTAGGATAAATCTTTTTAACAGAAGTAGTAATAGGGCCTGTGGATTTGTGGATATGTGGGTCCATTACGTAAAAGAGAGCCTATACACATGTGGGTAAGTTGTGTATAGGCTTTTTGCGTTATGCACAGGTTTAATGGTTTGCTTTTAACTTTTCAATGAGCGACTGAATAGTTGTTTGCATATGAGGGTCATTTGCCAGCGCACGAGAGATTTTCTCATGGGCATGGATGACTGTCGTATGGTCACGGCCGCCAAATTCATCACCGATCTTCGGCAAGGAGGCATCCGTCAGCTCTCTGGAGAGATACATCGCAATCTGACGTGGGAAAGCGACGGTTTTTGTCCGTTTTTTCGCCTTGAAATCCTCTAGTTTCAGGCTGAACGCTTCTCCGACCGTTCGTTGGATGTCCATAATGGTAATCACGCGTGGGCGAGAGGAAGGAATGATGTCTTTCAGTGCTTCCGCTGCCAGTTGCGTGTCGATATCGCGATTAATCAAGGAGGAGTAAGCAACGACACGAATCAGTGCGCCTTCCAGCTCGCGGATGTTGCTGTCGATCTGGTTGGCGATGTACGCCATTACCTCATTAGGGATATCGAGATTTTCTGCTTTCGCCTTTTTGCGCAAAATCGCAATCCGCGTTTCGAGATCTGGCGGCTGAATATCAGTAATCAGTCCCCATTCGAAGCGTGAGCGGAGGCGATCCTCCAGTGTCGGGATCTCCTTAGGAGGTCGATCAGAGGAGATGATGATTTGTTTGCTTTCTTCATGCAAGGCATTGAACGTATGGAAAAACTCTTCTTGTGTCGATTCCTTGCCTGCCAAAAACTGAATGTCATCAATTAAAAGAACGTCAACACTCCGGTATTTATTGCGGAATTCGACGGCTTTGTTGTCACGAATAGAGTTGATGAATTCATTGGTGAATTTCTCAGACGACAAATAGACCACTTTCGCCGATGGGTTGTGTTGAATGACATAATGGCCAATTGCATGCATTAAGTGGGTTTTGCCAAGTCCGACTCCTCCGTAAATGAAGAGGGGATTGTAAGCTTTCGCAGGAGCTTCAGCAACCGCAAGCGATGCGGCGTGAGCGAATCGATTCCCTGAGCCGATGACAAACGTGTCAAAGGTATATTTGGGATTTAAGATACTGGGTGGCTGGTCATCCGCGACTGTTGGCGGTTCGCTCATTTTCACCCGTGGGGCAGGTTGTTCGTCGGCAAAAGCCGCATCAGGATTTTGCATCGCGACGAACTTTACTTTCATATTGATACCCGTCACTTCATATAGTGTATCGGTAATCAGTTGTGCGTACCTGGTTTCTAGCCAATCACGAGCAAAGTCGTTTGGTGCGACGACAATCAGTGCATCCTCTTCTAATGTAGTTGCCTTTGTCGCCTTCAGCCAGGTATCAAAACTGGGTTTGCTTAGCGATTTTTCTATCTTGGCGAGTACTTTGCGCCATAGTTCGCTAATCGCTGCATCCAACCAGAATCCCTCCCTCTGGACCATCCGAAAAATTGATGAAACACCGATCCATAATGATCGAGAAAAAGTGCAAAAACCTGCTATGTTGTGACTTAATTGTCAACACAGCCGTTTGGAGCGACTGTGGATAAAAAAAGTCGAAATATAGGGATTCCGCTCGTAGAAGTGAAAAAAAGCAGACGGTTATCCTCAATCCTGTGAGTAACGACATACACATAGGAAAGAATCTGTCCACAAACTTATCCACACCCTGTGGAAAAACCGATTTACGTATCGGAGTTATTCACGCTTCAAAACAAAAACATAATAACAGATATAAGGCATGGTATCAATGGTTTTTTCATACTTATCCACAAACACAACTTCTGGTACTTGCCACATATTCACATCCCTATATTTTGTGTACAAGCTGTAGATAAACTTGTCGAAACCTGTTTTTGTGGATAAAATGATATCCACAGGTCTGGGAAATAGTTTTATGGGGATATTTGCCTTGGTAATGAATTTCCACTGTCACTTGACTTTTTAGGCATATGTTCTTATAATGCAAAAGAATGTCTTGCAAGACGGAGGTGTATACGTAATGAAACCATCTTTCAACCCTAACAACCGCAAGCGCAAAAAGGATCATGGATTCCGTAAGCGCATGAGCACAAAAAATGGCCGTAAAATTTTGGCTGCTCGTCGTCAAAGAGGTAGAAAAGTTCTTTCCGCTTAGGCCACACTTTCAGTGGCCTTTTTGTTTGTCTACGTATGTCTGAAAATTCTTTGTTCTTATAAAAAGAGGAAGGCTTTCTCCGATGTGGGAACCTTTTGAGGGGTAATCGTTACCTAGCTACCGAAAATCCTACTATTTTATTGAAGAGACAGGAGGGGGCCGATGGAGCAAAGCAAGGACTTCACCGACTTTTTTGTATCGTTGGCGCGCGAGTTTCTGGATGAATGGCCTCTCGCCAGCCTGGTATGTGCCTATGCTGGTGGATCTGTCGGGAGGGGAGAAGCGGACGCATATAGCGACCTCGATTTACACATCTTTGTGGAGGGAGAAGGTGATCCTTCCTGCGAAAATCGTCTGTTTAAAGGGCATGTGATACAGTTGCAGGTTCAATCTGCTCCTACAGATGAAGAAGTATACGAGAATCCGTGGGCATGGCGTTTCTTAAAGGAAGCGAAGGTTGTACTGGACCCAGGGGATCGTTTCACTTCCTGGATGAACGACATGTGCGCCTATATGGATTCCCCGGCTGGAAAAGCGAAAATGTTTGCACAGGCAAAAGCGGAGGTAGATTCGTTCCACGAAGAGGCGCAGGCTGCCTTAATGGAAGGCTTTCCTTACTCCGCTTATTTGGCTGCTTGGGCAGGATGGATCGGGGCGCTGCAAATGAGTGCTGTCTTCCAGGGGCATTCATTGAGTGATGCACAGTTGTATCAGGTGGTTCAGAAAGCAAGATGTTCAGATGGTATCGGTTGCTTTTTTCAGGAGACATACATGAGTAATCAAGATGTACAGGATGCGCTCATGCTATTGACGGACTATCGGGCTCACCTACGGTCAATAAATGAGGGGATCGAGTTTGCTCTGGCGACTGAAAATGATTGGTTAGTAAAGAGGAAGGTTCAGAGATTGCAGGAGAGAAGTCAGCTTGATATGGCCGGGTTTTTATTATTTTCAGAGGCGATCTGGCTATATCATAGCGTGGATTCTGATGAATGGCTGGAGAATCATTGGGCAAAGCTGCCTGTCAAGCTTTCCTTGTCCCTTCCCAAATTGGGCTTTTTCCAAGCAGATGAGCAAATGCTCTCTGACTTGCGCTATGCCAGTGCAGAAATCATAGCAGAGCTTGGCTAATCGCATGCATTTTTCCACTGAATTTTTGATTTTGTTCTAAACCGAGTATACTTAGGGGAAAAAAGTGGACGAAACAAGGATATACTGGTAGATGCTGTGTACGTTTTCTACTATAATTGTGATGTTAGGGGTTGTTTACCTTGCATCGTTCACACCGGCTCAAAAAAAATGAGCAATTCCAAGCTGTGTTTCAACGAGGAAGTTCTGCTGCTAATAAGCAGTTTGTCTTGTATTCAGCAAAGCAAGAGGGACAAGCAGCTTTTCGCGCTGGAATTTCCGTCAGTAAAAAAATTGGCAATGCTGTTGTCCGCAATAGAGTCAAGCGGCTTATACGCGAAGCAGTAGCTCGAATGGAGTCTGATATTCCAGTCGGTCTCGATCTCGTCATCATCGCCCGTCCGGGTGTGGAAGCGATGACGCTTGAAGCCATTGAGCAATCTCTGTTACATGTGATGAAGCGAGCCAAAGTGATCAAACAGGCACCCGTACATAATGGAAAAAGAGATGGAAAAAGAGGGTGAAACGATGATGGTGAAGATCATGGTTTGGTTGATTCGGGGATACCAACTGATGATTTCTCCGTATAAACCACCTTCATGCAGATTCGCGCCCACCTGTTCTCACTATGCAATCGAGTCGATTCGTCGATTTGGAGCGTGGAGGGGAGGATGGTTGGCCCTTCGCCGCATCTTGAAATGCCATCCGTTCCACCCGGGCGGGTATGATCCAGTCCCGGATCAGCACAAATAAGATTACCTCAATTGAAGCGGGGAAAAGGAGGATCACCCTTGAGTAGACGTACACTCAGCATTCTTATGCTGACTATGCTGGTTCTAGTTTTGTCGGGCTGTAACCCCCAAGCTGCTGCACCAATTGGCCCTGACGCAACCGGCATTTGGGACAAGTATTTTGTCTATCCACTGTCCTGGCTAATTAAAGAGAGCGCATTGATACTCGGAAACAACTACGGTCTGGGTATCCTGGTTGCAACGATCATCATTCGAATCATTGTGCTTCCATTGATGGTCAAGCAAATCAAGAGCTCCAAGAAAATGCAAGAGATTCAACCGGAGATGCAAAAGATCCGTGAAAAGTACAAAAATGATCCACAAAAGGCGCAAGCGGAAACAATGGCTATGTTCCAGAAGAGCGGTGTCAATCCGTTGGCTGGATGCTTGCCAATGTTGGTACAAATGCCGATTTTGATCGCGTTCTACCATGCGATCATTCGTACAACCGAGATTAACTCGCAAACGTTCTTGTGGCTGACGTTGGGACAAAAGGACCCGTACTACATCTTGCCAATCATTGCTGCGATTACGACGTACCTGCAATCCAAGATGATGGGTCAGGCAACACAAGGAAATCCACAAATGCAAATGATGATCATCATGATGCCGCTGATGATTTTGGCGATTGCCGTTACATTGCCATCAGCGCTGTCTCTGTACTGGGTATACGGTAACCTGTTTACCATTGTACAAACTTACTTCCTGTATCGTGATAAAGGTAATATGCCTACTCCTAAGGGGGGAGCCTCCAAGTGAAAAAGGTGGTAGCTACGGCAAAAACGATCGACGATGCTGTGCAAAAAGCTTTGCTGGAATTGGGAGTGCCGCGTGAGCGGGCAACGATCCAAATTCTAGAGGAACCAAGCAGAGGATTGTTTGGACTGATTGGGGCAAAGGACGCTAAAGTGCAAGTAGAATTTCACTTTGATCCGGTTGCACAGGGACGTGACTTTCTTCAAGACGTTTTGTCGAACATGAAGGTGAATGCCAAAGTGGAGACGCGTACAAATGAAGAGGGCATGCTGTTTGACATCCAGGGAACCAATCTGGGAATCATTATTGGCCGCAGGGGACAAACTCTTGATTCATTACAGTATCTCGTAAACGTCGTAGCGAACCGTCATGCGGACAAACATGTACGTATCACTCTGGATGCCGAGAATTACAGGCTACGTCGCAAGGAAACATTGGAGCAGCTCGCAGATCGTGTGGCGAAAAAAGCGTTATCGACCAAACGGGATGTACGTCTAGAACCAATGTCTGCTGCGGAACGGAAAGTAATCCACGCCTTTTTGCAAAAGAGAGCGGATGTGGTTACCTTCAGTGAAGGAGACGAGCCAAATCGTTATATCGTGATTGCACCGAAAGAAGCCTCTCGCTAGGCTTCTTTTTTTTGCCTGAATTCAAGTGAGCAAGCGACGACATTTTGAACAATCTCTTCAAAAAGTTGTCCACTGTGGATAATTGACCAAATGGTTGAGGATTTGCGAAAATGATTATACTGTGGATAACCAAAATGGACAGCAGCCTTGGAGATAGGGTTGCTTTTTCCTATTAGGTGTTTAGTCAGACGGATTGGCTGCACTTTCTTTTGGAATTTTTCTAGACGATCTGTTATGCTAGTAAGTTAGTGGCTGACTTGTAAGAGTGGAAAGCTTGAGGTGAACAGCATGAAATTCGATACAATAGCGGCGGTCGCTACACCGATGGGTGAAGGCGGTATTGCCGTGATCCGAGTAAGCGGTACGGAAGCGATCGAAGTTGTGGATAAGATATATAAAGGAAAGCAGCGGTTGTCCACTGTGGATAGCCATACGATCCATTATGGGCACTTGTATGAGCCAAACACAGGTGAACGAGTGGAAGAGGTACTGGTTTCCGTAATGAAGGCTCCTCGTACATTTACGAGGGAGGATGTAGTTGAGGTAAACTGTCACGGAGGAATCGTTTCCGTTGAGAAAGTTCTGGAGTTAATCTTGGATAATGGAGCAAGATTGGCGGAGCCAGGTGAGTTCACAAAGCGTGCGTTCTTAAACGGACGTGTCGATTTGTCTCAGGCCGAGGCCGTCATTGATTTGATCCGGGCGAAAACAGACAGAGCGATGAAGGTCGCATTGAATCAAGTAGAAGGGAAGCTGTCCAGGCTCATTCGGCAGCTACGCCAAAACTTGATTGAAGCGATGGCCCATATAGAAGTAACACTGGACTATCCAGAGCATGACGTTGAGGAGTTTACACAAAATTTCTTGCGAGGAAAGTGCCTGGAGGTTAAAGGTGAAATCCAACGACTGTTGCAGACCGCACAGCAAGGGAAAATTTTGCGTGAAGGCTTGTCGACCGCGATTATTGGACGTCCGAATGTAGGGAAATCCTCTCTATTAAATAGTCTGGTCCAAGAGGAAAAGGCGATTGTGACTGACGTTGCGGGAACGACACGCGATGTCATCGAAGAGTATGTCAATGTGCGCGGGGTTCCTTTGCGACTCATCGATACTGCAGGAATCCGCGATACAGAGGACATCGTGGAGAAAATCGGGGTAGAGAAGTCCAGACAACTGCTGCAAAAGGCTGACCTCGTGTTGCTCGTGATCAATTACAATGAGCCTCTCTCCGCTGATGATTATGCGATTTTTGAAGCAGCAAAAGGGTTTCATGTGATTGTGATTGTTAATAAATTTGACCTGCCGCAAAAAGTGGATTTGGAAGAGATCAAGCGTCATTTCCCTCAGCAGCCGTTGATTATGACGTCTGCGCGTGAGGAAACGGGGATCGATCTTCTGGAGCAGGCTATTGGGGAGATTTTCTTCAGTGGCCGTGTGCAGCAGGATGACCTGACCTACGTGAGTAACGCGAGACATATTCAACTGCTTCGTCAGGCAGAACGAGCCATAGATGAAGCGCTTGGTGGAATCGATGATTTCATGCCAGTAGACATGATTCAGATCGACATTAAAAAGTCGTGGGAGCTGCTTGGAGAAGTCATCGGAGAAAGCGTCGGCGAAGATTTGATTGACCAGATTTTCTCCCAGTTCTGTCTGGGTAAGTGATAGAGGAGGACAAAAAATGAACGTTGTACCTGCATATGAAGCTGGCTCGTTTGACGTCATTGTCATTGGTGCGGGTCATGCCGGTGCGGAAGCGGCTTTGGCGGCTGCACGTATGGGCTGCAGTACATTACTGTTGACGATCAACCTGGATGCTGTGGCGTACATGCCATGTAATCCTTCCGTAGGTGGTCCGGCAAAAGGCCACGTCGTACGCGAATTGGACGCGCTTGGTGGAGAAATGGGACGCAATACCGATAAAACTCATATCCAGATGCGGATGCTGAATACAGGTAAAGGACCTGCTGTGCATGCTTTGCGCGCGCAAGCAGACAAATTTGCGTATCAGCATGAAATGAAGAAAACGATTGAAAATACTCCGAATTTGATCCTGCGTCAAGCGATGGTGGAAGAGCTGATCGTGAACGATGGAGTCTGTGAAGGGGTTATTACGCAAACTGGTGCGCGATACATGGCTAAATCCGTTGTATTGACGACTGGAACCTATTTGCGCGGAAAGATCATCCTCGGAGATCTCCAATACGAAAGTGGACCGAACAACATGCGTCCGTCCATTCGTCTGGCACATCATTTGAAGGAACTCGGTTTTGAAATGACACGCTTCAAGACAGGGACGCCTCCACGTGTTCATAGCAGCAGCGTGGATTTCTCCAAAATGGAGATTCAGCCTGGTGATCCGGTACCGCGTGCTTTTTCTTATGAAACAACGGAATTTATTATGGATCAGCTTCCTTGCTGGCTGACCTATACAAATGAAGAAACGCATGGACTTATCAATAGCAATCTGCATCGTGCACCGATGTATTCGGGAATGATCGAAGGAACAGGCCCGCGTTATTGCCCTTCGATTGAAGATAAGGTAGTTCGTTTTAACGATAAGCCGCGTCACCAAATTTTCTTGGAGCCAGAAGGACGCAATACCGAAGAAATGTATGTGCAGGGCTTGTCAACCAGCTTGCCGGAGGATGTTCAGCTTTCCATGCTGCGCTCCATGGCTGGAATGGAAGAAGTCAAAATGATGCGCCCTGGTTATGCGATTGAGTATGATTCGATCGTGCCGACGCAGCTCTGGCCTTCTTTGGAAACCAAAACCTTGCCTGGCTTGTTCACAGCAGGACAAATCAATGGTACCTCTGGTTATGAGGAAGCAGCGGGTCAAGGTCTCATGGCAGGAATTAACGCAGCTCGCCGCGTACAAGGGAAACCACCCGTTATTTTGGGACGAGAAGAGGCGTACATCGGTGTCTTGATTGACGACCTTGTTACGAAAGGAACGCATGAGCCTTATCGTTTGCTTACTTCTCGTGCAGAATACCGGTTGCTGCTGCGTCATGACAATGCGGACTTGCGCCTGACGGATATCGGCCATGAAATTGGTCTGATTAGCGAAGAGCGCTACAAGAGATTTAATCAAAAACGCGAGCTGATCGAGCAAGAAAAAGAACGTGTGGCAAACACACGCGTACGTCCTGAAATGGCACATGTCCAAGAGGTTTTGCGCAACGCAGGCTCTCCTGAACTGACAGATGTCATCGAGCTGGCTCAACTGCTGCGTCGTCCGGAAATCAACTACAGCCACATTGCTCAAATGGTCCCTGCACCAGAAGCACTGCCCGAGGATGTGACCGAACAGGTTGAAATCCAGATTAAATACGATGGCTACATCAAAAAGTCATTGCAACAAGTAGAGCGGATGAAAAAAATGGAGGAGCGCCGCATCCCAACGGATATTGACTACCACCAAATCTCCGGTTTGTCCAAGGAATCCCGCGACAATATGACCAAAATTCGTCCGTTGAATATCGGGCAGGCGGCTCGTATCGCAGGAGTTACTCCAGCAGACATTTCCGTGTTGATGGTATATCTGGAGTACAAACGCGTGGGAGTAGCCGAGTAAGGAGAAAAGCTATGACGAAAGAACAGTTTGCCGAGGTACTTGCAGCCCAGGGGATTTCTTTGACGGATCGTCAAAAGGATCAGTTTGATCATTTTTTCCGCCTGCTAGTCGAATGGAATGAGAAAATGAATCTAACGGGAATTACCGAAGAGGGGCAAGTGTACAACAAGCATTTTTATGATTCGATTACGCCAGCTTTTTACTTCCCATTTGACCAGGTGCAATCAGTTGTAGATATCGGTGGGGGCGCAGGCTTTCCGAGCATTCCTTTGAAAATTTGCTTCCCACATCTGAAAATGACGATCATTGATTCCCTGAACAAGCGTATGAGCTTTTTGCAGCATGTAGCACAGGAGCTGGGTCTGGAGAACGTGAATCCCGTACATGGGCGTGCTGAGGATCGTGGGCAAGAAGCGGTTTATCGGGAAAAATTTGATCTCGTAGTGGCACGTGCTGTTGCGAGACTCAATCTGTTATCGGAGTTCTGCCTTCCTTTTGCCAAAGTCGGAGGACACTTCGTCGCTCTCAAGGGAGCGGAGATTACTCCAGAGCTTGCTGAAGCGAAAAAGGCAATCAAGACGCTTGGTGGAAAGACGAGAAAGGTCGAGACATTCCAGCTTCTAGAGGAAGCGGGAGAGCGTAACATCGTCATCATGGAAAAAATAGAAGCGACTCCGAAAAGCTATCCGCGCAAGGCAGGAGTTCCTGCGAAAAAGCCGTTAGTGTAGGAGTCAGTCATAAGAGAGGGTCGTAGCCACGTGCTGCGGCCTTTTTTTGAATTGAAAGTAGTCTCTCAGGTTAGCTTCTTGGATCATGGAGTCTACAACTTGGCATATACATAGTACTAGCTCCTTCGAAAGAATGACATCGTATGAGAGGTTATTAGACTATGCAAGCAGCAGTACTTTCCTCCTTTTTTCCGCCAGAGCTCCCGACCATATTGCTTCGGCTTTTTCATGCTTTTCTAGCAGGTGCCATCATGGGATGGGAGCGAGAGAGATTTATAAAGGACGTGAGTAGGCAAAGAGGTGCTGGTTTTCGAACGTATAGTCTCGTTTGCTTTGGTTCATGTCTTTTTGGACTAGCTTCCATTTAACGTGAAAGAAAGTTTAAACTTTTTGGAGCGCATAACAAGGTACCTCAGCGTCCGCATCTGGCATAACCTCGGTAAAACTTTCCACAAAAACGCGGTCGCTCCTCCATGAATAGACTTCGATAGGAGTTTTTATATGGTTTTTCTTCGAGTGGCGTAAATCATGATCCAGGGAGGGTAGCTGCACAAGTCGTAACGGGCATGGGATTTTTGGGAGCCGGAGCTATTATCAAATTCAATGATACGGTGAAAGGCTTGACGACAGCAGCAGGGATGTGGGTTGCTTCAGCGATTGGTCTAATGTTCAGTGCAGGGATGTATGTCGCTGCGATCGTTGCCGCGATTTTTTCGTACCTGACATTAGACTTTCATAGACTTTTTCCTCGATTGTTTTCTGTCACCAAGATTTCACATCCTACTGATGAGAGTATCGGAAGTGATGAGAGGCCAAAGCACCGTGACGATCACGATTTTTATGTCGAAGATCATAATTGATGTTTCACGTGAAACGTTTTTCGTTAGCAGGAATTGGACGAATCTTGCAGAATTACATATATATAAATGAACCTGAAGAAAGCGTGTAGGAAAAGAAGATTAGGTCAAAGGCAATTTTACAAACCGACCGGATGGGCAAGAAGAGTCTGTTAAGCAGTATGTACTATAGGGCTTGTGAAGCTTTTTTAAAAGTAGATGCATGCTGTCTTTAACGATGTAAGAGGAGGACCTATGTAAAAAGAGTAGGACTAGACTCACTTACGACGCTAATATGCCATTTTTCCTTAGCAGCAACAATCAAAGAACATATTCAATCTGTCATATCCGGACAATGGATGGGCGAGGGATACAAAATGTTTCGAGGGAGATTCTGTCGTTGATTGGACAGGACCTTTTTCAGTTTCTAGGACGTATTCAAAAAGTTGTCTTTTCAGCACCAAGAAGGCGGCAAGAAGCTGAAAAAGGAGGAGCGGAATGTAGAGGAGCTACATGAGCACCGGGATTTCCAAGGTGAACACTTTCGTTGTTGTGCAATCTTTCAGGAATACTTCGTGATCAAAAATGACTTTTTGAACACCTCTTCAAAGACTTTAAAATAGCACGGATGGAACGGGTAGAAGTGGGGGATTTTTCTATGGCAGTTAAAGATTCATTTTCTCGGATTTTTGGCTTGACGGACAAGACAGATAATGAAGAAATCAAACAAATACCAGTTGAGGAGATTGTACCGAATCCATATCAGCCTCGTACTGTATTTGATGACGAGAAAATTGATGAGTTGTGTCAAACGATACGAACTCATGGGCTCATTCAACCGATTGTCGTGCGGGTTCGCGATGGTCGTTATGAATTGATTGCTGGGGAGCGACGTTTGCGCGCAACTAGAAAATTGGGCATGGAGAGGATTCCTGCGATTGTCAAAGAGTTTAATGACTCGCAAACAGCCTCTATCGCATTGATTGAGAATTTGCAACGAGAAGGTTTGACAGCCATTGAAGAGGCAGTCGCATATCAAAAGCTGATTGATTTGCATAATTTGACGCAAGAGAGTCTTGCTCAACGTTTAGGCAAAGGACAATCGACAATCGCAAACAAACTGCGCTTGCTCCATTTACCACAAGAAATTCAAGATGCATTATTGTCCAGACAAGTAACAGAGCGTCATGCAAGGGCTTTGATTCCGTTAAAAGATCCAGAATTACAAAATAAAGTCCTGCTGGAGATTTTGGAGCGGGAATGGAATGTGAAACAGACGGAAGTGCGCGTGAAGCAGCTTCTAGAATTGGCTGAGAACCCGAAATCGGAAAAAGATGCGAAGCCTCGTTGGAAAGCATTTTCAAGAGATACGCGGATTGCGATTAATACCGTTCGACAATCGATCGATATGGTGATCCAGACGGGCTTACCTGTAGAGACAGCGGAAGAAGACCTTGATGAATTCTATCAATTCACCATTCGTATTCCGAAAAACAAGGATACAGGGAAATAAAAGATGGTAACAAAAAGGGCGACAAGGTCGCCTTTCTTTTTGGGCAAATGTTGATTATTTATAGGAAAATGAGGCTTTCGGTAGCGTTTAATTTCCAGAAATAATCATTTTTCATAACAATCTGGGATAATCTGCATTTTTGGGACAAAAATAAGGCTTTTTTGTCCCACTGTCTAAAAAAAACAGCGTACGACCAAGCTGCAAATCTGATAACATGGAGAGTACCAACTTGTGCATACTTGCAGGTTTACTCGATAATAAATGAGGATAACTTTGTAGAGACTTTTTCGTCTTATCATGTACAGGCCATGTAAAGGTTGCTAAATGGCAGCGAATGAAGGAAATCGTATAAAAGATCATCGTTTTACAAGAATACGAGCAAACCGTAAATAGACTCGAATGACTAACTAGATGAGGATACAGAAGATGACTTTGAAAGACGTACTGGAGAGTGTACTGGTCAAGCCACAAGCTTTCCTACACGACAAAAAAGAGGTGGAGAAGTTGGGAAAAATCATTGCGGTTGCGAACCAGAAAGGCGGCGTCGGAAAAACGACTACGTCCGTCAATCTAAGCGCTTGTTTGGCCGCATTGGGGAAAAAGGTGCTGCTGGTTGATATTGATCCGCAAGGAAATGCAACCAGTGGAATCGGGGTAAATAAGGCAGATGTTAAGTACTGCATTTATGATGTCCTGATCAATGATATCAACCCTGTCGATGCGACTTTGCCAACTGAAATTGAAGGATTAATGATTATTCCTGCCACCATCCAATTGGCAGGTGCGGAAATCGAGTTGGTTCCTACGATTTCTCGTGAGGTTCGTCTGAAAAAGGCGCTGGAAGTAGTCAAGGACAAGTACGATTATGTCATCATTGATTGCCCGCCATCCTTAGGGATTTTGACTGTTAATTCTTTGACAGCATCTGATTCCGTCTTAATCCCAATCCAGTGTGAGTACTATGCGCTAGAGGGATTAAGCCAACTGTTGAACACCATTCGTTTGGTCCAAAAACACTTGAATTCACAGCTTGCCATCGAAGGTGTCGTGCTGACGATGCTCGATGCACGTACGAATCTCGGATTGCAAGTGATTGAAGAAGTGAAAAAGTATTTTCAGGATAAAGTATACAAGACAATTATTCCTCGAAATGTTCGCTTGAGCGAAGCACCGTCACACGGACAAGCCATCATTACGTACGATCCACGCTCACGAGGAGCGGAAGTCTATACTGATTTGGCGAAGGAAGTGGTAGGGGTATGAGTAGAGGCTTGGGAAAAGGGCTGAATGCGCTTATTACTTCCAATCTCATCGAAGAAGGGGAACAGGTAAAAGAGGTTTCCATCAATGAGATTCGTCCTAACCCTTATCAGCCCCGGAAAGAATTCGAGCAATCAGCTATCGAGGAACTAGCACAGTCGATCAAAGAGCATGGGATCATCCAACCGTTAATTGTTCGGAAAAGCATCAAAGGTTACGAGCTGGTAGCTGGGGAAAGACGATTGCGCGCTGCAAAGGTAGCGGGGTTAAAAGAGGTTCCGGTAGTAGTAAAGGCGTACACCGATCAGCAATTAATGGAGATTGCCCTGATTGAGAATCTGCAACGGGAAAATCTGAATCCTCTCGAAGAGGCCGAGGCTTACGACAAGCTGATTTCCCACCATGATTATACGCAAGAACAACTAGCACAAAAGATAGGGAAGAGTCGACCGCATGTAGCCAACATGCTGCGTTTGCTGCAACTTCCAGAGAAGATCCGAAAAATGGTTTCGGCAGCGGAACTATCTATGGGACATTCGCGAGCTTTGCTTGGGGTAACGGATAAGAAAGTACAACAACAGCTTGCAAATGACGTGGTGGAAAAAGGCTTGAGTGTTCGTCAATTGGAAGAGCTTGTGAAGCAGCTCAATGTTTCACGTGAAACAAAAAAGAAAAAGCCAACGAAAAACGAGCCAGTTTTGATCGAGATGGAGGAACGGCTACGCAGTCGTTTTGGAACAGCGGTCAAGATTAAAAAAGGAACAAAGCGCGGCAAGATCGAAATTGACTTCTATTCACAGGAAGACTTGGAGCGAATCATCGAGATGTTGAATATAGAGAAGTAAGTCCAGGAGGTAGTCATGGCGATCATCTATTTAGATAACGCAGCTTCTACATGGCCGAAGCCACCAGCAGTCAAAGAAATGATGGCAGAGGTCATCGAGGATTTTGCTGCAAATCCTGGCCGAGGTGGACATGCACTGGCGATGAAAGCGAGTAAAGCTGTGTTTCGGACACGGGTGCAAGTGTCGCGGTTGTTTGGGATTCAAAACCCGAATAACCTCTTTTTTTATCTCAATGCCACTCAAGCGCTTAATCAGGCGATAAAAGGATTCTTACAAGCAGGCGATCATGTTATTTCTTCGTCTGTTGAGCATAATTCGGTAAGACGTCCCATTGAGTACATGCGCAAAAACAACCAAGTAGAAGCTACTTTTATAGAGCCGAGAGAAGACCATCAATTCTATGTAGAGGATTTTGCCAAGGCAATTACGCCCGCGACACGGTTAATCGCTGTGAGTCATGCTTCCAATCTGACAGGTGTCATCCTGCCTGTAGCCGAACTGGGAAAGCTGGCAAAAGAGCATGGAATTACGTTTTTGGTGGATGCTTCTCAGTCTGCGGGTGTTTTGCCTATCGATGTAGAGGCAATGAATATTGATATGCTTGCTTTTCCTGGGCACAAAGGGCTGTATGGTCCACAAGGTACAGGTGGTTTGTACGTGAGCAGTCATATTGATCTCGAGCCCTTGATTCATGGGGGGACAGGCAGTCAGTCTGAAGCGATCGATCAACCAACAACTCGTCCAGACCGATACGAAAGCGGGACACTCAATACGGTTGGTTTGGCAGGGCTGCAAGCAGGCGTTGATTTTGTCATGGAAAAAGGTGTGGACAACATTCGTCAGCACGAATGGGAATTGGTGAAGCAAGCGATCATTGGGTTGCAGCAAATCGAGGGAGTACATGTCTACGGACCGGGGCTTGAGACCGAACGTGTAGGCGTGGTTGCTTTTAATATCGGAGAGGTAGATGCAGCAGAGGTGTCGTTTATCCTGGATCAACAATACGGGATTGCGACCAGATCGGGTTTTCATTGCACGCCACTGGGTCATCAGACTGTGGGTACCGAACAACGTGGAGCGGTTCGAGCCAGCTTTGGAATTTTCAACTCAGAGAAAGATGTAGAAGCGCTTCATAACGCTGTTCGGGAAATAGCAGCAGCGTTTGTGTAAGGGCAAGGCATCTGTAGGGGGACAGCGCAAGTGATCTTGCTGGGAACATTGGTCAACGCCGGAGCAATCATCTTAGGGGCATTGTTAGGCAGAATGTTGAAGCGAATTCCGGAGTCGATGCGACAAACCGTCATGCAAGGAATTGCTCTGGCTGTATTCGTATTGGGTATTAAAATGTGCCTGGGTTCGGATAATTTTTTACTCGTGATTATCAGTATTGTGCTAGGAACAGTACTAGGTGAATGGATTGGGATTGAAAAAGGTCTAAACAATCTGGGGCACTGGCTGGAGAGGAAAGTTGGGGGGAGCCAAGGCAGTATCGCCACTGGTTTTATCACGGGGACGCTGGTGTACTGTATTGGAGCCATGGCTGTACTAGGTTCATTGGACAGTGGTTTGCGTAACAATCACGAAGTACTGTTTATGAAAGCAATGCTAGACGGATTCTCTGCGATTATTTTCGCATCAACGCTAGGAATCGGTGTCATCTTTTCGGCAGTGCCCGTGTTTTTATATCAAGGCATGATTGCGTTATTATCTACGAGCATTTACAGTGTAGTGAGCGAAACGATGCTGAATGCGATCCTGGTAGAAGTAACGGCGGTAGGTGGCTTGATGATTATTGCCATTGGATTAAACGTTTTGGAGATCAAACAGATAAGGGTAGCCAACATGATGCCAGCATTAGTGATCGCAGCAGTCGGAGTTCCCTTTATCGATTGGATTTCAAAGCTGTTTTCATAGGTAGCACAGAGGCTCTTCCTTCGGGAGGAGTCTTTTTTTATGAAAAATCAACTATCATCGACAAAAATAGCATGCGATAATATGATACAAAAACTTGATTTGCAAGCAGGTATGGGTAAGTGGGACGGGACAGTACAAGTACGACAGCATGTTGGGGAGAGAAAGATGATGTTTGGTATAATCGTCAATCCTGTATCGGGCAATGGAACAGGGGTGAAAGTATGGAGGCAAATTGAGCCGACGCTACGACGTCTAGGAGCGTCTTTTCATGTCAGGTTGACATCAGGAGAGGGGGACGCCGAAAAATTATCAAAAGAGCTGATTCAAAAAGAGGGAGTAAAAAAAATCATTGCTGTCGGAGGGGATGGAACGGTCCGAGGCGTGATAAACGGAATATACGAATCGAATCAAGCATGCAGATTTGGATTGGTGCCGGCTGGTTCCGGGAATGATTTCGCTCGCGGGCATGGAATTCCGATGAAACCGTTACAGGCATTAGAGCGAATTCTGTCGGAAAAAGGGGAAAAGCGAATCGATCTGATTTTATTGAATGGAAAAGTAGCTGTGAATTCAATCGGAGCCGGATTCGATGCACAGGTAGCAAAGATAACGGATCAAGCTGTGTACAAAGCTTGGCTGAATCGGTACAAGCTAGGAGCGCTCGCCTACATTATATCGGTGATTCGCGTCGTACGTACGTATCAGCCACGTGACATCGTCCTGAACGTTGATGGTCATGAGGCTCGTTTAGAGGCTGTTTGGCTAGTTGTTGCTGCCAATATTCCGAATTACGGAGGAGGAATGCTGATTTGTCCCGATGCTAAACCGGACGACGGCATTGCGGACATTTGCGTAGTAGGTGGTATGAGTCGACTCGGATTGTTAGCTGCTTTTCCGAAAATATTCACAGGAGCTCACCGTCATCATCCGGGTGTCCGTTTTTATAGGGGCAAGCAGGTAACGATACAAGCAGCAGGGCAACTGCCTGTCCATGCAGATGGAGAAAGCGTAGCACCAACGCCGATCAGCGCCCAAGTGCTCGAAAAGCGCTTGACGATTTTTGTATAAAAAAAATAGACCTGTCATCCGTTAAGGGAGAGAACAGATCGAAAAGTAAGTTTTCCAAAGAGGGATGGAACCTTTTGCAGGGAAAAACGGTCAATCATATAAGACACTATCGAATCGACTAGGCGTAGAAGCCAGTGTTACGGCTTTTGCCAGTCCGGAAGCTATGATATCTGCCATGTTCATGACGATGGAGAGGCGGGTATTTTGAAGGACAAAATACTCCATAAATCCTCCTACGTTGACAATTCCGGTAATGTGGAAGCAACCAACAGGAGGCAGCTCTTTTTTTACACCAGCCCCTGGTTTTAGTGGACCATTAATTACATTGATGTTTCCGACGTGGCTAAATTGACCTAAACAGGCATCGACTGCAATGAGTGTAGCTGTCGGATGATTCGCGTGGATGAGCTCTAATTTTTCCTTAAGATTCATGGCGTGTACAGGGTCCTCAAGCGTTCCGTACACTTGCAAAAAACGAGGTGACTGTGCGATGAGCTTGGTTCCTACTAATGGGCCTAGAGCATCACCAGTAGAACGGTCTGTCCCAATACATACAATGACAAGGTCGTCATCGAACCGATTTAAGCGAAAGCGCTGCGCAAGGTGACCGGCGAGGTGCTCGTCTGCGTTTTCACTGCGGTATTCCACTTTAAAAGGTGGCAAAGAATAATCCTTGCGATTATCGGATGTACTCATGGAAACCCCCACTCTTGCCGACTTGGCTTAAACCAACCTGTAAAAGGTTATATAAAAGTATTCACAGTATCGTACCGATATGACATTTTTATACCTGCTAATGGGAAAGTTACGTAGGTTTTGAAAACTCAGCGAGGCTGGCATGCATGAAAGCGAACAGGTAAAATAAGAGGAGCCTATAGCAGTTTGTGTGAAAAAGATAAGGGGGAGTGAAATGGGAGGAGAGACAGTTCTGATCGCGTTTGATTCCACGCAGCAAGCCTTGCGGGCAGAAATGCTGCTGGAGTACGAAGATATTGAGATCGATACAAGACCAACGCCGAAAGAAATAACGGCAGGCTGCGCCCTTTCCATTGAGTTCCCACTGTCGGATTACTCACGAGCAAAAGCGATCATGATGGAGCAACAAGTGGTAATACGAGGATACTTCCGTCAGTTTTTTGGCCAGTATAGCGAGGTCGACCAAAACGGGGAGCAGAAGGAGCGGGAGGAATGAATCAGGCTGGTTTTTTTGAGAGAATTTATGCCCAAGTATATGCGTATGTGACCGATGCAGATATGTGGGTAAATATAGGGATGGCTGTACTGAAAATCGCAGCGATTATCCTGTTATCGCGAATTGTCGTTTCCGTAGTGCAATCAGGTGTCAATAAAGTGTTCCAGCACCGCCATGGAAGCAAGATTCAAATGGATCAACGCCGAGTAGACACGATGCGGGTTCTTGTCAACAATGTCGTGCAGTATGGCATTTACTTTTTGGCGATTCTCATGATCTTGCAGCTGTTGGGCATTGATTTGCGCCCTGTTTTGGTAAGCGCAGGGGTACTGGGGCTGGCAGTTGGTTTCGGGGCGCAGAGTCTCGTGCGTGATATCATTACGGGATTCTTCATTATTTTTGAGGACCAATTTGCTGTCGGAGACGTCGTAACGATCAACAATTTGACGGGCACGGTGCAGGAGATTGGTCTGCGCATTACAAAGGTGCGAAGCTGGACGGGTGAGGTGCACATCTTTCCAAACGGCACGATTAATCAAGTGACCAACTTTTCTTTGCAAAACACGTTAGCAGTTGTTGACGTATCTGTAGCGTATGAAGAAGATCTGAACCATGTTGAGTCTGTGCTCAAAGAAGTGTTGGCATCGGCTCAAACAGAATTGACGGATATCGTAGCTGAGCCGCAAATTTTGGGAGTACATGCACTGGGACCTTCCGAAGTCATCATCCGGGTTACGGCTGAGTGCAAGCCGAACACACATCACGGGGTCAATCGTAATTTGCGTGCGAAGATCAGAACGGAATTAACCAACCGAGGCATACAAATTCCGTATCCAAAAATCGTCGCGGTGTCTGGAAAGGGAACAGTGTAGAGAGGAGAAAGAGAAATGGAGCGTAAGCAATTTGGACTGGGGGATGTCGTACAGATGAAAAAGCCACATCCATGTGGCACGAATGCGTGGAAGGTCATACGCATGGGCATGGATGTGCGAATCAAATGTACGGGGTGCGATCATAGTGTGATGATTGGGCGACTAGAATTTGAACGCAAGCTGAAAAAGATACTGATTCGCGCGGAGGAAGAACCGCAAGCATAGACCATATTTCTTTGATCAACCCATCTGTCTTTTTCTACAATGCCTGTAAACGATGAAGCGACGCGTTTATATGCTTCCGGAAGCGGCTTTGTCGTTTTAGACGGGAGGGGTTCGATGAAAAAGATGAGTGTTCGGTGGTTTCAATGGGTAGTAGTGCTTGCGCTTTTCCTACTTCCATCACAGGGAGCGTGGGCAAAGTCGGCAAACGAATGGGGAGTGAGAATATCCCCGGCTGACAAATCGGCGGAAATTGACCCGGATCAAATCATTACACTGACGTTTTCGGGGCCGGTTTCGTTAAAAAGTGGGCAAGAGCTCTCTGACAAGTCTGGTCTTTCGATCATTTCGCTCACGGATGCGAAAAAAAAGAAGGTTCGTTTTACGGCAAAATGGAACCAAACAGATCGAAGCATGACGATTGATCCGGTAGGAAATCTGGAAGCAGGGGCGTCCTACCGAGTAAGCTTGTTGGCCAAAAAAGTGAAGGATCGGCGAGGCAATTTGAATCCAGAGCTAACCAGCACGTTTCAAACGAAAAAACCTGTGGATAATATCGCTCCACAAGCAGTCATATTGCCCGGTCACGGGGCCAAAAATGTAAAGCTCCAGGATAAAGTGACACTCCAGTTTGCAGAAGAGATTGCTTTGGTTGGTGGTGGTGTCCTCTCCAGCAAAACGGCCGGGCCATTAGTTCGTGTGACAGATGAAAAAGGTGCTGTCGTTCCGCATACCATTACGTGGAATAAAAGCAAGCGGATGTTGTCTGTGAAGCCAAAAGGAAAATGGCAGCCACATATGAGATATCAGGTAAGTCTCATTGCGGGTCTGGTAAAGGACACAGCAGGTAATGTAAATCAAGCGCAGTGGATAACTTTTCAGACCGGGTCGAAATAATCGAAGCATGTGGGTAAAAAAAAGGATGCAGCCAATAGAGGCGCATCCTTTTTTCCTTTTTTTCCTTTTGTACGATCAAATGTATCTCCCGGTGATGGTACTTAGGTTATGACTGATCATTATCCCTAGGCTACATTGCCTTGGCTATGATCTATGTGGAATTGGAGAAGGTAAGGATGCCGAGGATGCAAGCTTACCTTCAGATAGGCTGGATGGCAGCGGAGTAGGTTAGTCGCAGTCG
Source organism: Brevibacillus sp. Leaf182 (assembly GCF_001423865.2). NCBI lineage: Bacteria > Bacillati > Bacillota > Bacilli > Caryophanales > Paenibacillaceae > Brevibacillus > Brevibacillus sp. Leaf182. The sequence continues at coordinate 23,692 of NZ_LMPN02000008.1, read as the reverse complement.
CAACCTACGATAACGAGAAGGATGAACAGAACCAAGATCAGCGCGAAATCGTCGAAGCCATTAAAGATACCCACTTGCTAACACCTCCTACCGTAGTTTCAATACTCATGCTATGTAGGAACCCACAACGGGGTATAGGCGGATGCCCCAGTTCCAAGAAAATAAGTTATGCACAGCATATCCACAGAAAATGTGGACAACTTTTTACAAAGAAAAGGAGTGTCTGCAAACGTTGCAGGGAATAAAAAGTTGTTAGTAAATACTTATCCACAGACTTATCCACAAAAGGTGATTTTCTCTGGATAAATTGACGGTTGTTATTGAATATTTGAAAAATTTTTATTAGTAAGAAGGAATTTGGCAGGTGAAAATATAATTACACACTTATAAATTTGGCAAAAATAGATAGAAGAAAAGGGGCGATTGAGATTTGAAGAAGCAAGTATTTGCATCAGTTACGGCTTTGGCCATTGCATTGTCGACAGTATCCGTACCATTCATTCCTTACAGCACGCAGGCGGTAGCTCTTGCTGCTGAAAAGCCTTCTTATCAAACTCGCGCTGAGATCCCAGATGCGTACAAGTGGAAGCTGGATCATATTTATCCGACTGTTAAGGAATGGGAAAAGGATGTTGCTAAAGTTGAATCTTTGGCAAACGCTTTCACAAAGCACCAAGGCAAGCTGGGTACATCTTCTGCTGCGATGCAGGCGGCATTCGATGACTATGTTGAATTGATGCGTTTAAATGACAAAGCATACGTGTACGCAAACATGTCTCTCGATGTAAACTCCGCGAATCCTGATCTGCAAAAGCTGGGAGACCGCGCTGAGAAAATGTACACGCTTGTCACGGAAAAAACCTCTTGGGTACAGCCTGAAATCGTTGCGATTTCCGATGACAAAATAAAGAGCTTGCTGTCCGAAAAGGAACTGGAGCCTTATAAGCTGTTTATTGAAGACATGCTGAGAACGAAGCCGTACTCACTCTCCGCGGATATGGAACAGCTCTTGGCAAAATCGTCTCCGTTGGGCGGTGCACCGACTAATATTTACAGCATGCTGTCCAAAGACGTGAGGTTCCCTAAAATCAAAGATGAGACAGGCAAGGAAGTTCAGTTGACTCGTGCCAATTTTATTTCCTATATGGAAAGTAAAGATCAAAATGTGCGTAGAGAAGCGTTCAAGGCGTACTATGGTGCTCTGATCGATTTCCAAGACTCGTTTGCATCGACGTTGGCTGCCAAAGTAAAGGGTGACAATTTCTACGCAGCGGTACGCAATTACGATTCTGCGCTAGAAGCTAGCCTGACACCGAACAACGTACCAACGAAAGTGTATGATGAGCTGATTGACACGGTGAATGACAATTTGCCATTGCTGCATCGCTACATTTCCTTGAAAAAGAAAATGCTCGGCGTGAAGGAATTGCACATGTACGACATTTACGTGCCGATCGTTCCATCTGATGACAAATATATTTCCTTCGAGGAAGGAAAGAAAATTGTAGTTGACGGGTTACAGGTAATGGGTGATGACTATGTGAAGGCAATGTCTGACGGCCTGGATGGCGGCTGGGTAGATGTCTACTCCACTGATGACAAGCGCACGGGTGCTTACCAATGGGGTGCTTATGATACACATCCATATGTACTGTTGAATCACCAAGGTACGCTCGATGATGTGTATACCATCGCCCATGAGATGGGACATGCCATGCAGTCCTATTACACGAACAAAAACCAGCCTTACATCTCGTCCAACTATCCAATCTTCACGGCAGAAGTGGCTTCTACCATGAATGAAACTTTGCTGTTCAAGAGCATGTACGCGAAGGCGAAGACAAAAGAAGAGAAGATGTATCTCTTGAATCACTATCTGGAAAACTTCCGTTCCACGCTGTTCCGTCAGACGCAGTTCGCGGAATTTGAGAGAGCGATTCACGAGAAGGAGCAAGCAGGGGAATCTCTGAATGCGGAAGCGATCAAGAAAATCTACCTCGACATCAACAAAAAGTACTACGGAAAAGACATGGTTTCCGATGAGGAAATCGGTATGGAATGGGCACGTGTGAGCCATTTCTACAACTATAAATACTACGTCTATCAATACTCGACGAGCTTTGCCGCTGCACAAGCATTAGCGAAGCAAATCATGGATGAAGGTCAGCCAGCAGTGGATCGAGTTCGCAAAAACTTCCTCGAAGCGGGTAACTCTGCTCCGCCAATCGAAGTGCTAAAAGCAGCAGGTGTGGACATGTCCACGTCTCAGCCAATCGAGCAAGCCATGGAAATTTTCGAAGAGACATTGAATGAGCTGGAAAAGCTGGTAAACGAGAAATAAAGACACGACTGAAGCAAAACAGGCTCCCTACCACGACGGATAGGAGCCTGTTTTTTTCCTGTATGCATCAATAGGCAATGCCGACTCGCGACTGTATGTATTCGGAACTAGAAAGCTGCTGATACGTAAACTCGGCCGTATCGGGCACGGAAATTTGCATCCCATCTACAGGTAGCTGGTGGGCTTCGACCCGGTAAATCCCCGTATACTCGCCATCAGGCAAATAAGTCGGACATACAATGGTCCAATCGAGCCCAGACTGTTCCAAGAGCGAGTATACCTTGTGATGTTCCTCGGCAGCACGCGTCAATTTTTGTCTGGACTCACTGGACTGATAGCGGAGCAGGTCAGGAGAAACCCTGCTTTTCAAGATGCCGGCGGTGCCCACCGTAATAATGCGTGAAACGCCTTCTCGCTTCATTGCTTCAATAATATAGGGAGTTCCTTCAGATAACGTCGTCGCTTTATCTGTCCCAAGTGCGCTAATGACCGCGTCAACTCCACGCATGGCGGATGCAACATCCTTTTGATCGAGAACATTTCCGGTCAAAACGTGCAGATTTTCAGCAGCCAGATGAAGAAGCTTGTCTGCGGAGCGAACGAGAACGGTTATTTCATGCCCATCTTTTAATGCATAGTCGAGGATATGGCTTCCTACACGACCAGTGGCACCGAGAAGTAAGAGCTTCATTTTTGTAGTCACCTCGTTATCTTTCCTTATTACCGTAGCAAACAGATTCTGTTTGTCTAGTCTAGCATTTCTTTTTTTGTCCCACCACCTGGAGCTAAGATGAGCACAGGAGGAGACAAGTAAAAAAAGCTTCCACAAGGAGACAATTGTAATCTGAAAACCAAATCTATATACTTAAAAGGATATCAGGATGATGATAAGGGAGTGTATATAGATGGGTGCTTCTTGCGGGATCGTCGGTCTCCCTACAATCCGAGTAGTTAATCAGCATACCAGGTAATTACCACTTCAGATGCATTCGAAATATTTACATGATGAATGAGTTGCCGAATTGCATTTTTAGATTTCATACGGTCGAGAGACAATACATCATCAAGTAATCGTTTCACTTTCTGTTGGACGATAACCCCAGCGTTTTCCTGCTCCGATTTTTCCATTTCCTTTAGCTGCTCAAGCAAATGTTGTCGATCCTTTTCAATTCTTTCCTTGGCCTTTTTCAAATCATGAGCTGTAATCAAATCATCCTCATAAGCTTCAATCTGTCTTTGAGCTTTCAAATCCAATTTACGAAGGCGATCTTGAATGGAAGCTTTGTCAGCTCGCTTCTCCGAATTTGTTTTAGCGACGGTTATTTCCAGATCATTTGGATCGGCAATTGCAATTTTTTTGATTTCACCTATAACAGTAAATTCCAAGTCATCACGCAGAAGGTGATGGAAGTAGCAGCCACCTTTTTTCATGTAAGTATTGCATACATAGCGGAAGTATATATTTTTCCCATGCTTCGAATCTTTGCGTCCAACCATCTTTCCGCCGCAATGAGTGCAAACAAGTAGTCCTGTTAAGAGGTAATTTGTTTCGTCGACATATCTACTTGCAGATTGTTTGCGGGATTGGAAAATTTTTTGGATAGCATCAAAGGTATCACGATCCAAGATCGGTTCGTGGTGGTTTTCTATGCGAATCCATTCTTCCTCGGGACGGGTTAAAATCCGTGTGCCTTTCCGGTATGTACGATTGTAAACAAAATCCCCAACAAGTGTTTCTCGCTTTAACAGTTCACGCACAACTCTATCTTGCCACTGGTTACCATCCTTAGTTGTTATGCCTCTTTCGTTAAGACGTTTCGCAATTTCCCATGCCCCACGTCCTTCCAATGCCCATCTTGCCATTTGGTGAACAGCTAGTGATTCTTCCAGATTTATTTCTAAAGAGCCGTTCTTCACTTCGTAACCAAAGCAGGGCCTTGAAATGATCTTTTCGCCTTTCCTCGCGATTGATCGCATGTTATCTCGGACACGTTCAGAAATACGCTCACGCTCAAATTCTGCCACCATACCGAGCATTTGAAGCGTCATCCGACCGGCAGGGGTTGTCGTATCAAATGCTTCAGACGCAGATACATAACTACAATTGTGTTTTTCTAAATAATCGATCACTGAAAGTATATCGAACAGACGGCGCGAGAGCCTGTCTAATTTAGTTGTAATGATCAATGTGTATTTTTCCGTCTTTACATCACTTAGCAGGCGAGCAAGTTCGGGACGACGCAAATCTTTGGCGGAGTATCCGTCATCTTCGTAGATAGTAGGAGCAGGCCATCCCATTGCTTTACAATAAGAATTCAGACGATCGCGCTGCTCGTCAAGAGAAAATCCTTTTTCAGCTTGTTCTTCGGTACTTACACGTATGTAACCAGCTATACGCATACTCACTTATAAACGACCTCTTTTTCCTTTTTTCGTTGTATGGCTACCCTGAACATTTCTTTTGCTTCGTTACACCTATTAGCCGGATCGGCTTTCTGATACAAACTTCGATGGTAGGAAAGGAGTTTAAGATCATTTTTTGCTTGAATGATTCGACTTTTGATTTGATTATAACGCCGTAAGGCAAGTGAAACCGTAACATTGAACACATGTGCCCAATAATTAACGATATTCTTTTCATACAACGGCACCTCAAGCTCCCGCACCATAAAGAAAGGGATCGCAGCATACTGCTGAAACAGAGATGCTTGTGTTTCCTGAAGATCACGAAATGTTTTAGGTAACACTTTCTGATTTCCAACATGACGGAGTGGGTGGCAAAGCTCATGAAAAAAATGGGATCGTTGAACAGGTTTGTCTAAACGGCTATCAAGGCTAATCAAAAATTCTCCAGTGTCATCGTCATCCCAATAAGCATGCGATCTTGTTGGTAGATACAAGATTTCCCCACCAAACACCTCAGCGATACGGTGTATGTCAAGGTCGTTAGGTGTATAGATCGAGTGTGTAAAGTACATCTCGTTGATCCACTCTTCGAGAGGGGAAGTTTTGTAGTGTGTATAGTCCAAAATTAAAACCTCCTCAATCAACAAACATTTGTTCGGTTTATCGGTTAAAATTAATGCCCTTTTTAGGGCATGTTTGTAGATTAGTTGCTATTTTCCTTTGCGTTCCTTTGCTTTCCGTTCTTTCATTCTCCTAAATAGCTCTAGGCTTTCTTTGAGGTAGTCCATTTCTTCCTCATCTAGTTCTTCCACTCCGCCATCGATAAAAGCCAAGCCTTGGACTGGGGCGTTCTCATTTTGAGGAATCCTTTTTGCTGTGGATGAGAGGGTGCTAGTTTCTTCTAAATAACCAGCTTTTTTAATTAGTTCATTGTACTCTATTCCTTTGAGATATGGAGCGAGTGATTTTAGAGTCTCAATACTGGTTTTGTTTGTTCCAGCCTCAAGCCGATTGATCGTGGAGTGACTCACCCCTGATTTTTCGGCAAGCTCTCGCTGACTCCTATATCCACTTTTTTCTCTCAGTTCAGCAAAGAAAATACCGAACTCTTTTAGGTTCATAGTCACATCACCATCCTCATCATAACAAAAAATGTTGCATTCATGAAACGTTTTTTGTATCATACGTGAAATTTGTTGTTGCAAGCATGTTACGACCGTGTTAAATTAATTGTGTAACAAGCGTGAGACAAGGGGGTGCAACAGTGAAGGTTCTTTTAAAACCCGGTGTACTTGATGATCTTAGGCATAAGTTGAAGTTTACTGACAAGAGATTTGCTGAATTCATAGGTGTTTCTAGAAGTCAGTTATGGCGTGCAAAACTTCCCCCAAGTGATAAACGCTTTTCCCTTGGAGAGGATTTTATCGCTAAAGTACTGTCAGCTTTTCCAGATCATACATTTGAAGACATATTTTTTTTGGATGATCTGTCACATTCGTGTGACAGCGGTGTTCCAGCTTGAAAGGAGTTAACTCATGAAAAAACAACGTCCACAAATCCGGGTTGTAGGCCACAGGGTTGTAAGTCGCAAAGATCCAACAAGGGTGCTGGGGGATCGCCCAGAAGATTTTCCATACTTGGTCGCGGCGTGTAAGGCTGCGATCGCAACGATGACGACCGATGAGGTTCACGTAGTGAAGAGGGTGGTAAATCAGTGAACTACTCCGAAATAAAGGCCCTGTATGAAACCACCAGCACCAAAGAAGCAAACGATCTGCTTTAAGAAGGCTGGACGCTATACGACGTCGAGAAGAAAAACGGACGGTACACGTTCCTTTTGGTGAAGCTGTAAAACTGCTCCGGGAAAAACCACACAACTGCATAGAGCGCCGAAGAGCGGGAGCGAGCGATGATATGAGCCGCGCCATAATACATTCCACCATTTCGCTGGGTAAGGGTGAAACAAGGTCAGGTGGGGTCACTGCTAAGACTCGACGCTGCATGCAGTTGTGTGATGAAAGTGAGGTGATCAATTTGGATAAACTCGATCATTTGGTTAAAAGAATTGGCTGGTACACCAAGAAAGTCAAGGAATCAGCAAAATGGCCACGAGAGAAGCGAGAACGTCGGCATCCTAAGCTTCTCGCTTACAAAGAAAAATTGCATGAACTGATCAGCAAAAGAAAGCCCTCGGCTCATATGGTTGCCGAGGGGGAGTCTGGAAAGTGAGCTTGGATTCATTGTACATCGAAAAAAGAATAACGCTGGTAAGGATGGTGCGAACACATGAGCGACTTTGGTAGACAGTTAGGTCAGTCACTTCAAGAGGCTGGCATGACACAGTTAGCTTTCGGCTTTGAAGCTAATGTAAGCCGAGAGGCAGTTTCTTCATACACCACGGGAAGAATTATGACGCCGCCCGATGTTAAGTCGAAAGCTGTACAAGTGACAAACAATCCGTTCTTAGCCATAGCAGCCGCTTATGAATCGACATCAGGTACAAGCCCAATCCTTTTGGACGGCGACAATGTGGAATTAAATAGGCATACAGTGGTAGCTAAAACGGTTGAGGAAGTCGAGGAGCTGCTACTAGCCATAAGGCGGGCCCAGCCCATCCTTTTAAAACCGCCGTCCACATGGAGTACATCAGAAAAGCATCAGATTGAACACTTGATCCAAGAGACATTGGACGTGGTTACATCCACAACACACATGGCGGCGGTGATCACAAAAGAATCGAAGTTAGGCTGGATAGCTCAATGGACGAAACACAAAACAAAGCTTTTGAGCAAAGGTTTTATAAAAGTAATGAAAGGGGCAGGACGTCATGAGTGATCAGTACATGGTTTTTGATAAAGAGCAGTTGTTCATAGTAATTGGAGCTTTGGTAAAAGAAAAGGTCAGGCTTGATCGTGAGGGTGATGAATGGCAAGGCAAACGAATAATTTCAACAGCAAATACACTGTTTGAAATGTACTGCGGTAAGCCTGGTTATTTAGACGAAGAACAGCTTGAACAAACAGCAAAAGCATTGGAAAGAGCAGTCGAAGAAGGTAGGGGATTGTCAGACAGCAAGGCGTCAGAAGCTTTGTGGCTTGCTTCTCGACTACGTCAGATAAAGGCAAAGCGGGAGAGTCGATTTTTTAAAGCGCCTTATGTAATGGTGAAGGGCAAGCGGAAAGCGGTTCTCTTGAAAGCAAGGGAAGTTGCAGCATTCCTGAAATATGAAAAAACCGCCCGCGACGAACGGACGGCTTAGAAAAACACTGTATCAGAAGAATACCACAACTGTGTAGAGGAGGACAAGCCCATGAGTAAATCGCTTTTAGATAGAGGCATTATCGCAGTAGAAAACATTGATTCGAAAGGGGATCGCTGGGCCGCATTTACGGCAAACGGAAGTTTGAAAATCAGCGAATTCTCCAAAGTGACTGAGGGGCAAGAGGTTATCTTGCAAAACTGGGACGAGATTGAGCGTCTACGCAACTTTCTAAATAGCTTGAAACCAGTAAAACAGCCAGAGGAGGTTGTGATCCATGCAGCAACTGCTTGATTTTCCGGAGCACGTCGAACGGACAGAGCCGAACAGACAGCGGCAATTGGAACCCTTAGCTTTTGATGTTGATGACAGCGGGCTTGAATGGACGGTACGGGATGTTATCGAAGAATTGGAGCTTCTTGTTGAGGGGAAAGCAACGATGAATCACGAGGATTTCGTAGAGGGGATAAGGGAACAGGCAAGACGCTTGATAAAGTAACGCGGGCTTCGGCCCTGCGTGGAAAATTCGGCTGACCTTTCAAAATCTGAGAGTCGCACGTGAGCTGAGTTTTCCACGGAGGTTCGAACCTCCAAGTAATACATAGCGAGGTCAAGACGTGGCGTAGGCAAGGAACTACAACGGCTGCCGTAGAGGTTGGGACGGCGGCGCCTCGCGACTAAATCGAGAGGAGGTGTGAAGAGTGGGGCAAGTGGCAGAAATGATTCTATCTGGTTTGCTTTGCCAAGTATGCGGGGCATATATGGACGATTTTGAGGAACCTGGACATCCAAGAACTTGCGAGGATTGCCAAGAAGAAAAGTAAAAGACCCAGCGTTACAGCGCTGAGTCTTCGGTCTTAAAGCACGATTGGGAATCAAGTTAATCGTAGCTTATCAAGTGATTTAACACAAGAGGGAGTGGTTCTGTGGGAGCTTTAAAACTGGTCTCCACGGACAACATACCGTATCAAGAATGGCTCCAGTTGAGAAAAAAAGGCTTGGGCGGATCAGACGCTGGCTCTGTCGCAGGATTTAGCAAGTATCGTTCTCCGATTTCCGTTTGGCTCGAAAAGACGGGTAAGGTTGAGCCCTCACAAGAGGAATCACAAGCAGCTCGGTTTGGGCGAAAGCTAGAACCAGTTGTCGCTGATGAATTTGCAGAACGAACTGGATTAAAAGTCGAGCCAATTCATGAAATGCTCCAACATCGAGATTATCCATTCATGCTGGCTAACCTCGATAGATTGATCTACGAGAACGGGAAACAAGGAGTCTTAGAGTGCAAGACTGCTGACAAATACTTTGCTTCCGAATGGGACGACGAAAAGATTCCCGACCATTATTACTTGCAGGTTCAGCATTACCTCGCTGTAACTGGCCTACAGTTCGCCTACATCGCTGTTCTGATCGGCGGCAATGATTTCCGTCACAAGCGTGTTGATCGGAATGACGAGGTAATTTCCCATCTTATCAAAATCGAGTCTGATTTTTGGCGACTGGTTGAAGAGGATATTCCCCCAGCGATGGACGGGGCTGAGACAACAGCGGATATGATCAAGCAACTTTACCCAGAGTCTAACGGGCAAGAAATCATTCTTCCCAATGAGGCTATGGAGTGGCTTGACCAGTATCACAAAGCAGCAGCAAAGATCAAGGAATATGAACTGCTGAAAGCTGAGGCACAAAACAAGATTATGTACGCCATGAAAGATTACGCCATTGGTTGGATCGGTGAAAAGAAAGTTACGCGGTCCGTGATCGCTGAGAAACAAATAAGCTTTGTGAAAAAGGCACATACACGGCTTTACCTACCAAAATCATCATAGGAGGTCGAATGGATGGGGAACCCGCAAGATATGGCTGGAAAGCTTGCCGAACGAACAGGCAACAACTCTCCTGAGAAAAAGGAGACAACGATTTTTGATCTGATTGAATCCAGAAAGAACCAATTTGCTCAAGCCGCTGGGAACAACATGGATGTAAACAAGTTCCTACGGATCGCAACATTCTGCATTAGAACAAACCCTACGCTCATGAAATGTAGTGCTCCATCGCTGATGTCAGCATTGATGCAGTCGGCTCAGCTTGGTCTTGAGCCAGGAGTATTAGGACATTGCTACTTAGTCCCTTTTTGGTCAAACAAATTAAAGTCTTTCGAGGCTACATTCATTATTTCGTACAAGGGCATGATTGAGCTGGCTAGACGGAGCGGTAACATCCAATCAATCGCTGCTCGAATTGTTTATGAAAATGATGAATTCCAATTTGAATACGGCTTGGAAGAAAAACTGACTCATAAACCATGCGTAAATGGCGAAAGAGGCCAGATGAAATTGGTTTACATGATCGCTCATTTCACTGGTGGGGGTCATTACATCGAAGTGATGAGCAAGGCGGAAATCGATACGGTCATGATGTCCTCAAAGTCGTATGACAACAATAAAAAACAGGCAACAGGTCCATGGAAAGACCACTATGAGGAAATGGCAAAGAAAACGGTTATCCGTAGAGCTTGGAAGTACTTGCCTATCAGTGTTGATGATGCGCGTGTAGTCGAACAAGAAGGCACTGTGAAACATGAGATAGCAGAAGATATGTCAACTGTCGCTTGGATTGATGCGGAAGCATACGCGGTTGAGGAAGTGCCAGAGCACCAAGATGCAGATAACCAGCAGTCGGGGTCAGCGACAAACAATGATAATCAAGCAGACTTATTTTCCCAAGGTTAGATCGGTGGGGTGAGTCCAAATGAAAGGTCAAGAATACGAGCTTCGGTTCATGCGCTGGAAGGTCTCAAAAACCTTCTGGCGCGATGGTCAACGTTGGGCGCTACTGAGGTGCATCAATAAAAGAAACCAGCCTCCCTGGGAGGTAACAGTGACTTTTCTGGAACTGGTTCGGGATCGCAAAGTTTCATAAGGAAGGAGGGGGACATGGTATGAGAAGACCGGAAGTATTGGAACGGATACGACCCATTGGTGGAATCCAAAAAGTCGGGCCGCTTGGATTCATCATGATGCAGGTGCTTGAATTGCGCTTTCTTGAGCTGAATCAGCAGTGGACTTTCGATATGACCAATGATGAGCTGATGTTCCTAACCGGGATCAAAAATAGAGAAACGCTAAACAAAAATCGGAACACCCTTTTACAGCTCGGAATACTCACAAGCTACAAATCTCAAAAGGGAAAATCGGGTGGAACATACACCTTAAACGAAACTTACTTCCCCAAGTTGTCAAACAAGTACGTCGATCAAACTGACAGGTTTCCTGACAACTTAGCAAACCTGTCAAGCAACCACGTCGATGAAACTGACAACCTACCTGACAGGTTGCTTGACAACCTACCTGACAACTTTCCTGACAACCGAGTTTCTTTTATGAAGGATAGAAAGATAGATAGAAGGATAGATAGAGAGATAGAAAATGTTGAACCTGATACTTGGTTTCAAATTTGCGATTTATGGCAGTCCATGTTTCGGGGAATGTCTGCAATGGATCGAGAACGCTTGTCCAGTTATCAAGACGATGATGGCATGGCTCCAGAAGTCATTCTCGCTGCCTTAGAACACACCAAGCAAGAGGCCACCGATAGCCCGAAGAATTACCTCTGGAAGACCTTAAACAATTGGGCAGAAGCAGGTGTAAAAGTGGTAAGAGACGTGATAATCCATGAGCGTGAGAGGAAGCGGAAGAAGGTTGTTCCCCTTCACGGATCAGAAAGTGGAGGTGTGGTAGATGGAGGCAATCAACAGCGCTCTTCAAGAGTGGCAGTTGGTGCTCGACAAACTCAAGCACCACCAAGTGCAGCAGACTTCCTCCGTAAACGAGATCAAGCAAAAGCCAGTGTATGAGTGTAAACGGTGCAAAGACCAAGAGGGGTATTTGGTCCTAATAGCTGGTACACCAATGTACGAACAGTGTAAGTGTCGGGACAAGAAACGGCTTCAAAAGATTTTACGGTCCTCGAACATCACGGAAGATTTTCAGCGGAAAACGTTTGGAAATTTTGTTGATTGGTCTGGAGATCAGCGTCACCTAGAGTTGTATCAAAAGGCTTATACGTATGCCAAGGACTTCGAGGAAATACGGCACAAAGAGGAAGGTCATTCACTTGGTTTAGTTGGCGCGTCAGGTTCTGGGAAGTCACATGCCGCCTTTGCCGTTGCCAACAATCTCATGGTGAAGAAAGGCATTCAGGTACTCTATTTCAATTTCGTAAATGGCTTCAAAGAGATGTTCAGTCGCTATGACGCTGGATCATCAGATGTTCAACGGATTCGAGAAGGTCTTCAGATGGCAGAGGTGCTTTTGATAGACGACATTCTGAAAGGGAAACCGGATGAAAGGAAAGGGTATCCCGAAGTTTCAAAGGCAGTTTACGACGAGATGTATGGACTGATTGAGTACAGGCATTTTCACCACAAACCAACGATATGGACATCGGAATATTACTACGAGTTAATACCTGCCCTTGGAGAAGCGACAGCGAGCCGCCTATTTGAGATGAGTAGGCCAAACATAGGGAAGGCGCTCTATACGCCAGACGAAATGACTGCTGGGGAGATAGGGAAGCTGAACTACAGATTACGCGATTTATGAGATCGAAGGTGAGACTTTGTTCGAAGAGAGACTACCACCACAAAATGTACAGGCAGAGCAGTCGGTGCTTGGCGCCATCTTTCTCGCCAAAGACGCGTACGAAACAGCAAGCGAAATCCTACAACCAGATGATTTTTATAAAACCGCGCATGTGCGAATTTTTGCTGCCATGGCTGGTCTCTTTAACAAAGGCGAGCCGGTTGACCTCGTAACCGTGACAGCGGAACTACAAGACAAAAAATTACTGGATGATGTAGGCGGGGTTACATACCTGACAGATCTTGCGGGTTCGGTACCAACTGCCGCCAACATTGATTATTATGCTCGAATTGTTCGGGAAAAGGCTGAGCTACGAAGAATCATCAAGACTGCAACTCGTATTGTGGCAGACGGGTATGACGCTGAATCATCTCAGGAACTTGTTGCAATAGCTGAGCAGCAGTTTTCAGAAATTAATGAGCGTAGTAGGACAGGTAATGAATTCATTCCGATTCGAGAAGTCCTGGTTGAAACCTACGACAAGATTTATCTGCTTAGTACCCAAAAGACAGATATAACAGGTGTTCCTTCTGGATATAGGGAGTTGGACGAATTAACAGGTGGCTTCCAAAAATCTGACTTGATCATCCTAGCAGCACGACCCTCCGTAGGGAAGACAGCTTTTGCATTAAATGTCGGACAGAACGTAGCGCACGCTGGTGAGACTGTGGCGGTGTTCTCACTTGAAATGTCGGCCAGCCAACTGGTGCAACGAATGCTTTGCGCAGAAGGTTTGATCGATGCTCAGAAACTGAAAGTCGGAGGGCTGGAAGAGGAAGACTGGGAGAAGCTTACGAAAGCAATTGGGCTATTAGGGAATGCCCCCATATACATTGACGACACTCCCGGAGTAACCGTCCATGACATTCGTACAAAATGCCGCAAATTACAGAAGGAAAAAGGACTTGGGTTGATCCTGATTGATTACTTGCAATTGATTCATTCCAAGACAAAGGCAAATCGTCAGGAACAAGTCTCTGAGATTTCAAAAGCGTTGAAGAACTTAGCCCGTGAGTTGAAAGTGCCAGTCATCGCGTTGTCACAGCTTAGCCGTGGCGTTGAGCAGCGGCAGGACAAGCGTCCAATGCTTTCAGACATCCGAGAATCGGGTTCGATCGAACAGGACGCCGATATCGTTGCTTTTCTTTACCGGGATGATTATTACAACAAAGAGTCCGAGCAAAAAAATATCGTCGAAGTCAATATTGCTAAACATCGAAACGGTCCTACTGGAACTGTGGAGCTGGCGTTTTTGAAAGAGTTCAACAAGTTCGTTGATTTGACCCCGCGTCAGTTGTCCATTGCTGATGTCCCCCAGGAAGTTGAAGACGAGGAAGAGGACAAGGACAAGGACAAGCCATGGAGGAGCTAGCCAAAGGGCTGTCAGGTGAAATTCCAGTAAAGGTACCAATTCCTCAGCAACTACAGTTGATACAAAACGATAAAGAGCGGTCAGCAGCAATGCGCCAATGGTGGAAAGCTTACACAGACAGGTATCCGGAATTTAAAGCAGATCGGTCGGACAAGGATTTCGTTTACATAGTGAAACGGGGAGGAGAGCAGACATGAAGCAAGGCAAACGCCCAAACAGGCGGCAAAAAAAAGAATTGGAAGCACGTAATTTAAACCCAGCAAATTGGCTGGTCGAGCGCGATAGCACGACAGAGCTAGTTTTAATCCATCGTTTCTCCGGTAATACAAAGACGATCAAGAAAGGGGCATAAATGTGCAACGGCTGATTATCCCCTTGCTGATGGAGAAGAGACGACGCAATAAGAAGACGAAGAAAATGGAGAATGTCTGGGTCGTTCCTTCTTGGAACCATTTGTACACCATCGTCAAGAATAAGCCAACTCTCGGGAAGTGGGGAGGGATTTACAAACAGCTTGTTGCTGAGGCTGCTCTTGAATGGGCCATGGATAACGATTGGGTGATGATTGAGACCAGAAAGGTAATTCTTCGCACATGGATTTTCTGGAATGATGCCAGAGAGAAAGACTGCCATAACACTGATAAAGCTTGGGCAGATGCTTTTGAAGGCATCCTCTACAGAAACGACAGTCAGGCATTAATTCAGTATATGGATTTTCAAATTGATCGGGGTAACCCACGTATCGAAATAGAGCCGATAGTTGGTGGTCTGATCCTAAGAGACACGTCAGCACAAAAAAACGAGCCATCAGAAAATCAGATGGCCATTGAATTCTAATCCAAGGGAGAGTGTGGAAAATGAGCAATCAAGCACAATTTACGGCAATGGTAAAGAAAATGGCAACGGATGATAAAAAAATGGTTTTGAGTTTGGAGCTAGTCGGTAACATTGAGCCAACTTCACTAGTGAAATTAGTAGATATGATCGGGGACAAAGTGACTGTAAATCTTGGCAATCCACAAATGGCTATGGAGTTTGACGAGAATGAAAGAGAAGAACTTCGCGGTTTATCCGTCACAACCGATCAGTATGGAGTGGTAACTCAAGTTAGCGGAAACAGCGAGGAAGACAACAAAGATACTGGTGACCTGGAGAAGGAAGGCGACGAATCCTCTGAAAACGAGGAAGGATCTGAAAACACCTCGATTCAAAGGGAAGACTCGGATAATAACACACCTGATCCAGAGCAGCAAAGCCAAGAAGAAACCGATGACAAAACGAGTGAAGGCGATCAGGAGGAAAACAAACAAGATGATGCTGTTACCGCAATCGACAAGGATAAACTGGTGGCATTCATCTTGAGCGGACAAGCCCCAGCGTTTGAAGAAACGGAGTATGACTTCCCCGCATTGCTTGCACGAAAACAAAATGGCGAAACCTGGATTAAGATTGCATCTTCGATCGGCACCTCTTCTTCCAAACTACAAGCGGCCTGGGCGAAATACAAGAAACTCGTTACTGAACATATGGCGAAGCAAAACGGTGAGGAACCGGGGGCAGCGTAAAGCCGCTCCTCTCACCTAGAAAGGCGGGATCATATGACAGCCGTTAAACCAGCGCCAAACCATCCTTGGAGACGAAAATTTATAGCGACAAGTCAGGAAAACGAATATATCAAGCAGTCCATCGTTAATCCACAGGTGAACAACTGGAAAATAGGCGGAGCATTGCCGCCCTGGAATGGGAAGAAATAAGGCTACTCTGGATAACGGCGTCCATGACTACCAAAAAGTTCGTGGACGCCTCCATACACACGAACAGGAAGGTCTGGAACGGCTATGTCATGTTCACAGGCGATTGCCAGTATGCGTTGAAGGGAAAGACTGTATTGGGTAATGACGGATATCTTTTATTCACCCAGATTTACCTAAATAAGTGCGAAGTCATGGGTAACATCTACGATAACCCTGAGCTCCTATAAGGTTCATAACAAAAGAGAAAATTGTATGTTCTCCATGTAGAGTTGTACCTTTCCCTCTTATAGGAGTTTGCATAAAGTATATACAAACTTTCAAAAAGGGGGATGAGCGATGAGGAAAAATAAAAACAGCATTCGTGGCGGAGTTTCCATTATTACTTGCACGAATCGACCACATTTTTTTAATAATATCATCGCTAATTATAAGACCCAGTTGTTTCGGGTAAAAGAGTTGGTAATTGTGATTAATAAAGATAGCATGAGCTTGGAAAAATGCCGAAAAAAAGTGCGGGGATATAAGAACATTTCTATCTACAAAGTTCCAGAAAGGGTCTCTTTGGGCAGATGCTTAAATTATGCGGTCAGCAAAACGAAATACCAATTTATCGCAAAGTTCGATGATGACGATTACTACTCACCATATTATTTAAAACAGCAAATGAATGATCTTCATCGTACAGGAGCTGACATTGTTGGGAAGCGGGCATATATGGCTTATCTCGAAGCAAGAAAGCTACTAATTTTACGTTTCCCTAAACAGCAGAATAAGTTCGTAGGGGCGCTTGCAGGGGGAACCATATTATTTAGAAAACGTGTATTCAAACGTGTACGTTTTGCTAACGTTTCACTAGGGGAAGATGGAAGATTTATAAGAGCCAGCCGAGCAAGAGGCTATAAAATTTACGCTTCTGCTCCTCGTAATTACATTGCGGTTCGTAGAAAAAACAAAAAGAGTCACACATGGACCGCCGGAGACAGATATCTAATGTCGGGAAGTCGGGTTCTGGCGAAATCGATTCGGTTACGTAAACTCTCTTCCCGAAAAATAATCTAACGCACTGGCATTGTCTAAGAAGCAGATGAACAAGATTAGGAATCAACATAATATTTCAAAAAAATAGCCCCCAGTAGGGAGCCCGTATATATGTTCGGCAAAAACATTATAGCATGGGCTGTCACGAGGGGGAATTGGAAAGATGAGCGCACAATTAGATTTGTTCGTTAATGCTGAAGACAAAGAGAGAGCGCGTGCGCTATTAAAAGCCTACCCATCGATGAAAGCTGCCGTGGAGATTTACACTGTTGAGAAGTATTTCCCTGAGCAGTACGACTTCACGGATATAGATATGGCAAATATCGAGGGAAATGGCACGAGAGGGGATATTGATGGGCGTGGTACTCTACATGACGTTGTAGGCAACACAATCATTCTCAGGGAAGAACGTCCGTTGATGATCCGCAACTATGAGCAAAAGTGCATGGCAATTGAAAGAGCAGTAGGGGCACTTCAGATAGAAGGACGGGAGATCATTCGGAAATGCTTCTTCGAACAAAAACGGGATAAGCAAATCTATGAGTTTGAGCTACGCTTGCCAAAGAGCACCTATGACTTTCACAAGAACAGAGCAATTGATAGGGTGACATTCATCCTCAAGGCGGCTACCATTATCTGAGCCGTCTTTTCTATTGGGCATTTTTCGTACAAAACCTGAACCTTTCTTGTACCAAAACTAGGCTTCACCACTGTTATTATGAGAGCATAAAATATTGTGAATGAGCCACTTGGAGCAATTGACCAGGTGGCTTTTTCTATGGAGTGATGGGGTTGAGGAGCTACTATGCTATAAGTAGCTCCTGTCAGGCATCCTAATGATCATAATTGCAACGAGCGTAGATAGGCTAGGTGTGCAGCATAATAAGTTGCATTGCTAGCGGATTGTGCGGGCTGGTGAGATTAATAAGAATTAGTTCGTTAAAATTTGAATAGAGTTGGTAATAATTTTGATATTGGAATAACACTGTTCGTATTTTAATATAACTATTGCTACGTACTAACAACTAAGAAGGGAACATAATAAAAATGTCTGATGCAATTAATCTTAATTTTACTGGTGCAAAAGGAAATCAGTTTGGGAGAAAAACATATGTTACGATGGTACCGTTTAGGTCCCTCGATAGATTTTTCAATGTTTTCCCAGAGGTACAAAGAAGTATCAATCATAAAAGGGTTAAGAGCATTGCAGATTATATATTAAAGGGCTTGTCTGGTGATAGTTATTCGTTCTTTAGTGCACTTACAGTTTCTTGTCGAGGGGAAATAGGATATGATGAAACATCAAAGCAAGTAATTATTGATATTGATTCGTCTTTATCTGTGAACGATGGGCAACATCGACTCGAAGGAATTAAACTAGCTCTGAAACTGTTGAGTAAAGAGGTAGATGCTGCAACTGGAGAAGAAAAGAAGCGGCTTACAGAAAAGTTGAACTACTTTAGACAAATGACAGTTCCTGTCGTCATTTATTCTGATATGACAATAGAAAGTGAACAACAACTCTTCCACGACCTTAATTTGCTAAGTACAAAGCCAAATAAATCAGTTTCTTTAAAGTTTGATAAAATTGATCTTTACAATCGCATGGCTAGAGAACTCGCGTCAGAAAATGATCATCTAAGAAGTATTGGGGTAGAGAGCGAGAAGGCAACATTAAAAGGTAGAAATAAAAAATTCATACTCCTTTCAACTTTGAGAGAGGCAGTAAGTTATATTGTCTGTGGGGCTGTTAATGATACTGATCAAATACTTAATGAAGAAAATTACGATTCGACAAAGGAAGTTGTCAATGAGATTTTAAATGAAGTTTTCAGCGCTATTCCTACTGATTGTAACGATAGAAGCAAATATATACTTGGTTATTCTGGGGCCTTTCAAGCAATAGGAAAGTATATTTATTACATTCTTAATAAAGAGAACATAGTAAATGTAACTGATTATATTGCTGGACTGGGTAGTATTGATTGGAGACACCAATCTAATATTTGGGTTGAATTTGGTGGTAAATATGATGAGAACAGAAACCGAGTATTTTTCAGTGGAAATGGTAGTGGGATGAGCAATATTTTCAAAGCTCTAAAGAAGTATGGAAAACTCCCTATGTAATTTTCGAAAGCACCCATGTGGTGCTTTTTCTTTTGGAGGTGGGTGAAATGTAGTGCGCCAGTATGTCGACTCAGTAACAGGAGAAATATACTACACGGAGGAAGTGCTGCGCCGGTCGGACGAGATTGTAAAAGTATTTCGTCCAGTTGGTCGCAGCTCAAAATTCGTAAAGATCAAAGCCAGCCAAAAGGCAAAGCGACGGCTCAGAAAGCTGTCACTCGCTGAGGCTGGTTTTTTGTTGAAGATCGCACCTTATGCCAGCGAGGGAACTAACCTCCTGCAAGGCGACAATGAGCGCGGACAAAAGGGGACGCCACTTACCGTCAAAGAACTTGCCCGCATTGCAAACTGCTCCTATCCTACAGCACGCAAGATCGTGAAGAAATTCATGGAGCTCCACGTCATGCGCCGAACCGACTTGGAAGGACGGTCAGCATTAGCAATCAATCCCCTGTATTCTCTCAACGGGAAGACAGCAGAAGCGTGGCTCCTGCACCTATTTAGCCAGGAGATCACGGAGGCAGGAGAAGACCCTAATTTGGACTAGGGGGTCGCCAGAAGCCAATAGCCAGCCAAGCTTTGAGGCTCTAAGTCTTAACCCCATTTTTTGCGGTGAAACAAAACATATACTTTTCTGCTGGAATAGTAGTCATTTGATTACACCTGCAAAACACGGCACCAGCCCAACTGCATCAAAGCATACAGCAATTTTAGAGCTGGCAATATTCTTTATTCTTACTTTATTGCCACGAAGGAGCTGAACAGCATGGACATACGGAAAATATCAGTCTCTAAAATTAACCCGGCACCTTATAATCCGCGATTAGATTTGCAGCCGGGAGACCCCGAATATGAGAAGCTGAAACGATCCATTCAAGAGTTTGGATACGTGCAACTGCTCGTCTGGAACGAGCGATCGGGGAACCTCGTCGGTGGACATCAAGGATTCAAGATACTTGTTAATGAATTGGGATCCACGGAAGTTAATGTTTCTGTTGTGGACTTGGATGACATCCGAGAGAAAGCCCTCAACATTGCTCTAAACAAGATCAGCGGTGCTTGGGATGAGGAGATGCTCGCCCAGGTGTTGGCGGAGCTGCAAGAGAGCGATTTGGACGTAGAGCTAACAGGTTTTGACCTGGAGGAAGCTACAGACTTGATCAATGAGTACGTTACTATTGAGATAGATGAGCCAGTCAAGGAAGATGATTTCGATGTTGAGAAAGCATTAAACGATATCATTGAACCGGAGACGAAGCTAGGGGATATCTGGAGACTCGGGCGGCACATTCTGATGTGCGGAGACGCCACAAGTCAGCAGGATGTGAAACGGCTGATGGATGGTCAGCGGGCAGCTCTGGTAGTGACGGACCCTCCTTATAACGTTGCGTTCAAGAGCGATTCAGCAGAACTTGCTTCAGACGGCAGAGAAAGCATCATGAATGATGACATGCCCATGGAGCAATTTGAGGACTTCCTTCAAGCTGTGTTTGCAAATTATGCATCAATCATGGACCCGAAAGCAGCAATCTATGTTTTCCATCCTTCTAGCTATCAGCGAGAATTTGAGAACAAGATGAACGAGGCCGGAATAGTATCACGCACCCAGTGTATTTGGGTTAAGAACGCTTTTTCTTTGTCATTTGCTCAATATAAGTTCAAGCATGAGCCAGTGTTCTATGCTCATCTTAAAGGGCAGGCTCCAGCATGGTACGGAGACTATAAGCAGACCACAGTTTGGAAATCAGGATTACCTTCACTCATTGAAGAACCGGAGACAGTCTGGGAGGTATCGCGAGGGGATGTAAGCAAGTACGTCCATCCAACTCAAAAGCCATTGGAACTGTTGGCCATTCCAATAGGAAACAGCAGCAAGAAGGATGACGTGGTGGCTGACTTTTTCGGAGGCAGTGGATCAACACTGATGACCTGTGAACAGATGGGGCGTATCTGTAGAACAATGGAGCTTGATCCGAAATTCTGTGATGTCACCAAGCGACGTTACTATGAAGTGACGGGCATTGAACCTGTGTTGCTAACGAGACAAAGCGCTAGAAAATAATATCGATTTCGATATCGGGCCACGCTTCTTTTAGTGGCAGCCCATTTAACTTAACAAGAGAGAGCAACTCATCTGGCTGTTTTGTAGTAATGACACTATCCTCGTCATAGTAACGTGTGAATGAATAACCAAACGGAGTGTTTGTTATTGAGTATCTGTTGCTATTATAAATAAACTCGATGTCACGACCTGATCTTATATCTTCAACGAATTGATCATATGTGTAAGGCGTCATAGCAGGCACTTCCTTTCTAAATATAAGCAAAAGGGAGACGCGCGAACGTCCCCCCATGCAACCAGGTCACCCCGGCTGAGATAGTGGAAACCCGTGGCCACGGAACCTCATAGCCACTATCTCATTTTCCATTTTACAGGAAAGCCGAGGGTGCCACAATGAAAACAACTACAGAACAGTCTTCTCCTGAATCTATTGACCTTCTATTGCAATATCAAATCGAAGTAATGGAAGGCATCATGGAATCGAAGGATCAATACAGGAAAGTTGTGAAAGCAGCCATTGCAAAGTGGGTTAAGGATTTCCAATCAGGCCATATCGAGATCAAGACAGTAGATGACCTGAAAAAGCTGATAGAGTTAGACATTGAGCTGCAAAAGGATGAAATTTAGTCTCCTTTTAGCCAAATGTAAATGATTATGCCCAATGCAATTAAAGTCTCTACCGGATGTTCTTCAATGTAGCAGCCAAGCAATATTAGCACACTGAGGATAACGATAAATTTAATCAAACGGATCACCTCCCTTCATAAAGAGGTGACCCCGGTAGACTTTTTTTCTGTTTTTTGAAAACAACCCCATGAAGTGGTGAGGTGGTGGTCATGTAGATGGCGAGGAATCCTGAAAAGAAAAGATGCAAAGCAAGGAGTAAGCAGCGCGACGAGCAATGCAAAAACTGGGCTAAGCCCGGCTGGGACGTCTGCCGTTTCCACGGTGCTGGAGGCGGCGCACCAGAGCGTAATACCAATGCAGTCAAGACGGGCGAATTCCAATCGATTTGGATGGACGCCTTGACTCCAGAGCAAGCAGAGGTGCTTGATAGGATCAACCTCGATCCAGTGCAGCAGGCGGATGAAGAAATCCGTTTGTTTACATGGCGTGAGCGCGAAATGATGCTCCGCATTCGTGACTTGAAGGATGGGCTAACAGAAAAGCAGCGGCGTGTTCTTCAACAAAGAGTCACCACAAAGGAACCAGTGCAGGTTCATGACGATAAATCTGGGAAACAAAAGATGATGGTGATTACTCGGGACGAATTGGTCACTACGGAAATTGAAGAGACAGAGTATCGAGCGATTGAAGATATCCTGTCGCTTGAGGAAGCACTGACCAGAGTCCAAGACAAAAAATTGAAGGCAATACAGCTCAAAGCACAGTTGTTGAGCAACGGCGGCGGTCCTGAAAAGCAGATCACCGTCCGGAGGTGGTCGCGTGACAAGTCTGGAACTTGACCTCGATCCATTCGCGGATTGGACACCTCATGAAAAACAAATTGAAGTCATGGAATGCGATGCCCGAAACGTAGTCATGAACTGCGGTCGTCGCGGTGGGAAAACGAACGTGGGAGCGCGGAAGTTTTTCGATAAAGTCCTATCAGATATTGAGGCAGACAAAGGTTTGCCATACAAGCCCCCTCGAAACCTAAAAGTGATGAAGAAGCCCAAGCCAAGGCTTGAATATTGGTGTGTGTCTCCGACATATTCCATGTCAGAGATTCAGCAGGAAGAGCTGGGAGCGGTCATTCCAGAGGAAATGATCGAGAGTTGGGATTTATCTAAGAATCGGGTGTGGCTGAAAGGGTACATTCTCATTCAGTTTAAATCTGCCGACAACCCGAAGACGCTAGTCGGTAAAGGACTGGACGGCGTATGGCTTGATGAGGCTTCCAAGATGAAGGAGCAGACTTGGAGCGGATATCTCTCTTATGCTCTTGCTGATAAAGGCGGCTGGAGCGTTTGGACGACTACGCCTGAGGGAATGAACTGGTTTTATCATGACATCGTATTGAACGGGCAGCACACGCAGGCAGGCGGTCAACTGGACGAATATCGTAATGACCCTGAATGGTGCAATTTTTACTGGACGAGTAAGGACAATCCATTACCAGAGTTGCAAAAGAATATTCAGCGCATGATTGAAACCATGCCCAAACGATATGTGGACCGGGAGATTTTCGCCCGGTTCGATGTATTTTTTGGGCAGGTTTATGAAGAGTTTAATCGTTCGATTCATGTCGTACCGCGCGCGCTTTGCGAGCAGAAGTTCAAAGACGGACATTTTGTTCACATTGAGGCAGGCAAGGACTGGGGCTTTACAAACCCCGGTGTTACTCTCGTCGGGGCAATGACTGCCAATGGCGAGTTGTGGATCGTGGATGCGATCTATAAGGCTCAGATGGAGATTCTTGTTCCCGGCAGTTCAGATTGCTGGGTGGCTCAAGACAAGGAGCTCATGAAGAAATGGAGAATCAGCCGATTCTGGTGTGACTCAGAGAACGCCAGCAACATCAAGACATACCTGACCAATGGTTTGCCAGCTAAAGCAGCTCAGAAGCACTTGAAAGAAGGCATACGGGCTGTCTCCACTCTGTTCAAAGTGAAGAGTGACAACGGTAGGCCAAACATTTTCATTTCCGATCATTTGAAAGAGGTCATCCAAGAATTGACGAACTACAGATA
>NZ_LMPN02000035.1:0-21607 GCF_001423865.2 Brevibacillus sp. Leaf182 | reverse complement strand
TTAAGTAAAATAAAAATGGCTGTCGACTTTCTCGACAGCCTGAGTAGACTACAGCAATATTGCTTGTAGTCTACTTTTTTCTGTAGGCTTCTAGAGGTGACTCTCCAAGAATCTGGTATCATCAGCTATTTGAGAAATTTACTGAATCTATCGCAAGTTCCGAATTTATTTGACAATAATACCCATATATTGTTAAAATATGTAATATAGATTTAAAGGTGGTTAGAATTTTAGTTCGCGATGAAGAGCGGAGCATTCATATAGTACAAGCTTTATAATAGTCACGACAGTCCATCCGAATTTTGGAAGGAGGTGAATTATAATGAATCAAGTGCTGAATTTACAAAAACTTCCTCAAAAAGAGGTAAGTGAAGTAGCTGCTAGGTGGTCATTGTATAGTAACATTTGCCCTTGGCCGTGGGGGTAATGGTTGTAAAAGTGCTTCTTCAGAGAAGACCTAGTTGAAGGGTAACTTCAACTAGGTCCTTTTGAATGAGACGAGTCCATAAGATGTAGCTTACAAATGATTGGGAGAGGTACATAAATTATTTATGAGAGGAGCGTATATCATGAAGGCAAACATGGTTTATTATGATTATTTAAATGAAAACTCGAGATATTTCACTCCTAACAAATCAAGCGTTACTGAGAGAGAATTTAATGTGACAAATTTATCAGATGATTGTGTAGTGAGCAGGGAAGAAAATTCCGTATGGAAAATGTACATGTTTAAAGAACAATCCTTGAAAGCTCAAGGCTGGAAAATCCATATTAGTGCAACACTTGATAATGCAGAACAGATTTTACAGAAAGTCAGTAATATATTGGTTGAACGTAAAGTCCATTTCAAACATCTTGCAAGCGAATGGGATTATCTTACTACAAACTCAAAGACCGCAAATAGAGCAAGTTCGGGAAAGTTTATTACGATCTATCCTCCTAGTGACGATGATTTTTTAAATTTATTAGATCTACTGTATACCACTCTTCATTCTTTTGAGAGTGGTCCATACATCCTGAGTGACAAGTGTTGGAAAAACAGCAATATTTACTATAGGTATGGCGGATTTGCAATGATATTCAACGAACAAGGCGAATTGTGCATGAAAGATGAAAATGGTGAATTGCTTGTAGACGAAAGGGTTCCTTACTATAAAGTACCTTCTTTTGTTAAAGAATTTGATCAGTATTTAGATTCTTTAAATACCCCATCTATTGAGGCTGAAGTAGAAAATAATAAATTTGAAGAATACGAATTTCAAAATGCACTTCGCTTTACGAATGGTGGAGGAATCTATGTAACAGAAAGGAAGAAAGATAAAAAGAAAGTCATTATTAAAGAAGCAAGGCCAAAATCAGGATTGGATGGTCAAAAAGTTGATGCATTAGAAAGACAAAAAATGGAACTTGATGCGTTATTAAAGCTATCGAAAGTAGATGGAATTGTAAATATACTAGATTACTTTACACATTGGAAACATAGTTTTCTTGTGGAAGAGTATGTGGATGGAATTGACTTAGAGTCCTGGATTGTAGCGAACTACCCTTTTATTAATAATGGTGATATCAAAGTCTACAAGAACAAAATACATAATATTCTTACTAAATTAGTGTCTATTGTTGAAGAAATGCATAAAAATGGTGTAGGAATGGGAGATTTACAACCAGCAAATATCATCATATCCGAAGATTTAGACGTTACTCTGATTGACTTTGAAACAGCACGACCTAAGGATTCTGAAGGAAAGCCTACACTGATAACATGCGGATTCTCCCATCCACGTAATAAAAATAACGGGGAGAGGGACTGGTATGCAATAAAGAAAATTCTGCGATATTGCTTATTGCCAATTGGACCAATCGAGGATATTGATTCCGGTATGTATGATTATCAAGATCAATGGATTGAAAAAGTTTATGGAGAGGATTTTCTACTATTTGTAAAAATGATAACAGAAAAATGTCATCAGCATTTATCGTTTATAGGAGAAGAGAATAGGTCGCAGGCCATTAATAAAAATGCGATGAAAAAGGATATTTCCTCCATTATAGAAGGTCTCAGAAATGGTATTGAGAAAAATTTTGTTCGTAACGAAAAATTAATTCATGGTGATATCAGGCAATTTGAAAGCAAAGCTGGGAAATACAATGTACAAAATGGAGGCACTGGAGCTGCACTAGCATTTTTTAGATCTGGTACTGTGAGTGAAATTATAAACCGTTGGATTGAAAATGAATTAATGGGAAATATCGATTCTATTGAACAAGGTGGATTATTAACAGGTAAAGCAGGCATAGGGACAACATTATATGAAATCGGTTATAAAAAAGAAGCAATAAACATCTTTGCAAACATGAATCTTAATTCGTCTGATATATCATTAAGGTCAGGATTGTCAGGAATAGGTCTTGGTTTAGTTAGTCTTTATTTAGAAGAACAAGATGAACGTTTTCTAGAAAAAGCAATATTTGTCGCTAGTATCATTGATACTTTTATAAGCGAGAAGAAAGAGTTAAAAGTTCAGGATTGGGCCGGGATTCCAATCGGTATAATGGATGGTTGGTCTGGAGTCTCGTTGTTTTACTCGGCTTTGTATGCAGTCACCAAAAAGGAAAGTTATTACTTGAAATCTATTGAATGCATTGATAAAGATTTAGAAAAAACAAAAGAAGACAAAAGCACATTGCAAACGATTGATGACTCCAATCGTTTATTACCTTACCTTTCAGGGGGATCGGTAGGTATAGGAATAGCAATCGTTTACCTAAACCATGTTAGTGATAAAAAACTTTACCAAAGAGAATTGAGCTTAATTACTAATTTATATCGTGTTAGATGTAGCTTTAGTGGGGGGCTTTACGATGGTGCTGGAAGCTTTTTGATTATCCCGCCTCTACTAGGAAAAAGTGATTCTGAGTACACAAACAAAAAAGATTGTGTAATAGAATTGTTACGTCTATTTTTAATTCATAAGGAAAATCATATTTTATTTCCAGGGCAGTTTTGTTATCGTTTGTCTGATGACTTTCAAACAGGGAGCTCTGGTATTATACTAGCTTTAGAGGGGATATTGAAAGATAACCCATTATATTGGCTTCCATTAATAAATATCGATGACTTTTATAAAAATACAAAATATAGACAAGATGAAGTATGTGTAAATGCCGACCCAACTACAATAAAGCAATGAGTCGTAGAGTGGTGGTTAGCTTTGTTCTATAATTGTATAAGAGTACCAAATGGACAGTGCTACCTTATGGTTGGTTGCTGTCGTTTTTTTGTTTGCGAAAGAGAAAAAGGTTGTTTAGATCCTACATCATGTCCAATGTGCAGAAAGGAGAGATACGACTTGCAAGAACTAACCTCAACAGAACTGATCCAATACCTGCAAGAAAAAGAGTCGGTCGCTCTTTTTGTCTATACACCGATGTGTGGGACCTGCAAGCTCGCAGCACGCATGCTCGGCATCATGCAAGAAACATTGCCTACCGTTCCTCTATATCAGATCAACATTAACACGGCGCCTGCATTGGCAGAGCAATGGCAAGTGACCAGTGTTCCCGCCTTGCTTATTTTTCAACGAAACGAATTGTTAGAACGCCATTATGCCATCCAGTCCGTTGGGTTTTTATACGATGTATTGAAACCTTTGGCCTAGACATACACCTATTCCCTTCGCCATGAATATGACTAAGAGTGAAGAAATGCGAAGGAGGAGGCGTATGCAAATCCACGTGGTGGAAGAAGGACAAACCTTAGAGAGCATCGCCGAGACATACGGCACAACGCCGGAAGCGATCAACAAGGCAAATGAACTACCAGATCCGAATAAGCTGGCAACTGGGCAGGCGATGGTGATCCCGATTGTAGGTAGCTACTATTGGGTTAAACAAGGAGATACGTTGTATACGATCGGTCAGCGTAACCAAATCAGCGCAGCAGAGCTTGCTCGCGTCAATGGGATTTCTCCCTATAAACCGCTACAAGTCGGGCAAAAGCTTTACATCCCGCCTCGCCCTAGACGAGCGGCTGATTTCAATGCGTATGTGGAACCGCGCCGCACTGTTCCACCATCGATGGAAGCGGATGTTCGAACGGCTGCCCCTCATCTTACGTATTTGGCGCCGTTCAGCTTTCGCATCAAACGGGATGGAACCCTCCAACGACCGAATCTGAACAACTTTCCGGCGATCGCAAAAGAAAACCAGGTCCTACTTATGATGGTCGTGACGAATTTGGAAAAAGGTCAGTTCAGTACGGAATTGGGAGCACTCATCTTGAATGATCAAGAACTCCAGAACAAATTGTTGGATAATATTCTCGCGACAGCGCGTGAGCTGGGAATGGGGGATATCCATTTTGATCTGGAAGCATTGCCCACAACAGGTGCAGAGGCGTACGCGAACTTCTTGCGAAAAGCAAGAGGCCGTATACATGCAGCGGGGTTGATGATGTCTGTTGCGCTCGCACCGAAGACGAGTGCCGTGCAAGCAGGCAAATGGTATTCCGCCCATGATTACAAGGCCATTGGAGCGCTTGCCGATTTTGTCGTGATCATGACGTATGAATGGGGCTATAGTGGTGGCCCTCCCATGGCGGTTTCTCCAATCGGCCCGGTGCGGCGTGTCTTGCAGTACGCCATTACCGAAATGCCAGCCGATAAAATTTTGATGGGCCAAAATCTGTACGGATACGACTGGACCTTACCGTACGAGCGAGGGACGACAGCGAAAGCATTAAGTCCGCAAGCAGCCATTGCTCTAGCTGCGCAGCATAATGCAGTGATCCGGTATGATTATCGCGCGCAGGCTCCGTTTTTTACGTACACCGATGATCAAGGCAAGCAACATCAGGTGTGGTTTGAGGATGCACGGTCGATTCAAGCCAAGTTCAATCTGGTTAAACAACTCGGTTTGAGAGGCGTCAGCTACTGGAAACTCGGTTTGCCATTTCCGCAAAACTGGCTGTTGATCGAGGAGAACTTTCGCGTTCGGAAGCGTGCATAGTCATCAGGCGTACATTCCATTGGGGGCTGTACGCCTTTTTTTCGAATGAAAAATCATGGTATGATGAAGAGGACAGGAAGGAAAAGGGGAGAAATCATGGGAGAATGCAAATTGGATCACAGCCATGAGGACGTACTCAAAAAACTGGCAGAACAAGCTCCATATTTGTCGGAGTTGCGTGTGAGTCAATTCAAAAATCAGTTGAATGGCGAACTCAGCCAAGAGCGTCTAAACGAGCTGTTTCATTTATTGAAAAAGTATGACCTGGCGAGCCCAGAGGAGCGCCAAGAGCGCGAAAAACAAATGGATCACTTGTTTGGGTAAGCTTTATACATACGTTTTTCGTTTTGCCCCCTAGTGGGAGAATCAGGCTGGAACCACAGTTCCATGCAGCGAGGAGTAACAATGGACGACAGACTCTATTATCAGGATGCCTATACGAGAACGTTTTCGGCCCAGGTGACGAGAGGTGGTGTTGAGCAAGATGGGACACCTTACGTGGTACTGAATCAAACGGCTTTTTACCCTACTGGAGGTGGACAGCCTTCTGATCTGGGCGTATTGGGAGAGATTTGTGTGGTAGATGTGGAAGAGGTAGATGGAGAAATTCGTCACCGACTGGAAGCTCCCTTATCAGAAAGCATAGCGGAAGTAACAGGTCACATCGATTGGGACCGCCGCTTCGATCACATGCAGCAGCATGCCGGCCAACACATTTTATCCGCGTCCTTCCTGGAAGTCGTGCAGGCAGAAACCGTTGCCTTTCACTTGGGTAAAGAACGTGTCACCATTGATGTACGACTGGATGAGTTGACAGCAGATGTATGGGAGACGGTAGAAAAGCGAGCGAATCAGATTGTTCTGGAAAACCACCCCATCATTGCGCGGTTCGTTGATGACGAGGAATTGGCAACGATGCCCTTGAAAAAACAGCCGACCGTTACTGAAAATATTCGTGTCGTGATGATACCTGATTTTGATTACAACCCATGCGGAGGGACACATCCAGCGCGTACGGGCGAAGTCGGGATGATCAAGATCTTGGGCTGGGAGCGACATCGCGGAAACATTCGTCTGGAATTCATCTGTGGCTGGCGAGCTTTGCGGGACTACAACCAAAAGCAAGCTGTCGTTCGTGATACGGCGAAGCTGCTCGCTACTAATGAAGGGGAACTGATCGCACAGACGGAACGCCTCCTTGCAGAACGCGACGCCTTGAAGGCAAAATTAGCAGATGTGGATAAGCAGCTCTTGGAAGTGGAAGTGAATCAACAACTATCTGCTGCTAGCCAACTCGGTCATTCTCGCCTCATTATGCGTACCTTCACAGACAAAACCATTCAAGAGCTTCAGCAGTTCTCACAACTGGCTACTGCTCTGGCGCCAGATGCAATTTGCCTCTTGGCAGCTACTACTGAAGACAAAATGCAAGTCGTGTTTGCTCGTGGGCAGGAAGTCAATGTAGCCATCAATCAAGTGTTGAAAGAAACCTTACCGGTTATTAACGGAAAAGGTGGGGGGAATCCCGCCATGGCACAGGGTGGCGGTCAGTCGGCAGTGGATGCGGAGGAAGTATTGCTACATGCTCGCAAACTACTGGAAGCCTCACTAATGTAAATACATTCCATAATTAAAGGAGGAATCCGCGTTGAACTGGAATCCGGGAGATATCGTTCGTGTTACGCAGCGAACGGGTGAATATATTACAGAAGTATTGGAAATCCACGATTCGAAGCTGCTGGTAAAAGTGTTGGCAGTGACCAAATATCCGACGCAAGGCGATTTGCATTCTTCCTACGAAGTAGATGTGCCACTGTTTCACCAGCGTCCAGCACTCTCTTACATGGAAAAATTCATGACGCCTGTCCAAGGGGTCATTCGCTATAATGGCGCGATTCCAGACTACAAGGAATCTGTGCGTCAGGCGATGGAGAGAGAAATGGAGAAGCTGGCGAAAATGGCAGCTTGGGCAGAACGTTGTCTCGTTGAGCTGGAAAAGATGCACAAGGAAGCCTTTACAAACACGAAATAGAGTGGTACTGTAGTACTCGAATGTACGACAATTGCATAGCTTTACTACCAAACGGGGGCCAAGCAACGTTGGCTGAGATTGTGACGAGTGTGTTACTGACCGTTGAACCTGACCTGGGTCATGCCAGCGGAGGAAGAGGTATTTGGAATCAGTATCACGTGTCGCATCCGAGCGGAACCATGCTTGTTTGCGTGCATGCATGATAAGTCCACACTCAACCATCCGAGGCGGATGGTTTTTTTATGCCATTCGTCCGGTGAGATGGGATGGGTATACGGCTTCTTCTGTTTGTCTGAATCGACTCAGGCAGGCGGGAGAAGCCGTTTTTTTTCCAGTAGAAGGAGGTAATCAATGACTGTTCAGCTGAATGGGAAAAAAGTAGAGTTGGCGGAAGAGATCACGACAGTGCGAGCCTTGCTTGCTTCTTATTCCCTGCAAGAGAAGATTGTCGTCGTAGAGCGCAATGGTGAAATTATTGATCGCTCAGTGTACGAGCAAACACCGATTGCAGACGGAGATCGCATAGAAATCGTTCATTTTGTCGGAGGAGGATGATCATCATGATGGATACATTGAAAATTGGATCGTACGAGTTTCGCTCTCGTTTACTTCTGGGAACAGGTAAATTCGCAGACTTGGATACACAAGGGAAAGCGGTAGAGGTGTCGGAAGCAGAGATTTTGACCTTTGCGATTCGTCGCTTGAATTTGGAAAATCCGCAAGAACCAAACTTTTTGGAACAACTCGATTTGAAAAAATTCACCCTGCTACCAAATACAGCAGGTGCCTATACAGCGGAAGAAGCGGTGCGCATTGCCCGTTTGGCCAAAGCATCTGGCCTGTGTGACATGATCAAGGTCGAAGTCATTGGAGATCCGAAAACACTTCTCCCTGACCCGATTGGCACGCTCGAGGCTTCGAAAATCTTGGTGGAAGAAGGCTTTATCGTACTGACCTACACCAATGATGACCCGATTCTTGCTAGACGTCTGCAAGAGGTTGGCGTACATGCGGTTATGCCAGGTGCGTCACCAATTGGTTCCGGACAAGGGATTGTCAACGAAAACAACCTCCGCTTTATCATCGAGGATGCCAAAGTACCGATTATCGTGGATGCAGGAATCGGCTCTCCAGCAGACTGCGCGAAAGCGATGGAGCTAGGTGCTGACGGTGTCTTGTTGAATACAGCAGTCGCCCTCGCAGATAATCCTGTATTAATGGCAGAAGCGATGAAGCTCGGAGTAGAAGCAGGTCGCAAAGGTTTCCTGGCAGGCCGTATCACGAAAAAACGTTACGCATCCGCAAGCAGCCCGACTGAAGGGATGATTGAGTAGCGTGGATCGACTGACAGAAGCGGTAGAATCGATTGCCAGCCGCAAAGAAGAGCTGTTCGACTTATTGGCAGAGCTCGTTTCTTATCCAACTGTAAGTCCTCCCGCGCGAAACAGCGATGCCGCGCAAGGAGTAATCGCCAACAGACTGCAAGCGATGGGATTCGAGGTCGATCGCTGGACGGTATATCCAGGAGACGACAATATCGTCGGTCGGTTATCAGGGAGTGCCTCTACACAGGCAAACAGCCTGATTGTCAACGGGCATATCGATGTGGCTGAAGTTGGAGATGACACGGGGTGGACCTATCCACCCTTTGCTCTGACACATGGCAAGGATGGACGCTTGTACGGCCGTGGCGTTGCTGATATGAAAGGTGGACTCGCAGCGAGCATGTTTGCGATCCAAATGCTGCGCGAGCACGGAATCGAGCTCCAAGGTGATCTGCTCTTTCAATCCGTTATCGGAGAAGAAGCAGGCGAAGCGGGGACATTGGTCGCTATCGAGCGTGGCTATCAGGCTGACTACGCCGTTGTGGTGGATACGAGCAATCTCCACATGCAAGGGCAGGGTGGGGTCATTACAGGCTGGATCACGATTGAGAGTCCGACGACGCTGCATGACGGAATGCGCGCACAGACCATCCATGCAGGCGGACGTGTCCGGGGAGCTTCTGCCATTGAAAAAATGACGAAGGTGATCACCGCACTACAGGAGCTGGAACGGGACTGGGCCGTCATGAAGTCCTATCCGGGCTTCCCGGCAGGCAGCAATACGATCAATCCTGCAGTCATCGAGGGAGGTCGTCACGCTGCGTTTATTGCAGATCGATGCGCTCTCTGGATTACCGTTCATTTTTATCCGAATGAATCCCATGAAGAGATCATCCGAGAGATCGAGGATCACGTCGGTCGTGCAGCAGCAGCAGATCTTTGGCTGAGAGACCATCCTCCAACATTCCGCTGGGGTGGACGTTCGATGATTGAGGAGCGCGGTGAAATCTTCCCTTCACTGGAGTTGGATACGAACCATCCGGGGTTGGCAGCGCTTCAATCCGCCTATGAAAGCCACATGCATCAAGCGCCCAGTGTTACTATGTCGCCTACGGTGACAGATGCAGGCTGGTTTGCGCATGCAGGCATTCCGGCTGTATTATTCGGGCCCGGTGAGCTCCTGCATGCACATGCCGTAGATGAATCCATTGATCCTGACCAGCTTGTTCATTTTGCCCAGATCATGGCCCGTTTTATTGCCAACTGGTGCAATACCCCAAAGGAAGCGAAGGAGTGAGTATCGCATGGCAACCTTTACTGAACGATTGAGAAAAAGTGTAGCCCCGATCTGGGAGCGTGTTCATCAACATCCATTCGTCACCGGACTTGGAGATGGCAGTCTGCCCGTTGGTGCATTCAAATATTACATGAAACAAGACTACATCTATCTGATTGATTACGCGAAAATGTTCGCAATTGCGAGTGTGAAGGCGTACGATCTGGAAACGAGCTCCAGATTCGCCGCTTTGCAAGAATCAACGCTGAACACAGAGATGGAGCTGCATCGCCAGTATGCCGAGCGTTTTGGTATTTCTCGCGCGGAGCTGGAAGCAACAGAGCCTTCGTTTGTAATGCTCGGGTACACGAGCTACATGCTGCGTGTCGCTCATCAAGGCTCGTTGGCAGAATTGGTGAGTGCACTACTCCCATGCACATGGAGCTATTGGGAGATCGGCAAGCGTTTGGCTCAAGTAGAAGGGGCGCTGGATCACGAACTGTATGGGGAGTGGGTACGCATGTACAGCTCCGATGAGTTTGGGCAACTGGCGATCTGGCTGATTGAGATCATGAATCAATTGGCGGAAGGAAAGAGCGAGCAAGAGCTGGCCAGGATGGAAGAGTATTTTGTCAATACCTCCAAAATGGAGTACATGTTCTGGGACATGTCCTACAGAGAGGAAATGTGGCCGTGGGAGAACAACTAGCTTTCGCCGACGTCAGCTTTTCGTATGGCGACAAGCAGATTCTCGATCATTTTGATCTGCGTGTGGAAAAAGGGGAGTTCGTCAGCTTGATCGGTCCGAGCGGGATCGGGAAAAGCACCTTGTTTCAACTCATCGCAGGTCTTCTTAAACCAGGACAAGGCGAAATCAGGCTCGGCAGTGTACCGGTAGCCAATCGTTTGGGGCAGGTCGGCTATATGCCCCAGCGCGATCTGCTCATGCCATGGCGTACGATTGTCGAAAACGCAGCTTTACCGCTAGAAATCAAAGGTATGACGAAAAAAGAAGCGCATGAGCGTGTCAGACAGCAATTGCCAAGGTACGGGCTCCAGGATTGGGCTGACAGCTATCCAGCCCAGCTTTCCGGTGGGATGCGTCAGCGAGTTTCCTTTTTGCGCGCATTGTTTTCTGGTGCAGAGATGATGCTGTTGGATGAGCCGTTTAGTGCATTGGATGGGATTACGAGAATGGACATGCAAGAGTGGCTGATGGAAAAGTGGCAGGAAACAGGTAGCACGATGCTAATGATTACACATGACATCGACGAAGCCATTTTACTAGCCGATCGTATTATCGTGCTTTCAGGTAGTCCGATCACCAAGCCGATCGAATTAACGGTTTCGGTGAGCAGACCGCGAACGGCGAGCAGCCGCAACCAAGCCGGATTCTTGGCATTGCGTGAACAAATTTGGGAACTGCTTCGACGGGAGCGCCAAGCAGCAATGAAGCCACTGAGGAGAGAAGCGTGATGGGGAGAGGCATCTGGTTTGGCATCTCCATCGCCATTTTTCTTCTGGTGTGGGAAGCTGGTTGTCGCTTCCTCGGAGTGCCGCCATTCATTTTACCGCCGCCTAGCGCTGTGGTTGTATCGTTGTGGGATTTACGTTCCTCTCTAGTAGGTGTACATCTTTGGGCGACGTTAAAGGAAGTGTTACTGGGGCTATCGATCTCGATTGTGTTTGGAATCTCTCTTGCATTTGCGATGATTCGCAGTCGGATTGTGGAGCGCTTGGTCTATCCGTATATCGTCATCTCCCAAACGATCCCAATTATAGCATTATCACCCGTATTTATTTTGTGGTTCGGGTATGATTTATCTGGAAAAATCGCTGTTACGATTCTGTTTACTTTCTTTCCGATCGTCGTCAACACGTACGATGGACTTCGCTCGACGGACAAAGAAATGCTCCAGTTGTTAAAAACAATGGGGGCAACGAACGGGCAAATTTTCACCAAGCTGCAACTCCCGTCGAGCTTACCTCATTTCTTCAGTGGTCTCAAAGTGGCAGCTACTTACAGTGTAGCTGGGGCGACGATTGGGGAATGGCTGGGAGCAAGTGAGGGTCTCGGGTACTTTGGCAGACGGGCATCAGGCAATTTTCAGGCTCCCGCGTTGTTTGCCTCGGTCCTGTTGCTCTCGATTCTCGGCATGCTGCTTTTTTGGCTGGCTGGACGAGTCGAACGTCATTTTTCCCCGCATACGAAAATCAAAGGAGAACAACAATGAAACCTTTCCACAAATGGACGAAAGCATTCATGGCACTTACATTGGCAACAGGTCTTGCTGCTTGCGGCAATCAGGCGAGCACCGATGCTGGTCAGACGCAAGCCCCTGCAAATAAAGGAGCGGAGCCGACTGAGCTTACGATTGCGCTCGATTGGTATCCGAATGCTGTACATTCCTTCTTGTATGTCGCAGAGGAGCAAGGCTATTTCAAAGACGAGAACCTCAAGGTGACCATGCAAATGCCTTCAGACAGCAATGATCCGTTGAAGATGGCGGCTGCGGGCAAAGTAGATTTGGCAATCAGCTATCAGCATCAACTTGTCCAGGCTCGCTCCGAAGGGGTTCCGGTCGTATCAGTAGGCGCTCTCGTCCGTCATCCGCTGAACGTGATCATGACACGCCAAGATAGCGGACTCGATACTCCACAAAAACTGGCTGGCAAAAATATCGGGTATCCTTCGATTCCGATCAATGAGTCAATTGTCCGTCAAGTCATCAAGCATGCAGGTGCAGACGACTCAGGCTTGGTCTTTACCGACATCGGCTTCGATATTGTCCCAGCGTTGACTGCCAAAAAGGTCGATGCAGTAGTAGGTGGCTACATCAATCACGAGCTGCCGATCTTGGAGAAGCATGGCGTTCCGGTAAATGTCTTCACGCCTTCTGAGTTTGGTGTACCGGACTACTATGAGCTTGTATTGGCGACCAGTGATGATACATTGGGCAAAAAGCAGCAAGCGGTGGAAGGCTTCCTCCGTGCGATTGGCAAGGGCCAAGACTATGTGAAGAACAACAAAGAAAAAGCACTTGACCTGTTGTTGAGCAAACAAGCGAGCGAATTCCCACTGGAAGAAGACATTGAGACCAAGAGCTTGGATACCCTGATTCCGTTGATGGATGCGGGAGAAAAGCCTTTTGGATACCAGACGGTGGATTCTTGGCAAACACTGATTGATTGGATGAAAAAAGAGAAGCTGATAACAACTGACGTCAAAGCAGAAGAGATCATGCGTGATCTCGTGAAGTAATCGACGACATAAAACGTGAAAGCACCCCTTTGCACGCTTTTGAGAGTCTACTCTCGATTAGTGAGTCAGAGGAGGTGCTTTCTCTATGATGTCTTCCTTTTAGGAGGAGAGGGGGAAACAAAGCTCTGCTGTCATCCCTTTTCCTGTATCGCTCGTTAACAGCAGGTGTCCATGATGAGCGGCAGCAATACGTGCAACCATAGGAATACCGAGACCATGACCATTGTGTAAGGGAGATTTTCTTTTTGACGAATAAGGCAATTCCACCAAGTCAGGCAGCATGCTGTGCTCAATGCCTTTTCCGTTATCAGTGATAATCAGAAGAGCATTACGCTGGTTGGGCGACAGGGTCGTTTGCACGTGGATGTGACAGCCTGAAGGGTTATGCACGATGCTGTTTTGGAGCAGGTTCGTGATGGCGCGGACAAGAAGTTTTTCGTCGCCTATTACGAAGCATTGCTCAGTCGTGACATCCAGTTCAATGGTAAAGGTCTCTGCCAAATCATTGTTCAAAAAGTCAGTGACAATTTGCCGCGCAAGTGTCGATAGCCGAATCGGTTTGGTATGAATAGGCTGCATTTCGTATTCCAGCATGGAAACGAGATTCAAGTCGCTGACCAAAGACCGGAGCTTTTCCCCTTGCTTTCGAATGATGCTTGCTTTTTGCTGCTGCTCGTAAGGCACTGCATCGCTCTCTTCCAATTCACTGGCATACCCGAGCACCATCGATAATGGCGTGCGTATATCATGGGAAATTCCAGCGATCCAGTTCGAGCGTGCTTCGTCTCTGGCTTTTAGCAAAGCGTTCTTCTCTTGCAGAAGCGACGATGCATGATTGATGCTTCTAGCAATCCCGCTGAACATTCCCTTTGCCTCGACATGAGTATGCTGATCTTCTGACAGAGCGTGAATTCCGCTAATCAATGGGCGGATTGCCCGAATGAGTCGAGAACCGATGAATACGGAGAGAAGAGCAGCGAGCAGTACATTTCCGAAAAGCAAAGCCAGTAATCGATACGGTAAATCGCTTATCCAACTGATCGGGAAATGAAACTGGTACTTGGCGAGACTGTCCGTCGGGTAGCCCACGACGACTAGCCCTCTCTCATGCTCCCAAACAAAAACAGGATAGTCCTGTAAGTAATTTCGCGAGAACTGCGCTACTTCTGCCAGAGAATAGGCGCGGGGCAATTGGTCTGGTATGGCGTAGTCCCAGATGACTTTCCCATCGTTTGCAATCAGCATGGCCCAAGCCTGGCTTTTTTGCAACCATTCTTGTGCTTTTGGCTCCAACGTATAGTGGGAACCGTTCTGCTGAAGACCTTCTGCGACAGTTTGTGTGACGTGGACGGGAGAAGAGCCCTCGTTCATGCCTTTGAAAACAAATGTACCGAGAATGATGTAATTGACGATGAGCAAAAAGAAGGCAATCAGGATAGAAGCACCTGTATAACGACGTAATATTTGTGAGGCTCCATCCATCTACGACTCTTCCTTTACGAGTAGTTTGTATCCGAGTCCTCTTACCGTCAGCAAATATTCAGGGGTAGACGGACATGGCTCGATCTTTTCGCGAATGCGCCGCATATGAACCATCAACGTGTTTTCATACCCGTAGTAATCGTCACCCCAGACGGATTGGCACAGGGCATCGCTCGTGACGATTCGTCCCCGATTTTCATAGAGTTTTCGCAAGAGGGCGTGTTCCTTGGCAGTCAATGCGTATTCGTGGTGATCTCTCGTCACGATGGCCGCCTCCAAATCGACCGTACTGTCACCAAGCTGGAAAACGGGCAGACGATCGATTTGGGGAGGTGCGTAAACGCGTCGTAAAATGACCAGGAGACGAAGAACGAGCTCGCGTGGCAAAAATGGCTTCACGATATAATCGTCAGCACCAAGGCCAAGTCCGAGCAATCGATCTTCATCTTCCCCTCTCGCTGACAGAAAAATGACAGGGATTTGCGAGAAACGACGAATCGAAGTCAAAAGTCCAAATCCATCTCCATCTGGCAGCATGACATCCAGGATCGCGACATCAGGCTTGTCCGAAGCACATATCACTAACGCCTCTTTACAACTACCCGCATGAAAAATACGAGAGAATCCTTCCTTACGCAAAAATCCATCGATCATATTTCTGATTTCAAGCTCATCTTCTGCGATGAGTACTTTTTTCTGTTTCCACTCTTCCATATTGAATCACCCGTATTCATTATACTCGCTTGGTTTGTGTGTTCTACCCACTCGGAGTCGATTTAAGGTTGTCGTAAGATTCTTGTCAGCTTATCGACGGGTTGGGACTCTATGATTTCGTAGGAGAGACCAATAGATAGGAGCGAGAAAAGATGAATACGGTGATTCAAACGGAAAACCTTTCAAAACGCTATGGAGAAGCCTATTCCGTCCAGCGGGTGAATCTAGCGGTAGGAGAAGGGGAGGTCTATGGCTTCCTCGGTCCAAATGGTGCAGGAAAATCGACGACTCTTAAAATGCTGCTAGGATTAGTCAAGCCGACTGAAGGGAGTGTAACTGTATTCGGGAAGGATTTTAGCAGGAACCGAATTGAGATTTTGAGTCAGACGGGTTCATTGATCGAGGCTCCTTCCTATTACGGTCATCTGACCGGCCTGGAAAATATGCGCGTCA
Source organism: Brevibacillus sp. Leaf182 (assembly GCF_001423865.2). NCBI lineage: Bacteria > Bacillati > Bacillota > Bacilli > Caryophanales > Paenibacillaceae > Brevibacillus > Brevibacillus sp. Leaf182. The sequence continues at coordinate 6,056 of NZ_LMPN02000035.1, read as the reverse complement.
TGCAGCGGCTGCGAGATGTCCCGGACAAACATGTAGAGAAAGCTTTGCAAATCGTCCGTTTGGAAAAACAACAGAACAAAAAGGTAGATCAGTATTCGCTTGGGATGAAGCAACGACTGGGAATTTCCATGGCTTTGCTGCATTTTCCCAGGCTCGTCATCCTCGATGAACCGACAAACGGACTGGACCCCGCAGGAATCGGTGAAATTCGGGAATTGATCCAATCGTTGCCACACCAGTATGGAATGACTGTGTTGCTCTCCAGCCATCTGCTCTCGGAAATCGAGCAAGTGGCTACGTCCATTGGCATTATCCACGAGGGGAAGCTGCTCTTCCAAGGGAGTATGGAGCAGTTGCAACGCAACAGTCAGCCTCATGTTTGGATGAAAACGCAGGACAATGAAAAAGCGAGAAGAGTTCTTCAAGATATGGAGCTTTCCCCAAGTCTCCAAGATGGATACCTTGTCATGGAAGACATGAACGATAGGGAGGTAGCGCAGACAAACCGGGCGCTGATTATGGCGGGTTTTGATGTTCATCGCATTGAAGTGCACAAACAAAGCTTGGAGAGCATTTTCCTCTCCCTTACAGGCAAGGAGGGGAGCTTGTAATGAGGACACTCTGGTTAGAATTTTATAAAATTCGACATAAGCGTTTGTTTCTCATGCTCGCCATTCTTTTGAGTATCGAACTGGCATGGGGGTTCATGGCTGTTAGTATTTCCATGACAAAAAATCCGGATGCCGCGAAGTGGAGCGCCATTCTGGTCACGATTACAGCCATGAACGGATTGTTTTTGCCGATTGGCTCGGCTGTCATTGTTTCACGGATTTGTGATATGGAACATAAAGGGCGTACATGGAAGCTGCTGTTGGCTGCTTCTGTCAGCAAAAAAGCGGTTTATGCAGCAAAATTCGTCTCTGCGGCTGTTTTGATGGGGGGTGCCGTCATTCTACAGATATTGGCGATCGTTGCATTTGGTATTGTCTATGGTTTAGCAGAGCCAGTCCCGATTAGCCTATTACTCGGCTTTGTAGCAGGGACTACACTGACGAATCTCGTGGTGATTGCTCTGCAACAATGGGTCTCTCTCGCTATCAAAAACCAGGCGTTCAGCCTATGCCTCGGGATGATCGGGGGCTTCATTGGCATGACGGCGAGCTTGTTTCCTCCACAAGTCGGACGCCTTTTCATCTGGTCGTACTATATAGACTTTTCGCCCGTTACGTATCAATTCGTCAATGAAACCATGTTATTTACTACACGTGAAATCGGCGTTCATTTGCCGATCATCGTCGTACTCATGGGCATCGCATTATATCTTGCTGGGAGCATTCACGTATCCCGGCAAGACGTGTAGGGAGGATCTTGTATGCTAATCAGATGTTTGGGAGCGGAATGGGTAAAACTCCGCCGTTCTCGTATATGGCTTGTTTTGCTTGTGCTTCCTGTTTTCAGTACGCTGATCGGTTTCGCCAACTACTGGATGAACCAAGCGATCCTGCAAAATGGCTGGTACAGCCTGTGGACGCAGGTGAGCTTGTTCTACGGTGAATTTTTCTTGCCCATTCTCATCGCGATCTGCTGTTCGTTCGTGTGCAGACTGGAGCATGCAAACCGTAACTGGAACGTGATACTGACAGCGCCTCTACATAGGCCAACGATTTTTTTCGCCAAACTGGTGGTGGTTGGTGTTCTCCTTTTTGTTGTGCAGCTTTTCTTCGTGGTGCTGTATATTTGCGCGGGTTTCATCGCTGGACTACATGCCCATTTTTCGTTTCCTCCAGAGGTGTTTGGATGGATCATGCGAGGCTGGCTGGCTTCGCTTGCCATCGTCGCCTTCCAACTATGGCTTTCCACGCGGATACAGAGCTTTGCTGTACCTGTCGGCATTAGTGTTTGCACTGTTTTTGTAGGGTTGGGCTTGTATGTGACTGGGCTGGGAATGTTTTTTCCTCTGTCGCTTTTAACGATTGGCATGGGTGTACTCAGTCAAGAGAGTTTGTCGCTGGGAGAGCTGGGGGCGTTTGTCGTCATGTGTGTCCTGTTCGTGACGAGCGGCTGTGCGCTGGGGATTCGCCGTCTTACGAGAGCAGGTCTTTAACAGTTTTCGCCACATTAACGGTTTCCCTTTCTTATCAAACAACCTTATAATAGAAGGTGAATGCTTGAATGAGGAGAAGTTTCCATGGACGACAAACACATAAACAAGACGAATAGCAAATGGGTGATCTGGGGGTTTATTCTCAGCGTACTCGCTTGTGCTGTGTCTATGGTGATATTCATCTACGTGATGCGCAACTAACAGCACATGATGGAAACGTCAAAAAACCGCTCGTATACGAGAGCGGTTTTTTGCTGTGACGTTAGCGGGATATCGCAGTTATTTTTCGGATGGCTTCTTCTTGTGACAGTTGGTTCAGCTCGGTAAAACCAAGGTTGGAAAGAGCAATCGTTTTTCCTTGATAGATGGGATAGACTCCTTGCCAGAGCCCTGCTGTACTGTACAGGTGTGATCCGCTCACTTTACGTAAAAACAACAAATAATTCCCTTCCGACAACGGTCCAGGATATTGCAGGTTGAGCGGGCTGGAAGCATCGGGAAGCGGCTCTACGCCAGTGCTAATTACCGTTAATAGTCTGGACGACGAGCCTTTAATGGCCGTTTTTACCTGAAGGTTTTGTGTGTAGTTCACAATTTTGCCTTGCGGAATCGTGCGTCCCGTTGGATGCTCCCGGTGGGCACTGTCTACCCAGGCGATAACGATCAAGTCTGACTTTTTTACGAGCTCCGCAAGAGAAGGATACGTTGAGGGATCTACTTGTACACGTCCCATGTCGGTTTGGGCATGGACGGGGAATGAAAAGGCGCAGAGAAGCGACAGACAGAGTAGCAATCGATAGAACATGAACCCATTTCCTCCAAACGAAAGAAGTCTTGAAGGTAGTATGAACGGAATGAGTATCGTTCATGCCTATAGACTTTTAGTATAATGGTAATATTCCGAATAAATAGAATACGTGCTATCATGATGGCGTACTGTGATTTGTTGGTTGAAATCGCCCAGACTATGACAAGGAGGTTATCATGAATCATTTGTTTGCTTTTCGACGTGTCGGTACGTGGTTTTTCGTGTTGGCTCTCTTGTTGCAGGTAGCAGCTTCGCCTGCGCTAGCCAAGGAAGAGGCTGCTTCTTCTAGTCCTCTTGCACTCAGCATAGAAAAATTCCTCGCCGATTTGAAAAACGATGAGAATAGCAAGGGGATGTACGCTGGAATTGCGGTTTACGATCTAACCGACAAAAAGTACGTATATAAGCACAATGCCGAACGTAATTTTATCCCGGCTTCCAACATGAAGCTGTTTACGACAATTGCAGGTCTGGATAAGCTGGGGCCGGATTATCAGTGGAAGACGGAGGTGTTTGTTTCAGGAAAGGTAAATAACGGGGGCATTTTGCAAGGAGATTTGATATTAAAAGGCTATGGCGATCCTAGCCTGACCTCAGAGGATTTGCAGCAAATGGCAAAAGCCATCAATGATTTGGGGATCAAACGAATCAATGGAAACCTCCTTCTCGATGACAGCTATTTTGATGAGACCAGATTGGGTACGAGCTGGATGTGGGATGACGAACCGTACGGGTACAGCGCTCAAGTCAGTGGATTAGCCGTAAATAAAAACTTTACGACGCTAACCGCAACCCCTGGGAAAACCGTGAATGACGCCCCCGTCCTGACCATGAATCCAGCTACCACATACATAACAGTCACAAACCAGTTGAAAACGACAGCGGGCAAGGAGAGCAACGTGCTCGTCGAGCGTCCGCGCGGAAAAAATGAAATCATCGTATCCGGTACGATCGGGATGCAAGCGGCTCCTTATGATGAAGATGTCACGATGGAAGATCCGGCTTTGTACGTGGGTGATCTATGGAAGGATCAGTTGCAGAAACAAGGGATTGCCATACATCCGAAGACAGAAGTGAAAAAAACTGTACTGCAAAGCGGAGTACCGCTCTATACCCACTTGTCCAAACCGTTGGGTGAGATCACAGTGGAGCTCAACAAGGAGAGTGACAACTTCTATGCCGAGATGCTTCTAAAGACGCTGGGGGTTACCCAGAAAAGCGAGGGGAGCTTTGAAGCAGGCAGTGAAGCGGTAGCGGACGTGATGAAACGCGCTGGCATTGAGTCAGGCTTCCGTCAGGTAGATGGCTCGGGGTTATCGCGATTTAATATGATCACCCCAGAGCAGATGATCGAAACCCTCGTCTTTTTGCAGGAGCAAGAATATCGAACGGAACTGGAAAAATCACTCCCAATCGCAGGAGTGGACGGCACCTTGAAAAACCGCATGAAGGGAACAAGTGCGGAAAAGAATTTGTTTGCGAAGACAGGTTCGTTAAGCGGAGTCAATACCATGTCGGGTTATGTCACCGCAAAAAATGGTCATAAGCTGGCCTTTTCGATTTTGATCAATGGCATCTATAAATCGAAGTATGCGAGGGAGCTACAGGATCGAATCGGAATTTTGTTAACAACCTACCCGGATGTCGTAGCTCCGGAAGGATTCAGCCCTCCAGAGAAAAAGACGTACCCGCTCTCTTCTTTGATCGATCCCATCCTCGACACGCCGGAAGCAGCAGGTGTAACGGCTGGAATCATGGTCAAATCGTTGGATTCAACAGATGACCCTGTTTTATACGAACGGGATGCGGACACACTGCTTACCCCAGCTTCGAATCTGAAGCTGCTGACGACTGCCACAGCATTGAACCAGCTTGGTTCGGATTACGTATTCAAAACGGAAGTGTTTGGAGACGCTCCGATCCTCTCTACGGGTGTACAACAAGGCAATCTGTATGTGAAAGGATACGGTGACCCTACTTTGCACACAGAGAATGCGCTACAAGTGCAGGAAGGTGTGTCGATTGAAAAAATAGCAGGGTGGCTCAAGCAACAAGGAATCACGCGTATTAACGGGAATCTCGTGATGGATGACAGCTACTTTGACCAGCAACGGCTTGGCCTCGGCTGGGCATGGGATGACGAGAGCTATTATTACAACCCGACCATTGGGGCTCTAGCAATGAACCGTGGAACGGTCATGATCGAATTCAAGCCTGCGAACGATGCTGGCGAACGAGTGGAAATCAACGTGCTTCCCAAAACAGCGTATGTACAAGTGATTAATGAAGCCAAGACTGTACAAAAAGGGGAAGAAAATACGTTTGCTATCCTGCGTGACCGTGGAACAAATACCATTAGACTGTCAGGGAACCTCCCGCTCGATCACGAAGGGGATTACGAGCGGGTACCTGTGGAGGAGCCAGCCAAGTACGTGGGGACTGTGCTGAAGGAAACGCTGGAGCAGCAAGGAATTGCGTTTGCTCCGAAAAGTGAAGTGCTGATCCAGCCCGTTCCTCCATCAGCAGTGAAATGGACACAATTTGAGTCACTGCCGTTGAAGGAAATCGTTCAGTATCTTAACAAGCGCAGTGACAATTACTACGCCGAGATGCTCCTCAAGTCGCTCGGAGCTGCAAAGAAAGGAAAAGGGAGCGCGGCGGCTGGGGCAGAGGTCGTCATGGAAACAGTATCTTCGCTCGGCGGGAATACCACCTTCGACATGATGGATGGATCAGGATTGACGCGCTACAATCTTATTTCTGCTCGGCAGATCGCATCCGTACTTGAGGGAATGACCAAGGAATCGACCTTTACCACTTTTGATGAATCTTTACCCATAGCGGGAATGGACGGTACGCTAAAAAACCGCTTGAAGGACACACCCGCCGCTAATAATCTTCATGCGAAAACAGGTTCGATGACGGGTGTGAACACACTGTCGGGCTATTTCACGGCCAAAAGCGGGGAGAAGCTCATCGTTTCGATTATGTTTAATGGTTATGTCGAGGATGAAGAGCTTTTTACCCAGATGCAGGATCAGATCATCACAATACTGGCCAGTTATGAATAGGAGTAACGCAGAAAAGGAGCCCCAATATCGGAGAGCCGTGCAAAACGACTCCTATAATATGTAAAAAGACTGA
>NZ_LMPN02000010.1:0-128812 GCF_001423865.2 Brevibacillus sp. Leaf182 | reverse complement strand
CTCATTAACGCTTTCGCTGTTCAGTTTTCAAAGAGCATTTTTAGTTCTGCTAAACTAGCAGGAACTCTATGTTAGCACATCGATCTTTTATTGTCAAACACTTTTTTAAAATGTTTTTCAATCAATCTGCAATTTGTTTAGTAAGAGCAGATTTTCAATATATCATGTGCGCTACATTCATGTCAACCATCTTTTTCAAAGAAACGATGGTCGGGAAGACAGGATTCGAACCTGCGACCCCTTGGTCCCAAGCCAAGTACTCTACCAAGCTGAGCTACTTCCCGATTATAATTCTTCATTTTATAAGATGAAGATGCGTGCCCTGAGAGATTCGAACTCCCGACCTTTTGATTCGTAGTCAAACGCTCTATCCAGCTGAGCTAAGGGCACATGTCATGGAGCGGACGAAGGGTCTCGAACCCTCGACCTTCGCCTTGGCAAGGCGACGCTCTACCAATTGAGCTACGTCCGCATGTTCAAATGAAGTTTTTTTGGTGCGGTCGAGAGGACTTGAACCTCCACGGTGTTGCCACCACTAGAACCTGAATCTAGCGCGTCTGCCAATTCCGCCACGACCGCATTATGAAGATCAAACTCTCGTTTTAAAAAACTGGTGAGCCATGAAGGACTCGAACCTTCGACCCTCTGATTAAAAGTCAGATGCTCTACCAACTGAGCTAATGGCTCTCGCTATATTTATCGCCATTTCAAACCAATAAGGTTGAAATGGCGGAGCTGACGGGACTCGAACCCGCGACCTCCGGTGTGACAGACCGGCGTGAACTCCAACTTCACCACAGCTCCATATTTGGTTGCACCCACTGGGCACTCCGATCCTACTTGATCACGATGATTACTCAACGAAGTACAAGTAGAAGATTTGGTTGCGGGAGCAGGATTTGAACCTGCGACCTTCGGGTTATGAGCCCGACGAGCTACCGAGCTGCTCCATCCCGCGATAGTCAGGACGACTGATTGTCAGCGTTGCCACAGGACGTGGCGCTTTTAACTGACCTTCCTTGTCCATTAATATAAGTGGTGGAGGCTGACGGGATCGAACCGCCGACCCTCTGCTTGTAAGGCAGATGCTCTCCCAGCTGAGCTAAGCCTCCAGGACCCCTGCGATTGCAGGGCGTTTTGCTAGGTGACCCGTAGGGGATTCGAACCCCTGTATGACAGCGTGAAAGGCTGCTGTGTTAAACCGCTTCACCAACGGGCCATTTCTAAGAAAGTGATGGCGGATGGAGTGGGATTTGAACCCACGAGACGGTTCGACACCGCCTACACGATTTCCAATCGTGCTCCTTCGGCCGCTCGGACATCCATCCGTATATTTGAAGTGGATCAAAGCGATCCGCTTGTTTGCCTTTCAGAATTCATATGTTAGCATGCATTCATCTGAAACGCAAGAACTTTTTAAAAGAAACTTAAAAAGTTCAATGTGACATAACTTTTCTGCTAGGCACAATAGCCATTGTAGCGCGTGGAGCATGTGCTGTCAATGAAAAGTAATGAAAAACTCAACTTTTTTCTCTGTCCCCATCTACGGATGTGAATTACGTACATATCATTACCTGTCAGTAGCAATGTTACTCGCCGAATACCACTCTTTTTGTCGAGCCAGCTCGTATCTACACTAACAAGAGAACTCACCATAGGGATTGTTCAAATGGTATAATTTAACTTGAGACAAGACTGGCGGTGGAAGACCACGGCACAGCTTCCTGTAAAGGGGGTGATGCTGATGGTCTCGCTCGGCACGCTTTACCTTTTCCTAAAAGTACTGGCAACCTTGCTAAGCCTCTGGTTTAGCAGCAGGAAGCTCTACCGATGGATAAGAAAGTGGCGTAACAAGCGAAAACCCACCGCCTAAGGTTGACCGCCTGACGGTGGGTTCGCTGTTTTTGTAATCATGCGCGCCGTGGGTGTGCCACAGCTACTTGTCTCAGGAGCCTTGCCGCTGCAACGGTATTGGCTCCTTTATTTATATGTCGGATTATCCATATCTCTACCAGTAGTTTAACACCCTTTTTCCATTCCATACAACATTAGCAGCGATTTACAAGTAGAAAGGATTTGAATTGGATGACCTCGATCCGTCTAGCTACTCCTCAAGACATTCCTGCTGTCTGTACGATTGATTCCATGGTGCTCGGTTCAACCAGTCGTTCATCTGAAATTAAAGAAGCCATCGAGCACGGGCATTGCTACTTGGCGTTAATCGACATGAATATCGTCGGTTTTGCCATCATCAATCAATCGTTTTTTAAGAACAGCTTTATTCATCTACTCATTGTTCACCCTCACTATCAGAACCGAGGGGTTGGCAAGGAGATGATGCGCTATCTGGAAGTGATCTCCCCAACAGAGAAATTGTTCACTTCTACTAACCTTTCCAACGAAAGAATGCAACGTCTCTGTCTAAAGCTCGGATATGCTCATTGCGGGACCCTGACTCACCTAGATCCAGATGATCCTGAAATGTTTTTCTGTAAGTACGTTCGACTATGATTGATTCCGCTCATAGATCAAACGAAGTCCTTTTAGCGTAAGATTCTGATCCACGACATGGATACAAGAGGTCTCATTGGCAAAAAGTGCTGCCAGCCCTCCCGTAGCAACTACGGTAGGTCGCGTGCCGTATTCGTCCATGATTCTACGCACAATGCCTTCGACCTGACCGACGAACCCGTAGAAAATGCCGGACTGCATCGCCGCTATCGTATTACGACCAACTACACTTGCAGGCTTGGCGATTTCGATTCGCGGCAGCTTGGCAGCACGAGTGAAGAGTGCCTCAGTCGATATCCCAATGCCGGGAGCAATCGCCCCGCCCCAATACTGCGCCCGCTCGTCCACATAGCAAAAGGTCGTCGCCGTACCAAAATCGACAACAATGAGTGGCGCACCATAATGATGAATCGCAGCAACAGCGTTCACGATTCGATCGGAACCTACCTCTCGCGGATACTCATACTTGATGTTCAGTCCCGTCTTGATACCCGGTCCAATAATCAGCGCTTTTTGTTGCATGTATTTCCCGCACATGCGTTCAATCGTGAGGTTTAGAGGTGGCACGACAGACGAGATAATGACGCCTCTCACCTGTTCAAAGCCAAGCCCCACGCTACTAAACAAGCTTTTGACGAGCATGCCGTACTCGTCTTCCGTTTTGTTACGATCTGTGGACACTCTCCAATGGTGTTGGAGCTCGTCGCCTTCATACAAGCCCAACACAATATTGGAGTTGCCTATATCGATCACCAATAACATCGTGGTCGCTCCTTACCGCTTGCGTGTATTCAGATCGAGGCTGATATCAAACGCTTTGACAGAATGAGTCAGCGCCCCTACCGAAATGATATCTACGCCCGTTTTTGCAATGTCACCAATCGTCTCCAGACTCACACCGCCAGATGCCTCAACAATGGCCCGTCCATTGATGTACTCCACGGCTTCCACCATTTGATCGAGGGACATATTGTCGAGCATGATCGTATCTGCACCTGCTGCCAATGCTTCCTGAACCTGTTCGAACGATTCGGCTTCTACCTCGACTGTCATCGTATGAGGAATAACCGCGCGTGCCGCTGCAACAGCCTGTGCGATACCACCCGCTCCTTTGATATGATTGTCCTTGATCATCACGGCATCATACAAGGCAAAACGGTGATTGTAGCCTCCCCCGACACGAACCGCGTATTTTTCCAAAGGCCTAAGGCCTGGCGTGGTCTTTCTCGTATCGACAACCCGAGCTTTTGTCCCTGCGACGGCTGCTGCGTATTCACTCGTTTTCGTGGCAATCCCAGACAAACGTTGCATTAAATTAAGGGCAAGCCGCTCTCCGCTCAAAATTGAACGAACCGAGCCGCTGACTTCGGCGATCTGCTGACCAACCTCCACTCTTGCTCCTTCTTCTACTTTTGCCTCAAAAACGAGGGTCGAATCAACCGTGGCAAATACTTGCTCCGCAATCGGCAAGCCAGCCACGATTCCCGCTTCCTTCGCATATAAAATGCCGACACCCTGCTCTGATTCAGGAATCGTGCTCATTGTCGTCACATCACCAAATCCCACGTCTTCCTGTAGCCATTCCTCTATTTTTCGCTGAAGCTCCCGTTTATTCCACATCATGCTTCTCACACTCCTCTTGGACACCATCTTCTACAGACTGGATCAAATGCTTGCGCCACACCAAGTCGTCTTTATTCGGAAAATCAGTACGATAATGCCCACCTCTGCTTTCTTCACGCAAAAGTGCCGCTCTCGTTGTCAAGACGGCAGCATTCAGCAGATTGAAGAATTCAAATGTTTCCAGGCTCTCAGGCTCATACTGGTAGTATTGCTCCATTCGCGCAAGCTCTGCTAATGCTTTCGTTAATCCTTTTTCGTCGCGCTTCACACTAACATGCCGCAGCATGAGCTTTTGCATTTTCAATCGTTGTTCACGTGTATTGAACGATTGGGGAAGTTTTTGCTTGGAAACAACCTGGAAAGGATGAATACTCGGCTTATCAGCAAGCTGCTTGATCCGCTCCGCGATCCGGTTACCGAATACAACCGCTTCCGATAACGAGTTGCTGGCCAGTCGATTCGCTCCATGTACCCCTGTGCAGGATGCTTCCCCGCATGCAAAAAGCCGTTTGGTCGAGGTCTCCCCGTTCAAGTCAGTCTGGACCCCACCCATAATATAATGGCAAGCAGGAGCTACTGGAATCCAATCTGTCACCATATTGAGGCCGTATTGTAAGCAAAAATTATAAATCGTCGGAAAACGCCGCTTAATAAGCTCCTCTGATTCATGGGTAATGTCGAGATACACGAACGTAGACTTCGTTTGTTCCATCTCAGAGACAATCGCCCGGGCGACAATATCACGCGGCGCCAGCTCTTTTTGCGGATGGTACTTGTCCATGAAGCGATCACCATTGCTGTTACGTAAAATGGCACCCTCCCCTCGAACCGCTTCCGAAATCAAAAAGCGCGGGGCTCCCGGATAGTAAAGCGCAGTCGGATGAAACTGGATAAATTCCACATCTTTAATGCGAGCACCCGCCCGATACGCAATGCCGATCCCATCTGCCGTAGCGATTTGTGGATTCGTCGTGTAACGGTAAAGCTGACCTGCTCCTCCTGTAGCCAGTACCGTTGCTGTCGCTTCCAGGAAAAACAGTTCGCCATCCGGCTTCCGGACGAGGACACCCACGCATTCGCCATCCTGCGTGATGACATCTACTGCAAAATGATATTCCAAAACCTGAATGTTTGGCTGCTCCATCACACGCTTGGACAAAGCGCGGACGATCTCTGCCCCAGTGGCATCTCCATTCGCATGCAAAATGCGTCGCTTGCTATGCGCGCCTTCCTGTGTCAGCTCGTACTGCCCTTGTTCATCACGATCAAATTCCGTTCCATATGCAATCAGTTCATGCAAGCGATCAGGGCCTTCGTGCACCAGGACTTCCACAGCGTTATACGAGCAAAGACCGGCTCCAGCGATTAACGTATCCTGTCGATGAAGGGCAGGAGAATCAGATTGGGCTGTTACAGCAGCGATTCCTCCCTGTGCCCAGCGTGTGTTACTATCATCGAGTCCCTTCTTGCTGATCAACACCACATCCGCATACTCACTCGTTTGCAACGCTGTATACAACCCAGCAATTCCTGCTCCAATAACAGCTACATCTGCCCTCATCCGAGGTAAGGTGTGCAAATCAAAGTCCACAATATAACGGGGAATCATGACTGTGTCCCTTCTCTCTTGTAACTGATGATTTTCCACCCATTATAGCAAATACACGCTTGAAGGAGATGCAAAAAAAGAGCGCCCGCAAAAGCGAGCACTCCCCTCTATCCGATTAATTCGAATGCGTTACACATTCCTTACACGTGCCATATACCTCGAACTTGTGCCCTGTCACTTGAAACTCTTCCGGTACAGCGGAAATGATATTCATCGGACATCCTGGCAAAGAAGAAGTCTTTCCACATTCGGTACAAATCACATGGTGATGGTGATGTCCATCTGTCGAACAGGCCAAACGGAATCTTCCTTCCCCGTCCAGCTCCGTCTCTTCCAGAATCCCCAGCTCAACAAAAGTGGAAATGTTGCGATAGACGGTATCGAAGCTGAGTGTTGGATACTGCTCCTTGATTCTCTCCATAATATCTTTGGCAGACAGGTATCGCTTCTCGGTCGCGCAGATTCGAATCATCTCCTCCCGCTTGCCGGTATACTTGAAACCATGTTCTTTCAATATTTGCAGCGCTTCTTCTACTTTCATCGACAAACACTCCTTCCTTTTGTCATATCCGGATAACTCTTACCGGAAAGCGACCCGCAGCTTCTTTACACCTAATACTGCCAGCATAACCAATACTGCCATCAGTACAATTGTACCACCAGATGCCCAATCAAGGAGATAGGCAAAATACAAACCGCTCAACACGGAAAACTCCGCGAACAAAATCGACAAGAAAATCGTTTGACGAAAGCTTTTCGCGATTTGCAAACTGGCAGCCACCGGGAGCGTGATCAGCGCCGAGATTAACAGGACACCGACAATACGCATGGAGGCCGCAATCGTCAGAGCGACGAGCACCATGAACCATAAGTTGATCGAGCGCCTTGCCACGCCGGAGACGCGAGCAAATTCCTCATCGAAGGAGACCGCAAAAAGCTCCTTGTAAATCAACAAAACTGTCCCTAAAACGACAACTGCCACACCAATCAGCGCATACAGGTCTTCGATGGACACCGTCACGATTTTTCCGAACAAGTACGAATACAAATCTGCATTAAAACCGTCTGCGATACTGATCAATACCGTAAACAGCCCAAGTCCCGCGGACAAAATAATCGGAATCGCCAAATCCTGATACGCTTTGTACACCTTCCGCAGCCGCTCGATGAACAACGAACCGATCACCGCAAACAACATCCCGAAAAACAACGGATTGATTGCGGAGAAGAAGGCGACCTTTTTGGAAATGAGCATCCCAGCAGCTACACCGGACAGCGTGACGTGTGACAAGCCATCTGCCATCATCGACAAGCGACGAACAATGAGAAACGTGCCCAAAATAGGGCAGATCAGGCCAATTAAAATCCCTGAAAACAGGGTATAACGCAAAAAGTCATACTGCCACCAATCAGCAAGCATGTGCATATTCCTTCTTTCTTACCTATTTACAAAGCTTAATGATGATGAGACAGCAGTCTGACCGAATCACCGTACATACTTTGCAAGATTTTTTCTTGGTTATGCTCAAAATCGTGCGCCGTTCCGTGGAAGTGAATTTTCTTCTGCACACAAGCCACCTTGGTCACCCATTGCGACATGACTCCCACATCGTGGCTAACGATCATCATCGTCAATCCATTCTCTTCCTTCAGCGAACGAAGCAAGCTGTAAAATTGATCGATCGATTCCTGATCGACCCCGACTGTTGGCTCATCGAGGATCAACAGCTCCGGTTCAGCTACGAGAGCTCGCGCTATGAATACGCGCTGCAATTGCCCACCGGACAAGTTGCCGATACGTTGATCCAGCTTTTCCAACAAGCCGACACGCTCCACCGCAGCCCGCACACTCTCATGATGCTGTTTCGTCAGTCTGCGAAAAAGGCCTACTTTGCCGACCAATCCAGATGACACGACTTCTCGCACCGTCGCCGGAAATCCACCCGCTCCATGCGCGACCTGTTGAGCGACGTATCCAATGCGATTCCATTCACGAAACTTGGATAGTGGTTGCCCGAACAACTCCACTGTCCCTTTGTTTGGCGTCAACAGACCCAAAATCAGCTTCATCAGCGTAGATTTTCCTGATCCGTTCGGCCCGACGATGCCCACAAAGTCTCCGCGTTCCAGTGTGAATTCAACCTCATCGAGAACCTGTTTGTCTTCATATTGAAAGGAGACGCCTGTGAGCTTAATGACAGGCACCTCTTGTTTATTTGGTTCCATGAAATATCCATCCCTTAAATCGGATTTGTTCTTATTTGATTCCCTTCATCGTACTACGATTTTGCCCGAACCACAAGCATCCTACTATTGAAAAAATGCCGCCTGGTAAGCGACATCTTTTCGAGGGAAAACTTATTGGAGTGCAGTCTTTAATGTATTCATATTGTCGCGCATGATGGACAAGTAATCACGACCCGCCTTTACATCGTCTTCCGTCAAACCTTCCAGCGGATTGAGCGTAGCCGTCTTCACGCCAGCTTCCTTCGCAATCACTTCCGCTACCTTCGGAGAAACCAGCGTCTCGAACAGCACATACGAAATGTTATGTTCTTTTATATGCTCCACCAAGCTCTTCAACTCAGCCGTGGATGGCTCGTCAGAAGGGTTGACCCCAGAGATCGATACTTGCTCCAGCCCGTAGCGTTTTGCCATATAACTGAATGCGCTATGAGAAACCATGAATTCTTTCTTCGGCGCTTGCGTAACCATGTCTTTGAACTCTTTATCAAGCTGCTCCAGGTCTGTTGCTAATTGTGTGTAGTTCTTTTCATAATCGACAGCGTGCGCTTGATCCTTTTGCACGAGCGTATTTTTGACCTTCTCTGCCTGCGCCTTCAATTGCATCGGATCGAGCCATACATGAGGGTCCAGATCTCCGTGGTCATGCCCTGCCTCTTCCGCGTGCTCTTCTCCTTCATGCTCATGCTCAGTTGCACTAATCAACTCGAGACCTTCCGTCGCATTAACGATCGTTGTCTTGTTTTTGTCGAGGTTGGTAACAGCCTTCTCTACCCACAGCTCCAAACCACTGCCGTTATAGGCGAAGATATCTGCTCCGGACAGAGCGACCATGTCTTTTGCCGTTGGCTCGAAGTCGTGAGGCTCTACGCCAGCGGGAACCAGATTCGTTACCTCCACATGCTCACCGCCGATTCGCTTCGCTACATATTCCAATGGATAAATTGTCGTGTATACTTTTGGCTTCCCGGACGCGTCACTGCCAGTTTGCGGAGTACCAGTCGTTTCGTTCGCTGCCCCACATCCCACCAGCCCCACTGCCGTAATGAAACTGAGGGCTGCCAACATAGCTCTTTTCATCTCTATTTCCTCCTGCTCCAATTCAAAATGATTCCGATTTACGTTCTCGTCGTTTTTCATTATACGGAGAGGAGCCTAAAAAGTAAATAGGATTTATTCCGATTTAAATGTCATAAGTGCACATCTTCTCTCCCAGCTTCACAATTTCTCCATCTCAATATGATAAAATAACTGGCAGGAGGTATGTCCAAGATGAAACGTAAATCATGGTTAGCCATTACTTTTATCACCGCAGCTCTGCTTACTGGCTGTGGCTCTACTGACCAAGCTGAACAAAATCATAGCGATCACACGCAGCACGCCCCCAATGGTGATTTGCAGGAATTGACTGCTTCCGCTGATCAGCTACCGAAATTTTTAGACAACCAAGACCCTGTCATTATTGGCTCCTACAAAGTTGCTGCGGCCAACCGTGAGCTGCTCAAATCCATTCCATGCTATTGTGGTTGTGGTGAAAGTGCTGGACACGGGCATAATGGCAACTGCTTCATCAAAGAAGAAAAGTCTGATGGCTCCATCGTCTGGGATGACCACGGCACTCGCTGCGGCGTATGCATGGAAATCGCCGTTATTTCCGGCAAGATGAAAGAAGAAGGCAAATCTACAAAAGAAATTCGAAACTACATAGACCAAACCTATGGGCAAGGCTACGGAAAACCAACTCCTACCCCAATGCCTTCCTAAGCACATATAACAAGACTTCCCGACGAGGAGGTCTTTCTTTTTTCCCTTTTATGGGATAGAATGATACATAGATATTCGAGGTATCGAAATCCGAGGTATAAGGAGGTAGCTATGGCAGTTAACAAAGAGTTGATGAAAGGCAGTACGGTCATTCTCATTCTTACCTTGCTGGAACAAAAGGCGATGTACGGCTATGAGATGATCAAGACAATGGAAACTAGCTCGAACGGTGTGCTGTCTCTCAAGGAAGGCACCCTCTATCCGATTCTTCATACCCTTGAGTCTGAAGGAAAGGTGGAAGCATTTTGGAGTGAGGGGGAAGGAGAGCGAAAACGCAAATATTATCAAATCACCCGCGAAGGCAAGAAGCATCTCAAAGAGAAAAAACAGGAGTGGGAATCTTTTCGTACCGCTGTTGACTCCGTGTTGGGAGGACAGCCTATATGAGCGAAAACAAGCGAATTGCGCATTACATAAAAGAGGTTTGCGGTCAGATTAAGAATAAAGAGGTTCATCCAGCCATTACGCTAGAGTTGGAGAATCATTTCGCCGAAAAGATCGAGGATTATCGTGAGGCTGGATATCGGGAAGATGAAGCGACTCGGATTGCCATTGCGGAGATGGGTGATCCTGTCGATGTAGGGCGTCACCTCCATCAGGCGCATAAACCGCGGATGGAGTGGGGAATTGTTTCGATTGTAGGAACCTTGATCGCCATCGGGCTTGTTACACTATATTCGCTTCATATCGCGCAAGATAGTAAAAATTTGATCGAGAGACAACTGTTCGGCATCGTGATCGGAACAGTCGTCCTCGTGGCTATTCTCTTTTGGGATTACAGTAAATTGAAGCTTTTTAGTGAGGCGTTGTATTTCAACACGTTGATTATACTCTTCTATACACTTCTAGAAGGAAAGCCTATGAATGGTATCCAGTATCTCGATATTGGAAGCTTTCCCATCGATTTTATTGGGATCAGCCCCTTCTTATTCACCGTCGCCCTCGCAGGAATTTTCAGCAAGTGGAAGGAGAACAATCGCTATTCGATCGTCAAAGCGTTTGCGTACTTCCTGCCCCCTTGCCTGCTTCTCGCGTTTGGCAAGTACGAATTTGCCGTTCTCTTGTACGTCGGCGGCTTTATCGCGCTCGTGATCGCTGCCAAGCCTACTAAGCCTGTTGTTCTGGGCTTCCTCGCTATGGTTATTGCGTGTGTCGGTGGAATGGTTTACCTCTTCGCTAAACCTTATCAGTTAGATCGTCTGATTTACTACCTGAATCCTTATCTTGACCCGGATGGAAATGGATATATCATCATTCAATCCTTGAAAGCCGTCGAGTCAGCGAGCTTATGGGGCCAAGGCTTCGGGGCCTCTCTAGATACATTGCCCGCCCTTGAATCTGACTTTATTTTTGCTTACATGGTATATATTTTTGGACCAATTGTAGGGATGGCCTTTTTCATTCTGGGCGTTGTGCTTATGCTTCGTTTCCTCCATGCCATCAAACGGGTAAAAGATGTTTATGGCTCCTTGCTGTTATCCGGCATGATTGTTCTCTTTTTCACCCCGTTTTTCTGGAGTATTTTCATGACGGTCGGTCTGGTTCCGCCAATATCTGTGAATCTGCCATTCGTCGGGTTTGGCACCGTGCATACCGTACTACAAATGGCCTTGATGGGGCTCGTCCTGAACATTTACCGCCGGAAAGACATCCAGCCATTGACCAAAGCTTCTTAAAAGAAAAAGGGAGTAAAGCCCCTGTGCTCTACTCCTTTTTCCCTTTTATGAGACTGCCCCTTATGCTGGCGCTACCGCTAGCATCCGCTCCAAGGAAGCACATGCCGCATCAGCAACATCCTTCGGAACAAAAATCTCCGGTTTCATATTCTCCAGCGCCTCGACGCACTTCTTCAGGTTGTTCACCTTCATATTCGGGCAGACGAGGTACTTGGAAGCGAAAATGAACGTTTTGTCCGGGCTGTCCTTTTCCAGCATGTAGCGTGTGCCGTCTTCCGTTCCGATAATAAACTCTTTGTGCGAAGACTCACGGCAGTATTTCAAAATTCCGGTCGTGGAACCAACGTAGTCAGCCAGGGATACCACTTCTGGGCGGCACTCCGGATGAACGACAACCACAGCCTCTGGGTGCTGCTGCTTCAACGTCATGATATCTTCTACAGACAGTTGGTCATGCGTATTGCAGTACCCTTCCCAAATGATCATCTTCTTGTCCGTGAATTGGGATACATAGTGGCCGAGGTTTTTGTCCGGCACCCAAATGATCTCATCGCTGTCGATCGATTCGATCACGCGCTTCGCGTTGGACGACGTACAGCAGATGTAGGTTTCTGCCTTCACATCCGCAGAAGTATTGATGTAAGCCACTACCTTTGCATTTGGATGCTGTGCCTTGAGCTTGCGGAGTCCGTCTACGTTCACCATGTCCGCCATCGGACAGCCAGCCCGTTCATCGGGAATAATGACGGTCTTCTGGGGATTGAGAATTTTTGCACTTTCTCCCATAAAATGAACCCCACAGAACAAAATCACATCGGCATCCGTTTCTTTCGCTTTCTGCGCCAATCCAAAGGAATCTCCAATGAAGTCAGCGACCTCCTGAATCTCGGGACGTTGGTAAAAGTGAGCAAGAATGATGGCATTACGCTCTTTCTTCAACTGCAGCAGTCGTTCACGTAACTCAGCGTTGCGCTGGGCTTTTTTTTCTAACGCTAAAGCGTCCATGGAAAAAATCCCCCTACGGTGGTGTCATAATTTACGGTCATTGTAAGCGTATAACCTCACCTTGTCAACGTGGTACATTTTGAATGAAAAAAGCAGAAACCGGCCTGTACAGACACAGCTTCTGCTTTTCATACTCTTACTCCGCTTTTTCTCCGAGAACACGCTCCCGAATAAAGCGGGCAACGCCTTCCTCATTGTGGTGTGGGGCGATATATTTGGCCACCTGCTTGATCTCGTCAGAAGCGTTTTCCATCGCGACGGAATACCCTGCGCCCGTTAATGCCTCACGATCGTTTTCTGCATCGCCAAATGCCATTACTTTCTCTGGGGAGATTCCCCATTTCTCACAGAAGTATTGAAGCCCTTCCCATTTGGAAACCCCTTGAGGAATTACCTCGACATTCTGCTTTCCGGATGAAGTGACGGTCACTTGCTCGCTCCATGGCTTCAACTGCTCTTTCGCCCACTCCAGACGATCCAGTTCATGATGCCAGATGAATAATTTGACGATTTCTACTTCCCCGGACTCCACTTTTTCCAGCATCTCTGCCAATGGCTCTATACGAGCGAGCCTGTAGTAAGGAAAATTCAAGATCGAGAATCCTTCCACAGATGCGTCCTCACTCAGCGTCGCTTCCAAACGTTCACGGTCTTCTTTGATCATCCAGCGATTGCTGTTGGTATCATGAAGCTCATAATAAATCGTTTCTTGTCTCAGTGCATGGATCGCACCGATTACCATCTCAGTAGGAAGGAGCCATCGACGGACTAGCGTGCCATCCCCTTCGAAAACAACGCCCCCATTGCTACAGACATACCCGTCAAAAGGAAAGGAATCGATTGGAATTTGAGCGGAGCCATACATCCTGCCCGTAGACAAAACGAGTTTGCAGCCTTGCTGTTGCAATTGGCGAAGTGCTTCTTTCGTTCCTTCTGTCAGCTTTGAATCGTGAGTCAGTAAGGTTCCATCCATGTCAAATGCAGCCATGCCTGGTGTAAGCAACATATCCAATCCCTCTCATTCGCTTTGGATTTGCTATTGAGTCAACATAGTGGAGGAGAAGAAAAAGCGCAGTTCTCTTCGACTCTGACACGCCTGCATGGGGGATTGACTGCTCGTCTCCACTTAAAAAAGGGGACCGTCGAGCCAAAGCCACCCTACGGGCGGAAGTTTCTCAAGGAAGAAGTGTTCGACAAGCGTGGTCCCCTTTTTTAAGTTCCGACTGGGATGGCCTGTCAAGGTCTACGAGCCCTGCGCTTTTTCTTCTCACCAGCTTTATTGGTTCATCGATACCTTTAAAACTTAGGAGCTTAAACAACCACAAAATTTATACTTTCCGATATTGCAAAAAAGGGCACCTGAGGCGCCCCTTATTGTTTCGGTTCTTCGTTTGTATCTTCTTGCTTTGGTTCTTCTTTTACTTCTACTTCTTCCAGCTTCGGTTGAATGTTCACGACCACATCTTATTTGCATCTGGATCGTTATCCATTTTACCTGTTTCGATCAATTGCTTGATCTGGTCAGCATCGAGAGTCTCTACACGGAGCAACGTGTTCGCAATCAGATCGAGCTGATCACGGTGCTTCGTCAGCAATTCTGTACACTTCGCGTAGCACTCGTTGATAATATTTTGCATTTCCTGATCGATCTCGTAGGCAATCTTATCGGAGTAGTTACGCTCATTGCCATAGTCGCGGCCCAGGAATACCTGACCTTGACTCTTACCGAATTGCATCGGTCCGAGCTTGCTCATTCCGTATTCGGTAATCATGCTGCGAGCGATAGCAGTCGCGCGTTGGAAGTCATTATGCGCCCCGGTACTAATATCCCCGAGCACCAATTCTTCCGCAACACGTCCACCCAACAGGCCGACGATTTTGTCGAGCAGGTCTGTCTTGGTAGCAAAGAAACGGTCTTCCTTCGGCAGCATCACTGTGTATCCGCCAGCTTGGCCGCGCGGAATGATTGTTACCTTATGTACCATTTCTGCATTTCTCAGGTGATATCCGATGATCGTGTGACCAGCTTCATGGAAGGCAACCAGACGGCGTTCGTCTTCGCTCACTACGCGAGACTTCTTCGCTGGACCTGCAATCACGCGGTCAATCGCTTCATCTACTTCCGTCATCGTGATTTGCTTTTTGTTTCTACGGGCAGTCAAGAGAGCCGCTTCATTTAGCAAGTTCTCCAAGTCTGCACCCGTGAAACCCGATGTACCACGAGCAATCACTTCCAGCTTCACGTCTTCGCCAATCGGCTTGTTGCGGGCATGAACCTTCAATACCGCTTCACGACCTTTGATATCAGGACGATCCACTGTAATTTGACGGTCAAAACGTCCCGGACGCAAGAGAGCTGGGTCGAGAATGTCAGGTCGGTTGGTCGCAGCGATCATGATGATCCCTTCGTTTCCACCAAAACCGTCCATCTCTACGAGCAACTGGTTGAGAGTTTGCTCGCGTTCGTCGTGGCCGCCGCCGAGTCCAGCTCCGCGTTGACGACCCACGGCGTCAATCTCGTCAATAAAGATAATGCAAGGAGCATTTTTCTTCGCATTTTCAAACAGGTCACGTACGCGGGATGCACCCACCCCAACGAACATTTCCACGAAGTCAGAACCGGAGATACTGAAGAACGGTACACCAGCTTCGCCTGCAACAGCGCGAGCGAGCAAGGTTTTACCTGTACCCGGAGGACCTACGAGCAGTACCCCTTTTGGAATACGAGCGCCAACCGCATTGAACTTGCGGTTGTCTTTCAGGAAATCAACGACTTCCTCCAGCTCAGCCTTTTCTTCGTCCGCTCCTGCTACGTCGTCAAAGGTAACGCGTTTCTTTTCTTCGTTGTAAAGCTTCGCGCGGCTTTTACCGAAGTTCATGACTCGGCTTCCGCCACCTTGGGCATTGTTCAGAAGAAAGAAAAACAGGATGAAGATGATGACAAAAGGAATGATAGAGGTCAAGAACGTGAGCCAAATGCTGTTGCCCTCCGCAGGATTGAACGCTACATTCTTCACCTTTTGTGCATCGATTTTCTCTTCGACTAGCTTAACAACATCTGAGTCATACAAAGGAACATTGGTAAAAAATTTGTTGCTTTCCTGTCCCGGAATAGCTTTTGCCAACGTACCCTCGACCCTGTAAGTACCATTCTCTGGTCGAAGCGCCAACTCAGTGACGTTGTCAGCTTTTAGCTGTACCCGGAATTCCTGATATGTAAGTTTCCCAACCTTATCAGTACCGGAGAGGATGAAATTCACGATCCCGACCGTGACAAGAAAAATCAGTAGGTAGAACCCGGTATTACGAAAAAAGCGATTCATTCCTTACCTCCTCTCACGAACAGACACTTTTCACATTTTATCATAGAAAGTACGGTCTCCACAACAAACCTACTTCGTGTAGACCTCAGGCTTCAATACACCGATATAAGGCAGATTACGGTAGTGCTCAGCATAGTCCAAGCCATATCCCACAACGAATTCGTCTGGAACATCGTAACCCTTGTAATCCGGTGAAATATCCACCTTGCGACGCTCTGGTTTATTCAAGAGAGTCACCACTTTTACAGAAGCAGCTTCCCGATGGCGCAACAGCTCTACCAAGCGGCTCAGTGTCAGTCCACTGTCCATGATGTCTTCTACAACCAGTACGTGTCTGTTTTGCACAGATGTATCGAGATCCTTCAAGATTTTCACCATGCCAGAGGACTCTGTTCCACTTCCGTAGCTGGAAACTGCCATGAAGTCCATTTCGCACGGAATGTTCATGTGACGGATCAGATCAGCCATGAAAATGACTGCGCCTTTCAGCACGCAGATGACCAAAGGATTTTTATCCTTGTATTCTGCAGCCAGCGTCTCACCCAATTCTCGAACTTTTACCGCGATATCCTCTTCTGATAGCAAAATCTTCTCGATGTCTTGATTCATGAAAAAACCTCCCGCCAATCTTCTCCAAACTCTACCCGCACGTGTAGAAAACGCCTGGTCTGTCCATTGACAGGCGCTACGGCGGAACGGCGCACACCTGGTACCAAAATCACCTCATCGCCCGCCGTCAAAAGCGGAAGTCTGTCACGCCAAGCTCGCGGAAATTTGGCATCAATCAATAAATCCTTTAGCTTCTTTCCATCTGCTGAGCCAAACAGGGTGATGCGGTCTCCAGGTTTTCGGTTACGCAAATACAGCGATCCTGGCAACTGATCGGCATCAAACACCGCTTCATTCGCCGGAAGTCGCTCCCAATCCATGGGACCTTCCAGGTAAGTAATATGTACCGTGGCCTTGCTCTCGTCGATCCAGGTTACACCGGGAACGGCGAGCTCGTAACTATACGTATGTATGCGATCCTGTCGCTCTCTACGACGAAATGTGATTCGCTCATACACCCGGTCGACTACCAGGTCATTCGGCAAATGCAATTCCGCAGAAGGGCGACTTCCCCCTAGCATGTGCAAAACGGTCTCCACATGTTGCGAAGACCATTCGGTATGTTTTGAGAGATAACTTAATATTAGAGTAATCATTCTCCTTTGTAAAGCAACGTCACAAGTTTGAAACTTGTCATTGTCCATCAAAAATGCTTCAGATTTTTTCTCAATCGTTACCTCTTTCAACTGCTCAATCGCCAGCCTCATTAAAAGCGCTTCGTCCTGACGGATTGCCGCTGCAGTAGCCAAGATATGCTCCCGATACTTGTCATTCACTTTTTCCAATATGGGCATGACATCCAGACGCAACAGATTGCGCGTATACTTGCGCGATTGGTTGCTGCTATCCTCACGGGGGACGAGTTGATGTTCCCGACAGTAGCCTTCCAGTTCTTGACGGGTTTTATGCAAGAGCGGACGCACGAGCTCAATCGGGCAATCCGCAAGCATTCTTCGCTTCGGCATCCCTGTCAGTCCATGCAGCCTGCTGCCTCGCACAAAACGAAAGAGAATCGTTTCCACCTGATCGTCAGCATGATGGGCCAATGCCAGCTTGGTCGCTCCTTGCGCCAGACCTACCTCTCGATACAGCCGATAGCGAATGTCGCGACTTGCTTCTTGCCCGCCCAGTCCCGTTTTTTCCATATATGCGGGAACGTCATATTCAAACAGGTGGAAGACCACGTCGAGTTCACGACACAGCTCTTCTGCATAGAGTGCGTCCTGTCTGGCTTCTTCCCCACGAAAGCCGTGGTTCAGATGGACAGCATGCAGCTTCCAATGATACTGGTATTGTTTATTGAGAGAAGTCAATATATGCAACAGTGCAGTAGAATCGTTGCCGCCGGAAATTCCGACAACAACGGTCTCACCTGGAAGCAAAAGCCCCTCGGACTCAATCTCGTTGCGCACGCTTGCCAGCATAGCGGGCTCCTTTCCAAATCGTCAGAACCGAAATTCCAAATATAAGTCCAGAAGCAATCGCGCCAGCCACCATCAAAGTCTTGGTCGCCAGTGTAATCCCTCCGACATAATCATTATTCACGAAGGCAAGCATGGCTTTGTAAGCCAACGATCCCGGTACCAGTGGAATAATGCCCGCGACGCTAAAATTCGTAGAAGGGACCCGCAGTATAATAGATAAGAGCTGACTGAGCAAAGAGACAGCAGCAGCTGAAACAAACGTCGACAACAAGACCTCTGCACCGTAGATAGGAAGAATGGAGTAGACGAGAAAACCGATCACTCCGGCGAAACCACCCGCTACGATTGTTCGAACCGGCACATTGAACAGCACACACCACGCTACTGAAGAGGCGAAGCTAAGCGCCAATCCTTGTAACAACATCGTACTCACCTCGTAAACGAAAGAATAATGGCTGTGGCTACCGCTACGGAGACAGCTGTCAGCATGGCTTCTACTCCGCGTGAAACACCTGCAACCAAATCACCAGCCATCAAATCCCGAAGCGAGTTAGTGATGGCGATCCCCGGAAACAACGGAAGCATCGCACCAATAATAATGATGCTTAAATGCAACTGCGGAAAGATCGTCACGGTCAACAACGCGAAAAGTCCTCCTAGTAAAGCGGCAGAGAACTCCGTAAAAAACTTCATCCGGACAAACTGTTCTAAATATTCCTGGCTCAGGTTCACAATCAACCCGGCCATCGCAGAAGGAATCAGACTGCCCCAATCTCCCCCTGCAAGCATAGAAAAGGAGCCGCTGGCCGTAGCGGCTGCTAGATGCTGCAACCATTTCGGATAGATCTGCTTTTTCTGATCGATCTCACGCAGCGTCCGATAGGCTTGCTCCAAATTAATTTTCCCACCGACAAACTGTCGGGAAACATCATTCACGAGCGTAATTTTATTGAGGTTGGTCGTACGTTTGGGGGTACGAACCATTCTTGTATGATCGAGTCCACTGCAACGAAAGGACAGGATGATGCTCGTAGGCGTAGCTGAGCTGTTGACATCATCCATCCCCGCTGCCTTTGCAATCAATGCCATTGTCTCTTCCGTCCGGTATGTCTCTCCACCGTTTTTCAAAATAATCGAGCCTGCCAACAAGCAAGTATCCATCACCAAATCTGAGGACACGAACCGTCACATCCTTCACATAAACCATGCGTAATACAAAGTGCCAGCCAACAGGAGTAACGAGGCGACAAAAAGACCGCTAATACCCGCTCCTGCACTCCCTTTCGTCCGCGGTTTCTTTTGCGGCTTTTGCTGCTTGGCGCTCATGCTATCTCGCAAGACTGCCAACAGCTCCGCTCGCATTTCTTTCGCGGTCGCAAACTTACCGTGAAACGCCTTCAATAAAGGCTCCCGGTAAGGATACAGGCTGTCACTTTTTCGTATTATATCACAGAGCAATATCGTGTGACGTGGGTCACCAAGGCTGTTTTTCCACGTTTCCGCTCCAACCGTCAGACGCACCATCATCACGGCTGTCGAGAACAGGTCATAACTAACTTCAGCCCGTCTATCACCTGCATGCCAAAAAGCTCGATCATACTCTTCTGTAAACTGCCGAACGGCGTTGCTCAGCTTGGTCACTCCACCGAAATCAATCAAGCGAACCTGCTTGTCCGTTTGGGTAACCATCACATTCTGCGGTTTCAAATCTCCAAAAATATAGCCATGCTGGTGCAAAACATCCAGTCGCGCCAGCAATTGAACCATCATCACGGCCACCCAATCCGTACCCTCTTGCTTGATATATTCATCCAATTGCAAGCCTTGAAGATACTCCATGGCATAAAACGTACAGGCCTTCCCGTTTACAACGAGATCGTCCACGTCGCACAGGAGCGGTCCCACTTTGGAATCCCGCCCCTGCTGTGTGCTTTTCAACACATTCACTTCCATTAAAATGTCTATGCCTTCCACACCGACCTTAACCGCGCGCTGTACGCCACCTTGGGATACCAGGTACACGGTCCCGTTCGCACCACGCCCCAACTCCCGTAAGACGTGGTACGATTTTTTGTTCCACTTGCCAGTAAAGTGCTTGGGCAGGTCGGGGGTGGCTGCCTTAAAAGACATGGTCACGCAGCATTCCGTTCGAGTCGTCCTCTTCGTCTTGGTCGATATAACGCTCTTGCAGCGAGCGTGGGAGCTTGTCCTGCTCAAACAGGGCAATTGCCTCTACGATGGCGGGTCCTGTAGGAGTAATTCCGCTCATCGCCAAATCACTCGTAATCTGATGGGCCTGCTCGACCTTTTCTGTCCATGGAATGCGGATATCGAGATGCTTTTGTTTCCCCGGAAATGAACCGACCGCCATCCTGCTTTGTCCACTCCGCGAATGCAGACTAATACTGAAATCGTGTATCGCTTGCTGGACAGCCGACAGCTTTGGCTTCATACTTCCTGAGGTATCCACCAGCATCACAACGTTCAAGCTGCTTTTTTCACCCAACTCGTCAACCATTCCGGCAACCTGCACTCTTTTATCAGGCGCTAGCTCCTCTATTCCGGAATCGCCCAAAATCTCTTTTAATTCTTTATTGACCACTTGATGAATGGTGCGTGTCATTGCTTTTCGCGTTAGCATTTGTACCGTTTGCGCAAGCTGTTGGGGGTACACGATGTCGCAGAGTCCACCACCCGCTTCCGCAATATCCCTAATTTCCTTTTCCCCTTTTTCACCCAGCTCACTCTTGTCGATTACGCCAATCACATTGACCGTAATTCCTTGCTCCCTTGCCAGTGCCGCCGCAGCAACGGGACTCATCCCCGAGTTGGAGCAGCCGTCTGTCACTACCAGTATTTGACGAAGTGTCGCTTCTTTCACAATAATCTCCCCATTCGATCTGTTTTGTCAGTCCCAGCTCCGTGTAGCGAACGTTCTTCCACTTCACTTCGCAGGATATTTTTAGCAACAGTATCGACGGGTAATAGAGAAAACATACTCCTAACTTACAATCCGTGGACGCTCGAGCTTCTCCATTCCATGCACTGCGATGGCAGCCCACTGCGGTACAAATCGGTCAATTCGCGCTACCAACACGGTCATGTCATCAACAATTTGTCCAGAATGCTGGCGAATGACTTTTTCTAACAGTAAATCAGCGACCTCCTGTGGATCATTTGTCTCCAGTTCGCTGATGATTCGCTTCATCCACGCTTGCCTGTTCTCAATATGGCGAGGCGCCTCATAGATGCCATCGGACATCATGACGAGCAAATCACCTGGCTTGAGCATACGAGATACGACATCCACCTCGATTTCTTCCAAAATCCCCACTGGCAGATTGTTCGCGGTGATCGTGATGACATCTTTATTTCTTTTGACAAAGCTCGGGGTAGAGCCGATTTTTACAAAACGGGTATGAGCCGTTTGCAAATCGATCAGAGCCAAGTCCACCGTCGCGAACATTTCCTCCTTGGAGCGCAGGGCGAGCACGGAATTAACGGTTTTGATCGAAATTTTTTCGTCCATACCAGATCGCAGAAGCTGCTGGAGCATATCGAGGGCGGATTGACTCTCTATGGATGCCCGCTCGCCATTTCCCATTCCATCGCTGATCGCCAGCGCCATTTTTCCATTACCCAAATCCATCGTGCGGAAGCTGTCACCGGATAATAGCTTGCCGTCTTTGGCCGCACCTGCGACCCCGATATCGATCTCATACGTTTTGGCGGAAGCAAGGCACATCGTGCATGAACCGTCTTTTTGCGCTTCACAATGCCGCTCGCGAACCACAATGTTTTCCCCCAAAATCTCCGTGAGCATGGGAGCCACGATCTTCGCGCATTCATCGCGGCCATAGCAAGTCGGCTGACTGATTTCGATATCGACCTTCCCTTCTTCCAAGCTGTGTATTTCTACGCGGCGTACCGACAGCCCCAAGCCCTCCAACGCTTGTGAGACCTGCTTTTCCTGAAAGCTCAGTTCCATTCCCTCCCGCTGTATTTCCCGGGCAAAATCACTCATGACTCGCGAGACTCCCGATAGCTGGTCAGCTACGAGCATCCGGCTTTCCTTTACCTGCTTTTTCAGTTGGTCAAACGACTGCTGTCGATCGTATTCCTGCTCCATTACAGTCATGACCTTTTCGGTTTTGACACACTTTCGCTCCCAATCACGCGGCGGTGTAACGCCAGCCAAGGTACCGTTCTCGTACACTTTTTCCATTAAAAAGCGCATTCCCTCATAGGTCGACTGCGTATCTTTTTCCCAGCATTGTTCTTTTTTCCAGCATTTCTGGCAGGTGAATTCAGATACCCGACTGAGGAAGGCATCGGCCTGTTCTTCTATTTCTTCAGGATCGGCAGTCTGGGCAAAGCTATGGGAGAGTTGCGTAAACAAATCGGAGAATTGCTGGATTTTGCCCGCTGTCACATCGCGGACTCTGCGCATGTATTCTTGATGGGACTGTAAATTCTCAGGAGTCCCGGGGATAAATCGGGCTACTTTTTTCCAAAGAGCAGCAGGAGTCAGAATGAAGAGCACAATAGCCAGAGAGGTTTCAATCAAGGAGTAGTAGAGTGTCTCTTCTGCTCCGCCGTAAATCGCAAGAATAGCCGTACCGATCAACAATCCTGCCGAAACGCCCACTTTGCCGCCTTCTTTTAGCAAGCCTGCCAGAAGACCGGAAAAAGCGAGCAAATTGATTTGTAAAAGAGCACTCACATTAGCCAAACTGAGGATGAGACCTGTGACCACACCAACAGCCGCACCGATCGTGCCACCACCGACAAATGCAAAGACGAGCAGCAAATAGCGTGTAAGTACATGCTCCATCGAAATGCCCTCGACCATCCAATCCACAGTACCCGTCATCAAGGAAGCCAGTAAAATGACTAACGAAACGATCTCTTCATTTTTGAGAGGCTCGTAAGGCTTCGCCAAATGAATGATCGATAAGGACTGGATGAAGATGAGCGTCAGTACAAAGCCAAGAATTGCTTCCACTGCTACCATCACAAGCTCGTAGGTCGTTACCTGATTGGTCAGAACCGCATACAACAGACGGCTGATGAAAATCGTCACGACGACCAGCAAAGGCGTCCGTGAAAAATCCTTCTTGCGCATTTTATTCATCAGTTTGCAGGCAAACAAGGCAAGTATCACACTCAAGGCGGTTTCCAGCCCAACAGGCACCGACTGGGTAAAAGCGCCGATAATAAGAGCCATCCCCGTGACAAGCAAACAATCTCGACGAATATAAAACATGACAATGAAATACGGTATAGCAAAGGGGGTTAGCTCCTCCACGATTAGAGCTCGTCCTAATAAGAAGCCCATGAGGATGGGGAGAACATTCCACTTCTCTATGAAATCTGCTACTTTTTCTCCCCACGTCTGGGCAGTGGTACCCATTCGATCGGACACTTGCCGCGTCCAAGCCTGTCCGGCTTGTGTTACGTTTTTGTTCGCAATCATTTCGCTCCACCCCGTTCTTGGTCAATGTGTTTCTCCATTATACGGAGGGGGCATTGTAAAATTTGTCAAAAATCCAATGAATATTCACAGAATCGTGCGACAAATTCAGTAACGCAAATGGACAAAAAAAACCGACGTTATGGCGGATAACGTCGGCTGACAGGTGATTCGCGCTTTGCGAAACGGGCTTAGGATACTTTATTCGTCAAGACTTCGAAATGACCTTCCTATTTTTACAGTCAAAGTGCGCTTTTCATAAAGAAAGAAAAGTCATAATTTTCCGAATCAAAAAGATCGACCGCGGCCCTTTTTCTCTACGCTTTTCTTCAAGGAGGACTGCCAGTCTTCACTTTCTTTCAAAAAGCGGTTCAGCTTTTCTTCAAAGCCTTCACGTCGCTCCCGCTGATAACGGGGTGGCCGTTCCTTTTCCATTGTTTTTTTGATAGAAAGACCAATTTTGCCCTCACGAAGACTGAGGACTTTTACTGTTACCGTGTCTCCCATTTTTAAAAATTGATGGATGTCCCGGACATAGACGTCAGCAATTTCACTAATATGGACCAGTCCGGTCACATCGCCTGGTAGCTGAACAAACGCTCCGAATTTGGTGATACCCGTGACTTTCCCTTCCAGTATGCTCCCGACCTCGATCTCCATGATGTGGAATGCCTCCCTCTCGTTGAAGATCAGCTGTATACTCAATCCGGAATGATATAGATGCTTTCGCCCTGCTTGGTAAACAAAATTCGCTTACGGACCAGCTCTGCCAAGTACTCCTGATCGTTTAACCGACTTGCTTCATAGGTCAGATCCTCTTGTTTTTGCTGCAAGACCGCTGATTCTTGCTTCAGGGCTTCCAGCTCTGTCTCCTTCTTGGACAACTCGCCACTTTGCAAAAACAAGGTATAGCTAGTCCAGACGAAAAAGCACAGGATCACAAAGAAAAAGAGACGCATTCTCCTTCTTTGCCCTTTTCGGTTAATGGAAGAGGTTCTTGCTTCCTTCATCAGTACGCCACCTCGAATCTACTCCCGCTTTCTCTTTGAGTGAAACCAATTCTTCCAATTGGTCCAAAATCCTGTTGTTTTTCCATACATTTTTTTCCCCAAATGTTGACCCCATCTGGCAAAAGGAGAGGTGACAAAACGCGTCACTTTCCACAAAAAGCCGAGAATCGCGAGCAACACGGAATACAAAAACGTCAGCACCATGATGATCACTCGGAAAAGAAAGAGCACAGGACGTACAAGCAGGATGTCTATAATTTTTACGACCGTACGGTAAAACCACTGACAGAATTTTATCACGCGGTGCAAGAAAAGGATATACTTCTTACTACCTATTAAGAAGTACAACCACGCGCCAAATAACATTCCAAAAAATATCGGAAACCGAATAATCCCGTCATTCACTTTCACCAAAATCAAGAAGACAGCGCCCATACTGCCCACCCAAAAAAGGATGTCAAAGAAAAAGACCAACCAGAGTGGCAGTCTGGCCTTGCCCTTAAATACATGATACGTATCGAATCCCATACCCATCAGTGCACCACACGTCGACATGGCCAATACCGTCTGTAACTGGATGGCGATGTTCACTTGAATAACTTGCCGAAGAATCCTCTCGACCGATCGCCGGCCTGCCCTTGCTCCAGATAGGCCATCTCGTGAACGAGCCCCTCGATCGCTACTTCTCCGGTTTCCAGACTCAAATTTTTCATATGCAGGTTTTGGCCTCGTATGGTTAAAAAGCCGCCGTCCGTCTCCAAGAGGAATTCTTCGCTGTCAAAGCTTTCGACGTTTTTTACTCCCGATATCGCTAAGCTGCGACGATTAATCATCACGACTTCATGACGTGGCCGTCTCGTGTGATCGTTCATGATTACTCCCTCCTCACGTACCCTTCTTGTACTATCGTATGGGGAGGGATGTCCTGTTAGAACAAAAGAAAACCCCGTATAAATACGGGGTTGCCAGACTGTCTTTACTTGTAAACGGTGTAGTTCCCGTTCACATAGATGATTTTGTAACCGGTACGCTCCGTGATGGTTTTAAGAGGCAGGGTAGGAACGTTGTTTTTCAACTGAACGGCTGCAGGCAGCGTTACATTTTTGCCATTGATGGTCGCTACGTTTGAACCGACCTTGAATTGCATGACCGTATTGCCGCTCACGACTTTGGCTGACGTTTTGGTGTAACTGACCGAAAACCCGAGGGCATCACGGAAAAACGTAGTTGGCATCAGCGTGTTGCCATTTACGGTATACGGTGCCACTGCAAGTTTAGTGGTTTTACCAGCCTTCGTAAACGAAGCGACGTTCTGCTTGAAGCTTACGCCATTCAGAGACACGATGGTCGCTGGACGAGAGAAGAGCAAGCCTCTCTCCTCGGAGTTGTATACGCCGATGCTGTACACACCTGGCGTAGCCGGATTCACAATGCCAGCTGTCTCGGCGATATTGACCTGAGCTGCTGTTCTTGCCGGAATATCCTGGGCAGGGATAATAATCAGATTTTGTCCGCGCACACCAACAAAGCTAGCAGCCACACCGTTCACCGTTACAGTGTTCGCTGGCAAGTAGGCTGGAACACGGAAGCCAACTGGAAGTACGACTTCAATGAAGCCCTGATTGCGCACAATCGGAGCACCCATGGCTTTGATACCGATGGAAATACCAGCAGGAGTAGAGGCAGTCGCTCTCGTCAGCCCAACCGTTGCCAATGTATTATCCACCGCGACTGGTGGAGTCACTCCAGAAACTTGAAATTCCTTCGACTTATACGTCTTGTTGTCGATTTTGGCCGTC
Organism: Brevibacillus sp. Leaf182; assembly: GCF_001423865.2. Lineage (NCBI taxonomy): Bacteria > Bacillati > Bacillota > Bacilli > Caryophanales > Paenibacillaceae > Brevibacillus > Brevibacillus sp. Leaf182. The sequence continues at coordinate 102,682 of NZ_LMPN02000010.1, read as the reverse complement.
ACGGTATATGTTCCCGCTGTTTTCGGAGCGGTCAAATAGCCTTCGAAGGCAAACTTGATGCTCGCGCGATTTGTGCTATTGAATCCGTATGGCGTGCGGAAATAAATCTTATTTCCCAACACGCTTACATTCGTCACTTGAGAACCATTGACGGTGACGCTATTGCTGGTAAGAATCGGCGGAACAGTTACTCCACTTGGGAATTCAACTTCGATTTCTGCGTTCGATCCCAGCTTGGAGGAAAGATCCACTTCAAACGTATAGCTCGTGCGTGCTCCCGCTGAACTGTCCGACAAAGAAACGGTGAATGGCGTATTGCTTATGCCTGTAATCTCTACATCTTTTGACTTGTATTTCTTGCTGTCATATTCAATTTCATACGAATAATACTTGTCTGGTTTGGATGGGTTTACTATTCCCGCTGAAGAAGTAAATTCTAGTTTTATGTAGCTATCGCCATCTGCACCACTCGGAATTTCAATCCGAATGGAGTCGTCATCGAGATTGGAGACATGATCTGCTTTGTACCCGTTTACCTTCACCTCAGACTTGCTGATGCTCTTTGGCAGCATGTCCCTTGAAGGGAAATTGACGTAAATGTATTTCCCCTCTTTCAGCTTGCTTTTTGAGGAGAGATTAAATTTTCCGAGCGTTAAAGAGATTCCGTCCTCGGCATTTTTACTGCTCTGAGATGCCTCGAAGTCGCCCTTGCTGCTGCTACTGCTACTGCTCGAAGATTTGCCGATGCTGATTTTTTTACCCTTGTAGCTATTTTCCTCGCTCGTTTTTACTTCGATCTCATAGCTGCCCTTGTCTTCCGGGTTGGTGATGTTATCAATAGTCAATGTGAGAACAGTGCCTTTTCTGATCCTTTCATCGACTTCGATCTCAACTACATTTTTGCTGACGGATACACTGTCGATCGAGATCTCATCATCATCGTCATCTTCAAGCGTGATGTCTGATGTTCTCAGCTTTTTATCTACCGAATAATCTGAAGGGAATCTAACGTAGATACTATCCCCTGCTGTTAATTCCTTATTGATTTCAAACTCAATCGTATATTCTGTTTCCTCATCCACATCTGAATCGTCTGCAGAAACATCCTCAATAGAGAGAGCATAAGCCGCTTTTGGCTCGAGCATCAGTGGACTTGCCAACACCGTAGTGGCCAGAAGCACTGAGATCCCTTTGTTTACGCTTTTTTTCAACGGTAACGCCTCCTTCTCTACAATTCCTTACTATGATAGGAAATGTTCGGCAGGAAAGGGTTACAGACTGGTAACGAATGATATTTCCGTGTTGCACATGGGTTCCAAAGAAAGAACGGTTACTTCCTCACGCAAAAGAAGCTGCCCGATGACACAGGCAGCTTCTTTCTTCGGTGCTATCTACTGGTTCGAGAGGCTCTCCAGGATGGCATCGCCTTTCTCGCCAATTTTCACGATAGCGTATTTGGCATTCCGCTCCACTTCAAGTCCGGTTCCTTCCGGGACAAAATAGCTTTCTATGCCGTATTCCACTTGATTGATACCGATCGTGTTTCCATTAATCACTACATCTGATGGCTGTGGCTCATAGGTACGATTCCATTTACCATCGATCTCATAAAAGCCACTGTAGCTGTGCAAACCATCTGCTTGTTGGCGCAGTACAACCCGAATCTTATCCCCTGAGTCAACCTGTTCCTGATCCAGTGTAGATATGGCGTAGCCAAGTCTAACGTAATCACCTTGCAGCAACGAACGCGGATCGATGGGGACCAGCTCCAGTTTCACCGTCTTTCCGTTGGCCAGGATCGTCTCACTGCTCCATACTTGATAGCCAATCAAAACAAATTGCAGCAAAATGACAGGAAGCAACACAAGCGCTTTTCTCACAAAAAGGGAAGGCTCGCTTCTCGGCCACTCGATTTTCGACCTTCGATCCCACCACAGGGTAACGATGAAAAACACCAGGCTGAGCAAAAGCAAGCTCAGTGATTTGTGCAGCAGGCTCCATAGCATGTCGTAGTACTTCATGAGGAGAAAGGCAAACCAGAAACCGAGCACGATTCCGAATCTCACCTTATTTTGCTGATGCAATGTCCGGTACAACAAATACGTGCTGACTGCGAAATAAGCCAGATTCACTCCCACATTCACGAAGCCCGATTGAAACCCTTTCTCTGTCAGGATCAAAAACGAGAGTAAGGCATACACCAACGAGCTGTTTTGCAAAACGACTGGCAATTGCTTTACGTAATGCATCGCCAACTGCGTAGTAAATATGATCAAGAGCACATATTCAAAAGAAGGCAGGTACTCATCCAGCTTCGTAGCCAGGACGACTAAAAAGGTTAGCTGTGTCAAAAGCCGCGCCGGAATGGCTGAGACAGCTTTCCACACGAATAACAGTACCAACAGGAAAACGATCCAGTAAACTCCTTCTAAAAACAGAACAGAACCGACACCCAATATATACCCCATTGTGAGCAGCGTATATCGTACCGTTGCATTCATCCTGCTCATAAACACCACAGGGCCAATAAAGCCAATTAATGAAAGAAAAAACAGTAAATCAATAACCGTTTCTTCTTCTATGATAAGAAAAAGCAGACCTGCTATCGAAATGGCTCCAATAGATGCGGCGATAGTCGTGACGAGAACCGTGAATGCCTCTTGAAAAAACACCACCCATTTGCTTTTTTGATACGCAGATTCCTTGCGCAGCCAATTAATCCCTGCAACTGCCCCCCAAACAATGAGTGCGGTCAGCAGCAACATTAAAACAAAGAAGCCCTCTGAGAAATACTTCACCATGTAGGATATGAATTGAACGAGCACAAACAGCGAGAGCAGCGAGGCCGTCACAATCAGAAACCCGCGACTCGGCACCCATTTTAAAAACGTGACAAACAGGATTCCGCCCGTCAGGACATATAAAAGCTCTGGAAGCGGACCGTATACATCCGTGAAAGATGACCAGAAAAGACTGATGGAAAAGGTCAAAAAAGATAAGTAGTAGATCGGTTTAGAATGTAGTCTTCCTGTCGTGGTTAGCCAGAACAAAACCATATTTCCCAACGCAATCAACCAAAAAATCATGAACCACCACTCGTCTTCACGCGCTACACGAATGACGGATGGATGGAGAAAGAAGTAAATCGCCAAATGAGCGAGGACATAGCTGATGACATAGAATGGCTGATACCGCGTCAAAATCGCGAATAGCAAATTCGGAATAAGCCATACGACGAACAGCATATAGCTATCGGCATGTGAATTATATATTTGCCCCAACAAAGCCACACTGATGCCAAAGGCCAATCCTCCAGCCACCAGAAGCCAATTGCTCAAAAACGTATGTCGTTTGATGAAACGTAGTCCATAGGATAACAAATAAAAAAGAACGAGGATTGCTACGCTGACGCCAATCTTTTGCTCCCTGACCATGAGCGGCCAGTTCGAGGCAAAAAAGTACAGGATAGATGATAGCAGAAGCGAAATGGACAAAAAGTAGCCCGTTCGAACTCCGTTTTGTTGCATACAGCACACATCCCTTCGGAAATGCCTTCAGGTACTCTCATTATATCCTCTGATTGGAAAAAAAGCCTAAAAAAAGACTGCCATCCAGGCAGTCTCTTTTCGTGCGCACCTTACCCTTTGAGGTAGGCGTCTTCTTCTTTTTCATCACGCGGAACGGGAACTTCGCCAATGACGGTATACAGGGAAGCCGCTTCTTCCTTGCGCGGGTTTTCCTTGATGTCCTCTACTTTTACCGACACGATTTTTTGTCCGAAACGGATCGCCAGCTTGTCGCCGATTTTCACGTTACTGGATGCTTTTGCAGGGCGATCGTTGATTTCCACACGCTGTTTGTCGCACACTTCTTTTGCAAGCGTGCGTCGCTTGATCAGTCGAGACACTTTCAAATATTTATCAAGTCTCATGTTTGGCTTCCTCCCACCATTTGTCCATCTCTTGCAGGTCTGTCTGCTCGAAGGTACGACCCGCCTCTTGCAGCTTACCTTCAATATAGGAAAAGCGCTTCTTGAACTTGTTGTTGGTCAATGCGAGTGCTTCCTCCGGATCGAGCTTCAGGAAGCGCGCCAGATTGACGACCGCGAAAAGTAAATCACCCAACTCGCCTGCACGTTCTTCCTCTGATGCTTCTTGGAGCTCGCGGTACTCCTCTTCTACCTTTTTGTACACGTCTGCAATATCGTCCCAGTCAAAGCCGACTTGGGCTGCTTTTTTCTGTAGCTTATACGCATACATCAGGGCTGGCAAGTCACGCGGTATTCCCGCCAACTGCGATTGAACCGTTACATCGATGCCTTTTGCTGCTTTTTCCTGTGCTTTGATCTCCTGCCAATTCGCCAGCGCTTCCTCGGAATCATTCGCGCTCTTTTCCCCGAATACATGAGGGTGACGGCGAACCAGCTTTTCATTCAACGTCGCGACAACATCATCTACCGAAAAATATCCGTCTTCGGCTGCCATCTGCGAATGCAGCATGATTTGCATCAACAAATCACCCAGCTCCTCACACATCGCATCTGGATCATCGTCGTCGATCGTCTCCAAAACCTCGTACGTCTCTTCAATCAAGTTTTTGCGGATGCTTTGATGTGTCTGCTCGCGATCCCACGGGCATCCATCCGGACTGCGCAGGATCGCCACGATCTCCTTCAAGTAGGAGAATTGGCGGTACGATACCTTCTCGTCCTTCGTCGGTGGTACATACACCAGGGACAAATTCCCGAAATGATCGAGTCTGTCCAGTTCATACAGCGGCACTGTCTCAATGATTTCCTGCCCCGCTACCCCTACGGCAGTCGCTACCGTCACCTCGTAATCGTCCGGCAGCACTTCCATCAAGGTCAGCTTCACATCAGAGGCCACAAAAGCATCGTACACTTGCGCGATAATCGTATGCAAACCCGGAGATACTTGATGAGCAGCGAGCGCCGTCCCATCCAGCAAAGAGAATCCCTCGATCGGGTCAATATGTAGGCGGGCAAACAACGGATCGATAAAGCTCTGTCCACCGCCAATTTCGATTTCTACGCCACGGTTTGGCCCCTCAGCCAACAAGAGCTGCACAGTACGTTCCGCCACCAAAGGATGACCAGGCACAGCATAGACAAGACTGCCTGCTTCGTTTACCTGTGAAAAAAGCCGCTCCACAATATCGGCGTACACATCCGAAAACGTATCGTGCTGCTCATATACATCATCAAAGGACTCAATCGCGATGCCTTCTGCGATCAACTCGGCTACGACCGGATGCTCCTTCGTGCGCAAATAAAGCTGTTTGGCAGCTTTTAACGTACGATAGATGCCATAAGGGAGCTGGTCCAAATCTCCGGCACCAAGACCGACTACGGTAATGGTCTTATTCTTCATTTCCACTCGTCACGCCTCCTTTTCGTTCATTCTGGCTTTCTCCGCTGGGAGGAGCTTATATTTCGTTAACAGTGAAGCAATACGCTTTCCTTTTGGCAAAAATTGAATATCGTTTCTCGTGAGTCCACCTGTTTTCAAAAGCGCCAGCAAATAGACCAATGCCCCTGAACCAACAGCAATCAAACCTACCAGCGTATAGAACAAGCGATTTGAAAGTCCGGCACCGCCGAGCACAGTATTCGCGAGCCACTCTACAATCAGCACGACAATCGACATCACCACGACGGACACAAATGGCTTTTTCACCGTTTGACGGAATCCAATGTGTGCTCCCGTGTATTTGATTACCGCAAGAACGTTCAGTCCCATGGCGACCATATAAGCTAAAACAGTGGACACTGCTGCACCAGAGATTCCCCAGAACGGGACAAGCGCCAGATTGAGGATGAGCTTCACCAATACACCAATAAACAGGTTGCGGGCAGGTCGCATCACGCGTCCCAAGCCTTGCAAAATCCCCGCGCTGGCAATACTCACTGTGGCGAAAATAATTGTGAAGGACTGTACAGCGAGGGCCTCGGTACCGTTGCTGTCTCCGTAGAGCATGACGTTGATCGGCTCAGCCAACAGAGCCAGTCCAAAGGAAGCAGGCAATCCCAACAGGAAGGTCAGTCGAATGGCGACTTCGGAACGATGAGAGATCAATTGATGCTGACGCTGGGCAACAGCTTCACTGATCGCAGGCACTAATGCCAACGACAAGGACGTGGCGAAAAACGTACCAAACTGAATGAGTGGCTGACCACGGTCAAATGCACCCTTCAATAGCTTGGCCAAGTCCTCCGGGGTACCGCTCCATTGCAGCATATTGACGACGGTCATCGAGTCTACAAGCGGAACAAGCGGCAGAACCAGTGCGCCCATACAAATCGGAACGGCATAGGTCAAGAGATGACGTAATATTTGACGATTGGTCCATGATTGCGCTGCCGATTGCTGAACGTGACCGATGGACAACTGCCCCATCTTCTTGTCCGCTCTCCAATACCAAAGCAAGACGAGAATAGCAGCAATGGCACCTGGAAAAGCAGCAAAAACGGCACCTGTACCAGCCAGGTAAGGGTCCTGATATACGTTCATCGCCCAAAATGCAGCAACCAGAATGAAAATCACGCGAATGAACTGCTCAGCAACCTGAGAGACGCCAGTCGGCATCATATTTTGATGCCCTTGAAAATAGCCGCGCAAGATCGCAACCATCGGCACCAATGGCAGTGACCAAGCTACTGCTCGGAGCGGGGTAATCAAATGCTCATCACCCATCATACGGGCAATAACAGGTGCCCCACCATATAACAGTAAGAAGAAAAAGATCCCGAGAACGACCAGCGATATACTGGCTACTCGAAACGCCCTGCGCGCCCCGATCGCATCCCCGACAGCGACACGCTCTGAAACGATCTTGGAGATGGCAATGGGGAAACCCGCTGTCGCTAGAATCAACAACGCGGTGTACAGCGGGTATACTTGCATATATACGTACAAGCCGATATCTCCGGCAATGTTTTGGTATGGGATGCGGTATACAGCGCCTAAAAGCTTGGAGACAAGACCGGCAATTCCAAGTATCGCCGCGCCTTTCACAAATTGAACGGAAGCTTTTTCTTGAGCCATGTGCGTGAAATTTCTCCTCTCCAACCTAAAACTTCGTTCATTATACCACAAGGCCATAGGCACAAGAAAAACAGCCCCGGGGTACGAGGCTGTTTTTGCTGATCGATTCTACTGCTCCATCTGTTTTGCCAGGAAACCGGCCGCTGTTTCCGACATTTTGATCTCCAAATCACTCATCTTGGTTGACTCGTTTTTGTTGAGGAGGATCACAGACCCGATTGGATCGCCTCCTGCTACAATCGGTGCGACGACGAACGAGCCATATGTCTCGTTCATGTCACGACAAATTTCATAAGAGCCTGTGTTTTTCTCCAGTCGGGTCTTTCTTTCCTCCAAGCATTTCTCAACAATACTGCCAATTGGTTTCTCCAAGTATTCCTTTTTGGAGGCCCCCGCCACAGCAATGACACTATCCCTGTCTGAAATCAGTACCGTATGATTCATGCTTTCATACAAAGAGTCCGCGTACTCTTTTGCAAAATCACCCAATTCTCCAATCGGTGAATACTTTTTGAGAATGACTTCTCCGTCACGATCCACAAAAATCTCAAGCGGGTCGCCCTCACGAATGCGCAGTGTACGACGAATCTCCTTAGGAATCACGACCCGACCGAGGTCGTCAATTCGACGAACGATACCAGTTGCTTTCATGTCTTGTTGCCTCGCTTTCCCTGAGAAGTGGGTAGTGAATAAATGGTGGTAGGTTAGTTGTATTTTTTCCTCAAATTCTAATTTTAACTATGGGTGATGGTATCAATTTTTACCAGTTACTTTAATTACTCTCCCCCGGGTGGTAGCGAGTGATAATAGTATTTGCCCATGTTTGAAGAATATGCGAGAAAACGAAAAAACAGGGAAACGAATTCCCTGTTTTTCTTCGGACTTGTTATTTCTTCGCCGGAGCATCATTTTTGGACTGCGGGATGTTGAATTTCGTAATCAGCTTGTCCAGCTCGTTCTTGGCGAAAGCATCGTAGGCTTTCTCCAAAGAACTCGCGCGGAGCTGTTCTTTCATCTCATCAAAGGTCTTTTCTTTGCGATTCTCGACCTTAATAATATGGTAACCAAAATCAGTTTTTACTGGCGGGCCAACTTCACCGACTTTTTGCGTCAGGGATGCTTCTTTAAATTCTGGTACCCATTGCGTTACATCCGCATTTTCGTACAAGCCGCCAGACTGCTTGCTGCCTGGGTCATCTGTGAACTCTGTTGCCAGCTTCGCGAAGTCTTCACCCTTTTTCAGGCGCGCTACCAAGTCGTTGGAGATTTTCAACGCCTCTTCTGGTGTGCGCTTTTCGGTAGAGATCAGGATGTGGCGAACAGAAGCAACCGTACGGGAAGCTTTGTCCATTTGGTCATAGGTTTGCTTCAGCGTAGCATCGTCGATATTCTTTTTCATCACATTGATGGACTGGTTGATCAGATCCATCTGATTGACGATCATGTCCTTCGTTACGCCTTGGCCTTCCATGAGCTTGTTGAACTGAGCTTCATCCTTGCCCAAAAAGCCCATGTACTGCGTTTTGATTTTCTCGAAGGTTTTCTCAGCGAGTTCTTTGGACTCTTTTTTCATAGCATCGTCAGAACGGCCAGCCAAAACCTTGGTAGCTGTATACTCACGCGAATAAGCTTTCAGTGTGTTGCTATCAGCCATTTCAATCATGGTACCTTGTTGTGGGTTCATGAAGTTAATAACACGCAGGAACTCTTCGAACTCTTTTCCTGTTACAGTTCCCCCCTGATACTCTACAATGACAGCTTTCTGGTCGGCTGTGTAAGGCAGAGTGAGTTTAGGGAATTGTACCAAAGGATCATTAGCAGCTTGATTGCTGCCATCTGTCTGATTCGCTGGAGTTTTTGAGTCTTGTTTCGCTTCTTCTGCTTTTCCCCCGCAACCAGTCATGAGTGCCACGACCAGAACAGCCGAAGATAGAATCGCTACAGAACGTTTCATAAATAAGGTTCTCCCTTCCCGGGCAAGCCCATTTTGTCAGTTAAGACACAGGGCTCTCCGTACCGGTGTCTCTTCGCACCTGGTGAAATTGACGCAGCAGCTTTTCAACCAACTGCACGCCCTCATCTTCTTTTAACCCCTTTACTTTAACAGCAATCGTGATCTGTTGTCCACCCGACAGCCCAACCCTCTTGCTCCAGTTACTGGTAAGCGCAAACAGAGCTCCACCATCGATGTTGTTGTTCTGACTAGGGTGCAGGAACAATTTAATCTCGTCTGGATTCTTTTGACTAATTTCGGTGATGTGGTGCTTCAGGGCATACACACGCAAACGGGAAATGGTCAACAGATTATCAACCGGCTTCGGAACTGGTCCAAAACGGTCTAGCAGCTCCTCCGCCAAATCGTCGACATCTTCCAAGGTAGACACCGCGACAAACTTTTTGTACATCTCGATTTTTTGTCGGCTGTCCGTAATGTACATCGACGGAATATAAGCATCCAGTTGCAGATTGATCTCCACAGGTGTGACAATTTCTTGTTTGACTTCGCCCTTCAGCTCATCAATGGCCTCTTTCAGCATCTGGCTGTACAAGTCGAATCCGACCGTATTAATAAAACCATGCTGCTCGGCCCCCAGCAAATTACCCGCTCCACGAATGGACAAGTCTCGCATCGCGATCTTGAAACCAGAGCCGAGCTCGGTAAATTCCTTGATGGCTTGCAGACGTTTTTCCGCTACCTCTGTTAGCACCTTGTCCCGTTGATACGTAAAGTAAGCGTACGCAATTCGATTAGAACGACCTACACGTCCACGCAACTGATACAACTGGGACAAGCCCATTTTATCTGCATTGTAAATAATCAGCGTATTGACGTTCGGGATGTCCACCCCGGTCTCAATAATCGTCGTGCTGACCAATACGTCAAAATTCCCTTCCAAAAAGTCGAGAATGACGCCTTCCAGCTCACTTTCGTTCATTTGTCCATGGGCTACAGCGATGCGTGCGTCAGGAACGAGCATAGATATCTGCTCCGCCATCTGTTCGATTCCTTGTACTTGGTTGTAGAGGAAGAACACTTGCCCATCACGAGCCATCTCACGCTCAATCGCTTCGCGAACGAGAGCAGGGCTGTAATCCATCACATACGTCTGCACCGGAAAACGATTTTCTGGCGGGGTTTCGATGACAGACAAATCACGCACACCAAGCATCGACATGTGCAAGGTACGTGGAATCGGTGTAGCTGTCAGAGTCATGACATCCACATTCGTTTTGATCTGCTTCAGCTTTTCCTTGTGGCTCACACCGAAGCGCTGTTCCTCGTCTACGATTAACAGACCCAGCTCGCGGAATGTCAGGTCTTTGGAAAGCAGACGGTGCGTACCGATGACGACATCGACTGTGCCTTCCTTCAGTCCTTTTAGTGTGGCATTCTGCTCTTTGCGCGAACGGAATCGACTCAATACCTCCACGCGGATCGGATATTCCGCAAAACGCTCACGGAACGTCTCGTAATGCTGCTGAGCCAGAATCGTAGTAGGAACCAAAACGGCTACCTGTTTTCCGTCCATGACAGCCTTGAAGGCAGCACGAATCGCAACCTCTGTCTTCCCATAACCCACGTCCCCACAAACGAGGCGATCCATCGGACGTTTACGCTCCATGTCCGCTTTCACTTCCGAAATCGCGCGGAGCTGGTCTTGTGTTTCCTGATACGGGAACATCGCCTCAAATTCACGCTGCTCCGTCGTGTCTGGAGAGAATGTATGACCGACAGCCGATTCGCGGGCTGCGTACAGTTTGATCAAATCTTCGGCGATATCCTTTACAGATGATTGGACTTTGTTTTTGACGCGTTTCCACTCGCTGCCACCCAAGCTGTATATCTTCGGCTGTGCCTCTTCGCTCGCCACATACTTCTGCACATGGTCGATTTGATCAATCGGAACAAACAGACTGTCTCCTGCGGCGTATTGAATATGAAGGTAATCTTTATGAATTCCGAGAATTTCCTTGGTTTCAATTCCGAGGTATTTTCCAATCCCGTGATTGACGTGGACGACGAAATCACCAGGCTTGAGTTCGAGGTAGTTTTTGATACGCTCCGCGTTGTTCATCGTCTGCTGAACTTTGCGTGCCTTGCGCTGTTTCGCAGTAAATACTTCACCTTCCGTAATAACAACCAGCTTATTTAGCGGCAGCTCAAAGCCTGTCTGGAGGTTTCCTAAAATGATCGTAGGACGCCCCGGAGGCACCGTTTCCACTGCTTCTGTTAAAACATCCGCTTCCATTTCGTAGTCATGCAGGACTCGCTCCAGTCGCTTCGCACGCTCCAAATCAGCTGCGACAAAGACAATCTGATCCTGGGACTTCTTCCAACGAGCCAGTTCTGTTTTCAGTACATTCATCTGTCCGTGGAAGTTTTGCATAGTACGACATGTCAGATTTACGATGTTTTGCGGCTGGGTCTTCGGTGATTGTCTCAAAAATAGGGAGAGGTATACGATCTGGCGCTTTTTCGTCGACACGATCTCGTCGTACGTGCGCGACAGGCTGAGATTGGACATATATTCGCCCTGGATGATGCGTCCTGTCAGCCATTCCCCTTCTTCTTTTTGCAATTGTGCTGCCGTATCCAACACACGGGAAGGCTCATCAACGATCAGCAAGGTATCGGAAGGCATATAGGACAATAATGTATCACCGGTCGGGTAAATGACAGAGATGTATGAATAAAGCTGTGCAAAACGCTGTCCCTGCTTCATTCTCTCCGCATCAGAGCCGATTCGCTCCATGACTTTTTCCTTGGCAGCCCCATCCTTCAAATTGGCGATGGTTTCCCCCAGCTTTTGTTCTAAGCGAACAGCCGATTCCTGCAATAACGGCGTAGAGGCGATCATTTCTTTTGCCGGACCGAGAATATACGTCTGAACGGATTCCAATGATCGTTGGGAGAGCATGTCAAACGTACGGATCGAGTCGATCTCCACATCGAAAAGCTCAATCCGAACTGGCCACTCCGAATCGATCGGATACAGATCGATAATTCCACCGCGAATACTCATTTCTCCCTTGCGCTCAACCATGTCCACTCGCTCATAGCCAAGCTCAATACATCGGAGTAAAAAGGATTCGATATCGAGCTCATCACCGACGGACAACTGAATTTGCGCTTCCTTCCATACCTGCGGGGGAACGACCAAGCGACGCAAGCCAGCAAATGGTGCAACCAAAAAACCCGTAAAGCCTTGGGCCAGACGGTTGAATACATGGATTCGCTGCGCCAACATTTCCGGGCTAGCAATGGCAAGCTCAGAGCCAATCAGCTCATTACCGGGATAAAGCAACACCTGATCAGAGGGAACCAACTCGATCAAATCTTCGTATACTTTTTGTGCTTGGTACATGTTATGCGTCACTACGCAGACCGGACGATCTGCCATTTGTTGCAATGACGCCATCAATACTTGCCGGGCGGAACCAGCTAAGCCAGAGACAAGCTGCTCATGTAGCCCCTTCTCCAAACCAGCCACGATTGTCCCGACGTTCGTGTCCTGTTTCATCGGGTTAATGATGACTTGCATTCACTAATCCCCTCTCTAATTCTTCTGTCAACTAAAATCAGAGCCTCGCTTACGTTCACAACAACCGTAGGTCAGCCATGCGAAAAGAAGCCTTAGCTCCCCAAGCTAAGGCCTTGTCAGTGCAAGCCTTCCTAATGCGTATCCACTTATTGAAGTGGGTTTCCGACTAGTGAAAGCTCTGGATGCTGAATCAGCGCTTCACGGCAATAGTCACACGTGATGCTGACGACCGTATCTCCACTTTGTTCTCTCGATATTATAAGAGCACGTTCCTCCGGGGTCAAGGAATCAAACCCGAGCTGCGCTTCTGTTACTTGCGATTCGTCAAATTCTGCAATCTTCATGCCGCAGCAACGACATGTATAGCGTATGCTCATGCACATACCACCCCCATACTGTTCCTATCGGTTAGTATGGACGATTGGGTGGGAAATCATACTACTTCTTCAAGCTGTTGTAATGGTTCATGACCTTTAAAAACGACTCTCTTGTCCACATGGCGCATGCATCAGCAGCCAAGCTCACTGCTTCTTGAATGTCGGATCTTTCCGCCACTGGAAACGTATTCAAAACATAGTCGCTGACGCTACGCCCTGGTTCAGGACGACTGATTCCGACCTTGATTCGTTTAAACTCCTGTGTGCCCAAATGCTGAATCATCGACTTGATGCCGTTGTGCCCACCAGCGCTGCCTTTTTCTCGCAGACGAAGATGTCCAGTCGGCAAATCAAGATCGTCGTAGATGACGACGAGATCGTCCGGAATCAGCTTGTAAAACTTGAGGACTTCCGCTACGGATTCACCGGAGAGATTCATGTACGTCTGCGGCTTCACCAGCAGTACCTTCTCGCCTTCGATTCGGCCTTCGCCCACGAGTGCACGAAATTTGTTTTGCGTAACAGGAATTCCCCATTTGTCGCTAATCTTATCTATGGCCATAAAGCCAGCATTATGTCTGGTGTCTTCATATTTTTTGCCTGGATTACCCAATCCAATTATGACTTTCACGCTTATTCCCTCCTACTCTCTTCCCATTGTACTCGAATGGTCACGTGAACAAAAGGAAAAGGGCAGAGATGAAATCACCTCGCCCTTTCTTTTTCATGCCGTGATTTTATTCGTTAGCGGTTCCTGCTTTTTCGGCCACTGCTTCTGCTTCTTGCTCCGCATCAATCGATTCTTCGGACTTGGCCTTAACCGGCAAGACACTGATCAGCACTTCCGTGGAATCAAGCCCCAGCTCCACTCCTGGTGGGACCGTCAGATCCGCCACCAAAACGACATCGCCGATATTGAACCCGTCGACATCTACCAGGAACGATTCTGGTATATTACCTGGCAAGCACGTCACTTCCACACTGTGGCGGATAAGGGTAGCCACACCCAGCTCTGGATCTCCTGTCATGAGGACAGGAACGGACGTGTGTATTTTTTCATTCATATTGATCTTCTTAAAATCTGCATGCAAAATGTTCCCCTGCAAAGGATGCCGTTGCAGCTCATAAACCATGACATCGTGCGTGTCCCCGTCTACATTCAACCGGAATGGCTTGTTCGTCGTCTGGTGACGCAGGGCAGCATCCAGCTCTCTTCCTTTGAGCTGAATCGGCTGATTGCCCACTTCGCTGCCGTACATAATACCAGGAATCCAACCTTCCTTGCGCAGTACCTTTACAGCATTACCTGTCTTTTTTTCACGAGACTGTGCCTGTAATTGTTCCACAAAAAAACCTCCTTCGGACAGCTAGTAAAAGTTTCCTCTCTAGCTTGTCCATCGGAGGTTTAGTTCAATCCCCGAATAGGGGGATTGGTATTTTAATCGAACAATTTGCTTACGGAAAGCTCTTCGTGAACACGAATGATTGCTTCACCAATGATTGGCGCTACAGAAAGAACGGTAATCTTATCGATAATTTGTTCTTCGGTCAGCGGGATCGAGTTGGTCACAATCAGTTCCTTGATCTTCGAGTTAGCAATACGCTCGATAGCAGGCCCGGACAGAACCGGGTGCGTGCAGCATGCATATACTTCACGCGCGCCTGCTTCTACCAGTGCACTTGCAGCCAGTGTGATCGTTCCAGCGGTATCGATAATATCGTCGATGATGATCGCTGTTTTGCCTTCGATGTTACCTACAATGTTCATTACCTCGGCTACGTTTGGTTCTGGGCGACGTTTGTCAATAATGGCAATAGGCGCTTCCAGACGTTCTGCCAATTTACGAGCACGGGTTACTCCACCGTGGTCTGGGGATACGACAACGATATCTTTCAGACCTTTTTCAGAGAAGTGTTTACCCAAGATAGGCACACCCAACAGATGATCCACTGGAATATCGAAGAAGCCTTGGATTTGTGTTGCGTGCAGATCCATCGTAATCACACGTTGTGCACCTGCAGTCTCGATCAGGTTTGCAACCAGCTTGGCCGTGATTGGATCACGTGCACGTGCTTTACGATCTTGACGAGCGTAACCGTAGTAAGGAATGACTACGTTAATACTCTTAGCCGAAGCGCGTTTCAATGCATCGACCATGACCAAAAGCTCCATCAGATGCTCATTAACGGGAGCAGATGTTGGCTGAATGACAAATACGTCACAACCGCGAACGCTTTCATTGAGTTTGAGTTGGCATTCGCCATCACTAAAGCGCACTACTTGTGCGTTTCCGAGTGGTACACCGATGTGTTCGGCGATTTCTTTTGCCAGTTCCGGGTTTGCGTTGCACGTAAATACCTTCAGTTTTGGGTCGCGGTAGTTAGCCATGATCTTCTCAAGAACCTCCCGTTATGATTGCTTTTTGCCCTTGCGAGGCATTTTGTTCGCGTAATCGATTTTATTTACTTGACGCTCACGTGCGATCGCAAGCGCATTATCTGGCACATCTTGATTAATGGTCGATCCTGCAGCTACATAAGCATTTTGTCCAACTGTAACAGGCGCAACCAGATTGCTGTTGCATCCGATGAATGCTCCATCTTTTACTGTTGTTTTATGCTTCACTGCGCCATCGTAGTTGACGGTAATCGTTCCACAGCCAATGTTGACTCCGTCTCCGATCTCCGCATCTCCTACATAGCTGAGATGAGGAACCTTCGTACCGTCACCAATTTTCGCATTTTTCAATTCCACGAAATCACCGATTTTGGCATTGCTTCCAATCTGTGATCCTGGTCGAACATAAGCAAATGGCCCTACAGATGAGTCGCTTTCCACACTCGAATCAACCATCACTGAGTAAGAAATGGTCACGCCACTCGCTACTTCCACATTCGTCAGGTCCGCTTGGGGGCCGATTACACAATCAGCTCCAACGGTTGTTTGTCCACGCAGGAAAGAGCCTGGGTGGATCACGGTATCTGCCTCAATCTTCACATCAGTTTCGATGTACGTAGAAGCTGGATCAATGATTGTCACACCATTTCGCATGTGACCAGTCATAATACGTTTTTTCATGTAGGCTTCTGCTTCCGATAGCTGTACACGATCGTTCACACCCATTGTTTCCTCTGGATCAATCGCTTCGTATGCAACTACCTTTTCACCTGCATCACGCAAAATACCGACAACGTCTGTTACATAGTATTCGCCTTGTGCGTTGTCATTTTTCACTTCCGCCAAGGCTTTCCATAATTTTCGGTTGTCATAGCAGTATATGCCCGTATTAATTTCTCTGATCGCCCGTTCCGCTTCCGTAGCGTCCTTATGTTCCACGATTCGCAATACTTCGCCCGCCTCATTGCGCACGATACGCCCATAACCTGTTGCATCAGGTAATACGGCGGTTAATACAGTTGCAGCCGCTTGCTGCTCCTCGTGATAGGTCAGCAAGGCCGACAACGTAGTCGCTGACAAGAGGGGAACGTCTCCATATAAAAGAAACGTAGTTCCTTCTTTATCCTGTAAAAACGGCGCTGCCTGCGAAACGGCATGTGCCGTTCCCAACTGTTCTTCTTGCAGTGCATAAGTGACGTCCTCGCCTAGCTTGGCACGGACAGCGTCAGCACCATGACCTACGACGACAACGATATCCTGAACCTGCATGGACGCCATCGTATCGACTACATGCTGAACCATAGGCTTTCCGCACACAGGGTGCAGGACTTTATACAGCTTCGATTTCATCCGCGTACCCTGACCAGCAGCCAGAACCACGGCATGGATCTTAGACATGTCAACCCTCCATCGTAGAAGTTCCACAATGACTATATCCTAATTCATATGTGAATTTCAAGACAATCGATACAGGATTATCCCTGATTCCTTGCATTGCCAGTAGTTAGACACATGGCAGACAACATTTAATTTTCTGATAAAAATGTGATATATTGTTGGGCGAAAGGGGTTATTTGAAGGAGGTAGGATAAGATGAGCGCAGAGGTATACTTGCTGACTGGGTATTTAGGAAGCGGAAAAACCACCCTTTTACAAAAATGGCTGACTCATTTGCGCATCACAGACCAGAAAGTAGTCGTCTTGATGAATGAAATGGGGGAGGAGGATATTGACGGGGAACAATTGCAAGGCTTCGGCTTTCCTGTCAAAAAAATGCTCGATGGCTGCATATGCTGCTCGATCAAGGGCGAGCTGACGGAGGGCTTGAAAGATATTATGAACGCCATTGCGCCAGATCGAATCCTCATCGAGACTACTGGCGTAGCCGATCCACTTGATGTCATCGATACGATTACCCATCCAGAGCTGTATGATCGACTGGAGTTAAAAGGGACCATTAGTGTTGTCGACGCCTCTCGTTTTCTGGACCTCAACTCACGATTTTCCTCGACTTCCACTCTGGTCAAAACGATTCGAAACCAAGTGCGTTACGCAGACCTGCTTCTGTTGAACAAAACCGATTTGACCAGTCCTGATGTCATAGAGCGGGTTCGTCAAAAGCTCAGTGAAATCAATCCAACTGCATCCATACACGCTACTGTTCAGGCTGAAATAGAAGTCTCCCGGCTTTTGTCTGTCAAACGCACCGTTCATGAGCGGTCGCCAGACAACGAGACAAACCGCCCCATTGCCGTACAGAAGAGCATCGGCCGAATGTCCACGATGGACAGGCTCAAGCAATCCCTTGGCCTAAAAACAAGCCAACCCTCTCTCTACAATAGTATCGAAACGTTTTCCTATGTATTCACCGGACCCGTAGACGCGAAAAAATTCGAGGACTTTCTATACGATCTCCCCAAAAACGTCTATCGAGCAAAAGGCTACGTCCAGTTCCACGGAAAGCCCGAGCTGATCTCGTTTCAGCATACCGATAATCAGGTGCTATTGTTCCCTTTTGAAAATTTCGGACCGAAAATGGTAGCTGTCTTCATCGGGGAAGGAATGGACCGAGAAATTATTTTAAACGATCTAAAAAAATGTTATGGTTAACGGACGCCGAAGCACCCTGCCGCAAGTGACAGGGTGCTTTGTGTGTTTTTAAGCACCAGCTTCGATAGTGCTTTCTTCCTCTTGACCTACGCGGTCGTATTCTGTGAGTACTGCTGCCTGAATTTTTTCACGGGTAGTTGAAGAAATCGGATGTGCAATATCACGGAATTCCCCATCTGGTGTACGCTTGCTCGGCATAGCTACAAACATACCATTGTTTCCGTCAATGACACGGATATCATGAACCACAAATTCATGGTCGATTGTAATGGATGCAATCGCTTTCATCCTACCATCCGTATTCACTCGGCGAAGTCTTACGTCTGTTACTTCCATCTAGTTCACTCCCTTTATCTATGTAACGCGTTTAGGATTATTTCCACCCGCTGGGTAAATATTCCTGCTTATCATTATGCAATTTTTGAAAAAATATATAAATATGTTTATATGTCATTTTTTGGAAACATTTTCCGCAAGTACAAAAACAGCCCAATGCGCGTGGCATCAGGCTGTTTTCCATTTTTTTCTATTCGATATAAGCTACGATTTCGATTTCGACTTTTACATCACGCGGCAGACGTGCCACTTCTACAGTGGAACGAGCTGGCTTGTGATCGCCAAAATATTGGCCGTACACTTCGTTCAGTTGACCAAAATCATTCATATCCTTGATGAATACAGTCGCCTTCACTACGTTCGTCAGGTTGCCACCGGCTTCTGCCAGTACCGCTTGAATGTTGGAAAAAACCTGATGGGTTTGCTCCACGACGTCACCTTCTACCAAAGTGCCGTCTGCACGCAGCGGAATTTGACCCGATGCAAAAAGAAATGGACCTACCTTCGCAGCTTGGCTGTAAGGACCAATAGCGGCAGGAGCCTTGTCAGTTGAAACAAAAGAGATTGCCATACTTATCTACTCCCCTCTATTTTCAAAAAAACTGCCCAGCTCTATTTCGATTTGCTTGCCCTTGAAGTCTACATCCTGAAGTTTTGCAAGCGATACATACTCATCTACCAAACGCTCAGAAACATCCGCCGTCGTTTCTACCAGTACGCCGCATCCTACTACGGTTGCACGGAATTCCTGCAACAGATCAATCATGCCCCGCAATGTCCCGCCAGCTTTCATAAAGTCGTCCACAATGAGGACACGAGACTGCTCGGCCAAACCGCGGCGAGCGAGTGACATGGTTTGAATTCGTTTACTGGAACCCGATACATAGTTAATGCTCACTACTGAACCTTCCGTCACCTTGTTGTCACGGCGCACAATCACAACAGGCACATTCAAAAACATAGCCGTCGCATACGCAAGTGGAATCCCCTTTGTTTCCACCGTCATGACGACATCCACATTTTTATCCGCATAAGCGGTTGCAAAGAGCTTTCCGATCTTCGCCATCGTTTGTGGATTTCCGAGAATGTCGGACATGTACAAGTATCCACCTGGCAAAAGTCTCTCTGGATTAGCGAGTTGACCGATCAGTTCGCGCATGAAGTGAAGGGCCTCTTCCGTTTTGACCTGTGGAATATACTTCACTCCGCCTGCCGCTCCCGCCACCGTTTTCAACAAGCCTACCCCTTGGACTTCAAAAGCCTCTTTGATGATAGACAAGTCTTCACTGATGGATGATTTCGCTGCGCCGTATTGTTCCGCGAACAGAGTGAGAGGAGTCAGCGTATGGGGATGGGCGAGCAAGTGCTGCGTCATGTCAACCAGACGTGCACTTCTGCGCAATTTCTTCATGGCTCTTCCTCCAAAACCGAATATTATGCTGTTAATGTATCATTTCCATACGGGTTTATGCAAGTATTTCCCCATCTTGAGCGCCTAACATTCGGACAACAAACACATCTTTGACAAAACCTCGCAACGCGTTGTAAATCCGATGTACCTTCGCTTCCTTTTGCACAAGAGCAAACACAGTAGGGCCGCTGCCAGACATTAGGACACCATCTGCCCCCGAAGCGATCATGAGATCCTTGATCTGTTTTACTTGTGGATGGAGCGAGAGCGTGACGTTCTCCAGCACATTCCCAAGAGATTGGCACATGAGTGAAAAGTCTTGGGTAGCGATGGCTTGCAGCATTTGTTTGGTATCGGGATGATTATCGATCTGAGCCACACGCAGGTTTCCGTATACATCCGGGGTAGATACTCCGATAGGCGGCTTGGCTAAAATGACCCAGCACGATGCAGGAGCTCCCAGATGCGCAATCTGTTCGCCACGCCCCGTCGCCAGTGCTGTTCCTCCATAAACGCAAAATGGCACATCAGAGCCAATCTCCGCGCCGATTTTAGCCAGCTCATCTCTGGTCAACCCGAGATTCCACAATTGGTTCAAGCCGCGCAGTGTTGCCGCTGCATCACTGCTGCCACCTGCCAATCCAGCCGCAACCGGAATTTGCTTGTCGATATACAAGTGTACGCCCTGGCGTACTTGAAATTTTTCTTTCATGAGCGTTGCCGCTTTATATGCGTGGTTACGGATATCATCTGGTACGAAGCTGGCAGAACAGTCCAGCGTAATCTCACCATCTTCGCGTAGAGTCATGTCCACACGATCTGCCAAGTCTACGGTTGTCATCACCATTTCTACTTCGTGATAACCGTCCGGCCGTTTGGCAAGCACGTCGAGAGTCAAATTAATTTTGGCCGGAGCTTTGACCGAGATACGCACGTAGTTCACCTCTGCCTACTTTCTAAATTTCCTAGTCTCTTATTGTAGCATAGGCAAACTCACCCATGCCACTTGATCAATTAAAAAGAATAGGATCGAGATCATTATGGGTATTTCGAAAATTCAGCTCTCTTTATAGAAAAAAGCCGGGGATGCCCCGGCCTTGTCAACGAGTGTTTATATGGTGAGAAACGTCCGTACGATCAAACCAAACGCTACAATCGCTTAGCGGCTAATGCTTCCTCAGCAAGCTGAACAGCGCGCTTGACCATGTTACCCGCGTCCCGTGTCGTGATGCCTCCCCAACCCTCGGCTTTTACCGTATCGTAAAACCCAAGCTCTTTGGCCAGTTCCATCTTAAACTGCTCTGACATCAGTCCTCGTTTGCGACCCATAGCACCCTCCTTCTCGTTGACAGGCTTAGTGTGCTCCATACCGTTCTTTTTATTGCCTCAACCAAATGTTCAGAGCTTTTCGATATAAAAAACAAAACAGTAGAACCCAAAAGGGCTCTACTGTTGTACAAATGTGATGCGGATGTGCTCGTTTTCGCGGCACACCGTCAATTCTACTGTTTCCGTCAAGATGTCAGCATAGCTGTAAGATACCCTCTCAAAGAGTTGGTCGTCATCCAGCTTTACCACAAACACAGATGGGTAAGTTTCTTCGAGGATGCCACTACGTTCAACGGTTTTGCGGCGACCGCCATTAGCCTTCAGCAGGATGCGCTCACCAATGTGTCCGTCTAAACTGCGTTTAATGTCAAGTAACGCGTTTCTTGCCATTGTTCCATCCACCTCGCTTACATCTATTATAACAGCTCACTTATATTTTGTCAAAGAAATAAAAAATTATAGCAACCCTGCAGATATTTTGTCAACGGGGTTTTTTTCATAAAAAACGTAGATATTTGTCAAATCTTATGCATAAAGGGCATAAACACGCAAAAACCCCCATTCTTGGGGGATCACGCCCAAAAATAAGGGGGTTGTCTACTCGATTTACGTAATCAGTCCGCGGCGCATACCTTCGTTCGCTAGGCGAGCAAATTCGTCCAAACTGAGTGTTTCACCACGCCGGGTTGGATCGATCCCGATGTCAGTGAGCATCTGTATTACTTCATCCTTTTGGGTTTTAGGAAACAGTCCGTTCATTAGGTTGTTCAACAACGTCTTACGGCGCTGTGCAAACGAGCTGCGTACCACCCGGAAAAACACATCCTGGTCGTCTACTTCCACTGGCGGACGATCTCTTACCTTTAAGCGAATCACTGCCGAGTCTACATTCGGACGCGGAATGAACACACTTGCAGGCACTATCATCGCTACTTCTGTGTCTGCATAGAATTGAGCTGCGACTGAAAGAGAGCCATAGTCTTTCGTTCCTGGTTTGGCTGCAATTCTCTCTGCCACTTCCTTTTGAATCATGACCACAATGTTCTCGAGAGGCAATCTCTCTTCCAGCAGCTTCATCAGGATCGGTGTCGTCACATAGTAAGGCAGATTCGCCACTACGCTCAGCTTTTCCACTCCTGTCATCTTTTCTTCTATTAACTTCTTCAAATCCAGCTCCAGTACGTCCCCATGAACGACTTCAATATTTTCATAGGGTGACAGCGTGTCCTGCAAAATAGGCAGAAGACGCTGGTCGATTTCGATCGCCATCACTTTTTTGGCTACTCGTCCCAACTGCTCCGTCAGCGCACCGATACCGGGCCCGATTTCAATCGCTCCCTTTTCCTTGGTAAGGTCTGCCTCTGAAACAATGTTATGTAAAATATTGGTGTCTATCAGGAAGTTCTGGCCCAAACTCTTCTTAAAAGCAAAGCCGTACTTCTCCAATATTTCTTTTGTGCGCGTAGGTGTGGCAATATCCTTGCCCGCTATTTGGGTCATGGCTTACTCCCTCTCTTTGTTGATGGCCGCAATGGCCGCTTCGAATTCTGCTCGACTGATTTGGAAGGCATTGAGCCGCTGCAGCATTTGCTTGGCGTTGGCGTATCCGATCCCCAATGCTTCTCCCAGCTTAATTCTGCGTTCTTTGGCATCTACTCCGGACGTCAGGCCATTTGCCAACAGATCGTCAGAGGTAATCTCTCCAGCCGTTTCCGCCATTTCGGTACGTACTTCTGAGAGCGCACGAATAATCACGTCAGGTGTCGCGTTCTCAACGCCGATGTCGCCCTTTTTGGTCCCGTCCTCCTGGGTAATAAATGCGTGCTTGCAGCCTGGAACTGACTTGCTGATAATTTTTCGGATGCGCTCCCCTTGATAATCGGGGTCTGTAAAAATAATAACACCGCGTTTTTGTTGCGCCAGCCTGATTTTTTCAATCGTTCTTTTATGAATGGCAGAACCGCCAGTTTCAATCGTATCGGCATTAACCGCATGTTTGATTGCTGCGGTATCGTCTCGTCCTTCGACCACGATGACTTCCTTGATCTTCATCATGTGCTCCCACTTTCGTACAAAGTCGGTACAATACTAGTGTTCCAAAAAAAACCGTACCCAAAGCAAAAAATACATGTAACATTTGGTAAAACAGGATCGTCTAACTAACAAACAGCTTATCACAATAACCATGGAGGAAACAGAAGAACAGGAGCAATCGCTCCTGTCCTAAGGCTTCTGTGGTCCAATGATATATACAGTTTTGTTTCGCTTGCGACCGAATTTCCTCGCCTCGGATTCCGTGCCTACGAATACGTCGATTTTGCCACCTTTCATGGCACCACCCGTATCTTCAGCTCGACGATACCCAACACCTTCAATGTACACCCACCATCCATACGGAATGACTTTAGGATCTACAGCGATTGTGTGACCTGCCTTGGCTTTTACCCCTGTCGATGTGCGTCCATATCCTGGAGAGCTTGGGTGTTTGCCACCTCCCGAAGGAGTATATGCAGTCAGGGTAACCCCGTTCAGTACTTTTTTCGGCCTAAACACTTTTCCACCACGCGAGACCGGACCCGCTGCTGAAGCAACCAGGACCCGATCTGGTTGACCCTTTTTCTGCAACGTTGGGATTGCGGTACCCACGGCTACGACATTATCTTTCTTCGGTACAAGTACATCTCTTTTGACCAGATCACGGGAGACTTCTTTTCCATCTTCCATGACTAGCTTATAGTGTGCAATTGCCTTACCTTCTTGCCCGCTCTGTAATACGCGGGTCTTACCTTTTTCCAGCGCTGGATCATTTTTGCGTATTTCTTGAAAGTTGACTCGCTCATCGACTTTTACCATTTTCTCAACAACCCGCTTTACGCTGATCGAGGAGTCCTTGGTAAGTGTAGCGGTCAATGCCGGTTCTACCCGGTCCTTCTCACCTAGCACGATGCCGCCGTCCTTCAACGCACCAGCAACATCACGACTAAGTGTCTCTATCGTTTTTTTCTGCCCGTCAACCTGGATTGGTATGGACCAGGTCGTATATAAAGTAATGAGTGCTCCGTCTTTTAGCTGCGTCTCAGGTGTCGGTTGAAGGGAATCCTTTTCCGTTACCGTAATGTTCCGCTCGGTTAAGAACTGCTCAACGGTCTTGGCTTTTGTAGCGACCGTCTTGCTTTCTCCGTCCAACGAAAAAGTGACCTGTTTTGGCTGAGTAGCCTGGGCAGAGAAATAGCCAATCATGGGAACGAGCACAAGAGCAAGGCAGCCAAACATGACTAGCCCCCGATTCTTATACCTTTCCCATATCGCGCGTAACTCCATTTCCCACACTCCTTTTCCTAGAAAAGCGCAAGGCTCTTCTTGTCTAGCCAGGTAAGGGTCGATGTAATTGCACTAATATTCTGGAAGTGGCCGGTACTTCACAAGGTCGGCTTTGATTGTATTTCACTTTCCCGGCTTTGTCAAATTTACCCTCCCTCTTGGCTGAAACGATAATGGTATCAGACTAGCAAAATAGGCGTGGCGAATGGTAGCAGAAACCTGTCGAGAAGCCATGTCGGATGGACAATAATCGTTCGACACATTGTTCATCGTATGCGTCGACAAAATAGAGTAGAACCCGGTTACTTCACACAAAAAAAAACGGGAAATCACGTGATGAATCGTGATTTCCCGTTTTTATTAACCGTTCATGCGAAAAAGACGTCTGGCGTTGTCTGCGGTAATTTGTGCCATTTGCTCATAAGACAACCCATGAATGTTCGCCATTTCTTCACAGACGTAACGCACATATCCACTCTCATTTCGCTTTCCACGGAAAGGATGCGGAGTGAGATATGGGCAATCTGTCTCTATCAACAGCTTGTCTAGCGGTACCTTCGCTGCTACTTCTTTTGGCTGCTTGGCATTTTTGAATGTAAGCGGACCACCGAACGAAATATAAAAATTCATATCGAGTGCCTGCTTCGCTGTTTCCCAACTGCCAGAGAAGCAGTGCATGATGCCGCCAACATCTGCTGCCTTCTCTTCCTTGAGGATCGTCAGAACGTCATGGTGCGCATCGCGATTGTGGATGATGATCGGCATGTCGAGCTTGCGAGCCAGACGAATCTGCTTGCGGAATACCTCTGCCTGCACATCACGTGGCGACGTATCCCAGTAGTAGTCCAAGCCCATTTCTCCCAATCCCACTACTTTCGGATCACGACTGAGTTCCTCGATCCATTCTAGGTGTTCGTCTGTCATGTCCTTGGCGTCTTGTGGATGCCAACCGATGACGGCGTAAATAAAGTCATACGCATGAGCCAAATCCATGCAGGTTGGAATTGTCTCAGCGTTAAATCCGATGTTCACAATCGTACTGACGCCATTTTCTTGCGCACGAGCAATGACCTCTGCACGATCTTCATCGAATTCCTTCGCATTTAGATGAGCATGGGTTTCAAATAACAAGATGGGTCCTTCCTTTCCTTGCCCTCGTTACTTTACGATTGCTCCGTTTGGCATACTTGGGTCAACAGTCGCAAGTGTCAACTGATCTCCTGCTGATGCTGCCAGGATCATCCCTTGAGACAGCTCACCGCGAAGCTTCACTGGCTTCAGGTTAGCGACGAGGATCACTTTTTTGCCGACCATATCTTCCGGGGAGTAGTATTTCGCGATACCAGAAACAACCTGGCGCTTCTCGTAGCCGAGATCCAATTGCAGAACCAACAGTTTGTCAGCATTTGGATGCTTGGCACATTCCACTACCTGTGCGACGCGTAACTCTACTTTTCCAAAATCGTCGATGCTGATTTCCTCTTTTGCATCAGCCGGTTTGTCAGTTGCTTCTTCTGTTTGGTTGGTATTTGTTTCACTCACAGGTGCTTCCCCTTTCAAAGCTGCTTGCTTTTTCTTGTTTTCCTCCGCTTGGCGACGTGCTTCTGCTGTCGAATCGTCGATGAAAGCCAATTCCGCTTGAACATCCAGACGAGGGAAGAGCAGTTCCTTGCGGCTAACGGTGCTTCCAGCAGGCAATCCCCCCCATACACTTGCAGATTCCCAGTTGGTTGCTTCTTCATTGCCCAAAATACCTAGTTGATCCCAAATTTTCGCTGGTGCTTTGGTCATGAACGGTTGGATCAGCACGGAGCTAATGCGGATGCTTTCCACCAAATTGTACATGACAGTTGCCAGACGACCTTTGGTTTCTTCGGATTTTGCCAGATTCCAAGGCATGGTCTCGTCGATGTATTTGTTTGTACGTCCCACCAGCTCCCAGATGTGAGCCAGTGCATTGGAGAAGCGCATTTCTTCCATGTGCTCTTCCACCAGCTCCTTCGTTTTCATCGCGAGGCCAATTAAGCTGTCATCCGGCTCTCCTGCATCCTGTGGAGCTGGAACAATACCGTCGAAATATTTCTCAATCATCGTAGCGGTACGGCTCAGCAGGTTTCCGATGTCATTAGCCAAGTCGTAGTTCAGGCGTTGTACGAACGATTCTGGCGTGAAGATGCCATCCTGACCGAAGTTGATTTCACGAAGCAGGAAGTAGCGAACGCCGTCAGAACCGTAACGGTCGATCAAAACCTTCGGGTCAATGACATTGCCCTTGGATTTTGACATTTTTCCATCCGGCATCAGAAGCCAGCCATGACCAAAAATTTGTTTTGGCAACGGGATATCCAGTGCCATCAACAGGATTGGCCAGTAGATCGTATGGAAACGCAAAATGTCTTTTCCAACCATGTGAACATTGGCCGGCCAGAAGTTACGGTATTTGCTGTCGTCCTCGGACAAATAGCCGAGAGCAGAAATATAGTTCGTCAATGCATCAATCCATACGTAAATGACGTGCTCTGGATCGCTCGGTACCTTGATACCCCAGTCAAATGTACTGCGGGATACGGACAAATCCTGGAGGCCTGGCTTCAGGAAGTTGTTAATCATTTCGTTGCGGCGGCTCTCTGGTTGAATAAATTCAGGGTTTGCCTCGATGTGCGCAAGCAGTCTGTCTTGGTACTTGGACATGCGGAAGAAGTAGTTTTTCTCCTTCACTTTTTTCACTTCGCGACCACAGTCTGGGCAAGCATATCCGTTGTCTGTTTTCGCTTGGGTTTCTGTCCAGAAAGCCTCGCAAGGTACACAGTAGAAGCCCTCGTACTCGCCCAAATAAATATCGCCTTGGTCGAGCAGGCGCTGGAACACTTTTTGTACGACTTCTTTATGACGAGGCTCTGTAGTACGGATGAAATCGTCGTATGAGATGTCCAGCTTTTGCCACAGGTCCTTTACCCAATCGACAATCGGGTCGATGAATTCGAGCGGTTGTTTGCCATCTTCGGCTGCACGCTCTTGGAGCTTTTGACCATGCTCATCTGTCCCTGTCAGGTAATACACATCATAGCCGCGCAAACGCTTATAACGAGCCATAGCATCACACGCGATTGTGGTGTAGGCGTTACCAATGTGGAGTTTGTTACTTGGATAGTAGATCGGTGTTGTGATGTAATAAGTAGGTTTCATTGCAACTATTCCCCTCCTGTTTACGTTTATTAAAATAAGGAAAAGCCCACCCCAAAAAAATTGGGGCGAGCTCTATCTCGCGGTACCACCCAAATACTCCGTTCCCTCACGGAAAACGGACTTGGTGAGTCAAAACATGACTCTACCCGTAACGTGGGCTTACGTCACAAACTACTAGGTCTCGGTCAATGCCGTCACTGTTCATCTGCAAGACTCAGGGTCCATGTTCAGCTTGCTCACTTATACCGGTTCTCAGCTACCCCGGTTCTCTGAAATAAGGAGGATCGGCTTACTCTTCCCATCATGGTCGTTTGCTATCCATTGCTGTATTTATCCTCTATTGTACACGACCAACCTGTTTTGTAAACATCCTCGGCAAGCTCATTTTCCCGAGGAATTTTATTGCTCGCTTCACACCAACTTTACAAAATACAAGAAGAAAAGAGAAAACTTGGAGTTTTTGTCGAATCGCCATGTTGGGTTTCGACATTCGTCGACTAATTCGACACCCAATTCTTCCAGTAAATTTTATCCATAAAAATTTCCAGATCACTTCCAACACTTTGAGAAACACTGGTTTAACAGCATTTTCGTTTTGAAAAAACATTTTGCTTTTCAAGGAATTGTCAAAATCATGTTGACACCTTTGGGAATGGCTGGTATGATTATCCCAACAGAAAATGTCGAATATTGACGATAAATGATGAGTGTATAACAATAGCATCGACATATACAGATTTTGGGAGGAGATTTTAACTATGATGAAATCAACCGGTATCGTTCGCAAAGTAGATGAATTGGGTCGTGTTGTTATTCCAATCGAATTGCGCCGCACTCTGGGTATCGCTGAGAAAGATGCTTTGGAAATCTACGTTGACGGAGAGCGCATCATCCTGAAAAAGTATGAGCCTGCTTGTATCTTCTGTGGAAACGCTGACAAAGTATCTCATTTTAAAGGTAAAATCGTGTGCCAAGATTGCCTGACAGAAATGCCTGTTAAACGCTAATATCATTTGATTACATAAACATGCCTTTGTGGGACGAGCCCCACGAAGGCTATTTTTTCTTCAACAGCGCTCGGAAGAAGAACAGCCTGGGCGCATACAAATCAGAATAGACCACATCTGCCGGCATTTCAAAGGATACATCGCCAGAAAACTGTAGTCCAACCTCGGTCAAAACTTGCTGAAGTCGCTCTAGCTACCCTTCTCCCAAATACGTCCACAATATCCTGATAGATCGCTTCCTTAGACAGTATCCGATTATCGAGATCACAAGCGTGTACTTCTCGACAATGATCGGCCAAATAAAATTTGAATGGGTGGCATATCCCGCATGCCGAATCAAGCACAACGTCATTCGGAGTGGCAAACTGTTTGGCCCAGGCATATTCGTACGGTCTACTGTTCCATGTAACCGGCAGCGTAAATATGAAGTGATCGTCTTTTTCATCTGTATTCACAATAAAACGAGAATCACGAATACTCACTGCTGATCGCTCCTTCCATTCCTTCCGAAAACACCCTCAGCGCCCCTTACCATCGTATTCACGTACCCTGTCGACATGACGAAAAGAAAAAGCCGACCGTATCGGCCAGCTTTGCTCACTCATTACCCTCTATTCACGATGATACTCATTGTAAACATCTCGTTTGGATACGTTTCGATCATCGGCTGCTTGCTTGATGGCTTCCTTTTTCCCCATGCCTTGTGCGCAGTA
Organism: Brevibacillus sp. Leaf182; assembly: GCF_001423865.2. Lineage (NCBI taxonomy): Bacteria > Bacillati > Bacillota > Bacilli > Caryophanales > Paenibacillaceae > Brevibacillus > Brevibacillus sp. Leaf182. Next base: position 73,387 of record NZ_LMPN02000010.1, on the reverse strand, counting down.
ATGATCCACGTGCTCCACGATACTCAGCGATTGCCACCAGGTATCATCGACTTCCGCTTCCAGCGGTCCGGTGTTCCCTTCGACAATGACACAAAACTCACCGCGCACCTCGCCGCTTCTGAGCCATTCCAGCAGCTCTTCCAACGTCCCACGTACAAATTCCTCGTAGCGTTTTGTCAGTTCTCTTGCCAAGACAGCTCGCCGATTCCCCCACGCTTCCCGCATGGCAGCAAGCGTCTTTTCCACTCGATGGGGAGCTTCATAAAAAATCAGCGTTTCTGGATATCGCTTCAGTCGTTCCAGCTCTTCGCGTCTTTCTTTGTTTTCGCGTCCCATAAATCCGCAAAATAGGAAGCGATCAGTAGGAAGACCGGAAGCAATCAAAGCTGTCAACGCCGCATTGGCACCTGGAACGGGGATGACAGAAAATCCCGCTGCGGTCGCATCTCGAACCAGCTCCGCACCCGGGTCGGAAATCGCCGGCAAGCCAGCGTCGCTTACCAAGGCGATCTTCTTACCCTCTGCAAGCCACTGCAACAACCCATTTCCACTTGCTTCCTTATTATGCTCGTGATAGCTGACCGTACGTTTTTCGATTTGAAAATGATTTAGCAGCTTTCTCGTCTGGCGCGTATCTTCACACGCAATGACATCGACTTCACGCAACGTATTTAGACACCGCACCGTCATATCATCGAGATTGCCAATGGGTGTAGCCACCAAATAAAGGACTCCTGCTTCTTCTGACGCAAAACTGCGTTGCACATTCATTCGGAGGCCCCTCCAATCAATTCTTCTTTTTTCTTGCGCGTTAATCGTTTGATGCTCTCTTCACGCTTGAGACCCCAGGAACGGTCTGCTCCTTCTTCCCAATAAAGCAGCTCCACTGGCCCTCGACCTCTTGTATACTTGGCACCTTTTCCTTCATTATGAGCAGCCAAGCGGCGGATCAGCTCTGTCGTATATCCGGTGTAGAGTGTCCCATCCGCACAAGAGAGGATGTAGACATAGTGACTCTTACTCGAGGGAATCTCGTCTGCCATAATAGATTTCCTGTAGTTCTTCACAGTATTGCTCTCCATTTTCATACACAATCAGCGGTGGCTGAATTCTCAGCTCCGGCTTTCCACCCCTTATTCCCTCGATCAGAACCATATTCGGCTCTGCTTCCCTACGCGGATAAACCAGACGCATCCGTTTCGGCTCGATGCCATATTGGCGCATAAGCGAAATGATGTCGATCAAACGTGTGGATCGATGCACGAGCGCCAGCTTTCCGCCGGTTTTTAGCAACTGACTCCCCACGCGAATGACATCCTCCAAGGACAGCATAATCTCATGACGGGCGATCGCAAAGTGCTCGCTGATGTTTTTCTCCCCACTGGTCGCAGGCATATACGGCGGATTGCACGTGATCAAATCAAAATTCCCGTGCCCAAACAAAGACACCGCATCCTTCACATCGCCATGATGCATCGTAATTCGTTCGTTCAAGCCATTCAATGTCACATTGCGGCTCGCCATGCTGAACAAACGCTCTTGAATTTCGATTCCATCAAAACTGGCTTCTGGCGTACGGGTGGTCATAATGAGCGGTATTGCTCCATTGCCCGTGCACATATCCAATACTTTTCCGCGCTTTGGCACCGATGCGAATCGTGCCAAAAGAACCGCGTCCATCGAAAAGCAAAACACTTCGTGGCTCTGGATTATTTTCATTTCATGCGTCAATAAATCATCGATGCGCTCTGTTTCGTAAAGCGGCACGTTGGTGACAGGTTCCATCTACGGCTCGTACTCCCTTTTGTTCTTGTCTTATTATTCCTATCCGGAAAAAAGCGACCTGACACGTGGCCCAGGTCGCTTTTTCATGTGGTGCTGGTTACTCACCGCTTATTTTTGAGGGCCGCCGCTCAGGAATGAGAGACAGAACAGGCAATCCCCTTCTTTTCGCAGGCTGCCGAAATGCACATTGCAGATATGAAATCCTTCCGCGTACAAACGGGCGAGGTTGTCATATCCTTCCCCGACCACTGCCTTTTTGGCTTTTTCCTTCGCGACAGGGCTTGTTCCCTTTTGTTTTGCTTGGGAGCCGGTCTTCTTCCTGTCTAGTCGGTTGCGAAGGTGCTGGTTTTCAACGAGTAATTGGGCGTTTTCCTCCATCAAAACAACGATGACGTCTTTCAGTTCACCAATTTCTTTATAAAGGTCACCAATACGTTCTTCAATGCTCGCCATCTTGACGAAGATTTCCCGTTTGTCCACTAGCTCACCTCTCCCCTACCCCCACGCTTTATTCAAAGGTGGGGAGACCTATCGCAATCTCATCCAATCCGAATTCGGTGACACGTTTGTCGATTGAAAGCTCTACTTGGACAGATTGGTCAAGTACGTTTACGGAAACGACTCGTCCATTCCCCATCGGGGTGTTGACCATTTTGCCAACATCTGGCATCTCATCCTTCGAGCTTTCATAGTTGTCGTTCTCGTATTTTAAACAGCACATCAACCGGCCGCACAGACCAGAGATTTTGGCTGGATTCAACGAAAGATTTTGGTCCTTGGCCATTTTGATCGAGACAGGCTCGAAATCGCCGAGGAACGTCGAACAGCAAAGCAACCTGCCACAAGGCCCGATCCCGCCGAGCATTTTGGCTTCGTCACGTACACCAATCTGGCGAAGCTCAATCCGGGTACGGAATACGGAGGCGAGGTCTTTTACCAGCTCACGGAAATCAACCCTGCCGTCAGCAGTAAAATAAAAGATAATCTTGTTGCGGTCAAACGTGTATTCCACATCGACCAGCTTCATATCGAGCTTATGCTCTTTGATCTTCGTCTGACATACAGCAAAAGCATTCTTGGCGGCTTGCTTGTTTTCATCCACCTGTTTTGCATCTCGCTCGTCTGCCATCCGAATGACCTTTTTCAGCGGCAATACGACATCAGACTCAGCCACTTCTTTTTTGCCAATGACGACCTTGCCAAACTCGACCCCTCGCGCCGTCTCAACGATGACGGTGCAGTCTTGCTCAATCGGCAGTCGGTCAGGGTCGAAGTAATATATTTTGCCCGCTTTCTTAAAGCGGACCCCAACAACCTCGTACAAGGGTTATCCCTCCTGGAATTGAAGAACCAACCGCTCAAGAGCCAACTGTGCGTTGGCATTTCGCTCTATCCGATTTTTCGTCTCCATGACCAAATCTATCCCACGCAAGAGCTCAGCTTTTGTCCATACCAGTGCTTGTCCTTGCAGCACATCCTGTTGGTCGCTGTTAATGAGATGGGCATGCCTGCCTACTTGCAAATACAGGATATCGCGCAGCCAAAGGATGAGCAAATCTAAAAAGAGGGGTAGTTCCTCTTTACTTTTGTCGCTCTTTTGCAACATATCATGGATCGTTAAGAGTGCAGATGAATTGCGCTGTTTGCACTCCTGCACCAATTGTATCACTAGATTTCTTAGCTGTGCAAACGATTCTGATTGGCTGAGTGTCATGGCTTCTTCCACATTTGTCGTAATGTGGGAAGCAACCTGCGCCATTCCCGCCAAAACGCCCTCTGCACGCAACTTTTCCGCAATCGATTCTGCAGAAAGTGGTGAAAATTGAACGATTTGGCATCGAGATAAAATCGTAGGAAGAATCGCATGGCTGTGCTCTGTCAAAAGCAGTGCCAGTACACCAGCGGGCGGTTCCTCCAGAAACTTGAGCAGACTGTTGGCAGCCTGTGTCGTCATTTTATCGACGTGCTCGATGATATATACCTTGCGTGACGACTCGACGGCGCGCATCGCCATTTCTTTTTGCAGCGAACGGATCTGGTCGATTTTAATCGAAGCCCCATCAGGCGTAATAAACAACACATCCGGGTGATTGCCACCCTCTATGCGCCTGCATGTAACACAGGCCCCGCAGGCGTCTGCCTCCCTTTCCGTACAAAAAAGGGACTTCGCCAGATGCAGGGCCATCTGCTTTTTACCTGAACCTTTGGGACCCGCCAGCAAGTAGGCGTGTGCCAATCGTTCGTTGCGCAAACTATGATACAGCAGTTCCTGTGCTCGTGGCTGCTGAGAAAAACGGGTCCATGTCATGATGGTTTCACACCTACTAAAAATACAAATTGATCAACATGCCGCGGATTTCGCCAATCCTGGCTAACAAATCAATCGTTGGTGCCTGCTCGCTCAAGAGCTCATCTGTCAGTTTGAGCAGCTCTGCATCTACCTCTTTGACGATTTTGTACAGCCTGCTGCGGCCACGCCGATTCATTCCTCGTCTATCGTCCAAGGCAATGCCGAACTTCACAGCCTCTTCCATGAACTGTTTGACGAGATTTTTATAAGCATAGAAATCACGAACGGCGCGGGAACGAGCAAGAATCTGTCCCTGCCTGTCTATGTCTGTCAGTAGCCGGGTAAGCTTTTCCTGAGACATACGTTCGTCTTCTCCTTGAATCATCGTGCCAAAATTCAGCTTTTCCAGTTGAGGATTCTTGCGTGAATCCGCCGTTTTAATCAAGTCCAGTTTAGGCCGTAACCCATCACTGATTTTCATATCGCCACCTCCGTCGCCCGATCCAATACAGGGTTTATCCCCGTGAGATCAAGTATATACGAAAGTTGCGAAAAAAGAGAGAAGGAACCACGTTAAAATGAGTGGAACTCTCCGACATCCAATACAAATACTGCCGCACCACCCACCTGTACCTCCAGCGGATATGGCATGAACGAGTCTACAGCATTACTGAGTGGAGAGACGGGAGTGACCATTTGTTTGCGGGATTTGCAATTATGCGCAATGATGTCGATTACTTCCGGTACGCTTTCGTCAGACGTACCGATCAAAAAAGTTGTGTTACCGGCGCGTAAAAAGCTACCTGTACTAGCCAGCTTCGTAGCACGAAAACCTTTTTTCACCAGCTGTTGAGACAGACGACCACTATCTTTATCTTGGACGACCGCAACTACCATTTTCATCGGCTATCACCCTTTCTCCCATGATCAATTCCCCATTTGACTTCTTCATTGTATGAAAAACGCGTAGGCTTGGTACGTTATTTTGCTTAAACATATTATACAGCATGTACATCATTCTGCGGTACAGGGAACCTTATAATCTGTCTAGCAGTACCTGTAGGGCTGATTGATATACATGTTCCATCGGCTGCTCGGCATCAATGACGACAAAGCGCTCCGGGTCGCGTTCCATTACCAGTTGATACCCTTCCCGAACAAGCTCATGGAAACGCATTCCTTCCAAATCGAGACGATTCACTTCGCGTCCACGGGAGGCATTAATCCGTGCCAATCCAGTTTCGGGCTGTACATCAAAGAATAAGGTCAATTCCGGCATGCAGTCACCGACAGCAAATCGGTTAATCTGATAGACAGCATCAATGCCCAATCCCCGCGCATGTCCTTGATAGGCGAGACTACTGTCGATAAAACGGTCGCATAGTACCAGCTTGCCCTCTGCTAAGGCAGGTAACACCTTTTCGGCCAAATGCTGGCCACGTGCTGCTGCATACAAGAGAGCCTCCGTTCTTTCATCCATCTGTGTGTGGGCCGGATTCAAAATAATTTCCCGGATTTTTTCAGCGATATCAATTCCACCGGGCTCACGCGTCAAAAGTACATCGACTCCCCGCGCCTTCAGCTCTTCGTACAGCTTGGCGATGACGGTGGATTTCCCGGCCCCTTCTCCGCCTTCTATCGTAATAAATCGGCCTTTCTTTCCTGTTGCCACTTCCATACTCCTTCCACCCCTGTTGTAGCAGGCCAGTTGCTTAGATTATTGTAAAACCTGTATCGTTTGTAGCTGGTCGTCCTGTACGCCATGGAACCGCGTTTGTCCTCTCGCCAATTCCTTCAGCATCGCCAGACTTTCTTCATCGATTCGCTCGCCTGGCACCAGCACCGGAATCCCTGGCGGATATGGAATCACCATCTCTGCCACAATGCGTCCCAGAGCCTGCTCCAAAAGAATCGACTCCCTCGGGCAATCAACAGCTTCATGCATTGGCAATGCCTGCTCGCGCAAATAATGGGAAGACACGACTCCCGTCAAAAGAACGCGCTCCTCCCCCGGTTCTACTTGTGGTGCCATCGATTCAAGCAGCTTCCACAAAGCATCCAGGTCACGGGAGGAGGTTCCTGTCGAGGCTGCGAGGAGTACATGAGAGTCATCCGCCAGCTCCGAGAAAATCCCGTGCTTTTCCATCCATTTCTGTAAATCAAATCCACTGAATTGGGCCGTTCGCAAGTGGAAAAACAGCTTCAACGGGTCAAGCGTAGCGTATACGCTGTTCGTGGACAGTCGCGGCCAATCCAGCCACTCCAGTCGATCGAGTCGCTCCCGAAACTTGTCCAAAAGCGGCAACAACCTGTTCCACTCCTCGCTCGCCTCCAACGCCAGATGACGTCTGGCTACATCGAGTGAGGCCATTAGCACATACGACGGGCTGGAAGACTGAAGCATGGCGAGATGGCGGAACAACCGTTCACGATCAATCCGCTCTCCCTGAATATGCAGCATCGAGGACATCGTCATTGCCGTTCCCATTTTGTGTGTCGATTGAACCGAAGCATCCGCACCTTCCTGCATAGCAGAACGCGGAAAGGCAGGATGGAACCCGTAGTGGGCACCGTGAGCTTCGTCTATCAAAAGCGGTATGTCAAACCGATGGACCGTCGCCGCCATTTTCGCCAAATCGATACCCATTCCATAATAGGTCGGATTCGTCAAAAAAACGGCCTTGGCATCGGGGTGTGCAAGCATCGCACGCTCTACATCTTCGCGCCTTACACCCGCAGCGACTCCTGTTGCCAGATCGACAGCAGGCACTAAAAAGATCGGGGTTGCTCTCGCCATCATAATGCCGTTGAATACAGACTTATGGCAATTGCGTTGTACGAGAATCTTGTCGCCCGGTCTGCATACTGTCATGATGAGAGCGATATTTCCTACTGTACTTCCTCCGATCAAAAACTTGGTCTGTTCCGCATGGAAGGCTTGCGCCGCCAAAGCCTGCGCTTCTGCAATGACACCCTGTGGCTGATGTAGGTCATCTGTCCCGCTAATTTCCGTTACGTCCAGCTCCAAGATGTCTTGAAAGCGCTTTTTAGCATGGTTGTCAAAGCTGTGGCCCATTTTATGTCCTGGCACATGAAACGGATGCGGCCGATGCTTGGCGTGCCGTTCAAGCTGTTCATAAAGGGGCGCACGCTTTTGTCGCTCCCGAAATTCAACATCTCTCTCCAACACGCGCGACTCACGTCCTTTATTTTTATTCCCCTATTTTAGCATGATTTGGACATGCATGAGTCCAGCAAAAAAAAGACACCGGAATGCACCGATGCCTTCTTTCTTCACGCATCTTTTCGCAACCAAATGCGTCTCATCTGATGAATAAAAAATGGATACTTTTCATCCTGTACATCGGTATTGACCATTTCCTGTTCGCACCGTTGACAGATAAACTGCTCACAAATGGCGATTCCGTCATTCTGCTCCTGTTCACAGACGATACATCGCTGAGCAACTTTTTCCATAGTGAAAACGCCTGCCCTTTTCCTCAATATACCAACCATTATACCCTATTATAGTCAGCATCATTCCCAAACGTTCGTGTTTTCGCCGATAGCTCGGTAGGCTTGGAAGTAGGACTGGGCTTCCTGCACAGGGAAGCAAGCTGCTGCATCAATGACATAGGACTGCCTCATTCCGTTAACCAGCTCTGATAACGGCAGCTCTGCAATGGTCGTTCCCGCGGCATTTCCGATCACGAGCAAGTCCGCATCCTTTACAGCATCCTGCCACGAATCGTATAGCGTCCAACCCGTCATCCTTTTGTTCGGAATTGGCTTGTCCTTCCCCGTGTACACTGCAACGTCTTTTTCAGCCAACCAGTCAGAAGACATATGCTCCCATAGCGAGTCCTCTCCCCAAAGTACGATCCGCTGTATATTCGCTTTCTGTAGAACGAACCTGCATTCTTTTTCAAGCCATCGAACGATGAGGGAAGAGTCTTGGCGGGAAGAGTAGAGCCAGCCTTGACCGATTCGTTTGTCCATACTGAGCGCGCGACTGACTTGCAGCAGAGAAATTCCTTTTTCATCGCAACTGGCACCAAGCTCGATATAAAACCGCTCCTTCCACGCCAAATAGCGAGGGAATTGACGAAGCGCTTCATCCACCTCGCGCATCCCGCATACCATCGTCACCAGTGAGCAGCGAGCAAGCTGCTTACAGAGGAACCGCATCCACCTTCCATTGGGTTCCCCTCCAAGCAAAGCTCGCTCGTGGGTAAATAACGCCATGCGAATGATCTCATACTCCCCCGTACGCGCGTACTGAGTATGTAAAGTATTCGCCCAGTCGTATGGCACGTCGCTTCCGTAGACAAGCGTGAGCCATGGCCCCGTTCCCTGCTGTTGCATCCTTTCCTGCAAAAGCTTGCCATCAGTCTCTTTTGTCAGTAGAAATCCATCGGCAACTTCATCTGAGGAATCTGTTTGGTAAACTGACAGCACAATCCCACACGCTCCGAGCTCCTTGCCGAATCTGGTTACGACCTCCTCTGAAATGACCCATAGCCTCACGCTTTCTTTCCCTCCACATCACGCTCTACCGATTCATTTCCCCTATCATTCCTTTTATCCTGCCCATAACAAAAAGCCGTCAATCCAGTCATGCTAGACAAACGGCTTGTTTCATTCATTGTATGAGCTTTCTCAAGATTTGCGACTGTGCGATAATGGAAACGCAGACTTTCATTCATCCAGACTGCTGTAAAAGGAAGTGACTTTTCATGAAGGAAACCGCCGCCCATACGATCTATAGCTACAAGCTGCTCTATCGTTTTCGCTGGCGATTCGTCGGCTACCTTTTTCAACTGTTGTTAATTGGCTTGTCCCTTATTTCGCACTCATTCTTGCTACAAGTCCCGGCTTATACGCTGATTGTGACGTTAGCGATTCTACCTGTAATACCAATCTGTCATTTGGTTTTATTTCGACTGTATGCCCTTCTGCGCGGCCACAAGCCAAAGACAACTGCCGATATGCTCGTCTCTCCGTGGTGGGGTGCTGGGTATCCACTTCCCATCCCGCTATCGGTCTATCGGGGCAGTGAGCTCACGGTAATCGCGGGAAGTATGGCGATAGCAGCCGGGGCTTTTGTGTGGCTTTCGAAAGGATACGCGCTCACCTTGATCACCGGAACGTTGATCGTTGCGCTGCCACGCCTCCTCGCCCTCCTTGCTTCCTTTCGTCAGCCAAGTCGCAGCCGGGTGAAATACGAGGATCGCGGCGTTGCTTTTTTGCTTACCGATGGATAACCGAATCGATACACCTTTACATAACCCATAGCTTGATGACAATTAACGCCGCCAATCCAGGCAAACGGAGAAGTCCGACGAGCAGAGCCGTCACCGGGTTGATCGGGATATGGAAGTTAGCCAACTCTCCAACCAGATTAGTGAAAAACAGCAATAGTGCGCCAATCACGACTTGCATGATCCCAAATCCAATCCACCTGATCGGGCCCGTGACAGATTTGCTGGCGGCAATCACCAGCAATATTCCAACTACAATCAGTGCTATAACCCACCCTGTAGTCATCGGCTTTTCCTCCTATGCCTGTTGGCGATTCCTCTCGCGCTTTGCTTGCCCGAGCAAATACATATACCGCTTTTCTGTCACATGCAAATAATAAATGACATCATCCAAACCGCCATCCGGTTCACTGATCTCCGCAAGATGGCGGGCATGCTGCCAATCCATTCGCGCCTGATTGACTGCCATATCCAAGCTCGCCTCATTCCATTCCACCACGAACCGCGCTTTTTTTCTCCACCTACTCACCTGCAAGCTTCCCCCTCAGTGAAAGTAGTAAAGTACTCCTGTCATGTTGTTAACTGCATGCAACAAAACCGCTCCCCAGATCGATTGGTACCGATGTCGAACGAATCCGAGTAAAAGTCCAATGACAAAAAGCGGAGCAAACAGAGCGAGATCCATATGCAGGAGCCCAAACCAGAGACTGCTCAGGAAGATACCCATAATGGGCCCGATTCTCTGAACCAGATAAGTCTGAATCACGCCACGAAACAAAATCTCCTCCGCAATCGGAACCAATATGCCAATGACCAGAAGTGAGGTGAGCGCCGCCAAAATATCCGTTTCTTTCGCCTGCACAATCTCTTTTTCGATCTGCTGCTCTCGTTCTGATGACAGAGACAGTCCAAACCAGTCCGCAATCGGGTTCGTCACCACCGCATCCAGCACCAGTGCAATTAAAAGAAACAGAGCAGCGAGCATCAACAGCATCCGGCCTAGTTGTACAGGTCGGCGAACGCCGATTTCCCCCAGTCGTCCACGAAACCACAGCGGAATCAAAATCAACAGGAACAGTTGGAAGATAGCTGATTCCAATATCCCTCCAATCGTACCGGTGGAAAAGAAGGTACCTTCCAGTAAAAACCCATACAACAACAGTACGCCCGTTTGAAACACATGCAGCCAAGCCACAATATGCAGTACATCATTCCCTGTAAGCTCGTCATATTGCCATAGCCATGACGTCTTCTGCCGTCTTTCTCGGAGCAAGCTCACAATGAAACCAACAGTCGCAATGAAGCTGAATACCGTCACTGCAAATGCAAGTAATCCTAGCCATACCTCCGGTTGCCCGACAGTGGTAGCAACCCATTTTCCGTCTTCACCCTTGTGAAAACGAATCATGGATAACTCCGCAGCAAACATGAGCCAATACCCAATAAACAGCATGATCGCCCATGGAGTGGACTTTTGTCGCCGTATCCCACTCGCAAGCGACAGTCCTGGTCCTGTCAGCATCTCCTCACGCTCCTATTTCACTGTATGTCTCGTCCATTCAAAAAAGTCCGGCATTTCTATCCGGATTGCAAAGCTTTTATCTGTGCTTCTGCTACTTGCTTGAGATATTCATTGCGCGTCCGCAAAAACCGCGTCATATACACCTTCAAGAACAACCAATCCGCGAGCTTCCCCAAGATACCCAGCGGAGATGTGTAGTCAAATATATCGATCATTCTCGTCTGATTGTCCGTTATCGGAATGAACTCATGCGTGTGATGAAACCGTTTGAATGCACCAGAAACCATCTCATCCACGAAATAGCGCGGTTCCTCCATCTCTGTGATTTTCACCGTCAAATTTTGCTTGATACCGAAGTGAATGGCTTCCCAGGTAACCGTCTCCCCCAGGTTGATCAGTCCGCTCGTAACTCCTCCAACCGCTCTCTCCTTCGTGCTGGCGGTCGATTCCATATGCAAATCAATGCTTCTGGCAGCATCGAAGCAGACCTGTCGCGGAGCATCTATCAAAAACTCCATACGAATAACCGGCATACTGCACCCACCTCTCAAAACGAAAAAAAGACAGGCAGCCCCCGTCTTCTTTTCTATCTATATCGCACTCTCGGATGATATTTAAAAATTTCCTTTATAGGTCGCGTCTGCCTTCCAATGCTTTGGTCAGCGTAACTTCATCGGCGTACTCCAAATCTCCACCGACTGGCAAGCCGTGCGCGATACGCGTCACGCGAATGCCAAAAGGTTTAATCAGCCGGGAAATGTACATCGCTGTCGCTTCCCCTTCGATATTCGGATTGGTCGCCAAAATGACTTCCTTCACCTGCTCGTCACCGAGGCGCTTCAACAGGTCAGGAATGCGAATATCTTCCGGGCCGATCCCATCCATAGGAGAAATCGCCCCGTGCAAAACGTGATAATACCCTTCAAACTCTCTCGTCTTCTCCATTGCTACCACGTCTCGCGGCTCTTGCACCACACAGATGATCGAGCCGTCACGACGTTTGTCCCGACAAATATGACATGGATCGAGATCGGTAATATTGTTGCAGACCGAGCAGTAATGAAGCTGGCGCTTGGCATTGACCAATGCTTTTGCCAGATCAAGCACGTCGTCCTCTTTCATATTGAGCACAAAAAAGGCAAGCCGCCCAGCCGTTTTGGGACCGATGCCGGGCAATTTCATAAAACCATCAATGAGCTTTGAGACCGGTTCTGGATAAAACATCGCCTACTCCTCTTTTCCTGCCCAATTTTTAGAACAGGCCTGGGATGTTCATGCCTCCAGTAAATTTGCCCATTTCCTTGCCTACCATTTCATCTGCTTTGCGCAGTGCATCGTTCACAGCAGTGAGCACCAGGTCTTGCAGCATTTCTACATCTTCAGGGTCTACTACTTCTGGCTTGATCACGATGTCTTTGATTTGCTTATGTCCATCGATTTTCACTGTGATAGCACCGCCACCAGCAGAGCCTTCCACGATTCTTTCTTTCAAGCCTTCTTGCGCTTTTTGCATTTCTTCCTGCATTTTTTTCACTTGCTTCATCATTTGTTGCATTTGCTGCATGTTTTTCATTGAGGTATCCTCCCTAAATGGTTATGAGTGTATGATTTAGTCTTTGACTTCAACAAGACCTTCTCCGACGAGCTTGATGGCTTCCGCCAAAAACGGGTCCTCTTCCGGCTCATCAGAAGCGTCTTTTTGACCAACCTGCTGGTCTACACTTTGCCACTCTTCCTCCATGACAGACAAGAGCTGCAAGGGCCTACCCAACACGGTAGACATAACGCGCTCGATCACGCTCCGAAGCTCTGCCTCCATCGTCTTATCGCAATGGATGGCACTGTTGAAGGTTACGACAACGGCTTCATTGCCGGCAGCTACCGGTTGACCATTGACTAGCCAAGCCTGGTACTGGATCTTGATCTTTTTCAGTTCGGTCAAAATTTGACTCCACTGCCCGCGCACCTGTCTCGTCAAATTCTCATCCATGGCCTTCGCGACTTCCCTGACTCTATTCATCGGGGTTCGTGAACCACCAGAAGCCGCAGCTATGCGCCTTGGCTCGTTCTTGCGTGTTTCCTCGGCCTTTTGCTGTCCGGGAATGCTCACCTGACCTTGCATTACTTGAACCAAACGCTCTTCCAAAACGCGGATACGATTGGACATGGCGGTCAGTTCCTCGCTGTTAACGGGTGAGGCTCCTATAGATTCCGTCGCATTTGCATTAGGCTGACACATTTTGACGAGAGTCAGTTCAACCAGCACTCTTGCGTAGGTCGACCATTTTAATTGCGACAAAGCCTGATTGCAGGTCTCAATCGCTCCGTAAAGCACTGGAAACGAGTACAGCTTTGCAACCTCTGCAAACTGATCATCAATCATGGTCCGCTCGACAATCTCTTCTAGCTGCGGCGCTGTCTTCAATAACAGCATATCGCGGTAATAGTAGAGGAAATCGTGCAGGAACTGCTCCGGGTCCTTCCCTTGCACCATGACTGTATCAAATTGCTCCATGACCTGTGCAACATCGTTTTCGGCAATATGTCGCGCAAGCACAGAAAAGTAAGATTGGGCAACTGTGCCCGTAATCTGCATAATATCACTAGCACGAACCTCGTCCTTGCTATAGCTAATCGCTTGGTCCAACAAGCTAAGAGCATCACGGGCTCCACCTTCAGCCATCTTCGCTACGAGCTGCAGGGCTTGCTCCTCCACCTGCACCCCTTGTGATTGGCAAATCCTTTGCAAAAGATCGACCATCACTCTCAGTGGAATTCGGTGAAAATCAAAGCGCTGGCAACGAGAGATAATCGTCGCTGGCAGCTTGTGCGGCTCTGTCGTCGCCAAAATAAAAATGACGTGGGACGGCGGCTCTTCGAGGGTTTTTAACAAAGCGTTAAATGCCTCTGTCGTCAGCATATGCACCTCATCGATGATGTACACTTTATACCTGACGTCGCTCGGGGCAAATTTCACTTTGTCGCGAATGTCGCGGATCTCTTCAACACCACGGTTGGATGCCGCGTCGATTTCCAGCACATCCGTTACAGAACCGTTGGAGATGGCTCTACACGTATCGCATTGATTGCATGGCTCACCATCTATGGGCTGCTCGCAGTTCACTGCTTTCGCCATAATTTTGGCTGCACTTGTTTTTCCCGTACCTCGGGGACCGTTGAATAAATAGGCATGGGACAGCCTATTTTCGCGTAAAGCATTACGCAAGGTTGTCGTAACATGCTCTTGTCCGACTACGTCTTGAAAAGTCTGCGGTCGGTATACGCGGTATAGCGCGGTATAAGCCATGTTCGTATGACACTCCCCATCTGCACAGTCCTCTTCTATATCCTATTCAGTATACACGATTGCCACCGTTCGTACAAAGTGAACGGACATGTCTCACTTAAAAAACGCCCCGTTCACAATTGTGCGGGACGCTTTCTACTCCTAATACGGCAGCATGATATGGAAGGTCGTCCCAAACCCTTTGGAGGAGACACGGATTTGACCGCCAATATCGTGAATGATTTTTTGGCAGACAGACAATCCGAGCCCTGTCCCTTCCTCTTTTGTCGTAAAAAACGGATCGAAAATCTTATCAATAATGTAAAGCGGGATGCCCGGACCTGAATCGTGGATATCGATACTCACTTTGTCGCCATCCTGGTCGAAATGATGGGAAATCCGAAGCGACCCTTGCTCTCCCATTGCTTCTATTCCATTTTTGCAGATATTAATGAACACTTGCTTCAATAGCTCGTTATCCCCGACGACCATCGGAAGCTTACCACGAGAGGCAAACTGGACATCAATTCCGTACAGATTCGCCTGTGACTCGACGATCGGCAAAATTTCCTCAAAAACGGTATTTAAGTCGACCATGGAATATTGAATATTACGCGGCTTGCTCAATAGTAGGAATTCACTCACTAAAGAATTGATGCGATTAATTTCTGTGAGCATGATTTCGGTGTACGTTTTCTCCCTCTCCATGCCACTGTCAGCGAATGACTTGAGGAACATTTGCAGGAATCCTTTGATTGAGGTAAGTGGATTGCGAATCTCGTGTGCTGTACCAGCAGCAATTTGCCCGATCATCGCCAAGCGTTCATTCCGTTCGAGCTTTTGGGCGAAGGATCGCAGGTTTGTTATGTCTTTGAAAAGAATAAACGCCCCTACTGTTTTCCCTGACTCGTCTTGGAGTGTATTTGCGTCGACAATCAGCTCATAGCGTTGGTTGTCATTGGTCCAGGAAGTCGCGACATTTTGCAGCTTTACGCCTTCCAAAAGTTCTTTTTTAATGAACCGATGCGGTTCGGGGATACCGCTAAATACTTGATCCACGTGTTTATTGATGACGTCCAGTCTCTCCATACCCAGCAGCTTGCACGCCGTCTGACTGGCTTCGATAATGATCGATTTCTCGTCGAGGATAAACAAGCCCATGCTTGTATCATAGGTCAGTTTGGTCAACAATCGTTGCGACAAAAGCCGATCGCTTTCTTTTACGAGTTGGGGAAAATGGATCATGTACAGAAGTTCTTCTGCTTGCTGTGCCATGATCATGACAGACGTGTTCCTGCATCTCCCCTGTTTATCACACCATTCTAGTTCGACCTCGCCTTTGGTTCCCACTTCTTCTTCCTTTCGCAAATATTCCTCATACAGGTGCTCCATCGAACCTCGATGGGGAAGAAGAGAGCTGATAGGCTTATTGATAAGTTGATCGCGTGAATATCCGGTTATACGAAGCAGTTGTTCGTTGACCTCCACGATACTACCCGCTTGATTCACCAATAAAACGGCAGTAGGCAGTTGATGCATGAACCGCTGCAATCGACCGGACGAGCCAACGAGATGTAACGAAGAAAGTGCACTCATAGCTTGTCCCTCCTGGCCTATGACGTATTTTGAAAGGAAAGAAACGAAACGAAATCCTTTCCGCCTATTATGAAAATTCGTGAAAATACTCGTAAAACCTTCATTCTATCCACCTAAAAAGCATGGAAATGTTTCGCTAGTTATCGTCAATTTCCAACAAAAAATAATTGGATCGCAAAATAAAAATAGCATGCTTCCCTTCGGAAACATGCTATCTGTACATGCGTGATAAGTACCGTGCACCTATCTTCGATAATCCTTATCCGAGCGTTACTTATGGTAGCAGCTCAGAGCAGGCTACCCTGCGGCACACGCGATGATCCACTTATGGCTGCTTCCTTCCGGACCTGACCAGATTCATGGGTTCGCGTTGCACAGGACCCGCTCCTCAACACCGCCGCCATAAGGCAGCCTCACATAAGAAAACCTAGGATAGGAATTCAACCCTGCTATTGCGGATTGCAGGTTACAGGGCACCGCAACCTCCCCGTCTAGCACGGTAGAATTAGAATACCAAAGTTAGTAGCCGATAGCAAGGAGTAAACCTATCCAGCGCTAGGAAATCTCTCTATCCTTACTAACTCTTCCCTTACAATCCGCTGATTGTGTAATCTGAACAGCTCCATCCTCAAAAGCCTTCTTAAAAATCGAAACAATAGAGGGGTCGAACTGTGTACCTTGGCATCGGAGAATTTCTTCGTACGCCTCTTTTGCCGACATGGCTTTGCGATAGGAACGTGTAGAGGTCATAGCATCAAACGTATCTGCAACGGCAAGAATACGCCCAATCAGCGGGATTTCTTCCCCTTTGAGCTGATCAGGGTAACCTTTTCCATCCCATCGCTCATGATGATGCCGCACCCCTAAACTGATATGTGACAGGTTTTCTATTTGCTCTACAATTTTTCCACTGATAATGGAATGAGTTTTCATGCATTCATACTCGTCAGGCGATAGCTTCCCTGTTTTTAAAAGGACGTGGTCAGGAATGGCTACTTTCCCGATATCATGCATTAAGCCAGCGTAACGTAAATCATCTCGTGAAACTGCAAGCTGTTCCTGTTGCTGTAAATAATCATAAATGATAAGGGCATAGTGCGTAACTCGTTCTGTATGTCCTGCTGTATAAGGGTCCTTCATCTCTACCGCTAAATAAAAGCTCCGAACGATTTGATCCAAGCTCTGTTGCGAATACTCCCGCTCTCGGATAATTAACGCATGCATCTGTTCTGCCATCGTGTTGAACTTATTCTCCAGTAGCGTTATTTCTTTCATCCCATGTATCGGGACGCGTATGGAAAAATCACCTTTCAACAAGGAATCAGTGGCGGATACCAAGCTATAGATCGGCTCACCAATCCATTTTGATAAACGGTGTGCCACATAACAGGCAAATAAGACTACGATAAAAAGGGTGAAACAAAAGATGAGGTTCAATTGTTGTAATCGTTCATTAATCCCCTCTCTTGGCAACCATTCAAAATAAGCACCACCACTTTTTTCAGACACTAGACGGTATACGTAAATGTCCTTGCCTTGGATAAGCAAGGAAAAGAGTCCTTTTTCATTGGATTGTTCCCACTGCCTGCGTACCATTTCATAATGAGGAAGCGTCGAAACATGATTTCCAATCATAGCTTTATCGGTGTGAATCATAATAGTTCGGGAGGGGGATAGAACCATCATGCCATACTCTTTTGGAACGACATAGGTACGAATCCAGTCAGTCAGTTTATCCAGATTGATTTCCACCAATAAAAGTCCCGTAGCTTTTGGGTTCGAGCTCTCCAGGCGCTTCTCAAGAAAAAATGATCTTGGGTGCTTCTCTTGCTCCCTTTTTGTAAGAAAATCTACCCTGTTTTCTCCAGTTCCCCATTGCTCTCGTTCCATAAATTGATTATCCGCACTCCAGCTCTTATCTTCATGTAATGAGAAAACTCTTCCATCCTCACCGAGATAAACAATATTTCCTACCACTTTTTGGTTACGGGAGAAACGCTCGAATAGATTTTGGACTTGTTCCTGTGATGTCCATTCCCGTCTAAAGCCATTCTTTTTTCCTTCGACAAAAGATGGTTCCTCTGTGATACGTTTGGCTAGTCTATTCGCCAATTCATCGGTATCCTTTTGGATAGACTGAAAAAGGGACAAAAGCCGTTCATCGACGAGCCCTATATTCGCGTCCATGTTCGTTTTGTATAGTTCAAACACGGCCGCTTTGGCTTGATCATAAAAAAGGAAGCAAACAAGAATAGTCGGCCCTAGAATCAACAATAAAAATGTGGAAAATAATCGATCCCTCCACTTCAGGTACACAAGCCTCCCCCTTTTTTCCAAGCTGTTCACCAAACCTATAGCTACACCATTGTTAGTGGGTACGATTATATAGTGTCACTTCACTATTTCCCGCTGGGATCAAACGTAAACCTTTGTTCGAACCAAAAATGGAATCTTCTTCATCCATAGACAAACGGACGCTGTCGTAATATCCTAGCTAAGAATTATTATCGTATGTGAGGAGATGCATCAGATGAGATACATCCTCCTGGTTTTTCTCGGAGCATGTAGTTACGGCATACTATCAACCATCGTAAAGCTTGCCTACAAGCAAGGCTATTCGCCCGCAGAAGTAATTGGTGGGCAAATGTTTTTGGGCTTTGTGCTGACCTGGATACCCGCTCTTTTTTTCCTGCGGACCAAGCCTCCCCTTCGCCAGTTGCTATTATTGGTCGCCGTAGGTCTGTCTGTCGGTTCCACCGGAATCATGTACTACAATGCCCTGCAATATATCCCAGCCTCGATCGCCATCGTCCTTTTGTTTCAGTTCACATGGATGGGCGTACTGGTTGAAGCTGTGATGACTCGCCGAATGCCTGGAAAGGAGACGATTTTTTCCCTTCTCTTGCTGCTGACAGGGACCCTTCTTGCAGGAGGAATTTTTGAGAGTGGTGGATTGGCCCAATTTCATATCCTTGGTGTTGTCTTCGGTCTTCTCTCAGCCGTTTCTTTTACGTTGTTTATTTTGTTTAGCGGGAAAATCGCCATTGCTGTTAATCCGTGGATTCGTAGTTCCAGCATGGCGACTGGCTCTTTTCTGTTGGCCAGCCTGATTTACCCACCCGTTTTTCTATTCAACGGAGCATTGTTGGACGGGTTGTTTCCATACGTATTTTTGCTCGCCTTCTTCGGTATTTTCATCCCGACCGTTTTTTTCAATTATGGTATGCCCCACATTGGACCGGGGATGGGAGCTATATTAGGAGCAGCTGAGCTACCTATGGCTGTGCTCTCCTCCTATGTCATTTTGAATGAATCTGTCTCTATACTCCAAGTGAGCGGAGTCGTGATCATTTTACTCGGAATCATCTTGCCGGAATGGCTACGCCAGCGAAACATTCGAAGAAACAAGGCTACCTCATAAGCGTTGTCCAAAGCCCATCCATTGTGCCACAGCCGCACATACGGATGGTTTTTTTATGATCAAAAAAACAACCCTCTGCTCCACGCAAAGGGTTGTTGACTTCGTCATTATTCCATTCGGGTTACTCTTTTCGATCACGATCGATCATTAGAGGCTGTGGCGCAGCCGCCATGTTTTTTTGTTTTCTCCAAACGGTAAATCCATAGTAAACAGCAACAATGAGAACCAGTGCACCTAAGACAGAGAAAATCACGGTTCGATTATTCAACAAGGCCACATAAGAAGTAAGCATCTCCACCTTATTTCCCATGAAATGACCGAGCAAAAACAAGATCAGCGTCCATACAAAGCCGGTTGTGTACGAAAACAGGGCGTACCGTGGAAACGTCATTTTCCCGATCCCGACCAAGTAAGGAACCACATGCCTGACAACCGGAAAGAAATAGCTGATACATAGGGCGTAGCTTCCGTAACGATCGAGAAGCGACTGCGCTTGATCTACGTACTTGTTCATTCCTTTTTTGCGACTAATCCAGTTCAGTGCAGGTGCACCTAGCCATCTCCCGAGCACATATCCCAATGATAGCCCCGAAACGACACCCAGATAGGTCGCAATAAATGCAGGAATAACATGCAGAAGTCCCATCGAGGTCAGCACTCCTGCAGACAGCACGATCACCTCATCAGGGATCGGCATACCAACAATCCCTAGCCATAACATAAAGAAAAGAGCAAAATAGCCAAACTGACCCACAGACTCGGACAGCATATCGACAATCATTTAAAAATCCTCCTAGCCGACACCCTTGCCATCATCCTTCCGGCAAATGTAAACAAAGGCAGGTGGCAGATTCAATGGAACCATCTTCACCGATACTTGCTCAAATACAGAAGAAAGCTGCTTTTTCATTTGCAGCGAATATTGAAAGGCGACAAATACTCCGCCTGGTTTTAGCGCATGATATACCTGATCCATGATTTGATCACGCAGCTCTTGTGGGAAGTTGGCAAATGGTAGGCCCGACAATATACAGTCGGCTTTGCCCAATCCCGCGTCCGAAAGAACCCGATTCAAATCTACCGCATCTTCGTGGAATCGTACATCGGGAAATAGTGGTTCCAACCTTTTGCGCATTTTGGTCTCCTTTTCAAAGGATACCAGTACGGCTTCCGGTTTTTTCTTTTGCTCGATCCACTTCGTAAAAATCCCCGTTCCTGCTCCTAATTCCACAATTGTATGTGCTTGCTCCCAGTCGATGGGCGCAACCATTTGTTTACAAAGTGCACGGGAGCTAGGAGTAATACTGCCTACTTGGCCTGGCGACTGCAAAAAATTATAGAAGAACATCAGCCGATCCTTCATGCTGGACGGATGATGACAATCGATCATCATGTCTATAAGCTCCCTTCTCAGTTCTTGCTTATCCATTATCATATCCAAAAAACATTACGAATTATCTACCAAAAACGAAAGATTTTCTTACTACTATAACAGTAAACGAATGGAAATAAAAATTCCTCCGTCTCTGGTCGGATCAAATAATCACGCTCATGATGGTTTTTCGAGTGATTTCCATACGTTACAATGGCAGTAGATCAAGTTTTACATCTAATCAAGGAGGACTTATTCATGGATTATAAAGGTGTAAAAGTCATAACGCACGCTAGCACATTTTTTGCACCGATCCTTGTACCCATTCTTGTCTGGCTGCTCGTACAAAATCGTGGCGCCAAAAGTATGGCCCTGCAAGCTTTGTTCTTTCACATCATAATGACGGTGCTCATCGCTATTTCCTGGTTCTTCACCTTCTTGTTGATTGGGATTCCATTCCTGATTGTGTTTGGACTGATGGCGATCTACTACCCGATTAAAGGTATCATCTACTCATTAAATGGACGCCCGTTTTCCTACCCATTCGTCGGTGGGATTGGCAGATAATCACGATACACAAAAAAGACCAGCTATCCTTTAGTAGGAAGCTGGTCTTTTTGTTCAGGAGCCTAATTCCAATTTAGATTAGGAGCCTACTGTGAAGCGCTCATTGCGATGCTTCGGATTTTCGATTTCATCGAGCAACGCCACTGCGAAGTCGGCATAGCTCACATAGCTCTGTCCGCTAGCGTTTACTAGCAGATGGTCTTTTCCGAGTTGGTACGCGCCTGTTTTCTCCCCTGCTGGATCAAAAAAGGCAGATGGACTAATATAAGTCCATTGAATGCCGTTTGACTCTTCCAATACACGCAAGTACTCTCCATGCTTTTGTGCTGTTGCCAAGTAAGCCTTAGGGAAATCAGGCGTTTCTACGAGACGCAGTGTTTTGGCTTCGTCTACAAACAGACTACCTGCACCACCTACAACGAGCAAACGTGTAGAAGGAGCACCCTTCAATGCTTCAATTAAAGCTTTCCCTGACTCTACGTGCAGATGTTCCTGGCCTGCTGGTGCACCAAAAGCGTTCACGACTACGTCAAAGCCGTTCAAATCTGCTGCTGTCAGGTCAAATACATCTTTCTGAATCACTGCTACGTCAGTCTGCTCGATTTTGGATGCATCACGTACAATCGCTGTCACTTGATGACCACGATCCAACGCCTCTTTCATAATTACCTTTCCTGCTTTACCGCTTGCTGCTACAATTGCAATCTTCATGATGATATTCCCTCCATTTTTTATGTTGTGGATGTAACTGAATTAGTTACAACTCTCTCAAAAATAATAGGCGTTATCGCATCGCCTCGTTGTAATCATTTTAGTTACAACTAAACAAAATGTCAACCCTGTTTTTCAACGCATAAAAAAGCACCCGGCATTCACACATACACCAGGTGCTAGCTGTTACTTCTTTTTCGTCGGACCATTCCAGGTAATGAACCCGCCTTGAAGATGTGCCATCTGTGGAATGCCGTGTTTCTTTAAAATTTTTGCTGCCTGCTTACTACGCATCCCGCTCCGGCAGTATAGCAATATATCGTTCTTGCTGGAAATTTCTTTTGCACGATGGTCGAGCTGAGACAAAGGGATGTTCACTGCTGATGGAATATGACCCGCTTTATATTCGTGCGGCTCGCGTACGTCGATGAGCAGCACCCTGCTTTTTTGGTTAACCCGTTCCTTGAACTGATCTGACTTGAGATTTTCCAATCCTTTTACAGGAACGAAGCGAGAGATGACATACCAAATAATTACCGCATAGGCGAACAGCAAAAGAATCGTAGTGAAACTCATAGGAAGCTCCTCTCCAAAATCGGTTTAACGGCTCTTGACCAAAAGCTCTACGGCTTCTTTCACCAGCTTGCTCGTGTCTCCTCCAGCAGCCTGCTCTTCTAACAAACAGCGTTGCAGGTTTTCCGCTACAATCTGGGCAATCGCCTTGTCTGAAGCGTTGCGAACGGCGGAGAGCTGCGCTACTACGTCTTTGCAGTTTTTCT
Source organism: Brevibacillus sp. Leaf182 (assembly GCF_001423865.2). Lineage (NCBI taxonomy): Bacteria > Bacillati > Bacillota > Bacilli > Caryophanales > Paenibacillaceae > Brevibacillus > Brevibacillus sp. Leaf182. The sequence goes on along the minus strand of NZ_LMPN02000010.1, from coordinate 50,797 downwards.
GCTCGTCCATCATTTTCAGCACACCGCGTACTTGTCCTTCGATACGTTTTAAACGTCTTTTGATATCGTCACTATAGTTGTAATCCATATGAATTCCTCCTGTTTCACGACAAGGCATACGTATCCATCTTGGAACTACCTTACATACAGGTATCTTATGCGAAATCCAGGTAATGTCAAGCAAGCTGCCTGCGCGTGCTGTTTAAATGAACAGGTTTACTCTTGCCTGAGTCGCATCCCCCAAATAAGCGGCTACACCTGCATATTCCATTCCGTCGAGCAACTCCTCCTGTTTGAGACCGAGCAAGTCCATCGTCATCGTACAAGCGACCAGCTTCACTCCCTGCTCCTGAGCCAGCTCGATTAGTTGCGGAAGCGTCAGGGCATTGTGTTTTTTCATGACATGCTTGATCATCTCTGGCCCCATCCCCATCATGTTCATTTTAGACAGTCCGAGCTTCTTGGCGCCTCTTGGCATCATCCAACCAAACGCTTTTTCAAGCCATCCCTTTTCTACCTTCACGATCTCGTCCTTGCGCATCGTATTCAGTCCCCAAAAGGTGAAGAAAATCGTGACATCATGATCATAGGCCGCCGCTCCGTTCGCAATAATAAAGGCCGCAATCGCTTTATCCAAGTCACCACTGAACAACACAATCGTCGTTTTTTCTTTTTGTTGTTTTTCCATGTCAGAACACTCCTTTATAATACTTATACTTGTATAGGTATAAAAATAAGCGAAAGAAGCTTTTGCAAAGAAAAGCATCTTTCCTTATAAAATGTCACTCCAAATCTTGATAGCCGTTCCACTGATCAGCACAATCAGGCCATAACGCAAATATTTCACATCGCTCTTGGCGCTGACCATACTGCCCACCGGTGCCCCCAAAACACTTCCGATGACCGTATACAAAACGGGCAAGAGCGGAATTTGCCCACCCGAAAGCTTCCCGATCACACCACCTATTGCGGAGATGAATACAATGGCCAAAGATGAGGCAATTGTCACGCGCGTAGGTATTTTCAACACAGTCAGCATGATCGGAATGAGGATGAACGCTCCCCCTGCCCCGACAATCCCGGATACGATTCCTACGGCAAACGCAGCACCAACAGCAATGAAGCGGTTATACGTAACTTCCCCTGCTGCCGCTTCTGTTCCTCTATTTTTCACGAGCATCAAAATCACGGCAATAATCGCCAGGATCCCGTACACCAAATTGATGCTTTCATTCGACAAGTACTGGGAGAGAGCTGCACCAATCAGACTTCCCGCCAAGATGCTTACACCCATATCTCTGACGAGTCCTTTATGAATCAGGGGCGAGTTTTTCCCGTTTCTTTTGCGGAAAGCCAGTACGCCAGACAGCGACGCGAAAAATACTTGAAACATCGAGATCACCGAAACTTCCTGGGCGGAAAACTGCGCCACACCTAGTGCCGGTGGTATAAACAGAAGCATCGGATAGCTGATGATCGCTCCGCCAATCCCGAGTAGTCCGGAAAAAAAGGAGCCGACAAAACCGAGAGAGACCATGAGCAGAAGCAGTAATACGTCCATATATCCTCCTCGCATTCCTACCTAACGCATCGGAATGCTCAACCCTCTTTTCAAATGAACCAACATCAGGTAAAATCAATTCCAAGTAAATAACTGTGAATAAGGTGATTTAAATGGTCCGCTTTTTCAAATCCATTTTTCAGCATCGGTGCCCCACCTGCCAAGAACCTTTGCACTCACACAAAAATGCCTTGTTCAGTGAAAAGCAATGCCCTAATGGCCACTACAAAGAAGAAATCTATACGCACCTTGGCGTACGTATCGTTTATGAAAATCAGGAGTAAGCGAGCACTACACGAACCGTTAGCACTTCATCCAAGAGTGCTCGCTTCTGTCTCCCTACAGCTTTTTCACTAAAAATTTGTACACACCGTTCTCAACCTCATGGGAAACCAGCTCATTCCCTGTTTGCTTGACCCAAGCAGTGAAGTCGTTCAGAGAGCCTTTATCCGTCGAGAGTACTTCCATGGTTTGACCGGATTGCATTCCGTCCATTGCTTTTTTGGCTTTGACGATTGGCATCGGGCAAGCCAGACCTTTTGTATCTACCACAATATCCGCCATGTTTTCATTCCTCCTGTTATATAAGTGCATGATCAAAAGACGATTTTTTGAACTACCTCTCCGTTATTTATCGTGAATGGCGCAGCGATTTGGCCCTACTTCCATCTCTTGTTGTTCCTCTTCGCTCGGTTTTAATTTCCCCATGTTCACTTGACGAATTTCTTGATACGCATTCGGCTGCGGCGGCAAATGGTGCGTAACGATATGGCGGAATTCACTTTCATCCGCAATCGTTAGCCCTGGATTGTTGCGATACAAGTCACCCAAACGAGCAGATACCACACCCATTGGACCAAGCTCCGTGTAGCTGCCAAAATGAGCAGGCAACACGACTAAATGCTCGGGAAGCTCTTTATATCGATTATACAGGGTGTTGCGCAGGTCTCCCACCCAATCTTCTGCTTTCCCAGCCAAATCCGGGCGTCCGATCGAAGCTACGAATAGACTGTCACCCGTGAGAAAATACGTATCATCGACAATCAGTGACGTACTTCCGATGGTATGTCCGGGGGAGTAGATCGGCAGGATCGCGATTTTGGTTGCACCCACCTGGATTTCCTGCCCTTCCTCTAGCTTACGATAAGAATACGTAACTTCTTCCGCATCTTTTTCCGGAAGCCAATACGATGCATCGAGCCGATCTGCCAGCTTCTTTCCACCGGAAATATGGTCGGCATGCAGATGGGTATCGATGGTGTGCTTGATCGTCCATTGATGCTTTGCTGCAAATGCTTCGTACACATCCGTCATCCGCAATGTATCGACGACAGCCGCCTCCCCTCCTGATACGATCATGTAAGACAAGCAGCCTTTTCCAATACGGACAAACTGATAAATCGCACCGCCATCACGGAGGTCTCCTACCTTCACTGGCTCCAGATGCTCACTCCACGCTTTCATGCCACCTTGCAGGTAAGAAACATCCGTAAAGCCCGCCTCTGCTAGCATCTCTGCGACAAAAATGGATGAGCCCTCTTTTGCACAGACGACCAACACCTTCTGTTTCACTGGGATTTTCTCAAGAACAGCCTCCACCCCATCCAGCAAATCAAAGTAAGGGATGTTCATGCTCACTACTCGATGCCCTTCGATTCGCCAATTCTCATAATCGCTCGTATTGCGAACGTCGAGAATAAACAATTCCTCCTTCGCAAAAAGAAGCTGGGTTAGCTCGTATGCTGTCATTGCCTTCACGCTTGTTTGTTGTTCCATCATGTTTCTCTCCCCCTTATTGTTTTTCTGCCGGGCCATTCCAGCTAGACATACCCGGTAGCACATTGGTGATTTTGGGAAAACCTTTTTCGGCCAACAACTGACAAGCCATGTCGCTGCGTTTGCCGGATCGGCAGATAATGTAGATGTCGTCATCGGGCTGTAGCTCATTCAAGCGCTGCTCCAATACTCCCAGGGGTATCGAAATGGCTACAGGAATGCGGTGAAAAGCGTATTCCGCCGGTTCTCGCACATCAATGAGTGTCAGCTTCTCTTTGGCTTCCAGCTTTTTTTGCAGTTCTTCATTAGAAATGGTCCGCAAGAAGTTCGTCTCCTCCTTCACCTCATGGGTACTCGCTTTTCGCAGGAAATGCTTCCATACTTCCCCCTCCTGAACCGTGCCCAAAAATTCATGCCCCGTATTGTTTGCCCAGCTCTTCAGGTCAGCCGATGACCCTTTATCAGTTGCTTGCACTTCCATCACCTGACCCGGTAACATCTCTTCCATTGCTTTTTTTGTGCGTACGACAGGCATTGGACATGCCAAGCCTTTGCAATCTAATGTTTTATCAGCAGAAAAATTCGATTGTACGGACATGTTGTCTACCTCCTACATTTTGAGTGGAAATGTTGATCGATCAACTTAATACGTATACCCCTATGGGTATTATAATATGCCCCTCGTTTTCCTTTGTCAATAGTCGAAACGTGACCCACCCACTCATTCATACGTATTTTCTTAGAAAGGATCTTGTACCGACATGGAGGGCCCAATGAAACTAGCTGACCGGATGAAGGCAAAGAACACGAAGACAACAGAGCTGTCTATTTGGGGACCTTACTTACGGGAAGAATGGGAGAAGCATTTTGCGAGCCATCTGACCGAAGAAGATAAAGAGAGGATTTTTCTCAAAAATAAAGACGGCTACCAGGGGTATCTGTGGCATTTATTTAGCAATAAGCTGAGGGATTGTCTTGAACGCGAGGAAGCGGATAAAGCCTTTCAGCAAGTTGCCCACGAGTCATACTATGTGTTTTACCAGCTTTCCAACGAGGTGTTGATCTTGGAAAATGCTGCGGCGTTTTCTGTCGGGGACTTGGAAATGGAATACGATGTGTATGTCGTGGATAAGGATTTTACGTGGACGTATGTGAAGACTCATGAAACCAAGTGGTGTGGGCCTTATTTTTGCAGGAAGTAGAGTGGGGAAAACAAAGAGAGGAAGCATTCGGATACCTTTAGGGGTATGCCGCTATACTTCCTTATTTGATTGATGGGTTGATTATCGTTGCTGAAGATACTGCAAACTGTTTTCCATGATCTCTTTGAAAGGGGGAGCAACAATTTCTTGTCCCCATAATTTTACCCAGAGGTCTGTCTTCGGTTCATCAACAGCTATGTAAACCAATAGCTTTGGATCATCACTGGGTGCAAATCCGATAAATGAGTACGTATATTTCCCTTCGATGAAGTTTCCTTGCTGGTCGCGTTTCTCTGCAATTCCTGTGCGCCCAGCGACTGTATGTTCTTTTATGGAAAAGGCTGTATCTAAGCCAGGCTTGTTTTTTACTACCACTTCTAAAACTTCTCGAACCTGTTTAGCTGTTTCCTCTGATATGACTCGACGCCCTTTGTCAATGTGATTCCTTTCCTCCCTCGTGACATGGGGTTTCATCAATTCACCCCCGTTTGCGATGGCCCCGACAGCAGCTACTTGTTGAATTGCAGAGGCAGAGCCCCCAAGTCCATAAGCTGACAATGCCTTATCATAGGGAGTATCCATGTTTGGTATCTTTCCAGGCTGTTCATTAATTTGTTCGATACCGGTTTTCGCTCCAAAACCGAACCGTTCAAAATATTGCTGCAACGAATCCGCTGGTATCTGTTCACTGAACTTGGCAAAAGCGACATTCGAAGAACGTTGGATCCCTTCTAAATACGTAATCTGTCCCCACCCTGCACCATTATTGTGGTCTTTAATAAACTTGCCCGGGGTAATCTCGTAGGTTCCGGACTCGTAAGTTTCGTAGTTCTTATACTTTCCCTCTTCAATAGCTGCCGCCAACGTCACGATCGGAAATGCGGCCACAGGATCAGGTTTCGCTTTTACTATGTCGGGAACCCGGTCATTGGCATCCTGTTTTTTTAGATTCATCCCAAGAATTTCTCCGGTATTTGGATCGGTAACGATTACCGTCATATTTTCGGGTTGATAGGCTTTGCTGGTCTTATGTAACGCTTCTTCTATATACACCTGAATTTGTGAATCGAGGGTCAGAACCTTATCTGTTTGGGATGTCGTTTCCGCGGCTTGTGCCTTTTGACTCTCCCCTGCATTCGTCTGTTGTGCGCTTGGCACTAATGGGGTTACCTCCGAAGGCATCCACTGATAAGCGATAAACAATAAAGCAAATGAAGCAACTGCGCCCCCGATGACCTTGGCATACTTTTTTCGCCTTTTCATTTGTACGAGCAGCTCCCTTTCTCGACGAATATGACTCGCGATTTCACGTCGTTTGTCCTCGTCCATCTGAAGCGACGGAAATGATTGCAGCACTGTGCTTATCTCTTTTTCTTCAAAAGATGGCGTCATGTAGATTGACCTCCCTGCCGCTATTGCCCATTTGTTTTTGCAATTCCTTGATGGCTCGATGGAGCGTCGTGCTCACTTTTGCCTCACTCCAGCCTAAAATTTCTGATGTTTCTGCTGTAGATATCCCCTCTATCAACCGCAGGATGAGAACTTCTCGATACGTGCTTTTGAGGCGATTCATCGCTTCATAAGCTTCTTGCAATTGTTCCTTTAACACTAATGCCTTCTCAGGTGTACGCTCTTTGGAAGTGAGAAGTCGAAGGACGTTTTCGGGAAACCAGTCCATCATTTTTTGCTTACGCCTATAATCAATCGCTGCATGGCGTGCGATGGTCAGAAGCCATGTCTTGGGCTGTGCTCTGCCTTCGTAGCTCGATAATGCTCTTAGCGCCTTTGTAAAAACTTCCTGGACTAAATCCTCGACATCTCTACGTCCGGTAAAATACGCGAGGTAATTGTAAATATCATGGCCGTATTGCTGAAACCATCGCTCTATTCGGTCATCGGAATCCATTCGTACGCTCCTTTATGAAGTTTGTATCTTATTAGACGCGAAAATGAAATTTGCTTACAGTTTTACAGAACGAAATCGACATCATTCTACCATCGCTCGCGAATCAAAGTATAAATTATGAAGCAGATCATAAAAAAGGAAGCATGCTGTTACCTGCAAAGGCAACGCATGCTTCCTTTCGTTTAGCAAGACTACACTTCCAAAAGTGTTCGCAGTGTATCTACCTGGCGTGTCGTAATGGCATCCACGCCCATCTGGATGATATTTTTTTGGTTAGCAGGATCATCGACTGTGTATACCCAGACTGCCAGCCCTATCTCATGCGCATAGTCAACAAGTTCTTGGCAGCAAGTACGATAGTCCATGTTCAGTCCAAAATAGCCTTTCTGAGCGAGATTGTCGCATTTTTGCTTCACCAGTTCCCTGTTTTTCATCCATAGAGAAGCGCCCCACTCTTCCGGGGTGTTCCAGACGACCCGGTTGCGGTAATGCTCAATTGTCTGCGTATTTCCAGTGAAGAATACCCGCTGTGTCATCCCCATTAGCTCCATGACTTCAATAGCAGGAAAAGCCGCTTCCTCGGTCTTTAGGTCTAGATTGTATCGAATGTCAGTGCCCATCGTTGCCTCGAACAACTGCTCCAATGTCACCAATTCGCGGTCCTTGTAAATGGGGGAAAGCGATTGCCGCAGCTCGGGGTGATTCAGTTCCGAGAAAGTCGAGGTGAGAAAAATGGGCAACTCGTCGTGAAACAAGAAAGCAATTCCGTCTCGCGTTGACTGTATATCCACCTCGATCAGGCCTGCCCCGGCTTTGATTCCTGCCAGACTGGATTCAAGGGTATTGTCAGGGGTTCCCATACAGCCAGTATGTGCGGTAATGTCAGGTAGTTTCATTCTGCAATCGACTCCATTCTTGTCTGCATACTCGACCTTTTAAGCCTAATGTCCCGCGCGAGCTGCTTCTTCCTTCGCATCCTTCGCCATGGTGCGGATGTAAAAATAACCCATCGCAGAGCATAGCAGGAACATGAAGACGGCAAGCGCACTGGCTTGGGCGGTTTCCTGATAGACGGAAAACACTTGTTGCATGGCGACGCCAAGAACCTGCGGCGCATTCGGACCGATCAGATAGGGGGCGGTAAAACTGCCAATCACGCCCATAAACACAAAAGTTGCAGCAACAAGCATTGTTTTATAGGAGAGTGGCAAAACAAACCGGAAGAACAACTGCCATTTTCCAGCACCTGCGTCTTTTGCACTCTCTATAATCGAATTCGGGATAGCTCCGAGAGCCGAAGCAAGCAGCATCGTGGAGAAAGGGATATTAAACCAGAGATTGGCCAAGATGAGTCCCTTAAAATCAAAGATAAACATCGGAAACGATTCAATTCCGATCAGGACAAAAAAACGGGCCAACCAGCCATGATTGCCGTACATGGAGATGATCGCGTACGTAGCGATTACACCAGGCACAAACATTGGAATGAGATAGAGTCTGCGTATCCAAGTCGCTGCTGCGCCATTGCTAAACCGCAGCAGGAGCGCTACCCCATAACTGATTGCCAACACAAGGACTGTGGAGACGATTGTCACTTGGAGCGTATACATGATGTTCGAGCGCATCACTTCGTCTGTAAATAGAGCGATATAATGCGAGAAATCATAACCTCCCTGCTCATTCATCAGACTTTCCTGAATCGATAAAATAATAGGGATGATAACGACTCCAAGCAACAGTAAAAAGGAGGGGAACACCAGAGCAAGCCCCAGCATCCCCGATTTATTTTCTTTACTCAGCCTCATTTTGCGCCCGCCACTTCTTTCTGCCAGCGCTTGTTCATTTCTTTCTCCAGCTCACCGCCAGAGAATTGACGGTAACCTTTTGCCACGCTTGCAAATTGCTCCTGCAAATCACTCGGCATTTCCTCCCACTTGATGCCCGGATATCCGTACATCGTGTTCACGATGATCTCTTGTGCTTCTGGAGTCAACAAGAAATCAAGGAACTTCTGGGTCGCTTCTTTTTTCGCGGACATGGCAGGTACCATCATATAAGCTGGTCCACCTGTAAAGCTTGGCTCAATCTGTGTGACCTTGATTGTTTCCGGCAGCAGCTTCTTGTTGATCTGTTCGAGAGCCATGTCGGACCAAGCTGGAATCATGTCCACTTCACCGGATGCCAGCAGATCAAGGGTGCCTTGATTTTTCTTCGGATAGATACCTTTCCCGTACATGTATGGGTGAAGTTCCTTCAACAGATTAAATCCTTTGTCCCACTCTGCCATAACCGCTAGATCATTGCTGGTGATCGCATCAGGTTTAAGGAAATTATAGATCGCAGTGACGACAAATGAATTTCCCGATCCTCCGGTTGCTGGGTCGTTATATGCAAATCGCCCAGGATTTTGACGAATCCAATCGTACAGCTCATCTGCCGTTTTTGGAGGGTTGGCAACCTTTTCGCTGTTATACGCCAAGACGACAGAAGAGGCGCGGTAAGGAATTCCCTTATATTGAATCTGCTCCAAGAATTTCTTGTCTACTTTGCTCAGATTTGGCACGTGAGTCTCGCTCAGCATCTCCCAAATCCCTTCCTTTTCACCTGCGGTAATTTCGCCGAGACCGCCTTCAAACAGGTCGATGTCCACAGAACTCTGTCCACTCTTTTTTGCTGCAACCAGTCGATCCACGATTGGAGAAGCAGCTTGTCCAGGCGGCAGATACGTCTGCTTCACCTTGATGCCAGGGTTTTTTTCCTCGAACATGGGGACGAGCTTTTCCCAAAGATTCTTGACATTCAGAGAGCCTCCGTAGTGGAAATTGATTTCGACAGGTTCAGTAGAAGTATTTCCAGCATTGGTGTTTCCTGCCGCGACGTTGCTGGCGGAATCAGATTTGGCTCCGCAGCCTGCCAACAGAGATGCAGACATTAGCGCTGTGAGTAGTACCACTGTTGATTTTTTCCACATTGTCATGATTGGTTTCCTCCTACCCCTGATAAGGGTCTCTCATGTATGATTCACTTTGCACGATTCAATCGGAAAATATGGATGTTCTTCCTACATGCACCTTGCAGGATTGCCCTTGTTGGAGCTGCTCTGTCTTTTCTCTAGGCAGGAACGACTTTACGATGCCATGCTGAGTATCGAGCGAAATTTCCGCATAATGTCCCAGCATCATGATCTGACGTACGGTTGCCTGCATACCCGCTTCATGCTCATCCCTTATCTGCACTTCTTCCGGCCGAACGGCAAGTATGACATTACCAGACAAGTCCGTTTTCAGCGGATAATCCAGGCCCTCGACCCTTGCTTCCCCTCCATCTGCCACCCCCTTTAAAAAGTTCATACGACCAATGAAGCTCGCCACGAACAGCGTCGCAGGATGATCGTACAACTCTTTTGGCGTAGCAAGCTGTTCAATTTTCCCCGCATTCATCACGACGATTCTGTCAGATATGGAGAGAGCTTCTTCCTGATCATGGGTGACAAACACCATTGTCATCCCGGTAGCAGCCTGAATTTCCCGCAATTCCTCGCGCATCTCCAGCCTTAGCTTTGCATCCAATGCTGAGAAAGGTTCGTCCAAAAGCAACACCTCGGGCTCGAGAAGCAGTGCTCGGGCCAGAGCGATCCGCTGCTGTTGACCACCGGAGAGCTCTGTAGGGTATTTCTTTTCCGCTCCGGAAAGCCGCACCATCTCCAGTGCACGAGTCACTGCATAATGAATGTCTTCCTTTTTCCTTTTGCGGATTTTCAGTCCAAATGCAAGGTTTTCGTACACCGTCATATGCGGCCACAAATTATAGCTTTGGAACACCATTGCTGTCGGTCGCTTCTCGGGCGGCATCGAAAGAATACTCTGTCCTTTGATTCGGATGTCACCGCCCTCAGGATCAAGGAAGCCGCCAATGGAACGGAGCACAGTCGTCTTGCCGCAACCAGAAGGGCCAAGCAGAGAGATCAGTTCTCCTTTTTGGACTTCCAGGGAAATGTCGGAGACGCCTTCCCCCGTTTTGTATCGCTTGCTTAGTTGATGGATCGAAAGCTGCGCCATTCACGCTCACTCCTTCTTTTACTGCCACGATGCATCTATTTGATCTGAAATCCGCCGGAAAGAACGTCTGCGTTTACAAAGCGCTTGGCCACCAGTAGCAGTACAATGGTCGGCAGCGTCAGAATAATGGAGAACACCGCACCGGCCGTGCTTGGATAGTCCGAAATGATGGAATACATGATAACTGGCATCGTTTTGAAATCGGGGATGCCGACCAACATGGTCCCCTGTGCCTCATCCAGCGAATTGAGAAACGTAAAAATGGAAGCTACCAGAATCCCAGGCATCGCCATTGGCAGCGTAATATGCCAGAATACCCGGAAAGGACTGGCTCCTGCATCCCGTGCCGATTCTTCCTGTGCCTTGTTGATGCTGCGAAAGGCAGAGGTAGGAATCCAGGTCATGAACATCAGGGTGTTTACAATATGAATCAGGACGATACCAATGAACGTATTCATCAGTCCTACTTTGTAAAAAAGTACAGCAATCGCCACATACAGCCCCATTTTGGGAAACGCCTGTGTCAGTAGGAACGAAAACAGGAACCATCTGCTCAGCGGGAAGCGTATCCTCGCAAACGCATAGGCTGCGGGGACACAAATAATGATGGAGATGAGCGTAACCGTCGTGGCGATCAGAAATGATAGTCCGATGGAAGAGAGAACTTCTTCCTGACTCAGTACGAAATGCCACCATTCTAACGACCAAACCTGCGGCAGAACTGCCGGGTACTGCCATTTTCCTGAGAAGGCAAGAAGCAGCAAATTGACCATGGGCCCCATGAAGAAGAATACAAACAGGAGCAAAGCAATGAATTCCACAGTCTTTCTTCTTCCAAGAGATTTAAAATACCATCTCATATATGTCATCCCCCCTTGATGTGCAAGCATGTCTTTGCATCTTTGCCTTCCTCCTGTCCGTTGCGTTTTATTTACGAAAAATAGATCGGATTGGTAAAGGCAATTTTGGTACGTACACCATGAAACACCCCGAACAAATCCGCTCTTAACCACTTCAATTCCTTCACAGGCAGAGCATAAGTCAATTCTGTCTCACCCGGTTGCAGTCTTGCCTCACCCATGTTTCCAAGGTTGCTTCTCAACACAATCGAGAGCGGTTGTGGCTCTAATGTCCAAGCACCATGACGTACATGAAAATCGAGTGACACAGTGACAGTTGCTTCCAGTCCTTCTAAACCGTCACGAATGGGTACAGTCTCCCCAAGCCCGAACTGTCGACCATTGATCGCAATCTGGCAAAGCAAAAGTGGCCCCATACTGATACTTACTGCTCCACTGCGAATGGCTTGAATGGCTCCAGACTCAGTCAACTTTTCCGAATTCGGAATTCCGAGAAACGTCGCTGCCTCAGGATCGTCTCCTGCTTTTGATCCATGCCAATCACGTCCTGATGTCGCACAGATGCGTAAACCTTCGTTTAGCAGTCCTTCCCACAGTTCGAGTGCAGGCTGGTTGTGCATACGAATGGATGGGAGAGTCTCATGCCAAACCTCCATATAGTCAACATCCGTCCAGTCTGAAATGTGATAATCCCAATGGCACCCTGTACAGATGGGGCTTCCTAGCGCATATGGATGAGCAATACCAACAAGTCCTCCTTGTTTATGTACCCGCTCAATGCCTTTATGAATGTCATCTGGACCCAAATCTCTCCAGTCGGCGTAGCCCTTCAAGCCAAGTGTCAGCATGTGACCGTAGAACGTTGTCCATTCCATCCCCTGGATGATGACGATGCCTGTCTCCTTTTCTACAACCCCTCGTTCAGTCAACCCCGAAATCGTATTATGATCTGTTAAGGCAAGACCATCCAGACCACGCCTTTTCGCTTCTCTCGCCATTTCGGCCAGCGTGTGCCTGCCATCGCTATGGGGCGTATGGGTGTGCAGCTCAAATGGATACCAGTTCATTTATGCCTGTCCCCCTTCCCATACCTTCAATTCATAATGGCATTCTGTCGTAACAATGCAGTGTGCGCTTAGCGTCACCGTCCATATCCCCTTTGGCAGTGGCCCAGACGTGAATCCAGGCGAGGCTTCCTTCTGCGACAATTTGTGGTGTTGAACCGGATCGTGCCGATGAGCCGAGCCCCGGAATCCTACAGGATCGTCTATGGATACCGTAATCAAATTGTTGAGTGGAGAAAAATCTGCCCATCTCTCCGTCAGAGCCTGCTGTTGTTTCACAGTCGCGTCACGGAGAATGGCTGCCTTAATTTCTCGCTCCGCCGTTTCGAGGTCTTCTAGTCGTTTTGGTGCATAATGAAAGAGGATATGCAGCTCGTTCGTTGGCTGCGGCAAGTGAAACCGGAAAGCAAGGTGGGTCTTGGAACAGATTGACGTGAGCTTTCCCGCTGTCTCGAATCTCAAATTCATGATCATATCACCTGCACATAAAGTTTTTCTGGAGCCTTTATACACTCTGGAATCGATACCAGAACTTTTTCGCCTTTAGTGTAAAACCACCGTTTGTCACCCGTCAATTCACTCAAGCAAGCCTTTACATAACCTTTAAACTCAGCTTCAAAAACAAGGATGTAGATAGGGCAGAACATCTAGGTTTTATCGCATTTTCCGTTGATATTGCTCGATTTCTTGTAAAGGTCTTGTAAAAATAGAAAAGACAGTTTACACAGCACCACACTGCGATTAAACTGAGAAACAGATACTATGGAATCGATACCAGAAATGATTAAGCAAGACAGATTTTAACTAAGTAAGGTCGTGATGATTTGGATATCAAGATCAAGGACGTCGCACGAGCAGCCGGTGTATCGGTCACCAGCGTATCGAGAGTCCTGAACCAAGAGCAGTATGTAAGCGAGGAGATCAAACGGAAGGTCAATCAGGCGATAAACGATCTTGGCTATACTCCAAGCCACATTGCCCGGAGCTTGAAACGTAAAAAAACAAATCTGATTGGCGTCATTGTCTCCAATATTACAAGCAATTTCTTCTCAACTATCCTGAGCAGCATTGAAGAAACGGTAGACCAGCATCATTACAATCTGGTTGTGTGCAATATTATGGAGAATCTCGACAAAGAGCTCCGTTATCTGCAAACCTTTCAGGAAATGCGGGTAGATGGCATCATCATTATGCATGAGAAGGCAAATGACGACATCCGACACTTCCTTCACCAAACGAAGATCCCGGTTATTTTTTCGGCTTCACCTGTCGATCCTGCTTTCTCTGGGGTCACAGTCGATGATTTTTCTGCGGTGTATGACGCGATCCGCTTTCTCGGCGACCTCGGTCATCAGAAGATTGCCTTTATCGGAGGTGACCTCGCAGATGTGTCTTCCGGTCAAAAGCGATACGAAGGCTATTTGAAAGCCATGGAAGACATCGGGCTTCCGATTGAGCAGCGCTGGATTCGGTTCGGTGATTATCAAGTCAAAAGTGGCTATGAGCAGATGAAATCCATTTTGCAGGAGGGATCGCGTCCGACTGCCGTATTTGCAGCAAGTGATGACATGGCGCTCGGAGCGATGAACTGCCTGCACGATTGCGGATTTCAAGTCCCAGAGCAAATGTCGGTCATGGGATTCGATGGCAGCCAATTAACGGAGCTGGCCCGGCCGAGACTTACCTCCATGCAGCAACCAATTGCAATGATTGGGCGTCTGTCCGTCGAATTGCTGCTCGAGGCTATCCAGAATCCGGCTCGCCCTGCAACCATAACGACTGTTCCGCACCAACTCGTTATCAGGGACAGTTGCAGAGCACCGTCCGGTTTCATATAAGGGAATGAACGTTCTATGACTCACCAGGAATCTACTCTTAAAAAATGGGGCTTGCTCGCACTCGTCTGGCCCATCTTTCTCGAACAGCTCCTGCAAATGCTCATGGGCAGCATTGATACGATTATGCTTAGTCAGGTTTCTGATGAAGCGGTGGCAGCCGTAGGAGTGGCTACACAAGTCTATACCCTCGCAACTTTTCTATTCGGCTTTGTTGCCACTGGAGCCAGTGTACTGATTGTCCAGGCGATTGGGGCAAAGCGCCATTCTCAGGTGGGGGAAGTATCCGTTGCCGCACTAAGCTTGAATTTGCTGGTCAGTGTCGCAATTAGTGGCTTGCTTGTAGTCTTTGCAGAACCACTGCTGCGTCTGTTCAAGCTGTCCGAAGAGTTGATCAAGTATGGCGTACCCTACCTGGCCATTGTCGGAGCTTCGTCCTTTCTCACCTCTCTGATCGTGACAATCGGGGTAATCATGCGAGGGCACGGATTCGTACGTGAAGCCATGGTAGCTTCCGTAATCATGAACATTTTCAATGTGATCGGAAACTATGTAGCACTGTTTGAACCTTTTGGCCTTCCTGTGTTCGGTACAGAAGGAGTAGCCATTGCCACTGTGATCAGCCGTTTTATCGGACTTGTCATGCTCTTCATCCTTTTCTATAAGCGTCTTCCTGATCTTCTCCCTTATCAGAACGGGATTCGCTGTACGAGACAATACGCACTGCCGATATTGCGGATCGGGATACCATCTGCTGGGGAGTATATTTCGTACAACGCCTCACAAGTGGTGATCACATCTTTTGTTGCCATTCTGGGGACAGCAGCTCTCGCAACCAAAATTTACACCCAAAATCTGACGATGTTCATCTTCTTGTTTTCAGTCTCGATCGGACAAGCCACCCAGATTTTGGTCGGCCGCTTAATCGGGGCGCAACAATCTGAAGATGCTTACAGGACCTGTCTGAAGAGCCTGAAAATCAGCTTGGTCATCACTTTTGGGGTAAGCGTCATTATGTTCACCTTTGCTCAGTCACTTCTTGGTCTATTCACGAATGACCCTCTTGTTTTGGAGACTGGCCGCACACTCATGCTTCTTACGCTCCTCCTGGAAGCAGGACGCACTTTTAACATTGTCCTGATTGGTTCCCTGAACGCCGCTGGCGATGTCAGGTTTCCGGTGGTAGTCGGAATCATCTCCATGTGGGGACTTAGCGTACCCCTATCCTACATTTTTGGTATCAGCTTAGGCTTTGGACTGGCCGGCATCTGGTGGGCATTTATCATCGATGAATGGTTGAGAGGATTGCTTATGCTGTGGAGGTGGAGGTCTCGGTCTTGGCAACGAATCGAACTTTCCCTACCCAAGACATCAACCATGTAGATTAACAACCATTTCTATTGCTTTCTTGACAGCAGGGCAGAGGCCGTTTTCACGGTCTGGCTATTAGATAAAACAAAAATGAAGCATAAGCTCACCATAGCGGCAAACTTATGCTTCATTTTTTTCAATCCGAAAAATCTAAGCGGAGAGAGTGGGATTCGAACCCACGCACGCCTCACGACGCCTAACGCATTTCGAGTGCGTCCCCTTATGACCACTTGGGTATCTCTCCATGTTTAGTTTGTCAGAAACATTACTTACTATAGCAAAATACAGTCAAAAATGCAAGACTCATTCCTCTGTATGCCCCTTGATTTGCGCGGCTCATTAGGCCAAACTAATAACAGCACACAAGATTGGTATCCGATCAGAAGAAAAGCGAGGAACATATATGAAACGTGAACGTTTGGACAAGGTGCTGGCCAATATGGCAATCGGCACGCGCAAGGAAGTGAAAGCATTAGTGAAGCAGCGGCTGATCGTCGTAGACGGCGTTGTCGCAACAGACCCGGGGATGCATGTCATTGCCGAGGAACAGGAAATCCTTGTGGATGGAGAACCACTTAACTTTAAGCGCTGGGTATACGTTTTGCTGAACAAGCCGCCTGGAGTGGTTTCTGCTACAGAGGACAATGTCCATGAAACTGTCGTGGACTTGCTCCCGTACGAGTGGGCAATCAAGGTACATCCGGTAGGTCGACTGGATATTGATACAGAGGGTCTCTTGCTCTTGACCAATGACGGTCAGCTCTCCCATAGCCTCTTGTCCCCGAAAAAGAAAGTGGACAAGGAGTACTTTGCTCGCATCGATGGCCGGGTCACTGAGCACCATGTACAGGAGTTCGCCAAAGGCGTGGAATTAGAGGACTTCACTACACTGCCAGCCAAGCTGGAGATTATCTCTTCGGGAGAAACATCAGAGATTCGCGTCACCATCATGGAAGGAAAGTTCCATCAGGTAAAGCGGATGTTTGCTGCTTTCGACTTGCAGGTCACCTATCTGCAACGGATTCGTATGGGCCCGCTTCACCTTGACCCGTCACTGGCCCCTGGTGAGTATCGCGAACTGACCGAAGAAGAGCTACACATGCTGCAAAACGTAAACAAATAGAACCGCCTGCATGCAGACGGTTCGTCCAGACAGCCCGGTCATTCCTGTACCGGCTGTCTTTTTTTTCGCAACCCTCGAAAGAAGTCCTTGAGCATCTGCCCGCATTCCTCTGCAAGAACACCCTCTATGACTGGCACCTGATGATTGAAGCGCGGTTCCGCGAGCAGGTTCATCAATGTCCCGGCACAGCCCGCCTTCGGATCGCGAGCGCCATACACGACCTGTTCGATGCGGCTTTGAACGATTGCACCCGCACACATTGGACACGGCTCCAATGTCACGTACAGCGTACATCCGATCAAGCGCCATCCACCCAAGCGTTCACTTGCCTCCCGTATCGCGATCAATTCCGCGTGCAAGGTAGGGTCTTTTTGTGTTTCCCGCAAGTTGTAGCCACGACCTACGATTTCCCCGTCGCGCACGATGACCGCACCGATTGGAACCTCGCCAATCGCAGCGGCTTTCCCGGCCTCTTCCATGGCTTGTTTCATATAATAATCATGTTCATTTGCTTGTATCACGTTCCTTAAAGCTCCTTCAAAAACAGTCTTTCGTCCCGAACAAACGGACCATTTTACCCAAAAAAGTTGATTCAAGAAGTTTTTGTCCCTACCCGTTCACATACTATCTGAGAGATTACATACATTAATGATGTAAGGAAGAAGTATGCAAATCTTTGTTAGCCTCTTTCTGGAGGGATGTGAGTGGGCTTAACCTCTGCAAATACGTTATTTGATCGCTTTCACAGTCCGACTAGAGGTCTACTGGCAAAAGAAGAAGTGTTTTCCCACATCGAACATACCATCTCATCAATAGGTGGTCCATTTGAAATTATTGTGGGGGCCGACTCTCAATTAAAAAGCCGCGGGACTTTTTTTGCCCTTGTTATCACAGTGATTCGTCCCGGCCATGGGGGCACCTTCTTTTATCACAAATTTCAAGAACGCCGGTATTCATCCTTGCAACAGCGTATATTTCAGGAAGCGATGTACGCAGTCGGACTTGCCACAGAAGTACGCCAATATTTGCGGGACCACCACTTAGATACTCCCATCCGCCTGCATTTTGATATCGGTACGAATGGCCCTACCCGTAAGTTTATCCAGTCTTTGTTGAGCTTAGCAGAAACCAATCACTTTCGTGCCGAAATCAAACCGAACTCCTTCTGTGCATCTACGATTGCCGACAAGTACACCAAGTAAACAAAACAGGCGGATTGCTAATGAGGCGTCCGCTTGGCTTTGTTTTCCCCTTATCCTGTTGGTTCAAACAATTCGGGACAGGCTCTTGCATCTCCTGCCCACCGCGTTTTTTCACGTAAACAGGGTGATTGACAATGTACGAGACGTGAGCTATTATAAGCTTTAATTGAAGCGTTTTCACAAGGCGTGTTACTGGTAATGCAGGCATGAGCCGAGAAGATCTTTTTCTTGTTAAAAAGGTTTTTTCGGCTCTTTTTTCTGATTAACGCCATGGTTCATCGGTGTTTTTCATTAAATTGGATGTGACCGCTTGCGGTAAGCAAATACGGTCATGGACCGTTTTTGTCTATCTAAAGGTGGTGGAATGGATTGTCCCGTGAAAAGGAAAAAACGTACGCGATTACGCGTGTGTTGAACCATAACGTCGTACTCGTAGAAGAACCCGGATCCGGACAAGAAATTGTCCTGTTCGGAAAAGGAATCGGATTTGGCGCAAAACCCGGGAATACCATCCCCTCCCAAGACTCGCGAGTGGAAAAGCGCTTCACGCTCGAAAATGAAAATCATCAGAAGCAGTATCAGAACATCCTGAGCCAAGTAGATCCTGCTGTCGTAGGAATTGCGGAAGAAATTATCGCTCTCATTGCAAGTGAGATTACGCCGGAATTGAACGAACACGTCCACGTTGCCTTGCCTGACCATATCCAGTTTGCGATCTACCGGCTCAATAACGGAATGGAGATCGTGAATCCGTTCTTGTTCGAAATCCAGACGCTGTACACGAAAGAGTACGCACTGGCGAACCGGGCAGCGGATATGATCAAAAACGCATTCGACCTGGACATTCCCGATAGTGAAATCGGATTTCTGGCCTTGCACATACACTCCGCAATCAGTTACGTGCCAGTAAAAAAGGCTGTCCAATTCACCAACATCATCACGGAGTTGGTAAGCCTGATTGAAGAGCGAACAGCCATTACGATTGAACGCAGTACCATTGATTACGTTCGCCTCATTACCCATTTGCGCTTTGCCGTTGAGCGCATCCGTCAACAAAAATTCATCAAGAATCCGCTTCTGGACCGAGTCAAAACCACCATGCCAGAAGCCTATCAATTGGCAACGGAGCTGGCTCAATACATCTCCACCCGTCTCGAAATCGCTGTACCAGAAGACGAGGTTGGTTACATGGCTCTGCACCTTTATCGCTTATTACAACAAAATTAAATCATAATCCTGCGTGTTACTAGCTCGACTAGGCATGAGCGGTGAGATCATACGGACATAGTAAGTATGTCGTCGTATGAATTCAACCGTCTCATGCCTTTTTTGGTTCAGACGCAAAAGGAGGATACTATGCTACGCAGTCTTTTTTCCCGGAAAAAACAACAACAAGAGGTAACCTTTCTTGCACCATTAACAGGTACCGTACTCCCCCTGTCCGAAGTTCCTGATCCTGTATTCGCAGGTAAAGTCGTCGGTGATGGTGTAGCGATTTTGCCAAGTGCAGACACGCTCGTCTCCCCTGTCGATGGAAAGGTTACGCATCTTTTCCCTACTCACCATGCTATCGGGCTGTCGACCGAAAGTGGTCTTGAGATATTGATGCATATCGGAATTGATACGGTGAAATTAAACGGGAAAGGCTTTACCCCGTTTGTCTCGGTTGGCAATCAAGTGAAGGCTGGCGACAAGCTCATCCAATTCGACAAGAGTGTACTGGAGGATGCGGGCTGTCCGATCGTAACACCGATCGTTATTACAAACGGTGATCGAGTTGCTGAAAAAAATGTAGTGGCAAAAGCAACTGTGCAAGCAGGCCAAGAGCCACTTATGACTGTCGTATTAAAATAAAGCGAAGCGCATGGTTGAAGGAGGTACAACATGGTTCAATTTCAAGTAACCGTCAATGTAGAGGGTGGGCTCCACGCAAGACCAGCAGCTCTGCTCGTGAATTGTTCGTCGCAATCTCAGTCAAAGATTACGCTGAGCAAAGGGACAAAACACGCGGATGGCAAAAGCATTCTCGGCATCATGACGTTGGGTGTCTCCCAAGGCGACACCCTAACCGTTCAGATCGACGGAGCGGATGAACAAAACGTAGCCACTGCGATTCAGCAGCTATTGGAGCAATCCTCGTAAATCATACCGTGTAAACGACGAACAGGAAGGTGAAGGATGTATGTTGAAAGGAATCCCGGTTTCCGCTGGCATTTCGATAGCCCCTGTTTTACGCCTCACACACGAAACAGCCATCACGCAGGCAGAGTCCACCACTCCAGTGGATACGAGTCAGGAGCTAGGACTACTTAGCAAGAGCGTAGAGCAAGCACGCGAACAACTGGAAAAGCTAAAAGAACAGACAGAGGAACAATTAGGCTCGGAAAAAGCGGCCATCCTCTCTGCTCATATCGCCTTTTTGGATGACCCGGCATTTGTCGGGGAGATGAGTGCGCTCATCGAAAATCAACAACTGGCGGCATCTGCCGCCGTCTCGCAAGTAGCTGATCAGTTCATCGCTCTCTTTGAGAGTATGGACGATGCCTACATGAAAGAGCGCGCGGATGATATTCGTGATGTGAGCCGCCGTCTGATTCGAAATATTTCGGGCGGTGACACCGTCATCTCCTACCCGGAAGAGCCGTTTATTCTGGTTGCATGGGACGTCACCCCATCCGAGACGCTTCAGCTTCCACTCCAGCATGTACGGGGAATTGTCACGGCAAAAGGCGGCGCTACCTCTCATGCAGCCATATTGGCACGCTCTCTCGGAATTCCCGCTGTCATGGGTGCAGGCGATACCTTGATGGAAAAAGTAGACTCCGGAAGTTTGCTGATCATCGACGGAACCTCTGGACAGTTGATTGTTTCTCCTGATGCGGATACTCTGGCTTCCTATCAGGAAAAAGCCGCACAGGAAGAAAAGGAACGTCAATTGTACGAAGCCATTAAGGAACTGCCTGCCGAAACAACCGATGGCCACCGCATTCACCTGATGGCAAACATGGCTGTGCCAGAAGAATCTGATGCACTGATCGGCTCTGGTGTAGAAGGAATCGGGTTGTTCCGCTCCGAGTTTTTGTTTATGGATCGCAGTACTCTTCCCGATGAGAACGAACAATTCGCTGCATATAAGCACGTAGCCGCTGCTTTTGGCGACAAACCAGTCATCATTCGTACTTTGGATGTTGGCGGCGACAAGCATTTGCCAGCACTCGCACTTCCACAGGAGGAAAACCCGTTCCTTGGCTTCCGCGCAATGCGCATCTCCTTAGCCAGACCGGAATTGTTCCTGGTGCAATTACGCGCTCTCTTGCGTGCCAGTGCATTTGGTCGCCTGCTGATCATGTTCCCGATGATTTCCCATCTGGAGCAGTTGCGTGAAGCCAAACGCTTGCTGGAACAAGCGAAAGCAGAGCTGCGGGCAGAAGGAATCGCTTTTGACGAGAAGATCGCAGTAGGCATGATGATGGAGATTCCAGGTGCTTGCCTGCAAGCAGATGCGTTTGCGAAAGAGGTAGACTTTTTCAGCATCGGCACCAATGATCTCGTTCAATATACGCTGGCAGTAGACCGGATGAATGCCAATATCGCCGAGCTGTACAGCTACTACCATCCAGCCGTATTACGATTGATTTCCCAAGTCATTGAGGCTTCCCATCGGGCGGGCATTTGGACCGGGCTGTGTGGGGAAATGGCGGGAGATCCGTTGGCAACCAAGCTCTTGCTCGGATTGGGGCTCGATGAGTTCAGCGGTGCCGCTTCGGTCATGCCAAAAGTCAAAGAACGTATCCGCGCCACCAGCGTAGAGGAAGCGAAGCAACTGGCCGAGTACGTCCTTACACTCTCTACTGTAGACGAGGTCGTTCAATATTTGAAAGACAAAGCCTTATAAAAGGTTTTGTCGCCCGAGTAGTGAAAGCGCTTCCAATTTATCGATCAGAATGGTCTCTCTCCGGCTTATTCCTTGTGCCCTCATCATTTTGCCTTTATCCGGAGAGCGGCTTCCCTGATAAATTCATTCCATTCCAAGGAGGTTTTATCCTATGCTCGCTTTTCTGCAAAAGATTGGGAGAGCCCTCATGCTCCCGGTCGCAACGTTGCCAGCCGCAGCGATTTTGCAAAGCTTTGGTCTTCTCAAATTCGAGAAGGACCTCAATCTCGGCGCCTTTGGTGCATTCATGGACTCGTACATCGCTCCGCTTTTGGCTGCTGGTGGTGCAGCTATTTTTGACAACCTGGCATTAATCTTTGCTGTCGGTGTTGCCATTGGCTTGGCTGGAGATGCTGTTGCTGCTTTGGCCGCTGTCATTGCCTACGTCGTATTGACGAAAGTACTTGCGGCTGTTCCTGCTGCCATGCCTTTCATCGCGGACGATTTAAAACTGAACATGGGTGTCATTGGTGGTATTATGGCGGGTGGTATTGCAGCGTTTTTCTACAACCGCTACCATTCGATCAAGCTGCCAGAATGGCTAGGCTTCTTTGGTGGAAAACGCTTCGTCCCGATCATCACTTCTCTTTCCATGGTTGTCGTCGGCTTGATTTTCGGGATCATTTGGGGGCCGATCCAGATTGCTCTTGACTCATTGGGCTCTTGGATCGTAGGTCTCGGCGCAACAGGTTCTTTCCTGTTCGGATTCTTCAACCGATTGCTCGTTCCATTTGGTCTGCACCACGTACTCAATGCGATTGCCTGGTTCCAAATCGGTGACTTTACCGATGCGACAGGAAAAGTGGTACACGGCGACTTGCACCGTTTCTTTGCGGGAGACCCATCAGCAGGTATGTTTATGACTGGTTTCTATCCGATCATGATGTTCGCACTTCCTGGAGCCGCTTTCGCTATTATTCACTCAGCGCGTCCTGAAAAACGCAAAGTAGTGGCTTCTATGTTTATTGGTGCAGCTCTCGCTTCGTTCCTGACCGGGATTACTGAGGTAGTTGAATTTGCGTTCATGTTCGCTGCTCCACTCCTGTATTTTGTTCACGCGATATTGACGGGTGTGTCCGGATATATCGTAACCTCTCTGGGTATCAAGCACGGCTTTGGATTCTCAGCGGGTCTGATCGACTACGGCATCAACTACCACCTCTCTACGAATGCTTGGATGATCATCCCGATTGGTCTGGCATTCGCCGTGGTCTACTACGCCCTGTTCCGTTTCCTAATCGTGAAGCTGAACCTCAAGACGCCAGGACGCGAAGATGACGAGGATATGACAGCTACAACTACGGGAAGGAACAATTCGATGCAGGATAAAGCCATTCAAGTACTCACTCATATTGGTGGAAAAGAAAATATCGTTAGCGTAGACGCTTGCATCACTCGTTTGCGTCTCGTCTTGAAGGATGACAAGAAGGTCAACGACAAAGCCTTGAAGGACCTCGGTGCAGCAGGTGTTATGCGACTGGGTCAAGGAAGCGTGCAAGTCGTCTTCGGAACCCATTCAGAGCTGTTAAAAGAAGAAATCAGCAAGCTGTAACATACAAAGAATGCCCGGTCACGGTGAAGTCCGTACCGGGCTTTTTTCTGTTTCCTGAATGGGCAACGGACGCGACCCGGCATCATTCCCATCATGTGTCGTACTATATGGGCATCGCGCGTTGTTTTCCAACTCCTTTTCAAACATGACCAAGCGCTCGAGAAATCCCTCGCAAGCTGGCATACTCTGTGGCGCCATCATTTCAATTTCGTAAGCGACAGTTTTTCTCCAGATTTCCAGTTGCCTTCTATTTGCCTCCCAAGCATTCAAGCCCCCCACCCCTTTTGCTAAATCAGCAAATCATCCTGATAAAAAGATCAAGCATGTTACACCGGAGTTTTTTCGCTAACACTGGCAGATGATTAGCCTTGAAGTCATATTCTCCCTTCTCGTACTTCAAGTATGTCGAAGCATTTCGAAATCCGAGTGCTTCCGCCATTTCTTGCAAGGTCAGCTTGCACTCATTACGTCGTTGCGCGATAAACGGGAGGTTGAGTCGTTCCACCAGTTATCCCCTCCTGATTTGCAAAAATGGCAAATATTTATAGTTACATCATATCCTTTCAATTTTAGCAAAGTCAATACAGATTTTGTCATATTAGCAATCTTGTTTTTTCCGTTTTGGAAAATTGTTAGAATGGAATTGCCAAAACGATAAAGGTGGTCTCACGATGTCCATAGTTGGTCAACGAATAAAATGGCTACGCGAACAAAAACAATGGTCACAACTTCAATTAGCTGAAAAGCTGGGTATACATAATACGGTACTTTCGCGAATCGAGTCAGGCGAAAAGAAAGGCGTCGATTTTCATCTGATTTCCAAAGTCGCAGATTTATTTGAAGTATCCACCGATTTTCTCCACGGGCGCACGGATGAACCATCTTGGAAACGCGGTTCTGTCCGGGAAACACCGGCGACCTTCCTAGATGTCGATGGCCTGACAGAGGACGAGCTGGTTGAGGTCAAGCGCCATATTGAATTTTTAAAGTGGAAGGCTTTGCAAGAAAAGAACGAAGACCCTTCTTGAGGATTTGAAGATTAACGAATAACAGAAAAACCCCTGTCTCCAGGGGTTTTCATCGTGGCAAGCGTCAGGCATACTCTCCTGATGCTTTTTTTATATAGGCTGTGTTATTCTTCGATGTCTTTAGCCATTTCGTCTGCATTCAACTCGATCCAGCTCTGCGACCAAGACTCAATTCCTTTGAGCACTGGAGTCAGAGCTTTCCCCATCTCCGTTAAGGAATACTCTACGCGGACAGGAGCAGAATCAGTAAACACCTGCCGATGCACGAGTCCTTCCTTCTCCAAATCCTTCAAACGCTCAGAAAGTAGCCTTCCGCTTACTGGCAGGGCCCCTTCCAATGCACAGAATCGCTGTGGTCCCGACAACAACTGGTATAGGATTAGACCTGTCCATCGCTTCCCCAACAACTGCATACCTTTTTCGAACTTTGGACAGAGGGTAGACTGTTTCATAGGTATCACCTCATTCTCCCTCCAGTATACCGCTCTTTGTTCAATCCATCAAAACCAATGATGTGAATCGACCTTGAAAATTACACTTGCCAACTGTTGGGATTTTATTGAATCACTTGACTTAGGAATTTATTATTGTATACTTACTAACGAAAAGTAACTTTGTTACGCATTTAAATTTTCGGAGGGATTCATACATGTCTAATCGTTTTGAATGGAGCGCACTTATTCTTCGTGTGATTGCTGGACTTACTTTTGCCATTCACGGAGTGGCTAAATTTCAAATGGGGCTGGAGAATGTCGCTGGTTTCTTCGGGACCATGGGACTCCCTGCATTCATTGCTTATCTCGTAGCCTTCTTGGAGGTAGTAGGTGGTATTGCCTTGATTCTCGGTCTGGGTACTCGCGTGTTCGCAGGTGCGTTGTCTGTTGTCATGCTTGGTGCGATCTTTAAAGCCAAGCTCGCTGCCGGCTTCCTGGGCGGTGAAGGTGGAGCTGGTTATGAATTGGATCTGGCCTTGCTTGCGATGTTGGTTGCTCTTGGTATCAGCGGCAGCTCCAAGTTCGCGCTGGACGCTATCCTGTTTGGAAAAAGATCGGTTGAGTAATTCTATTGTTACACATATAAAAGCCAAGCCTGAAGGTCCCATTTGAGAGCCTTCTGACTTGGCTTTTTTTATTCTTTCTGCGGCGATTCCTCGATCATTTTTTTATTGATGATTCTTATTTTGTCTGCTGGTGACTGTTCGTCCTTTGCACTAATAAATACGGAGTTATCTCCCGCTTCAAAAAACATGACATAATCCTGATCGACCATGCTCTTCTCTTCACTGACAGGCGCCCCCAGATTTTTACGAATAGAGTCCAGATTCGTTTCATTGAGATGAAGACCGGCCAAATCAATTCCATACACGCGATCTTGCCCATCAAAATAAATGAGCGCACTCTCTAGCTTCTCAAAAACTTCATAGCGTCCGCCATCCCAATAATCCTGTTTCGTTACCTTGCCGTATAGCGCAGAAACCTCTTCCCGCTTCATCCCGATATGGATATTAAACCCACTGATCTCGTTTTTGGCGAGCAGCTTCAAAAACTGCTCATCCAGAATAATTTGATGTACGGTAGCGGTTTGCTTCTCTTGCTTTTGGTCCCCCCCGCTATTTCCCGGCTCTTGCTGCTGCTCGGTAACAGGCTGTTGCTTAGAATCTGTGGATACGCTCGTGTCAGGTGAACAGCCTCCCACAATCAAGCCTACCATTACGGTCATACATACCCATTTTCTCATCCGACTTCGCTCCTTTTCTTCCTCTTGAATGGTTTCATCGCAACTTCGCCACTGGTAAGACGTATCTTTTAGTAAAAGTGAGGTGTTGGTTGAATGCCACTCTGGTTACTCGTCGTACTTATTTTCGGAGGTCTTTTGCTGATTGGAGCCATCATCGATTGGATTGCCAAGCGCCGGAAGCAGAGAGTCCTCATAGAGCGTAACAACCGTGATTCCCATTCCTTTGATGAAGGATACGATCCGAGAAACAAAGACGAATATCTCAATTGATAGACGCAACTTCCCATCATTTGGTTACGAAACCGAACCTAATAAAAAAGACCCCAAAAAGGGTCCCCTTCACACCACAATGCTGATGATAATTCCTGACAAAATGCTGACGAGCGTTGCCCCATACAACAGCTTCAGTCCAAACCGGGCGACGACATTTCCTTGCCTTTCATTCAAGCCTTTTACCGCTCCAACAATCGTCCCGATGGAGCCAAAGTTCGCAAACGAGATTAAAAACACAGACACGATGGCGACGGTTCTTTCACTTAACTGACCTTGAATCTTCGTAAAGTCGAGGATGGCGACAAACTCATTCGCCACTATTTTAGTAGCCATGATACTTCCTGCTTGTACAGCTTCATGCCAAGGAATTCCCATAAGAAAGGCGAGGGGCGCAAAGACATACCCTAACAACGCTTGGAACGAGATACCGAATACCGCACTGAATAACCCATTCACCATCGCAATGAGTGCAATAAATCCGAGCAGCATCGCGGCAACGACCACGGCTACTTTAAATCCATCCAGAATATACTCCCCGAGCATTTCAAAGAAGGCCTGTCTCTCTTCTTTTTCTTGATCGAGCAAGTCATCTTCCGGCTTCACTTCATACGGCGTAATAATGGAAGCAATGATAAATCCACCAAATAAGTTGAGTACCAGTGCAGCTACTACATACTCCGGTTTGAGCATGGTCATGAAGGAACCCACGATCGACATAGACACGGTGGACATCGCAGAGGCGCACAGTGTGTACAGCCTGTTTTCGGGTATGGCACCGAGCTGTTTTTTTACGGTAATAAACACTTCGGACTGCCCGACGATCGCCGAAGCAATCGCATTATACGACTCCAATTTTCCCAAGCCATTCACTTTGCTCAATACGAGTCCTACATACCGAATAAATAATGGGAGGATTCTCGTGTACTGCAGGATGCCGATCAGTGCGGATACGAATACAATAGGCAGCAACACTTGTAAGAAAAATGGTGACGCACCCGGATTCGCAATGCCACCGAAAACAAAATTAATCCCTTCGTAAGCATACCCCAGGAGTACAGAAAAACTGCTGGCAATGCCAGATATTAAAATGAGTCCAATATTGGTTCGCAACAACAGCAAGCCAAACACGATCTGAATCAGAATCATAATGAGGATAGGACGATACCGAATGTGCTTTTTATTGCTACTTGCCAGCCAAGCAAGCAAAAATACCGTGATCAAACCTATACCTGCGATGATATAATTCATGCAACCAACTCCAATAGCAAAAGATTTAGAGCCGACACGTACCATTGCCGATCCGCTTATCTCGCTCCATAATCTTCCCAAAAGAGCACAAAAAAACCCTTCTGAACGATGAATAATCGAACAGAAGGGGGATGCGACAACTATATATCTGCAACGGCGATGGCCTCAATCTCAATCAACAGCTCGTCCCTGATGAGCTTGCTCACTTCAACGGCAGAACTCGCTGGCGGCGTTTCTGTATTCACGTACTGATCTCGAATTTCACGGACAATGTGCATCTTGGAGATGTCGGTCACGAAAAAAGTCAATTTCACTACATCATCAAAGCTGACCCCTGACGCTTCTAACGCGAATTGGATATTGTCAAAGACTTGTTTTGTCTGTGCCGCTAAGTCGCCTGTGCCGACCACTTGGCCTTCCCTGTTGAGAGCCACCTGGCCCGATACATAAATCGTCCGTGCGTTCCGAACCTCCACCGCATGAGTGTAGCCAAACGTAGGTGGCATTGTTTCAGGGTTAATGAATTTGATTCGCTTATCATTTTGCATCCGACATACTCCCTCCGATTCACATTTGTTGGTAAACCATTCTATCATACCCGAAAAATTCTGACCATTCTTCAAGTTCTCAAAGAAAGAGAGGAAAGCCTCATGATTATTACATGTGATGCTTACTGCAACATGGGCTATAGTTATTTGCAGCAACCCGATAAGGAAATCATAGATTATCAAAAGGAGAAGAATAACCATATTAGCCGTTATGTCGATCCTTCCTTGTTGCACATCCCGTTAGTCGTTGATTTCAACAGGGGAAAGCTGTTGGATGACATGCAGTTATCCACGAAAACGTATAAGAAGGCGGTTGGCGATGAGATCGATGAGGAGTACAAGAACGATCTCGATGAGCAGGGCTATATGACAGGAATTGAACTGAATTTATCCAAAGACAAGCTGGTTCACTTGTTAGAAAATAAGGCGTTTGTGGTTTATCGCACAGAGTGGAAAGGCCAACCTTATCACCTGGCTACATTAGATATGGATCACAAAGTGTTTGATTCGAGCAATGTGATTTATCCTCTGAATGAGAAGCAGGATGCATTCTTGATCATGGAAGTAACGGGAGAGTATCAACTTGGGTTAGTGAAGGCGTTACTAACAAGAAGAAATGATATATATCCCGTCGAGTATTTGTTAGCCCCGCAGTTTATTTTAAGTGAGTATACGCTATAGAGTGGAATGAATAACCCGTCTCCAGCTAGCCTGAAAACGGGTTTTGCTTTTTACTGGTTTCTATTTGGAGGAATTAAATTGATCAAACAGCCCGCTTCCAGAGCTTTTTGGCTGTTCTTTTTTGTTTGCGGCTTCAAATTGCTGAAACAATCCGCCGTCATACTTCTTTTTTTCTTCTACTCTTATTTCTTTCTTTTTCGGTAGGGGCTGTTGAATCGGTGTTCTTTCTGGCTTTACAGGCTTTACAGGCACTACATTCTTTTTCTTTCTCGTACTTTTCGTATTTTTCGTAATGATCTTGTTAGGGGCTTGCTTCTTCTTTTTTCTTTTTCTATTCATAAACCAATAAGATAAAGGAAAAATACCGAGCATAATTGTACCGGCTGTAATCAAATACAGCTTCCAGATCGATTGCCTTTTCTCTTCCTCCTTTTTTTCTTCCCGCATCTTTTGGACAACCTGTTCAAAATCACGAACCTTATAATTTTCTTTAACAGACGACAGGTTCTTTACAAACCCAACCGAGCCGCTTCCATAGTAGATAAAATTCCGCGGGGCATTGTTTACTGTCATTTGGTATATGTATCCTGTCGGGACACCTGAATCCTGGATTTTTTCTTTGATCTCTCCCATAAGATCAGGAGAAGTCGGATCAATCATTTGGTCATATTCCAAAACTTCATAGTTCTTACTTTCATTTTTCCCTACTAACTGAACATTTTCTTCATTATTGAACAGAAAATACCTCGGAATCCTATTGATATTCTTCCGATACACTTTGTTTTTCGGGAAATTATGCAAGGCCATTTCGTTGCTATGCATTTCCAGTGTCTGCTCTGACAGCAGTACCTCTTCTGCATCGATGATGGGGAGGTTTTTCTCTAAGGCTTCATATTTAGGGAGCCATTGAATGGTGCCATCCGAGCGTAAAAATAAGTAAATATCCTGATATTGAAAGGATGTCAGATAGATTTGATTGGTTGGTAAGCTATGAAGATAATACTCTTTTTCAAATGGTGTTGGATCGAAATTGTATGGGATGTTGAATACTGTTGCCCCACCTAACTCAGTCTCACCTACCTCTTCTAACTGCCCGTTATTATGTACGGTAAAGTATAGAGAACCATTATAAGTTGGGTCACCCCATATGGTCGTATGATAAAATTGATTCGGTTGTAAATGGTATGGTCCAATACCACCATCGATTTGTATTAAGAGTTCGTTCCGCTTGATTCTTTCCTCTTCCGCTACGGCTTCTTCGGTCGTTTCCTCTTCTTGGCTAGCCTCTTCTTCCACGTTTTCTTCATCATCGTCGTCATCGTCATGCTTTTTGATTTTAACCGGCTTGGATGATTTAAAACCGCTTGACGGTTTTGCGCTTTTGATCGTGGAGCTTGAACTTTTGCTGGATGAGCCTGAGCTTTTTCCAGAAGAATATGAGCTTCTGCTGGACGAGCCTGAGCTTTTGCTTGAGGAGGATGAGCCTATACTCGATGATCCTGAGCTTCTGCCCGACGAATATGAGCTTGTACTCGATGATCCTGAACTTTTGCCGGACGAATATGAGCTTGTACTAGACGAACCTGAGCTTCTGCCAGAACTACTGGAGCTAGATGAACTTGAGCCTCGAGATGACGCAGACTCTACAGGAAGGATTACCAGACTAATCATGACAACGCTAAGAAAATAGGCAAGCAATTTCCGCATGAAATATGACCCCTCTATGGAACCAACCAATGGTTCTCTCTATATAACAGTTAAATACTACCACTTCACATCATGGCAATGCTACAAAATTCCTACCCTTCCTTCTTCACCCTCTTTTGGCTTTTTACGATTATATCTTTCCTGTATAATTTTTGGAAAATAGGAAAATTGAAAGAGAGGATTCACTAGTGACAACGGTATACGATAAAGCGAAATATCATTACGAAAACTTTGAGGAGGATCTTCCGCAAAAACAGGCATACGTACATACAGGCTTTTTCATCGGCTGGTTGATTGAAAATGATATGGTTAGCGGGGATTTTCAAAAGAGTTTCGAAAACCTGATTGCTGATTTTAAACAAAGGAAGATTACGGGTCCTGAAGTTTATGAGAAGACGGGTGGAGTATTTGCAAAAGACATGCTGAATGAAGAAGGAAACCAGTTCGCGATGTTTTACTTCGATTTCGATACGGGGGAGTATCGCTATCATTATCTAGAAGCGTTTGATTGCGAGCCAAGTGTGTATCACGTGGAAGATACTTGGGAGAATTACGATCATATAAAAGATTGGATCGACAACGAGTACGAGTACTGGTGTGAGAAAAATGAATAAGACCGCGTGAGTACGCGGTCCTTCCTACCAAATTGGCGTAAATTCCGAGTAGCAGACGTAATTTCTCATGACATGTCTATCTAAGGGGAAAACATGAAAAAACTTTTTATCTTTTGTGCTAACGGTGCCATTGCTATTTGGTTCATGATTCTTTGGCTCTACAAGATGCTACTTTCCAGTGATATTCCTATGTCCATTTCTTCGGATGAAATGCAAAATATGGTTCTAACATTACTCGTCTCCACAATTGTAGTCCTGCTCTATGTTAAACTTTCAGCTAACACTCGATTGTTTTACTTCCTTGTTATCCCTTCTTTTCTTTGGGGCTTTTCAATGGTTGAATCCTTAATAAAAGGCTACCATGAATACCATACAATCATTACGATCACTGGATTTATTAGTAGTATAGTGATTCTTAGAATTTGCTATTTACATGCGAGACGCCTCTCCAAATTATCTTAAACAAAGAACGTCCACTCCTATTTAAAGTGAACGTTCCTTTTGTGTTTGTTATCTTTATTATTTCTTCAGGATGAAATCAGACATGACTGCCTTTTCCCATTGGATTCCTTTTGGACTCACATTGGTGTAAAGCGTTATGGAGTCCGCATCTTCAACTACGGCTTTCAAATGAAAACTCATTTCCTTGGGCTGCAAATATTCATCATACAACTGTTGGTAGTTGGGGTCGTTCTTTTCTTTTGCCGCTTTGATGTAGTCCACGGTGTCAGGGTCTTTCTCAAAGTTTTTGTACTTCACTTGATATCCGAATGTCGCTTCCACTTTTCCGTCCACTGTTTTCTCTTCATAATCCGACAGGGTAAACTCCAGCAGCTCATAGTAGGGGGAGAAAGCTTTTTTGCTCTCTTCTTGCATATAGCTTGCGATTTGGTTATAGCTTGTAGAGTTGTCGACCGATTGTTTCGGTTCTGTGCCAGTGTTCGTTACTTCTTTTGCAGGTGGCGAGACTGTCTGATTTTGTACAACCGCATCCGAGCTACAACCACTGAAGAAAATAGCGAAGACCATAGCCATACATCCTACAATCACTTTTTTCAAAAGAAATCCCCCTTATTTCGTTCGTTATTTGATATACGTTATACATTTCAAGCATGCTACACATCTCAACAAAAAAAGAAAAAACCTTGATACGCCAAGGCTTTTTCTTATATGGAGTCTCCGAGAGGATTTAAACCTCCGACTCCCAACATCTTATGATTCTCCAACAAGTGCCCCAAACTGAACTGCAAATAAGCCCTGCCTTTCTATAAGTAAGGTGGCGGCTGTAATCTATATTGTTTCAAGTTAAGTTATAACAATGGTAATTCTAGTAAATCGACTGACTATCCTTATAGGAAGAGTTTAATTCTTCCGTCAACTTAACTACCTCCTGTAATACTAATAAATTCAGCAATAGTTGCCAAGCGCTCAATTATCTTATCTATTCTGATTGCTATATAAGCTGAACTGAACGCTATTACCACGAAACAAACAGTAATTATCCAAGACTGCACATTATTAAAAGACATAATGATCACGCCTTTACTTTTTTGTGGATTTTCCATTTTTTAGTTGTAGATACTTACCCTACACGGTAATTTATATACCTACATTTTTAGTCTGTCATAAACACGCCTTCGTATTGTGAAGCAATTAAACTCTCCTATACTTTAACAAAAGAATAAACCTTCTCATGTTTTTATCACACAATTTTAATATTCTTCATTCATTTCAAAGTCAAAAGATAAAAAGCAAAAAACCTCGATGTATCAAGGTTTTTTGCTTTTTATGGCGTCCCCGAGAGGATTCGAACCTCCGACCTACAG
The DNA here is from genome assembly GCF_001423865.2 of Brevibacillus sp. Leaf182. Lineage (NCBI taxonomy): Bacteria > Bacillati > Bacillota > Bacilli > Caryophanales > Paenibacillaceae > Brevibacillus > Brevibacillus sp. Leaf182. Next base: position 17,691 of record NZ_LMPN02000010.1, on the reverse strand, counting down.
TTTAGGAAACCGTTGCTCTATCCTGCTGAGCTACGGGGACAAGTATGATCACACCTACTTTCTTATTATATGTGTTTATCCATTTTTGGGCAAATACAAGTCGGATGTGTAGATAACAAAAAAACCTTGGCATCCCAAGGTTTTTTGCATCTCAAATAATATTTTGCTCAAAATCACAGATTGGCTTCATAATCCGTTGACGACTGGAAAAAGTAGCAATCTCCGTTACCCCCAATGAATAGAGGTTTTCCAGATTCTGTGCCACGTATCTCCCAATATCGTCGGGAAAGTGGGCGTCGGACGAAAGTGTCAGTGGAACACCATGCGCCACCAAAACGTCGAGGAAAGCAGGACTGGGGCACATTTCCTGAACGGGATAGCGGTAGTACAGGCCCGCATTGATTTCGGTCGCTGTATCCGTTTCTTTCAAAGCAGTTGCGATTCGGTGGTAATAGGGGACAAGCTCCGATTCCTCTGGGCGATAGGAGAACACTTTCAGATTGTCCAGATGGGCAACAAAATCAAACAAGTTGCTCCTGATCATGGACTCAACCGTGTGGAAAAAGTCCGCGTATAACTGTTTTAGGTCATGTTGCTCAAACAATTGACGAGTCTCGGGATTGTCAAAGCCCCATCCTTGCAAAAAATGAACGGAGCCGATCACATAATCCCATGAAGCGCCTGCGAGCAAGCCCTCCAATTCTGCTTCCCCGCCAATAAAGTAATCCGCTTCAAGCCCCAACCGCAACTCCACGCCGCTTGCCGACCAACGCTGCTTTGCTGCCTCAATGGCGACACAAAAGTCACTAAGGCTCTCGGTGCATACTTGATCAAGCCACGTTCGCTGCAAGCGCCCCAATTCGGTGTCGCCCAGCTCCATATACCGTTCAAAGTAGGGACGCGCTTCACGAAAGCGGTATAAATGATCGACAATTCCCACTTCCTTCAAGCCTTTGTTTAACGCTTCACGTAAATACAGATCGATCCAGGACGGGTCGTATGCCCCCAATGACATGCGGTTATTTAATCGCGCAAGACTATTCAGCAGCCAAGCACGGGTATGTCGAGGTTCAGTCAACGGATAAAAGTGGTCGAGGGCCACATTAGTACGGTCGAGCCAACGCAATGAAAAAGGCCCTTCTTCCAGATGAAGATGATAGTCGATCAGCATGTGAAGTCTCTCCTTTCCGGATGTTCGCTTATCCAGGTAGTTTGCATGCCAGACGATAGCCATTCATCCGGCATCGGCTGGTCACAAACAACCGCGCTGACATCCTGCCAGCCGCAAATACGAAAAAATTGCGTTTGGCCGATCTTCGATGTATCTCCTAATACATAGACTTGCTCCGCCCGCTGTACCATCATGGTCGAGCACAGCGTTTCTTCCATGTCATAGTCGGTGAAGCCATCAGCCGTCATTCCTCCACAGGAAATAAAAGCTTTATCAAAATGAAAACGAGAGAGTAGCTCACAGGTAAACGCCCCGGCAACCGATTTCTGGGCCGGATGAGTCAGCCCCCCCAGCATAATGACCTGACCGTTGAATTGATTGGCTTCCAACAGCTCGTTTAGTAAAGAAGCAGCGGGAAGCGAATTCGTTACAATCGTTAATTGGTTGAGTCCCTTTATAGCACGTGCCAATTCCAGTGTTGTCGTCCCGACATCGAGCGCGATGGTATCCCCGTCAGACAAAAGTTCTGCCGCGATTTGCCCGATTTTCGTTTTTGCGGTCTGTTGGATCGCCTGTTTCTTTTCAAAGTGCGGCTCGCGTTTCGCCAAATGATAAGGGATGGCTCCTCCGTACACTCGCTTTAACAAACGTTGCTGTTCCAACTGGTCCAGATCACGTCGTATTGTCTCCGGTGTTACTGCCAGGGTTTTTGCCAGACTCATCACCTGAATTTTACCGTAGCGGTTCAATTCATCGAGAATCACTTGCTGTCGTTCTTCAGGCAATAGTGTCATAAAGCGGAATCACATCCTTGGGACTTACATACAATGTTTTTGTTGTGCCTATCTGCTCCTGCTCGAAGGACAGGTGAAGAGTGTCCACCAGTACAGGAACATCGCCAATGTTCAGCTCGTAACGGGTAATGTTGCCGAGCATGGTTACCTGAGCGATATTCCCGGTCAAACAGATGTCCTCCCCATCCAGAGGCTGTTCGCGAAACGTCTCAGGACGGATTGCGAAACGTTCAACTGCCGGATGAGACAGTTTTGGCGTGATTCGGTTAAGCTGCTCGGCAGTCAGCACGTTGTAATTGCCAATGAAGCGAGCAACAAATTCAGAACGAGGTTGCGTGTAAATCTCTTTAGGACTGCCGTGCTGAACGATCCGTCCACCATTCATGATGTAGATGCGGTCACTGACAGCCATGGCTTCTTCCTGATCGTGAGTCACCAGCACAGTCGTCATGTTTAATTCACGTTGGATGGTACGTAGCTGCTTTTGCAAATTTTTTCGAATCTGGGCATCAAGCGCACTAAGCGGCTCATCGAGCAAAAGCACTTTTGGCCTTGTGACCAGAGAACGGGCGAGTGCCACACGCTGCTGCTGACCGCCAGACAATTCACGTGGGTAAGCCTGCTCCTTTCCCACCAATCCCACCAGCTCAATCATTTCCTGGACACGCAGCCGAATCTCCGTTTTGGAGATTTTGTTCATTTCCAGACCAAAGGCAATGTTTTGACTGACCGTAAGATTGGGGAAAAGCGCATACGATTGGAACACCATGCCGATCTGCCTGTCTTTTGGCGACACGTCCGTCACATCTTTTCCGTCAATGAAGATCGTGCCCGTATCAGGAGCCGTCAAACCACTGAGAATGCGTAACAGCGTGCTTTTGCCACATCCGCTAGGACCAAGTAAGGTAACCAGCTCGCCTTTTTCAATTGCAAGATCGAGTTGCTGCAGCACATGTTGACCGTGAAAGGTTTTGGACAAGTGTTCGATTTGGACGTAACTCATCAGGGGACCTCCTTGCGTGCGAAGCTTCGGCGCGTGAATTTTACAACCAGGCCAGTGATAATAGCCATCAGGACAAAATAAGTGACCGTAATCGCGCTGGCGACATGTCCACTTGACGATAGCTTGGCGTACAGATACATCTGCAGGGTTTCGTATCTTCCTCCCACCAGGATGTTAATCAATACGAATTCACCGAACAAAATAGAGAACGACAAGAGCGAGGACACGAAAATTCCAGACATGATATTCGGAACGATAATCCGTACGAATGCCTGCCAGTGGCTCGCACCCAGTAGCTCGGCTGCCTCCATCAACGAACGTGCCTGCATGGCAAGCAAGCTGTTGCGCGTTCCCTGATAAAGATACGGAAGCAATCCGACCAGATACGCCCCGGCTGTGATGATGACCATTGGAATCCCATTTCCTGAATAAGTACGGATCAATCCGACCGCCATAATGACACCCGGAACGGCATAGGTCAGCATCACCAAAATCTGAACCAGCCTCTCCATCCGGGGAGCGTAGACGATAATGGAGAATACAGCAGGAACAATAACGACGACGGCAACGACAGTCGTCAGAAAGCTGAGCAGAAAAGAACGCCCGAATGCCTGCAAGAATCGGGGATCAGCATACAGCTCCGCGAACCATTTTCCTGTGAGTCCTTCCGGCAAAACCGTGCTGTTCCACTCGGTTGCCAATGAGTACAGGATGGTAGCCGCTACAGGCAAAAACAAATACAGCATGACCAACGCAAACGACAAGGATGGCAAACTGATCCGCTTCAAGACAAATCCCTCCGAATCTTCCGCGTCAGCCACTCGTTCACGAGCAGGGCGGCGGCAAGCGTCAGGCCAAGTAGTACAGCGAGTGCGCTACCCAGCTCGGGTCTGGCAAAAATGTCGCCAGATACTAGCGCACCAATCCGAATGGGCACCAGATTGTAGTTGCTCCCGGTGAGCGCGTAGGCAGAAGCGTAGGCACCCATTGCATTGGCAAACAGAATGCTGAATGTACCGACGATGCCTGGAAGCAGTACCGGAAAACCGATTCTCAGCCAAAACTTCCATGGACTTGCCCCAAGCAGCTCGGCCGCTTCCATCCATTGCTTCTGAATGGCGTTGTACAGGGGATACAAAAGCATTACCGCCAGGGGCAGTTGAAAATAAATATAGACAAGCGTCAAGCCGCTCCACGAATACAGAGTAAAGGACTGTCCAAAATCAATCCCCAGTTGCTTCGCGAGCAAAACAAACAATCCACTGTTTCCCAACAGGACAATGAAGGCAAAAGCGAGCGGAATCCCTGCAAAATTGGAGGTTAGATTGGTAATGACAAGCACTCGCTGTTGCAGAGACTGTGGGAAACGGGTAATCGCATAGGCAGCGAAAACAGCAACGACGATTCCAATGAGAGCAGACAGGAACGAGATGAGCACGCTGTTCTCAAAAGCCTGCAAGTAATATGGATTTGAAAAAATTTCACGATAGTGACTCATGGTAAAACCGCCGCCTCCCTCGGCCTGAAAGCTCCCTCCAATCATGGAAAGCAACGGGACGAGAAGAAACAGAGCGATCATTGCAAAGAACGGAATCGTCGTTATCCAAAACATACTGACAAATCGTTTCATGCAAAAGCTCCTTTCTTAGAGGAAAAGACGCCCCCTTAGGGAGACGTCTTACTCAGCCCTCATACGTTCAATGGCTGCATCTCTTTCGAGGGGGAGATCCCGAGCAAATGGCAGGCAAGCGGAGCCACCTGCAATTGCGGGATTGCCTCCTCGCGAATACCCGGAGAGATCAGGTTGCTGATGACAAACAGGGGGACGTCCCGGTCAGCGCTAGAAGTGCCGCCATGATTTCCATCGGCTGTCATCCCGTGATCCGCTGTCACGATGATTTGATAACCCGCATCAATCCACGCTGGAAGTACATTTGCCAGTATCGAATCTGCCGCCAGAACGCGATTTCGATAGTGTGCGGAATCGGCCGTATGCTTGTGGCCATCATCGTCGATGTTCATGGAGTGGACGTAAAGAAAATCCGGATTGTAACCATTCAACAAAAAGTTGGCGTCAGCAAACAAGTGTGTATCCGGATAGTGATCCTCCCAGTAGAACATCCCGTTTTGGATCGGCTTGTCGGTGTTCAATTGGATTCGGTCGTGAAACGGATTGAATGGGGCCTTGTTATAAAGCTCGCTTACCCAGCCATAAGCCGCAGCAGCGTTGGACATCCCGTTTTTCCGCGTCAGGTGAAAGAGACTCTCCTGATGCGAAAGCCGAACCGTCTGATTGCTGGAAATGCCGTTTTTCCAAACAGGGGTTCCCGTTAAAAGAACCTCATACAAAGGACGAGAGAGACTGGGCAATTCCGATCGTACCTGAAAGCGGGCTGCAATGCCGTATTCGACCAGGTGATGCAGGTACCCCATGTGCGAGATAGCTGTGTCAAATCTCAATCCGTCGAGCACAATCATCGCGAGCTTGCTAGCGCACATGGATTAACACCTTCTCTTGCCATAGCTGCGGCAATTTTTTAGCTGTCTCTTCCCAAGCAGTCAAATCGCCCACCGGACGTGCGTTTTTATACATTTCATCGGGGAGCAGCATGGCTTTAGCGGATTCATCCAGCTTGGCGTTGGCGCGAATCGGTCGTGCATAGCCCCGAGCCAAATTGGACTGTCCAGCGTCGGAGAGGATGTATTCACGAGCCAGCATGGCAGCGTGTGGGTGCTTGGCGTACTTGTTGATAACCGTAGCGTACCCGCTGCTGACTGATGCTTCCTCCGGGATGAGGACATCAAAGCGGTTTTTATCGATTTTGTCCCGATACCCGAGCGCGTTGAAGTCCCACAGGATTGCGACTTCGATTTCACCTTTTTCTAGATTGGCAAGACTCGGATCGCTGGTACTAAGCCGCTTGTTTTTTGCCAACTCAGCGAAAAAGTCAATGCCGGGCTGAATATTTTTCTCATCTCCCCCATTCGCATAAGCGGCGGCCAGAACGGCAAACTGTGCCTGATTCGCTTTCATGACATCACCGATTGCGATCTTGTAGTTTCCGTTTTTCAAATCTGCCCAGGTCTTGGGAGGATTTTGCACCTTTGTCTTGTCTGTGATGAAAGCCAGTGTTCCGGTATAGCCTAGCAACCAATGTCCTTCATCATCTTTTGCCCAGTCGGGAATGTCGTTCCAGTAGGAGGTTTTGTAAGGCAGCGTCAGCCCTTTTTGCTTGGCCAACGGTCCGAAAGCGATGCCTACGTCACCGATGTCTGCTGTGGCGTCTTCTTTTTCTGCTTCAAACTTAGCCAATTCTTCTGCGCTCGACATGTCGGAGTCGGTATGCTTCAAGCCGTATTCCTTTCCGAGATTGCTCCAGGTCTCTCCCCAGTTTGCCCACGTATCCGGCATACCCACGGAGTTGACTTCTCCCTCCTGCTTCGCTTTTTCTACGATTTGATCCAGGGTCAATTGCGACGTATCCAGAGAAGTGCCTGATTTCGTCTCGGTGGCACATCCCGCAAGCAGAAAAACAGATGTCATGACAACAACGGTTCGTTTCCAGCTTAACTGGTTCCCTCTCATCTTTAAGGCCCCTTTTCGTTTTTATTTGTGTTTGATCTTTTGGTTTTTTCTAATCTAATCGTAAACAACCAAAATGAAACTGATATAAATGCGTTGTTAAAAAGCTATTAAGACTCTATGAAAAATAGAAGTGAACGCAAAAAGTGGCTCTCTGAATACCAGAGAACCACCTCGTCCTTCGTTTTTCCTCTTTAGTTGTGAGCAAATTGCTCCTCTTCCGTTGACCCGCTGAGTGCAGTCGTAGAGGAATTGCCGCCCGAGATAACTTGCGCAACCTCATCGAAATATCCGGTACCCACTTCACGCTGATGACGAGTAGCCGTATAACCATGTACCTCGCTAGCGAACTCAGCCTGCTGCAATTCCGAGTAGGCAGCCATTCCGCGGTCACGATAGCCGCGCGCCAGTTCAAACATGCTGTAATTCAGGGAGTGGAAGCCAGCAAGCGTGACAAATTGGAACTTGTAGCCCATCTCGCCGATCTCTTCCTGAAAGCGAGCAATCGTCTTTTCATCCAGCTTCTTTTTCCAGTTGAAAGAAGGCGAGCAATTGTAGGCTAACAGCTTGCCCGGGTATTTGGCATGAATCGCTTCGGCAAAACGGCGTGCTTCCTCCAAATTCGGCTCAGAAGTCTCGCACCAGATCAAATCTGCATACGGAGCGTACGCAAGTCCACGAGCAATCGCTGCATCCAATCCGCCGCGTAGACGGAAGAACCCTTCTGCTGTTCGTTCACCTGTCAGGAATGGTTTATCCTGCTCGTCGATGTCGCTGGTAATCAAGAAAGCGCCATTGGCATCGGTACGTGCCACGATAATCGTCGGAACTCCCATTACATCTGCCGCAAAGCGGGCGGAAATCAGATTACGTACCGCTGCTTGCGTCGGAATGAGTACCTTTCCGCCCATATGGCCGCATTTTTTCTCGGAAGCCAGTTGGTCTTCAAAATGAACGCCTGCTGCGCCCGCTTCAATCATACCCTTCATCAATTCGAAGACGTTCAGTGGCCCACCAAAGCCCGCTTCTGCGTCCGCTACGATCGGAGCAAACCAATTCGTCTCTGTACCGCCCTCTGATTGATCGATCTGATCAGCCCGTTGTAATGCCTGATTAATTCTTTTTACGACTTGGGGAACACTGTTTGCTGGGTAGAGGCTTTGATCAGGATACATCTGACCAGACAGATTGGCATCGGCCGCTACCTGCCAGCCACTCAAATAAATCGCTTTTAATCCTGCCTTTACCTGCTGAATCGCTTGATTCCCAGTCAAAGCCCCCAACGCTTTAATATGGTGCTCGGTATGCAAGAGGCCCCACAGACGTTCTGCTCCGAGACGAGCCAGCGTATGCTCGATTTGTACGGAACCGCGCAGACGAACAACATCTTCTGCCGAATACGGACGTGTAATTCCTTGAAAACGCTCCTCCTGCCAGCTTTGCTCCACCTGTTGAATCGCTTCTTGCTTGTTTACTTTCGTCATTTTCATTTCCCCCACTCTTTTTATTTTTACAAATAGCGATAACCCGGTACCGTTAGGAAGTCTTCGAAATCTTCTGTCGTTACCAATTGCAAGAACAGATCACCAGCAATCGGATACTTGCTGTTTTCGTATCTCTCTTGGCCGATTGCTTGCTTGATCGCTTGCAGCTCCTCACTCAACCATTGCTTCACCAAACCTTCCGTCACCTTTCTACCGTCCTGCAAGACTCCGTGACGATGACGCATCCATTGCCAGACCTGAGCCCGCGAAATTTCTGCTGTAGCCGCATCCTCCATCAGATTGTTGATCGGCACAGCCCCAGAGCCTCGCAACCAAGCCTCGATGTACTGCAAGCCTACGCTAATGTTCGTACGGACACCCGCTTCTGTAATCGTGCCCTCTGGAACTGCCAGCAGTTGCTTAGCAGATACGTCTACGTCTTCACGTTTGTACCAGATTTGGTTCGGCTCTCTCATCAGGCGATCGAATACTTCCATGGCTACCGGCACCAGCCCAGGGTGAGCAACCCAAGTCCCATCATGTCCATCGTACGCTTCCCGCTCTTTGTCAGCGCGCACTTTGGCAATGGCTTCTGCATTTTGTAACGGGTCATTTTTCACCGGAATTTGTGCAGCCATTCCGCCAATGCAGGGCGCCATCCTTTTATGGCAAGTCTTCACGGCCAGCGTGGTATATGCTTTCATGAACGGCACTGTCATGGTTACTTGCGCACGATCCGGTGTAATGACATCAGGCTGATTCCGCAGCTTTTTGATATAGCTGAAAATGTAATCCCAACGTCCACAATTCAGTCCTGCACTATGCTCGCGCAACTCGTACAGAATCTCATCCATCTCAAAAGCAGCGAGAATCGTTTCGATCAATACTGTCGCGCGAATCGTGCCGCGTGGAATATTTAATTCATCCTGCGCGAAAAGGAAGACGTCGTTCCAGAGGCGGGCCTCCAAATGGCTCTCCAGTTTCGGTAAGTAGAAATACGGTGCTGTCTGATTCGCGATAAGAGCATCTACGTTGTGGTAAAAGTAAAGTCCGAAGTCAAGCAGGCTGCCGGAGATCGGTTTTTGATCGAGGAGGATGTGCTTTTCTTCAAGATGCCAGCCACGAGGACGCACGATCAAAACCGCCGTTTTTTCATTGAGGGTGTATGATCTGCCTTGTGGACTGATGTAAGAGATATTGCGGCGTACCGCATCCTTCATGTTGATTTGGCCTTGGATGGTGTTCTCCCAGGTCGGTGAGTTCGCGTCCTCAAAATCAGCCATGAAAAGCCGAGCACCCGAGTTCAGCGCATTGATGACCATTTTCCGGTCACCCGAAGGTCCCGTAATCTCCACCCGTCTGTCTTGCAAATCTTTGGGCAATGGAGCAACAGTCCAATCTCCTTTTCGAATGTCCGCTGTTTCCTGTAGAAAATCGGGCAGTTGACCTGCATCGATTTGCAATTGACGCTCCACGCGTTTAGCCAACAATTGCTGGCGTCTTTCGCCAAACTTTTGCTCCAGCTTCATTACAAATTGGATTGCTTCTGGTGTCAGGATATCTTGATAACCGAGGTGCATCTCACCGGAAATCTGAACCCCCAGCGGATATGGATTCGTTGGTACGGTAGTCAAAACAGCTCCTCCTCCCTCAATCGAAAGTTATTATGGTACAGATTGATAAAATATTTTTTATTATATAACAGTGGTAGCAAAAAAAATGTTCTTACTCCTGATACCCGCTGCCACTGCAATGGCTGCAGCATACATGCCCGTCTCCCAAGCAATTGTGGCAAGCCGCTCCGTTGGCATCATGACCAACGCCCCCACATTTTGGGCAATTTTGTTCTCCGTTTCCTTCACACCGATAGCAGTCCATTCTCCATTCCTCCATTTCTGTATTAAAACAATATTCTTAAAATTTGTTTTTATTATATAACAGAGATTAGTACAGTGCAACACGTTTTTTGAAAAATCCCACCTGTATTAGTACACAATATAAAACAGCCCTTGACCCGTTATGGATCAAGAGCTGCTTTCCAAATCTCTCGCTTATTACTTCGGTGCGATCTTTTCTACTCCGCCCATGTACGGACGAAGAACTTCTGGAACCACGATTGTTCCGTCTGCCTCTTGGTAGTTCTCCAAGATCGCTGCTACTGTACGTCCAATCGCCAAGCCAGAACCATTCAATGTATGCACAAATTCCGGCTTCGATTTCGTATCACGACGGAAACGAATATTGGCACGGCGCGCTTGGAAATCTTCAAAGTTCGAGCAAGACGAGATTTCACGGTATGTGCCGCCGCTCGGAATCCAAACTTCCAGGTCGAATTTCTTCGCAGCCGTAAATCCTAGATCGCCTGTGCACATGCTCAGGACACGGTATGGCAGTCCAAGCAGTTGAAGCACCGTTTCAGCGTTTTTCACCAGTTTGTCGAGCTCGTCATAAGACTCTTCTGGTTTCACGAATTTCACCAGCTCAACTTTGTTGAATTGATGCTGACGAATCAACCCACGCGTATCACGACCAGCAGAACCCGCTTCCGAACGGAAACATGCGCTGAAAGCAGTGTAGTAACGAGGGAGATCCGCTCCATCCATGATCTCATCACGATGCATATTGGTGACTGGCACCTCTGCAGTTGGAATCAGGAAGTAATCTGGTCCCTCGATTTTGAACGCATCCTCTTCGAACTTAGGCAATTGACCCGTTCCCGTCATGCTCGTGCGGTTGACGATATACGGCGGAATCACTTCTTCATAGCCATGCTCATTCGAGTGCAAATCCATCATGAAATTCATCAGTGCGCGCTCCAGGCGTGCGCCCATGCCTTTATAGAAAACAAAACGGCTACCTGTTACTTTTGCCGCCGTTTCAAAATCGAGGATGCCTGCTTGGCTAGCCAGCTCCCAGTGAGGCTTAATCTCGAAGTCAAATGCACGTGGCTCTCCCCATGTCCAGGCAATCACGTTATCGTCTTCTGTCGTACCGATCGGTGTGCTCTCATGCGGCAGGTTCGGGAGGCTCAGCAAAATGAACTCCAACTGCTCATCCAGTTGGCGCAGCTCTTCATCCAAAGCCTTGATGCGCTCATTTACTTCTTTCATTTCAGCGATCAGATGGTCTGCATTTTCCTTATTGCGTTTCATAACCGCTACTTGCTCGGATACCGTGTTACGCTTATTTTTCAGTGCTTCTGCTTCTTGGATGACTTCGCGACGCTTTTCATCAACTTCCACAAATTGATCCAACGCAGAAATATCTTCATTGCGGTGAGCCAAACGGCGTTTTACTTCTTCTAGATCCTGGCGTAATACTTTTACGTCCAACATGTGTAAATCCCTCCGAATCGTATTGAAAAAAAACAAAAAACACCCGTCCCCTGGTAAGGGACGAGTGTTGTATACCCGCGTTGCCACCCTCGTTGACACATGCAGCAATCCTTCATGCATATGCCCACTCTTCCGTCATAACGGGACGGTTCCGGGCAAAGTTGTTGTCCTTTGCCACTCCGAGATGGATTCCTTCACATAACCGGATCGGTTCGCACCTACCACCGACTCTCTAGGCCTGGCTCTTGTGAAGTACTTGTTCTCATCATCGCATTCTCATTCATGAATACTATTATTGTTAACTGTACTACAGGTTCTATACCTCTGTAAAGAGCAGCCCGCCTACATCTATACAGAAAAAAAGAAGATCGGCGCCTTTTTACGGCCGATCTTCCGGTATAACAGCTAGCTTCTGTATTCCTTGACCATGTCGAGGAAGTATTTGTGCAGCCTTGTATCTTCCGTCAATTCTGGATGGAAGGCTGCTGCCAAATAGTGACCGCTTCGGGCGACAACAATCTTGTCTTCGTGCTTGGCCAAGACTTGACCGTTCTCTCCCACTTCCATGATATACGGTGCCCGGATGAACACTGCCGGGTAATCTGCCGCCACACCCGCAACAGGCATCAAGACCTCGAAGCTCTCCTTTTGGCGACCAAAAGCATTCCGCTCGACTTTGATCTCCATCAAGCCTAAATGGCAATCGTCTTGTCCTTGAATCTGTTTTGCCAGGAGGATCGCTCCTGCGCAAGTTCCGAAGATCGGCTTGTTCGCCTTACCGAACTCTTGAACCGCCTCCATGAATCCGTACTTGTGCATCAGCTTGCTAATCGTGGTGCTCTCTCCGCCGGGAATGACCAGCCCGTCGAGGTCATCCAGTTCTTCTACTTTTTTGACCGGGACGGCTGTGGCACCAACCTCTTCTAGCAGTCGCACATGTTCTGCTACAGCTCCTTGTAGAGCGAGTACGCCGATTTTCATGCTACTCACCTTACCAGCCGCGCTCTTGCATGCGATCAGCTTCACGAATTTTGGAGATTTCGATTCCTGGCATTGCCGTTCCCAAGCCTTTGGATACGCGAGCAATCAGTTCGTAATCCGTGTAGTGGGTGGTCGCTTCCACAATCGCGCGAGCAAACTTCTCTGGATTCTCTGATTTAAAGATACCAGAGCCTACAAACACGCCATCGGAGCCCAGTTGCATCATCAGGGCAGCATCTGCTGGTGTTGCTACTCCACCTGCTGCGAAGTTTACGACTGGCAGCTTACCTGTTTTGTGTACCTCTTCAAGCAGTTCGTATGGGGCACCCAGGTTTTTTGCTTCCGCCATCAGTTCATCGTAGGACATGGCTTGCACTTTGCGGATTTGGGACATCATCGTGCGCATATGACGAACAGCCTCTACAATGTTTCCGGTTCCTGGCTCACCTTTTGTGCGGATCATGGATGCACCTTCACCAATACGGCGGAGAGCTTCACCCAGATCACGAGCGCCACATACAAACGGTACAGTGAACTCTTTTTTATTGATATGGTACAAGTCATCTGCTGGTGTGAGTACTTCACTCTCATCGAGATAATCTACACCCAGAGACTCGAGAACACGCGCTTCAACAAAATGACCGATACGAGCTTTCGCCATAACAGGAATCGAAACAGCATTCAGTACTTCCTCTACAATGCTAAGGTCAGCCATACGCGCAACTCCACCAGCTGCACGAATGTCAGACGGTACACGCTCCAAAGCCATTACAGCAACAGCACCCGCTGCTTCTGCAATTTTTGCTTGTTCAGCATTCACGACGTCCATAATGACGCCGCCTTTTTGCATTTCAGCCATACCTCTTTTAACGCGGGATGTTCCTACTTGTACCATTACAAATACCCCCTACATCATGAGTCAGAACCGAAACTGTTATGCGGTGTTATGGTTCCTGTTACCGCCATTGTAAACGATAGATGTAGGGGAAAACAATAGTTATTTAATTTCCTGTTCCACTGCTAAACAAATTGCTGAAAAACTCTATGATGCTCCGGAAGAACAGACGAATCCAGCTGGCTTCCTCTACTGCCTGTCCTGCTACGATATCCACGCCTGCTTTTGCTGCGTCTTCAGGCTGCAAGAAATCGGATTCCTTCGTACCTTCTTCCTTCAAAACGATCTTACCGACCACTTGTCCTTGCGTAATCGGTGCGGTTAGCTCTTGGAAGGTAACTGTTGGTGTGTATTTTGCTTCTGTACCGGTTTTGGTGATCATATTTACTTCGCTGCCTGTAACAACTGGTACAGTTACCTCTACACCGTTTTTCACAGGAGCTGTTTCAAATCCTTTGACTGGTACATTCTTGTCCATTTGTTTTGTGAGTTTGAAATTGCCAAAACCGTAGTCAAACAGTTTTCTCGTCTCAGCAAAACGCTTTGTCTCGGTGCTTGCATTCATCACAACGCTAATCAAACGCATGTTGTCGCGAACAGCCGTACCTGTAAAACAATAACCTGCTGCATTTGTATGCCCCGTTTTTAATCCATCTACACCTGGGTAATAGCTAATCAGACTAGGCAGCATCCAGTTATAGTTTTTCTTGCTCCACTCATTCGATGTACCTGTACGGAAGCTGAAGATTGGTTTTTTGGAAGCCTCCAACGCATCCGGGAAATCGTGAATCAGAGCACGGGCAAGGATCGCTGAATCACGAGCAGACATCAAGTTCTCTGTTTGTTCGGTCTGAACAGAGTATGGACCCAACTCATTGGCTGGCAAACCAGTAGAAGTGACGAACGAAGTATTTTTCATACCAAGCTCTGCTGCCTTTTTGTTCATCAGTTCAACAAAGGCTGGCTCACTGCCTGCGATCTTCTCAGCCAAAAGTACAGTAGCGTCATTGGCCGATACGATTGCCATCGCTTCGTACAATTGTTTAACCGTAAAGGATTCGCCTAAATTCAAATACACACCAGACGAATCTGAAATTTTCGCGATATAAAAAGCATACTCACTAACCGGGACAACATCATCCCATTTAATTTTCTTTTGTTTGATGGCTTCCTGAACCAGGTATTCAGACATGATTTTACTCATACTAGCTACCGGAAGTGCTACGTCAGGATCTTTACTATAGAGAACCCTTCCCGTCGATGCCTCAACAAGAATGGCAGACTTCGCTTCCAGTTGTAAATTCGCTTGAGATGCTACAGGGGCAGCTTCCACCTTTGAAACCGTTCCTCCCATTGCTGCAGCAAAAACAGCGACAGAAAGGAACAGACCTGTCAATCGCTTTGTCCATGTCTTTCGCTTCATGTAATCTCTCACTCTCCTATTTCTGTCGATTTTATTTTTTTATGAAACAAGCACACAATTGTAAGTGTACCATAGTTTGCATGGTGGCTTGAAGCGAGATTCCTCCTATTTCCACATGTTAGTAGCTAGTAAAAATCCCCTCTCTTTTTAAAAGAAAGGGGACGTAGGTCTTCCATACTATTTTTCGTTTAGGAAATCGAGTAGTTAGGTGATTCTTTTGTAATTTGTACATCGTGCGGGTGGCTCTCACGCAAGCCAGCGCCGGTAATACGAACGAACTGGGAGTTTTCAATCAAATCCTCGATGGTCTTTGCTCCGCAGTATCCCATACCTGCACGCAGTCCACCAATCAACTGATACGTAACATCCGCCAATGGGCCTTTGTAAGGAACACGGCCTTCGATCCCTTCCGGAACGAGCTTTTGTGCGTTCTCTTGGAAGTAACGGTCCTTACTGCCGGCTTTCATTGCGCCAATCGATCCCATTCCGCGATATACCTTGAAACGACGACCTTGGAAAATCTCAAATTCACCCGGACTTTCTTCTGTACCAGCGAACAGACTGCCGATCATGATCACAGAAGCACCTGCACCAATTGCTTTTGGCAAATCACCGGAGTATTTAATGCCGCCGTCGGCAATAATTGGAATATTGTACTCTCGCGCTACCTGTGCACAATCGTGGATCGCTGTAATTTGCGGAACACCGATACCTGCTACGACACGAGTTGTACAAATGGAACCAGGACCGATACCAACCTTCACCACAGATGCCCCAGCTTCGATCAAATCGCGAGTAGCTTGTCCAGTTGCAACGTTCCCCGCGACGATGGTGAGCGTTGGGTATTCTTTGCGAACGGCTTTTACCGTTTCAATTACGCCTTTGGAATGCCCGTGAGCGGTATCGATCACCAATACGTCCACGCCAGCTTGTACCAGTGCAGCTGTGCGCTCGAACGTGTCTGCAGATACCCCAACAGCAGCACCACACAGCAAGCGGCCTTGGTTATCTTTTGCTGCATTTGGGTATTGGATGGCTTTTTCAATATCTTTAATCGTAATGAGTCCACGCAGGGTGTTGTTGTCATCCACCAACGGGAGCTTCTCGATCTTATGTTGTTGCAAAATCAATTCTGCCTGTTGCAGTGTAGTACCGACAGGAGCCGTCACCAGGTTTTCCTTGGTCATAACCTCTTTGATCTTGATGGAGAAGTCATGTACAAAGCGAAGATCGCGGTTGGTGAGAATTCCGATCAGCTTTTGATTCGCATCGACAATCGGAACACCTGAGATACGATATTTACCCATGAGAGCATTCGCTTCTTCGACAGTATGTTCTTGGGACAAAGAGAATGGGTTGGTAATAACGCCACTTTCAGAGCGTTTTACACGATCTACTTCGCTTGCTTGTTGCTCGATGGTCATGTTTTTATGAACAATCCCGATACCACCTTGGCGAGCCATGGCGATTGCAAGTCCAGACTCCGTTACGGTGTCCATACCAGCACTGATCAGAGGGATATTCAGCTTCACATTTTCACTCAATTGTACTCGTAGATCAACATCCCTTGGCAAAACTTCAGATTTTGCTGGAATGAGCAATACATCGTCAAACGTTAAGCCCTCTTTAACAAATTTGTCTTCCCGC
Source organism: Brevibacillus sp. Leaf182 (assembly GCF_001423865.2). Lineage (NCBI taxonomy): Bacteria > Bacillati > Bacillota > Bacilli > Caryophanales > Paenibacillaceae > Brevibacillus > Brevibacillus sp. Leaf182. The sequence continues at coordinate 1,375 of NZ_LMPN02000010.1, read as the reverse complement.
ACAGTTGAAAGCTCCTCTCGGCGAATAGTTTAAGACAGTTTAACAAACGGCTTAATTTACTGTCAAGAAATGAGTATATCGTTCGGTTATAGATTCTATTAGACAGATAAATCAAAAAACAATTAGGGAAACTTAACCATATTACGAAAATTGGTAAAGGTGGGTAACATGGATAACGCTTGGAAAACATTACGCTATTTTGAGACAGAACCAACTGCACGTAAATATTTGGCTGCCTGCTATCGTGACATGGGTGCTGAGCATGCGGAGCGACTAGCATTTCAACAAAGCTCGCGTTTCCTGTATCTATGGAGACAAGCCAGACATTTTTATTCCACTTCCGTTGTTGCTGACTTGTCCATCCAGCCATTGCTGCTGTTTTATGGCTGCTCTCACTTGTTGAAGGCCATGTTATTGACTCGTGATCCGTATTATCCCCAAAACAGTCGTGTTCTTCAACATGGTGTCACGACACGAAAGCTTAAACGAAACGCCTATATGCTAATGGAAGACGAAGTTCGTCCACAAAAGGAAGGGTTTTTTGCACAATTAGCTCACGCGTTCCAGCTTGTGCCGTTACAAGACCGCTATTCTGTCCATGACTTATTTTCATCCATCCCCAGCGTCAGCGATAGTTACGGAATTGCTACGGATAAACCGCGTAACTGGTTAACGCTAAAAATTGACGAGATAAGTCAGGATAATTTAGTTCGCATTACCTTTCCTGAAAAAACGGACGGGCCACTATCCTATTCAACTGAGACCTTTATCCAATACATTCGCAGGTTGGCTCCATCTGTTTGTAACTTGGAAAAACTGAACTGGGAAAATAACAAAAACAAAAACAAAAAGGAACTGACCCTTCCTCAGTGTTCCCTGCCTGAACTGGATCAACACCCGTTATTTCGTTTGCATCAGAACGTACTCTTCTTCTGGAATGGTTCTGCTTCTTCTCTACCTCTTCCCGAATGGGCCAGTCATTACTTGCTGCTTTATTTACTCAGCATGCTTTGTCGCTATGAAACGGAGTGGTGGGGAGAGCTAACGATGTCTCATGGACTTGTTGAGCGCTATTTGGTCGAACATTTTTTGGATAACCATATGGATACTTTCCCCTCGGTTATTCGAAGGCATTTTCACCGAAATCACCGGATGCCCCTTCCCTCTTTGCCGTCGGATCTGTATTAGTTTTCCTGCCACTGCTTTATCTACATCTACACGAAAAAACCTTCCTGCTGTCATCAGCAAGAAGGCTTCTTTTATTCCCTGAAAACTGGATCTGCATGATCAGTTGCTAAGTGTGTGGATAAGTCCTCGACCGATTAGTATTCGTCAGCTCCACGCGTTACCGCGCTTCCACACCGAACCTATCAAC